>JAGDZK010000033.1:0-13361 GCA_049115935.1 Bermanella sp. | reverse complement strand
GTAGGTCGCTTGAGCCTTGGAGCGATCCAAGGCCTAGATGAATGGTTGCAACTTGTTCGCAAGTCACAGAACCCGGCTTATAGACAAATCTCTCTTTATTGAAACCCGTTGCCAGTTTTGGCAGCGGGTTTTTTTATGCGCGTTTAGTTTGTTTTGTGCTAACTCACTCGCTGGCTTTAATTTGAGTAATGGTGCACATATTGGTACGGGAGTAGTAGAGCCCTGAGTATAGATGGGTAAAAATAGCCGATTATTTTTTACTAGAGAGGTATTTTATGAAGCAAGGGATCGCAACACTACTTTCAACATGTCTACTGGTGGCGTGTGGTGGCGGGGAGACAAGCAGTGACTCGCCTACTGGTAATGATTTATCAGATGGAGGTGTTTCATTTAATGAAACTCATCAAGTTTGTAAGTCCAAGAAAGGGAATGATGGCGAAATTGTATTAACGCCTTCACAGGGTATTGATGCATCTGCTGAGTGGTTATTAATCGAAAGCTTAACGGCTGCAGCCTCTGATGTTGATTTGGATAGTATCCCAGAAGAGGAAAAAGTCATTGCAGCATTTGCGCTAACGGGCTTTTTGGCGCCTAGTTTGACGGATGCATTTTCGTCTTTAAATGCTATATATGCCTGCTCGGATGAATTGTATGCTGAGAATCAGTGTAATTGGGAAATTGATTACGCAGAAAATGGTGGTTTTAAAGTTGAAACGACCTTCGGTTCAAATAGCCAATATACGACAACGGTTTCAAATCGAGAAGATGCCAGCTCAAGCTTACAAAAATCCCTTGAGCTCTCTGGTGTAATTGGTGATTTAGGAAACATAACATTCCAGCTTTTTGAAAATGGTGTAAGCGCTGGTAAAAGGGAGGCTACTCGAACGGCGCAAGGTTTTGAAACCGTGCGCTGGACTTCGTCGAAAACCAATTGGGTTGCCACTGAATCCTCATCATGTACGGGCTCCCTTGAGTACGAGGATATCAAAGATGACAGTACAATCAGCATTGATGCCCAGTGGGACTTTAATGGTACAAAAACAACGGGTACGTTAGATTACGTTAAAGTTGATGAAGATGGAGAGTCATCATCGGTAACGATTGACTGGTAGTGCTTGATTAATACAGTGCCATCTGAACATTTAAGTCAGTAGGTGGTCATTTGTATCGAACCCATTGCTTAAATAGTAATGGGTTTTTTGTATGATGCCGCTTTATGTTAGTAAGTGCCAACACATCTATATCCCCTTTCTGTAAGTTAGTGATTCTTTTGTCCGGTTATTACTAAGCCTTCTTTTTAGACAACTTTCCTCTAAGCCTTATAAATAGGCGGTCTTAATGGGCCTAAATGCGCAAAACACGACATCGTACCTTGCAATACCTTAGTTCTGTTTCTATAGTGTGCAAAAGTGTTGTTTTGTGGGTAAATGTGGAGTTTTCTGGGTAGCAGGTGAAATAAATTATGTTTCGTGGCGTGCACAATATCAATCTCGATACCAAAGGCCGGATGGCCGTGCCCGCCCGCTACCGTCAATTGTTGCATGAGAGCAACGATGGGGCCTTAGTTGTTACCATTGATACCGAAGAGAAGTGTTTACTGGTTTATCCGCTAAATGAATGGGAACCCATTCAAGCCAAAATTGAAGCATTACCGAGTTTTAATCCTGCCGCACGTCGCATTCAGCGACTCATCATTGGACATGCTACCGATATCGATATGGATGCCAATGGTCGTTTGTTGTTACCAGGGCCCTTGCGAGAGTATGCGGGTCTTGAAAAAAAGATGGTGATGATGGGGCAGGGGAATAAATTTGAATTGTGGGATGAAGCCCACTGGGCCGAACGCCGTGAACGTTACCTTGAAGAAATGAAAGGTGATACCCAGTTGCCAGAAGAGTTAATGAATTTATCCCTATGAGTGAACATATAACCGTGCTGCTGCACGAAGCCGTGGATGCATTAGTTCAAGATGAAGATGGCTTGTACATTGACTGCACCTTTGGCCGTGGTGGTCATAGCCGTTTGATATTAGAAAAGCTATCTGAAAATGGCCGTTTAATTGGTATCGATAAAGATCCACGTGCCATTGCCACTGCCAATGAGTTAGCTAAAGAAGACAGTCGTTTTTCAATTTGTCATGGCTCGTTTGCGCAAATGGCATCGTGGCTTGCACAAAACGGTGAAGGTCGCCCAGTTGCTGGTATTTTAATGGATTTAGGAGTGAGCAGTCCGCAATTGGATGAAGCAGAGCGTGGCTTTAGCTTCATGAATGATGGCCCGCTTGATATGCGCATGAATACCGAATCCGGTTTAACCGCGGCACAGTGGGTTGCCACGGCCAAGGAAGAAGAAATTGCGAATGTGCTGTATGAGTTTGGCGAGGAGCGCTATAGCCGTCGTCTAGCAAAAGCCATTGTCATGCGCCGCACACAAGAGCCGTTTGAACGCACCTTAGATTTAGCGCAAGTGATTAAAGATGCCCACCCTAAATGGGAAAAAGGTAAGCATCCAGCAACCAAAAGTTTTCAGGCTATTCGCATCTTTTTAAATGATGAGCTTGGGGATTTAACGTCTGGTTTAAGTACAGCGACAGATTTATTGGCCAAGCATGGTCGCCTTGTGGTGATTAGCTTTCATTCTTTAGAAGATCGCATGGTTAAACGCTTTATTCGTGATAAAGAAAAAGGCCCGCAGCTACCGCCGGATATTCCAATTATGGCCAGCGACTATCCGATCGTGCTTAAGCATATTGGTAAGGCGATTAAACCAAGTAAAGAAGAAGTAAGTGCCAATATTCGTTCACGCAGTGCAGTCATGCGTGTTGCTGAAAAGCAATTGTAAGTTTTTATTGTGAAAAACATAAACGCAAAATGGTTTTTTTTAATATTAATGGTGAGTGCAGTAGCCGTTGTTTATACCAGCTATGCAAATAGGCAGTTAGCACATCAATGGCAGGACATGGGCAGTGAGTATGCCGACTTACAAGAAGAATATGGCCGTTTGATGTTGGAATACAGCACGCTTGCAGCACCTAGTCGTGTTGAAGTGATCGCAAGGCAAAAACTAGATATGCAATTTCCTGATAAGTTAAATACTCGGGTAATCGAAATTCATGAATTTTTGAAAAATAAATAAGAGCAACCTCCTTTAATGGCTACAAGTAAAAACAAATATGAACAAAGCAGCAATCGCTGGCGCCACTACACGGTGCTGGGCGCAGGCCTGCTATTGTTTGTCGCTTTGTTTGTGCGTCTAGCCCAGCTGCAAGTATTTGAAACAGATTTTTTGCAGGTTGAAGGCACTAAGCGAACAGTGCGTGAGCATAATATTGACGCTTATCGCGGCATGATTGTTGATCGTAATAATGAGCCGTTAGCCGTCAGTACCCCGGTTAAAAGTATTTGGGCTAACCCCAAGCAAATCTTGAAAGATAATATTGATATTTCTGCGTTAGCGCCGCTGTTAAATATGAGTGCAGCACAGCTAAATGCTCGCATTAAGCACAATCGTAGCAAAGAATTTATTTATTTAGAACGTCATATGAATCCAGCCATGGCAAAAGCCATTAGTGAGCTTAAGTTGTCTGGTATTGGTATTCAGCAAGAATTTAAACGTTACTACCCAGCGGCTGAGGTAGCTAGCCATGTGGTTGGCTTTACTAATATTGATGAGCACGGAATTGAAGGTGTTGAGTTGGCTTATGATGCTTGGCTGCAAGGGCAGCCAGGTAAGGGTCGAGTGGTAAAAGATCGTCTAGGTCGATTAGTAAAAGACTTAGGGGTTATGAAAGTCGCTGAGCCTGGTAGTGAATTAATGCTCAGCATTGATTTACGTTTACAGTATCAAGCTTACCGTGAACTAAAAGCATCGGTTCAACAGCATGGTGCAAAAGCGGGTTCGTTAATGATGGTGGATGTTAAAAGCGGTGAAATTTTAGCGTTAGTGAATCAGCCTGCATTTAACCCGAATAATCGCGCAGAATTAAAAGCAGCCAGCGTTCGAAATCGCAGTGTTACTGATATTTTTGAGCCAGGTTCAACCGTTAAACCATTTACTGTGGCCGCTGCGTTGATGGCGGGTGACATTAATAAAGATAGTATCATTAATACACACCCAGGTTATTTGCGTGTGGGCAGTAAAACCATTCGTGATCACCGTGATTATGGTGAGTTAGATGTGACAGGTGTGTTAACTAAATCCAGTAACGTGGCGGTTAGTAAATTGTCATTTAAGTTAGGTGGTGAAAACCTTTGGGGTTTTTATCAGCAGCTTGGTTTAGGTAAGCCAGTGGGTCTAGGTTTACCTGGTGAACATGGTGGTAAAGTTGCGGTTGAAGGTAGCAAGTGGAGTCGTTTACAAAGTGCAACGCTTTCTTATGGTTATGGTTTGGCGGTCACCCCTTTACAGCTCGCTCAAGCTTATCAAGTTTTAGCAAATGGTGGCGTTAAACAACCGTTGACCTTGGTTCGCAGAAACCCAGAAAAAGGCAAGCGGGTCATGCCAGAAAAAGTCGCCAATGATGTGGTGCAGATGCTGCAAAGTGTGGTGGGTCCAAAAGGAACCGCTCGACGAGCGTACGTGGAAGGTTATCCGGTGGCCGGTAAAACCGGCACAGTACATAAAGTAGGTGAAAACGGTTATGAAGATGAGCGATATTTATCTTTGTTTGCCGGTATTGCGCCAGCGGATGATCCAAGAATTGTCACGATTGTTGTGATCGATGAACCCAATGGGCGAGAGTATTATGGTGGTGAAGTGGCAGCCCCTATTTTTTCTAGGGTGACGCAATCAAGTTTACGGTTAATGAATGTGATGCCCACTGTGTTTGAGGATAAATCCATAGCGGGGCGATTAGAATGATTACTTTTAATCAGCCGCTAGTTAACTTGAAACCCTGGGTGAGTTTACTTCCTCAGGGTTTGTTCGATCTTGAAATACAGAATATTTGTTTCGATAGTCGCGATGTTTCACAGGGTGATGCGTTTTTTGCTTTGCCATCTGTGGCTGCCAATGAGTTGCAATATGTAGAGCAAGCTATCAAAAAAGGTGCCGCTGTCATTATTGCTAGTGAAGGCACCTGTGGTGAGTGCGCTCATTTAACGACGCCATGTGTTGGTGTGAAAGATATCATGAGTGTGGCGGGTGATGTGCTGGCGCATTGCTTATATCAGTCACAACTCAACATGAATGTGATTGGTATTACGGGTACCAATGGTAAGTCCTCTATTAGTTTTTATTTGGCACAATTATTAACAGCTCTCAACAAGTCTTGTGCGGTTATGGGGACGGTAGGTTATGGTCAGTGGGATGATTTAAAACCATCAGGTATGACTACTTTACCTTTAGAAAAATTGCATCATGTACTGCATGAATTATCAAAAGATTATCAGACTGTTGCCATGGAGGTATCCAGTCATGGCCTTGAGCAAAATCGTTTAGCTGGTGTGAGATTTGATGGCGCTGTTTTTTCAAATTTAAGCCGTGATCATTTAGATTACCATGGCTCTATGGATGCTTATGGTGAGGCCAAAGCATTATTGTTTAAGCGTCCAGAGCTTAAATTTGCGGTGCTTAATAGCGATGATTTATTTTCAAAAAAATTAGTAGCGAACTGTGCGGTTAATACTGTTTTTTATGGACAGGGTGTGAACGCCGATTTACGTTTTGAAATCACACAAATGCATGCCCAAGGTATGGACGTTGAGTTTACATGGCAGCAGCAGACACAATTAATTAGCTTGCCTTTATTTGGTCGGTTTAATGTTGAAAATGTCGCAGCCGCTATCTTGGTCTGTTTGCAACAAGGTTACAGTTTAGAAAGAATTGCCAGCGCATGTGTGGCAATTGCTCCAGTGCCTGGTCGTATGCAACAGGTGAAAGTTAAAGCAGAGCAGCCGTTAGTTTTGGTGGATTACGCCCATACCCCTGATGCTTTAGAGCAAATACTGGCGGCCACAAGAGCTCATACGCAAGGCAGTATTACTTTGGTTGTGGGTTGTGGTGGTGATCGTGATCAAGGCAAGCGCCCGTTAATGGGTAAAATTGCGCTGCAATTTGCAGATAAAGCCGTTATTACCAGCGATAATCCACGCAGCGAAGACCCCGCTCTAATTTGCCAGCAAATGGTGCACGGCCAAAGTGGTGAGTATGAAATAGAGGTGGATCGAGCTACTGCTATTCACCAAGCAATTATGAGTGCAAGCACTGATGATATCGTCATTATTGCGGGCAAGGGTCATGAAGATTATCAAGAAACAAATGGGCAGCGTCGTTACTTTAGCGATGTAGACGAAGCCACAAAAGCACTATTGGGGAATCAAGCATGATTGGGTCGGTACGATTAGCAGAAGTGGCCGAATTTCTACAAGCCAAGCATCGCGGCGCAAATGTGCCGTTTCAATTTGTAAGTATTGATACACGCACTTTACAACCGGGCGATTTGTATGTGGCTTTAGTTGGTAACCGCTTAGATGGTCATGAATATGTTAAGCAAGCGATCGATAAAGGCGCTTGCGCGGCTTTGATCAGTAAAGAGATGCAAATTGAAGCCCCGTACCTTCAAGTAGCCGATACAACTCAAGCTTTAGGCAGGCTAGCCCTTTATAATCGTCAAAAGTTTAATCGTGATGTGGTGGCCATTACTGGAAGCAGTGGTAAAACCACAGTGAAAGGCATGATGGCAACATTACTGCGCCAGCAAAACGAAGTATTGGTGACCCGCGGTAATTTAAATAATCACATAGGCGCACCGTTAACTTTATTGCGTCTAAATCATACTTATGATTATGCCGTAGTTGAATTGGGTGCCAGTGCGGAAGGTGAAATTGCTTATAGCTCGCAATTGGTTAAACCTACCGTCTCTATTTTAACCAATGCAGGCAACGCACACTTAGAGGGTTTTGGGAGTTTAGAAACCATTGTGCGTACCAAAGGCGAAATTATAGATGCACTGGGTGATGATGGTATTGCGGTATTAAACGCAGACAGCCCCCATTTTGATACCTGGAAAGCCCGTGCAGGTGAGCGACAAGTGATCAGCTTTGGTGAAAATGAAAACGCCACAGTAAGAGCCAGCGACATAAATATTAATGAAACTGGGTGCTGTAATTTTAATTTGCATATTGATGATGAAGTGGCTCAAGTTCACTTGAAAGTTATGGGGCAGCACAATGTATTTAATGCACTCGCATCGGCAGCTGCTTGTCATGGTCTGAAAATGGGTTTGTCGAACATAGTCACAGGCTTACAAGCGTTTGAAGGTGTAGAAGGCCGCTTAATTGAAAAAGCGGGTTTAAACGATAGTGTGGTGATTGATGATAGCTATAACGCGAATCCAGCTTCGGTAAGAGCCGCGATGGATGTTCTGAGTAGTCGAAAAGGTCATACCATTTTTGTTTTAGGCGATATGGCTGAACTAGGTGTAGAGACTCAATTAGCGCATGCTGAAATGGGTGCCTATGCTCGTGAAGCAAACATTGATGAGTTTTTTGCGCTTGGTGAATTTAGCCGTAAAGCCGCAGATGCGTTCGGTGATAATGCTCACTGGTTTGCAAGTCATGACAATTTAGTTCGCTTCTTAAAACAAAAGTTAAAAGAAAATGTGACTGTTTTAGTAAAAGGTTCGCGCAGTGCTCATATGGACCGCGTTGTAAGTGAAATTATAAAAGATACTAAGAATAATTAGAGGATACCCATCATGCTACTTTGGTTAGGGGAATTTTTACAACAGTATCACACCGGCTTTGCTGTGGTGAATTACTTAACATTCCGCGCAATATTCGCCACCCTTACGGCGCTGCTAATTGCATTGTGTTTTGGCCCTTATGTGATCCGCAAGTTACAAGAAAAGCAAATAGGTCAGTCTGTACGTGATGACGGCCCTAAGTCCCATTTAAGTAAAGCGGGCACGCCGACCATGGGTGGTACGCTAATTTTATTAGCCATATCCATCAGTACCTTATTATGGGGTGATTTAGAGAATCATTATGTATGGGTTGTATTGTTAGTTACTTTGGCAACAGGTTTAGTTGGCTTTGTTGATGACTACCGAAAAGTTGTTCAAAAAAATTCACGAGGGTTACCTGCCCGCTGGAAAATGTTTTGGCAAAGTATTATTGCGTTAGCGGCGGGTATTTTTCTTTATATGACGGCTGCGTCCTCTGCTGAAACCACTTTAATCGTGCCTTTCTTCAAAGATATTGCGATTGATTTAGGTTTGTTTTATATCGTTTTAACCTACTTTGTGATCGTGGGGACATCGAATGCCGTTAACTTAACAGACGGCTTAGACGGCTTAGCGATTTTACCAACAGTTATGGTGGGTGGTGCACTGGGGGCGTGTGCTTACTTAGTGGGTAACGTTAACTTTGCAGAGTATTTATTTTTACCCTACCTAGATGGCACGGGTGAAGTGACTATTTTTTGTGGTGCCTTGGTGGGTGCTGGTATTGGCTTTTTGTGGTTTAACACTTACCCAGCTCAAGTTTTTATGGGTGATGTGGGTTCTTTAGCACTGGGTGCAGCGTTGGGCGTGTTGGCGGTGATTGTACGCCAAGAAATACTGCTGTTTATTATGGGTGGTATTTTTGTAGCAGAAACCGTCAGCGTTATTTTGCAGGTGGCTTCATTTAAAATGACTGGCAAACGCATTTTTAGGATGGCACCACTGCATCACCACTTTGAATTAAAAGGCTGGCCAGAGCCTCGCGTTATTGTACGTTTTTGGATCATCACCCTGTTTTTAGTGTTGATCGGCATGGCTACATTAAAAATAAGATAATATTGGAACGTAATTAAATGAATTTGAAAGCAAAGCCTGTTGTCGTTGTAGGTTTAGGCAAAACCGGTTATTCGGTTGTTGCCTTTTTTGCTGCGCGTAATTTTGATGTGGTGGCAATGGATACCCGTGACGAACCACCGTTTGCTGATCAAATTAAACAAAATTTCCCACAAGTTACGTTGCATCTTGGCGGTCTAAATCAAGAAACATTATTAACAGCTGAACAAGT
This sequence comes from Bermanella sp., assembly GCA_049115935.1. Lineage (GTDB taxonomy): Bacteria > Pseudomonadota > Gammaproteobacteria > Pseudomonadales > Oceanobacteraceae > Bermanella. Next base: position 4,353 of record JAGDZK010000033.1, on the reverse strand, counting down.
GGTGGTAAGCCCTGGTTTACCATTGGCCACTGCTGAAATAAAAGCAGCGATTGATCAAAATATTAAAGTCATTAGTGATATTCAGGTGTTTGCAGATTATGCAGAAGCACCTGTGATTGCTATTACTGGCTCTAATGCAAAAAGTACCGTGACTAGTTTAGTGGGTTTAATGGCGCAAGAAGCTGGTTTAAACACGGCTATTGGCGGTAATCTAGGGACGCCAGCATTAGACTTGATTGAAGATGATGTTGATTTATATGTAATGGAATTGAGTAGCTTTCAACTTGATGCTACGCCTAATTTAAATCCATTAGCCGCAACGGTTCTTAATATTAGTCCTGATCATTTAGATCGTTACGATAGCTATAAAGATTATTATTTATCTAAACATGTGATCTTTAATGGTTGTAAATGGGGTGTCGTAAATTTAGATGATCCGCTATCGGCTCCTCAATTAAGTCAACCAGAGCAAGTTGTTGGTTTTACTTTGAACACACCTAAAGATAATGAGTTTGGCATTGTTGCAAGTAATGAGCGGTTATTTTTAGCAAAAGGTAATGAACTTTTGTTGGACTGTGATTTGTTAAAAATCAAAGGCAGTCATAATCGTAGTAATGCATTAGCCGCATTAGCATTAGGTGAGAAAGCTGGGATTAGTATGCCCAGTATGTTGAAAACCTTGCAGAGCTTTCCAGGTTTAGAGCATCGTTGCCAATGGGTCGGGCAACATGGCGGTGTAGAATTTTATAACGACTCTAAAGGCACCAATGTTGGCGCTACATTGGCAGCACTTGAAGGTTTGGGTCCAGATATTAAAGGTCATTTGATTTTAATGGCTGGCGGTGTTGGTAAAGATGCCGATTTTAGCTTTTTACAAGAACCCGTTGCTAAATTTGTCGATACCCTAGTGTTATACGGCCAAGACAAACACGCTATTGAAAATGCATTGACAGGAAAGGCTGAAATTATGATTGCAGCTGATTTTAACGATGCGTTTAAAAAAGCGTGTGCGGCATCTAAAAATGGTGATGCGGTTTTGTTATCACCTGCATGTGCAAGTTTTGACATGTTTAAAAGCTTTGAGCACAGAGGTGAGAGCTTTGTGAAACTGGTGGGGGCGCTATGACATCAGCCACTCGCACCATTAAAACAACGCCAGTGTGGCAAAAGTTTGACTTTAAGCAGTCCATAATTCTAGATCGTAACTTGTTGTGGGCAGTGATTGTTTTAGCCTCTATTGGCTGGTTAATGGTGACCTCGGCCAGTATGGATTGGGCGCAGCGCCAATTTGATAACAACTTATATATTAGTATTCGTCACGGTATTTATTTAATGCTGGGGGCGGTGACGGCATTTTTTGTAACCTTTATTCCACTTGAATGGATTCGAAAAATAAGCGGAGTATTAATTCTGTTATCACTAATAAGTTTATTAGTGGTAGTGATTCCGGGCATAGGTCGTGAAGTAAACGGTAGCATGCGTTGGGTTTCATTGGGCTTTATGAATGTACAGCCCAGTGAATTTGCTAAGTTAGCCACTGTGTTGTACATGGCAAGTTACCTAGAAAGACGTCGTGACGAAGTGCAATCAAAGTGGTCTGGCTTTATTAAACCTTTGTTAGTGCTGGCACTGTTAGCGGTATTGTTGCTGTTGGAGCCAGATTTCGGCGCAGTAGTCGTGTTGATGCTGGCAAGTTTAGCATTACTTTTTTTAGGTGGTGTAAAGGCAAGCCAGTTTATTTTAACGGCTGTGGTTGTGTTGGGAGCCTCGGTTCTTATTTTGTTATCCCAGCCTTATCGATTAAAGCGCCTGACCGGATACTGGGAGCCATGGACACAAGAGAATGTATACGGCAGTGGCTATCAATTGACACAAAGTTTAATTGCATTTGGCAGAGGCGAATTCTCTGGTGTGGGTTTAGGCAATAGTATTCAGAAGTTATTTTATTTGCCAGAAGCTCATACCGATTTTGTATTTGCTATTTGGTCAGAAGAGACCGGTTTGTTAGGCGCTGCTTTGATCATTAGTTTGTTTGTTTATATTTTTATTAAAGCCATGAAATTAGGTCGCAAAGCCTATGAAAGCCAGCAATATTTTTCAGCTTTTGTTGCATATGGCATGGGATTGTTAATTGGTTTTCAGGGATTTATTAATTTAGGTGTGAATATGGGGTTGCTGCCAACTAAAGGTTTAACCTTGCCATTTGTTAGTTATGGCGGCTCGAGCTTAATTGCCTGTTTTATTGCCCTTGGCTTGTTGTTAAGAGTTCATCACGAAATGGAGAGTTTACATGGAAAAAAATAACGTGATGATTATGGCAGGCGGCACAGGCGGGCATGTTATTCCAGCACTTAGTGTTGCAAAAGAATTAAAGACAAAAGGTTACCACGTTCATTGGTTAGGCAGTATAAAAGGTATTGAAAATGATTTGGTACCAGATGCCGGTTACACCTTGCATCGTATATCGGTAACGGGTTTACGTGGTAATGGTTTGTTGAAAACGTTATTGGCACCATTACAGATTATGCGAGCGTTATGGCAGACCTTTAAAGTGTATCGCCAAGTGAAGCCCGTTATGGCTTTGGGTATGGGCGGTTTTGCATCTGGCCCTGGCGGGTTAATGGCGTATTTGTTGCGGGTGCCGTTAGTGATACATGAGCAAAATGCCATTGCAGGAATGACCAACTCAATACTAAGTGGTATGGCAACATATTTATTGCAAGCATTTGAGGGTACTTTCATCGCAAAGAAAAATGCCAAAAGTGTGGGCAATCCAGTTAGGCAGTCTATTGCCACGTTGTTAGAACCTGAGGCTCGCCTAGCCAATCACACTGATGGGTTAAATGTTTTAGTTGTTGGCGGCAGTTTAGGTGCGGTAGCCATTAATAACGTGATGGTAGAAGCGGCGGCCTTAGCAGGAAATAATATTCACGTTTGGCATCAAACGGGTAAGCGTAACTATGAAGCGGTAACAGCGGGTTATCAAGCAGCTGGTGTGACAAATGTAAAGGTGAGCGACTTTATCGCCGATATGGCAAAGGCCTATGAGTGGGCGGATGTTGTGGTTTGCCGATCTGGCGCGCTAACCGTCAGTGAAATGATGGCAGCTGGTGTTGCATCTATCTTGATACCGTTTCCATTTGCGGTGGATGACCACCAAACCGCTAACGGACAATTTTTAGTCAATGCTGGGGCTGCAAAGTTAAAGCCTCAGTCTGAGTTAAATGCACAAAATTTGTTAGAAGAATTGAATCACTTACGTGAGAACCGTGAGTTATTAATCGAAATGTCAAAAGCAGCAAGATCATTAGCGAAACCTGATTCGGCTAAGATAGTTGCGAAGTATTGTATTGAGGCCATCAATGTCTGATAAAAATAAAGTAGTACAGCGTTGGGAAATACCAGAGATGCGTCGTATTCGTCGCATCCACTTTATCGGTATTGGCGGTGTGGGTATGTGTGGCATTGCAGAAGTTTTATTAAACCAAGGCTATGAAATCAGTGGTTCAGATTTACGCCAATCTCCAGTGACCGATCGCTTGCAATCACTGGGTGCGTTCATTTACTTGGGCCATCAAAAACAAAATGTTGAGCAGGCGGATGTTGTGGTGGTATCAACCGCCATTAACCATGCGAATCCTGAAATTCAATATGCGACAGAGCACCGCATTCCTATTGTACGTCGCGCTGAAATGTTGGCTGAACTAATGCGTTATCGTCATGGTATTGCCATCGCGGGTACCCATGGTAAAACCACAACAACCAGTTTAGTTGCATCAATATTAGCCGAAGGTGAAAAAGATCCAACGTTTGTTATTGGTGGTCGCTTAACCAGTGCCGGTACCAATGCACAGTTGGGCGCAAGTCGTTACTTAGTGGCTGAGGCAGATGAGTCGGATGCCTCTTTCTTACATTTGCAACCAATGGTTTCAATTGTGACCAACATTGAAGCTGATCACATGGACACCTATGGTGGTGACTTTAATCAGTTGAAAAAAACCTTTGTAGATTTTCTGCATAATTTACCTTTTTACGGTCTTGCTGTTTTATGTGTAGATGATGAAACCGTAAGAAGTATTTTGCCCGAAGTGAATCGCCCAGTACTGACTTATGGTATTGATGAAAGTGCTGATTTCTATGCGAAAGATATTACACAAGAAGGCATATTTACCACGTTTACGGCAAAACGTCCTGCTGGTCATGATGATTTAACTATCAAGTTGCGTATGCCAGGGCGACACAATGTTTTGAATGCATTATCTGCTATTGCCGTTGCTACAGATGAAGGCATTGCTGATGATGCAATTGTGCGTGCATTAGAAAAATTCCAAGGTGTAGGTCGACGTTTCCAAG
>JAGDZK010000032.1:0-80440 GCA_049115935.1 Bermanella sp. | reverse complement strand
GTTTCGTGTCAGCCCTGCCCAGCTTCAAGTGGCTAAAGGGGCTGTGCGCTGTGGTGCGTGTTTGCATGTATTTCGCGCAACGGATCATTTCCAACAAAGCAAAAAGCCCGAACCTATTATTCAAGATGATCGCACTGAAGATATGTTTGGCAACGATGCTAAACCTCTTGAGGCACCTGTAGTCAAAGCTAAATTTTCAAGCAAGCCTGCGCTTGAAGATGAGTTTGATATCAGTCAGCCTAGTAAAGATGATAATTTTCTAATTGATGATGATAATGGTCTCATCGACGATGAAAACGGCATCGACGATAACGCTCTTATCGATGATGATTACGGTCGTAAAGCGCCTGTGGTTAATGACCTAAATGAAGACTTCTTATCGTTAAATACGCACGATCATGCCGACCCATTTATTACCGAAAGCGATAGGCTAATCGATAAAGTTGAGTCAACCAGTACGACCGATGATGAAACTTGGGCTGAATCCTTACTTAATGATCAAGAAGACGATGACGTAAAAGAAGAGCAAAAGAAGATTTTAAAACCCGCCTCTTCGGCTCCTGCTTTTTCTTACATTGAAGTTGATCCGCTAGACTTAAGCCTGCCAAACAAAGTCAGCCGCCGAAAATTTTGGTTGCTCGCCAGCGGCTGTACACTTTTAGTATTAGCGCTTTTTATACAGCTGGCTTATTTTAATTTCGACCAGTGGGCACGAATGACGCAATACCGCCCGTATTACGCCATGGCCTGCGAACACCTAAATTGCCGCTTACCATCCAGTTATGATGTGAGCCAAATTCGCACAACCGCCAGCCCGCAAGTCAGCTCCCATCCTAAGTTTAAAGATGCTCTGTCGGTCGATGTATTGTTCATGAATCACGCATCATATGAACAAGCATTCCCTAAACTGGAACTGACTTTTACGGATAAGAACAACAAAGTCATGGCTCACCGCCTATTCTTACCTCGAGAATATCTAGCTGGCGAAGCATCAGGGCTCACCATGATGCCAACGGATACTCCTATCCATATCGCCCTTGAGATTCAAGATCCAGGCCCTAAAGCCAATAATTACCAAGTTCGTTTTGTCGCCCCTTAACACCCAGCTAAAAACAAGCAAAAAAAATGGCCCTATAAGGGCCATTTTTCCTTCTATATAGACAGTTAAACCGCTTCAGGCTGCCCACTTGGGCGCCCTAGAATAATAGAGCCAATCATCACTAAACCTAAAAACCAGCAGTACACAACAGCACTAACCAATGCTAAAGGCGACAAACCTGACAAACTTGCGGCCAATAACATCTGCGCACCATAAGGCAAAATGCCTTGAATAACGCATGAGCTAATATCCATAATGCTGGCGCTGCGTTTTGAGTTAACCCCATAACGACCGGCAATATCTTTTGCCAAACTACCCGCTATTAAAATGGCCACCGTATTATTAGCCGTACAGGTATTTACCAATGCAACCGCCCCTGCAATGCTCAACTCACCCATACGACGATGAGCTTTAGGCTCTGCTTGTTCACGGGTAAGTCGATCTAGTTTTTCAGCCAACCAATCAAGACCGCCGCCTACTTTCATCATGGCACCAAGACCACCAATAAAGAGAGACAGAATTAGAATCTCCTGCATGTTGCTGTAGCCTTTATAAATATCGGCTGACCACACTGCGACACTGTAATCTGGCACTTGCCATAACCCGATCAAACCAGCCGTAACAATCCCTGTTAGTAATACAACTAATACATTCATGCCTGAAACGGCTAATACCAATACCAATAAATAAGGCAGCATTTTGATCGCTGACACATCAGGGTCAACCGTAACGCTTGCCGCATCACCTTGAATATATAACCAGATAACTGTGAGCAAAGCGGCCGGAATCGCAATCTTAAAATTCATTCTGAACTTATCACGCATGTTACAACCTTGAGTTCGCGTGGCTGCAATGGTGGTATCAGAAATAATGGATAAGTTATCACCAAACATAGCACCGCCCATCACGGCGCCCACAGTGAATACCAAAGACAAATCCGAAGCCTCAGCGATGCCCACTGCAATGGGTGCCACCGCAGCTATAGAGCCCATGGAAGTACCCATAGCCGTAGCCATAAACGCAGTCATAATGAACAACCCAGGCAGAACAAAGGAAGGGGGAATCGCATTAAGACTCAAATTTACAACCGCATCCACACCACCAATGGCTTTGGCTACACTGGCAAAACCACCCGCTAATAAAAATATCAGCAACATAGTGACAATCGTAGGGTTAGCACAGCCTTGGATAAAACGCTCAACTCGTTGATTGATGGAGCCTTTGGCCAAAAGTAACGCAAGAATAATGGCCGGCAGAATGGCAACAGGCGCCGATATTTTATAAAACGCAAATTCAGCGCCGATCGACTGGTAATAAAGGCCACTACCAATAAATAACGCCATAAACAAAAGCATAGGCAGTAATGCCCATGGGGATTTAATCGTCATAATAATACTCGTGATAAATAGACGTAGGAAAACCAATATGTGGTTTTGTTATCTGCCCTAAGCTGCCAATAAAGATTAAGCGGACCCTTTTGGGGTTTCAATCTTGAGCGTCAAATTGCTTCATCCGTGGATAACAGAAAATTAAGGGCGCGAATTGTACCCTCTGCATACACTGGATGCGAGACTGAATCCAGTGAAAGATTGTGCTTATGGCCTTAAAAAAATGTCAAAATACACATGTTAGCTCTTGACAATTTTGTCTCAATTTCTGTGGAAAATTTAATCAATAATTTGCTCAAAACATGTCCTGTCAAGGCTTTAACCGCTGTGAGTTTACGAGTATGATAGCCGCCCTTAAACGAGCAAAAAACAACCAACTATCACCCATGTTTCAAATTGGCCCTTACCAAATCGAATCGCCAGTGGTGCTAGCCCCTATGGCTGGCGTTACCGACCGACCGTTTCGGCAGCTATGTCGTGAACTGGGAGCAGGTTTGGTTGTAAGCGAAATGATCACAAGCGATGTGAATTTATGGAACAGCCGTAAATCCAAAACACGCTTAGATCATACGGGAGAAATTGAGCCCATATCGGTACAAATTGCCGGTGGCGACCCTGACATGATGGCCAATGCGGCCAAAATGGCAGTGTTACACGGTGCTCAAATTGTCGACATCAATATGGGATGCCCTGCCAAAAAAGTGTGCAACAAAGCCGCTGGTAGTGCATTGATGAAAGACGAGCCTCTCGTGAAGGACATATTACAAGCTGTGGTTGAGGCAGTAGATGTCCCAGTAACATTAAAAATGCGAACCGGTTGGGCACCTGAGCACAAAAATGCCCCCGATCTTGCATTGCTAGCCGAGCAGACCGGTATTCGTGCACTGGCCATTCATGGTCGAACACGCAGCTGTGGCTATAAAGGACAAGTGGAATACGACACCATTAAGCGCATTAAGCAAATGGTATCCATTCCTGTTTTAGCCAACGGAGACATAACCTCTCCAGAGCAAGCTAAAGCAGTGCTTGATTTTACGAAAGCCGATGGCGTTATGTTGGGCCGCGCGGCTCAAGGACGCCCTTGGATTTTTCGAGAGATCGATCACTTTTTGAAAACCGGCCAGCATTTAGCTCCACCAGGGATACTGGAAATCAAAACCATCCTGCACAATCACATGCAGGGGTTATATGAATTTTACGGCACATACCTAGGTGTACGAATCGCACGTAAACACGTGGGTTGGTATCTCCAGGCACAAGATGATAGTCGCGATGTACGTCGTCGATTCAATCAACTTGAAAGCCAGGAAGAACAAATAGAATTAATAAACACATTTTTCGATCAACTTTTGGGGAAGGAAAAAGCGGCATGAGTACCCATGAAGCACCTGTGGTAAATAACCCTATGGAAACCAGCAACAACACACAACTACCAGCTGAAAACACACAAACTTTGCGTGACAGTGTTGAAAAAGCCTTAGAAAGCTACTTCGCACAATTAGACGGTCAGCCAGTTAGCGATGTTTACGAAATGGTATTGTCAGAAGTAGAAGCACCACTATTAGAAGTAGTGATGCGCTATACCAAAGACAATCAAACCAAAGCCGCTGTATTGCTTGGTTTGAATCGCGGAACCCTGCGTAAAAAATTAAAGCAATTCGGTATGCTATAACCGAAACTGTTTAGAAACGAACGCTGCCTTTGCAGCGTTTATTTTTTGTAGACTTTAAAAACTGACCGACTAATCAACTATGACCACTACTCCCGTTCGTCGCGCCCTTATTAGTGTTTCTGATAAAACTGGCATCGTAGAATTCGCTCAAGCACTGGCTGATAAAAATGTAGAAATTTTATCAACTGGCGGCACCTATAAATTACTTTGTGAAAAAGGCATTAACGCTGTGGAAGTTTCTGACTACACAGGTTTTGCTGAAATGATGGACGGCCGTGTAAAAACGTTACACCCGAAAATTCATGGTGGTGTACTAGGTCGTCGTGGTCAAGATGACGCCATCATGGCCGAACACGGTATCAACCCTATCGATTTAGTTGTGGTTAACTTATACCCGTTCGAAGCCACTACAGCTAACCCAGATTGTACCCTTGAAGATGCGATCGAAAACATCGACATCGGTGGCCCAACCATGGTTCGCTCAGCAGCCAAAAACAATGCTTACGTTGGCATCGTGGTAAACGCCTCTGATTACCAAGCGGTATTAGCTGAATTAGATTCACAAAATGGTTTAAGCCCGAAACTGCGTTTTGATCTTGCGCTTAAAGCGTTTGAACACACTGCCGCATATGACGGCATGATCGCTAACTACCTTGGTCGTATTGATCAAAGTGCTGAGGTTTTAAGCACAGAGAATAAAGGTCAGTTCCCGCGCACCTTTAATTCACAATTTATCAAAGCACAAGACATGCGTTACGGTGAAAACCCTCATCAAAACGCAGCTTTCTATGTGGAAGCCAACCCACAAGAAGCATCTATTGCCACCGCCACACAAGTGCAGGGCAAAGAGCTTTCATTCAACAACGTAGCCGATACCGATGCAGCTCTTGAATGTGTGAAGTCTTTTGTTAAACCGGCTTGTGTGATCGTAAAACACGCAAACCCATGTGGTGTAGCGGTGAGTGAAAACGGCATTCAAGAAGCGTACGACCTTGCATTTGCTACCGATACTGAATCTGCATTTGGCGGCATCATCGCGTTTAACCGCGAACTAGATGGCGACACAGCAGCGTCGATTGCTGAGCGTCAATTTGTAGAAGTGATCATCGCGCCATCAGTAAGTGCTGATGCCAAACTGGTACTTGCCGCTAAGAAAAACGTGCGTGTTTTAGAAACAGGCGAGTGGCCAGCTGAGCGTGCTAATGCATTTGACTACAAACGTGTTAACGGCGGTTTGTTAGTACAAGAGCGCGACAACGGCATGATCAAAGCCGAAGACCTAACGGTTGTAACCAAACGCCAGCCAACTGAAAAAGAAATGCACGATTTAATCTTCGCTTGGAAAGTGGCTAAGTTTGTTAAATCAAACGCCATTGTTTACGCCAACAATCGTCAAACCATTGGTGTGGGCGCAGGCCAAATGAGCCGCGTAAACTCAGCGCGTATTGCCGCCATTAAAGCAGAGCACGCTGGCCTTGAAGTAAAAGGCTCGGTTATGGCTAGTGATGCTTTCTTCCCATTCCGTGATGGTATTGATAACGCTGCAAAAGCCGGTATCGCCGCAGTGATTCAACCGGGTGGTTCGATTCGTGATGAAGAAGTCATTGCCGCTGCTGACGAAGCAGGTATGGCCATGGTGTTTACGGGTATGCGTCACTTTAGACACTAGCGTTAGATGTGAGACGAGAGATGTTAGACGCTTTACTGGCATCTCTTTCTTCATTTTTTATTTAATCATTTAATCTAAAGGAATAACGTGAGTAAAGTTGACTGACGGCTCTCGTCTCTCATCTCACATCTCACATCTCACATATTATGAATGTATTGGTAATTGGCTCTGGCGGTCGTGAACATGCTCTAGCATGGAAAGCCGCACAAAACCCAAACGTTGAAACTGTTTTTGTCGCACCAGGTAATGCTGGTAGCGCCATCGAAAACAAAGTAAAAAATGTCGCCATTGATGTTTTAGAGTTTGAAAAACTCGCTGCATTTGCACAAGACAATAACTGTGAACTGACCATTGTTGGTCCTGAAGCTCCGTTAGTTGAAGGTGTGGTTAACTTCTTTGCAGAAAAAGGTCTAAAAGCCTTCGGCCCATCAAAAGGTGCGGCGCAACTTGAAGGCTCTAAAGCGTTCACTAAAGACTTTTTAGCTCGCCATGATATTCCAACCGCGTTTTACCAAAACTTCACCGAGGTTGCACCGGCTCTGGCTTACATCGATAAAATCGGTGCGCCTATCGTGGTGAAAGCAGACGGCCTTGCCGCTGGTAAAGGCGTGATTGTTGCTGAAACAGTTGAGCAAGCCAAAGATGCAGTAAATGACATGCTGTCTGGTAACGCGTTTGGCGATGCTGGCTGTCGCGTTGTAATCGAAGAATTTTTAGCAGGCGAAGAAGCCAGCTTTATTGTGATGGTAGACGGTAAAAACATTTTACCAATGGCCACCAGCCAAGACCACAAACGTGTTGGTGATGGTGATACTGGCCCTAACACAGGTGGTATGGGTGCATACTCGCCAGCCCCGGTTGTGACACAAGAAATTCACGATCGCATCATGAAAGAAGTGATTGTACCCACCGTTGAAGGCATGGCCAAAGAAGGCAATGACTACACGGGCTTCTTGTATGCAGGCCTTATGATCGACGAAGCCGGCACACCAAAAGTAATTGAATATAACTGTCGCTTTGGTGACCCAGAAACCCAGCCAATCATGTTACGTATGCAATCTGACCTAGTTGAACTTTGCTTAGCCGCATTTGAAGACAACGGCCTTGCAGGCAAAACAGCGCAATGGGATCCACGTGCAGCCATTGGTGTTGTGTTAGCAGCCGGTGGTTATCCTGAAGCCTACAACAAAGGCGATGTGATCTCTGGCTTACCGCAAAGCGAAACCGCTGGCGAAAAAGTTTTCCATGCCGGTACTAAGTTAAACGATAAAGGCGAAGTTGCTACTAACGGTGGCCGCGTATTGTGTGCAACCGCACTGGGCAATACGGTGACTGAAGCACAGCAACGCGCTTACACTCTAACCAAAACCATCAGTTGGAACGGTAGCTTCTATCGTAACGACATCGCTTACCGCGCCATTGCACGCGAACAAGCAAAATAAAATGAATAACCCCAGCTTAGCTGGGGTTTTCTTTTGTGTTTTAAAATTCTCCTGCCTTTAGCTTTTCTACGGCTTTTCTCTATAATGGCTTGCACTTATTGCCAACAAACAGTCTTCAATTATTACCATGACCATATTGATTGCACGTATCCTAATTATTTCATTGTGCCTTTTAAGCAGCCTGGGTCATGGACGTGCCAATAGCATCATCCTGGCCGATGGCCCTATAGAAGTTGAATTAGCTGAAAATATGCAGTGGCTAAAAGCAGATTACGATACGTTAAGCTTGGCTCAACTGCTGATCAAACAAGAATCCCGATTTAAACCTTTAACCGATAAAGCCGTCATAGAAGCACAGCAAACTTATTGGTTACGTTTCTATATTATTAACCCACTAAATAAAACGTTACCGCTGGCATTAAGCTTAAGTAGTAGCAGCATCAATATTAACGGTGCCTATGAGCAAAAAGATGATCAATGGTTAAGAATTAGCAGCGTTAAAAATGAGCAACAACTTAGCAGCAACACCGCCATCATTTTAAATATTGCACCTAATTCCGAACAGTGGCTTTACTTCAGAATCAAGCCTATTCAAACCAGTCGCTTAGAACCTAAACTTCAAGATTTAAGCGAATATGCAACTAATTTTACTGCTTTACAGCAAGTGCTTGGTGCGCTTGTCGCCCTGATGGTATTTATTATTTTTTTGCATGTGGTTGCCATTCGATTTCATAATCATATTCGACACTATCTTACAATCTACCTGGCATTCGTAAGCTTTTGTTATGGTGTATCGCATACCCATTTATACGAGTGGCCACAATGGTTTTTTGACCTGTCACGATTAAGCCCTTGGTTAATGGCCTGCGGTGTCTTTTTATCCAGCTTTACCACTGAAAAATACCGAGTTTTACTAAAAAGTAATCGCAGTGCCGTTACTATTTTAACTATGATATTGACGACACTCATTATTACTAATCTTCCTTATTTAATTATTTTGCTATGTGCGCTTATTCCGTCTTTGCGAGTTGCGAGTAAACTAAAATACGTCAGCATTAATTTATCCGTTGCCAATGGTATTTTATTATTTTCAACCTTATGGCAATGCGCCTATATCTTAAACCCTGAAATGGTGTTTGCACCTGAAGGTATTTGGCATGTTTATGCATTATCTTTATGCGCATTATTTGCAAGTTTAAGTATGATTACCCCCTACTTCCAACGCCAAATCAAACGTAAGCAATCCCGACAAGTGGGCATACAAAGTCAGTTTTTAGATAACTTAAGTCATGAGTTACGCACACCTATGAACGGTGTTTTAGGTATGTCGGAGCTATTAAATGAAACCCCATTAAGTGCAAATCAACGGGATTACGTCGACACCATTATTTTTTCTGGCCATGATATGTTGCGTATGGTGAACCGCATCAGTGATTTTTCAAAAATCCAATCCGGTCGAATTCAATTTGAAAAGAATACTATTGAGCTGTGTAACTTAGCCCAAAACTGTCTAAGCAAGTTCCAATATAGTGCCAATCAAAAAGGTTTAGAACTGGTTTTAAATATGGAAGAGGTTCTCCCGAGATTCATTACTTGTGACGAACATCGCTTAGAAAACCTGTTAGATAATTTATTAGAAAATGCCATGCGACATACCGAACATGGGGAAATAGAACTGCGCATCGGTTTACAAAACGATGACTCAACATTATGTTTTTCAGTACGAGATACCGGCACCGGTATTGATAAAACCTTTATCAATCAACTTTTAAGTAATCACACTGATAACACTCAAAGTGTTGGATCAAGTAAATACGGTCTTGGATTAAGCCTTTGCAAAAATGTAGTCGAGTTAATGGGGGGGAATTTATTTGTTGAAACCCGAACCGACAAAGGCAGTACATTTAGCTTTACCTTGCCCAATAACCCAAGCAGCGATGCGCGATCTGAGATCAAAGATTCTAGTCACATTTTGCAAGGCCTATCTATCTTAATCGTTGATGACAACAGCACTTTACGCAAAGTTATTCAACGCTACGCAAACAGCTGGGGCATGCAATCAGAAAATACCTATAGTGGTAAAGAGGCCTTAGCGCTTCTGCGCAGTCAAAGCAATTTAGGTACGCCTTATGATGCAGTACTGATTGATCAAGACATGCCAATCATGGATGGCTTTCAATTGGCCAAGCGCATTCAAGAAGATCCCGATATCGACCAAAGTATCATCAAAATCATGCTGACTGGCATGTCCATCAGCAACACCCAAAAAGAAGTGATTCAATCGGGTATTGATCAGGTGATAACCAAGCCGGTATCTGCACAAAGTTTAAAACAGGCTCTAACCAAACATATTCTGAAGCAGTTCAACCTGAATAAACATAATCAATCCTGACCTAGAGCATGCATTGGCACTTGGTTTTGCGTAAAATACGGCCATTCATTCAATTATGGGGTTAACTATGCGATCTCTTTCTGCTTTAGATATGTTTATCTCCCACGTGGATAATGCCTTAAAAACCCTCGTACCCACTGCTGCCACCAGTCATCGTGCAAACCCTGCCAAGCAAGCTGAGCACCATGAATTTAATGACCAAGAGAAAAAACACGCCGCCGGCCTGATGCGCATTAATCACACTGGCGAGGTATGTGCACAAGCCTTATATCAAGGGCAAAGTCTCACTGCTCGTTTACCCGAAATTCGTGAAGCCATGAATGAAGCCGCTGAAGAAGAGGTGGATCACCTAGTATGGTGTGAAGAACGCCTGCATGAGCTTAATAGCCACACCAGCTACCTCAACCCAGTATTCTATGGTTTATCCTATTCCATTGGAGCTCTTGCCGGCGCCATTGGTGATAAGTGGAGCCTAGGCTTTGTAGCGGCCACTGAGAACCAAGTTTGTAAGCACCTAGTTGAACATTTAGAGATTCTGCCTGAAAGCGATGAACGCAGCCGCGCCATTTTAAGTGTCATGTTAGAAGATGAACAAAAACACGCCACCAGTGCACTGGATGCCGGTGGCGCGGTCTTTCCATCTTGGTTTCAAGCTGGCATGACACACATGTCTAAAGTGATGACAAAAACCACCTATCGCTTTTAGCTCTCGTCAAAACACAAAAAGACTTAAAACAAGCTAATACAAAAAATGCGACCAATCGGTCGCATTTTTGTGTGCACCATAACTCTCTTTAAGGTAAATCGTATTACGCTTGAGCTAGTTCGACAATTTCATAGTCGTGAGTAATTTCAACGCCACCTTGCTCAAGCATTATACTGGCCGAGCAGTATTTTTCTGCGGACAGGGCTACCGCTCGCTTCACCTGTGCATCTTTAAGGTTACGCCCCGTCACCTTGAAGTGAACATGTATCTTGGTAAACACACTTGGTACCGCGTCAGCACGCTCAGCATCCAGCTCAGCTACACAGTCCACTACGTCTTGACGGGATTTTTTTAAAATACTCATCACATCAAAGCTGGTGCAACCACCTAACCCCATCAGCAGCATTTCCATTGGGCGAACCCCCATGTTGCGTCCACCATGGTCTTCAGGGCCGTCCATTACGACGCTATGGCCACTACCGGACTCACCCAAGAACATAACGTCTTGTACCCACTTAATACGTGCTTTCATAAACTGTTTACCCTATAAAAAAAAGCAAGATTAACATATGCTTAGGCATTGGCTGAAGTCGAAACAACGTTTGGGAGAACTACTTTGTACTCAGACCAAGTAGGACACAGTTCCCAAAATTGCAGATTGCTGCAAGTTATTAGCACTTTATGGTACGGAAGTATTCACCTATTTGGTGTATTAAGTGCATAATTGCCCAGCTTTACTGCTATAAATAATAATGTAATCAAGGTTTGATGGTTTAAGTCTCATGATGAATAAAGGGTTAAGGGCAGATCGACACAAGCATTTAGATTATTTTTTGTCTCAATGTCACCGTCGTCGATATCCCGCTCGCAGCACCATTATCTATGCTGGCGATAAAAGCGACTCCTTGTTCTACATAATGAAAGGGTCGGTTACGGTTATCATTGAAGACGATGATGGTCGTGAAATGATTATGGCTTACCTGAATGAAGGTGACTTCTTCGGTGAGATGGGTTTATTTGATGAAGTCAGCCCGCGTTCTGCTTGGATCAAAGCTAAGATCGAGTGTGAAGTGGCTGAAATTAGCTACAGCAAATTCCGCGAAATCAGCAATCAAGATCCTCGTATTTTGTACTTTATCGGCGAACAAATGGCCACACGCCTGCGTAAAACCACCCGTAAAGTTGGCGATTTGGCGTTCTTAGATGTCACCGGTCGTGTTGCACGTACCTTGCTTGATCTAAGCCAAGAACCTGATGCAATGACACATCCAGACGGCATGCAAATCAAAATCACACGCCAAGAAATCGGCCGTATTGTGGGCTGCTCCCGTGAAATGGTAGGCCGAGTATTGAAAGCCTTAGAAGATCAAGGCCTGGTTGGTGTGAAAGGCAAAACCATGGTGGTATTTGGGGCCCGTAAAGCCGCTACACTGCCGTTACGTAAAGATTCCGAATAGACTTAAACTGGTGGCTGCTAAGGCAGCCCAGTCTTACCCTGTAAATTCCAAACCATCATCTGTTCATACCTTAGCTTTGCCCAAGGTAGATTGTTCTCAATGGCTCTTCGTTCTGCTTGACTCAATGAGCGGTACAAAACGAGTTCATTCAAAAGAATGTCTGACTGAAATACTGTTTTAATCTCCACATCATGATTTGCATAGACCAAAGAAACATGGGGTATAAAGCGAGTTATATCTATGTAATCGCCGATCATGTGGGCACCACTGAGTTTTGTTATCAAATCCCTCAAACTATCTGTCATGGCACCAGTTAACGCCCATGCTTTTGGTTTGTGTTGAGGGAACATATCAATTGATGAGGCACACCAACAAACCTCACTTAAACTTGCATCCAGCATAAACAAATCCATTGCATGAATGAATTCGTTGGCTTGAGCGGCTGAGCACTCTCCAATAAACCCAAGTGTCATATGACGATCTTGCGGCTGGTGGGGCTGTAGCTGTGTGACAGCACTGCAAACCTCATCCAGTTCAGCAGAGGCAAGGCCTTTCCCTTTCAACCCTAAAAACAACCTCATGTCACACTCAGTTCCAACCGTCTGATATAACAATATAAACTAAGCTATACGATTTCTATACTCTTACAAAGATTCAGCAGGTATCCGTTTTATATCTATACTAAATGAAGATCATGACAGCCTAGGCATACTATGGACGATTTTATCTTTGCTGATGAAACCAACGACAACGTTGAAACCTATGAGTTAGAACCGTGGAATATTCTATTAGTCGACGATGAGCCCAGTGTCCATCAGGTCACTCAAATGGTGCTTAGGGAGTTTGCTTTTGATAACCGTAAACTTAATCTAATCAGTGCTTACAGTGGCGAACAAGGCCGTGAAATTATGGCCAGCCGAAGTGATATCGCTTTAGCAATTATCGATGTTGTCATGGAGAGCGATGACGCAGGTCTAAAGCTAGTTCGTAGTATTCGCGATGATTTACAAAATAATTATACCAGACTTGTATTACGCACAGGTCAGCCAGGCCAAGCTCCCGAAGAAGACGTCATCACCAATTATGATATCGATGACTATAAAGACAAAACCGAACTGACCAGTAATAAACTGTTAACGCTCATGTATGCATCATTACGCTCATACCGTGATATTTGTGTCATTGACTTTCATCGCAGATCATTAGAGCAAGTGATATTAGCGTCAACCGAAATTTTCGAAGCAAGCTCTTTAAAAACCTTTGCATCAGCCGTGTTAAAACAAATTTGTAATTTACTTAACATCGACGGTGCGATTTTTTATTGCACCAGCTTAAACGAGGACATTGATACTAGCAGCGATTACCGAGTGCTCGCGGTCAGTGGCAATATGGCCGAATACGAAACTCAAAATAAAAGCGAATTACCCCAGTGCGTTCGTAAAGCATTTGAATACGCGTTAAATCAAAAACAATCACACGTAAATGGTGACACCTACACAGGTTACTTCTCCACCAGCCTAGGCAGTGAAAACCTTTTATATGTGTCCATGGAGCGTGAATTAGACGACATGGACAAGCAATTACTCGACATTTATGCCAGCAATGTGGCCGTGACTTATGAAAGCTTACTGTTGCGTGATGAGATTCTAGAAACACAAAAAGAGCTGGCTTACATGTTAGGTGAAGCCGTAGAACAACGCTCTAAAGAAACTGGCTCCCATGTTCGTCGAGTTGCTTTGTACTCATATTTCTTTGCTATTAAATACGGCCTAAACACTCAAGAGGCCGAATTAATAAAACTCGCAAGCCCGCTTCATGACGTAGGCAAGATTGCCATTCCTGATAGGATCTTAAAAAAACCAGGGAAATTAGATGCACAAGAATGGGAGATAATGCAATCCCATGCTCAATTAGGAGCCGACCTACTCAATAGCAGTGACAATGAAGTGATAAAAATGGGCTGTATCATAGCGGGTCAACATCATGAACGCTGGGACGGCACAGGCTATCCAAACAAACTAAAAGGTGAAGACATTCACATCGCAGGGCGCATCACAGCATTAGCCGATGTTTTCGATGCCCTTGGCAGTATTCGATACTATAAAGATGCTTGGCCGCTGGAAAAAATACTTGAAGAAATTAATGCGCAAAAAGGCAAACAGTTTGACCCTAAGTTAGTCGATATATTAAATGACAGCATCAATGAAATACTAAAAATCCGTGACCAATACCCCGACTAAGCCTCATCGAAGGTAATCTTGTTTGAGCATATAAGTACAAATCGTTAAACTTAAGCACTTACTAATTTGAAGTCTCCCTATGTTTAAGTTCTTTTGGATCCCTTTTCTACTGGTTGGCTGTGCCAGCGTCGGTCTGTACCAGTCTCAACTCATCGAACAATACGGTCAAGCCACCATGACCGAGCGACGTGTTGATGCCAACCTTACCCAAGCTAAGCATTATCGTAATAATGTAGAACCCATTATTGAGCAACGTTGTGTGGTTTGCCATGGCTGTTATGATGCCCCCTGTCAGCTTAAAATGTCATCCCCTCAAGGCATGATGCGTGGAGCAAGCAAAGAGCAGGTGTATAACGGCACTCGAATTTTAGCCAGTGAACCTAGCCGCCTTAATATCGACGCCCACAATTCAGATCAGTGGCGAGAAAGAGGTTTTTTTCCCGTTATCAATGAACAAACACAATCAAGCCATGTTAATCTAAAAAACAGTTTATTGTTTCAAGCCATTCAGCAAAAACAAAATCACCCTCTACCTGATCAAGTTATTCTCGATAAATCATTTGCTTTAGGCTTAGATCGACCACAAGTTTGCCCCACCCCAAAAGAATACCAAGCATTTGTTGAAACTAACCCGCTTTGGGGCATGCCTTATGCGTTACCAGGATTAGATCAAAAGGAATTTGACACCATTGAAAAATGGATCGCCAAAGGCGCCATAATGAGCAACCCCATTCCTGTGACTCAAGCGATACAGCAACAGGTAGAGCAATGGGAGGCATTTCTTAATCAAGAATCTAATAAACATAAATTAGCCAGCCGCTATATTTATGAACACACTTATCTTGCCAATTTATATTTTGATGACACGCCGTTATTTGAAGGTAAGGAACCAAGTGAAACACCTGAATATTATTTCAAATTAATTCGTTCAACCACACCACCAGGGCTTCCTATTATTCCCTTAAAAACTCGTCGCCCTTATGACAAGCCAGAAGTGGATAATTTTTATTACCGCTTAATGCGCAATTCAGCAAGCATCGTTGCAAAAACTCACATGCCCTATCGTTTAAATGAACAACGAATGAACTGGATAAAAGAGCTATTTATAAAGCCAAACTATTCCGTAACAACGTTGCCATCGTATGAGCCAGAAGTAGCGTCTAACCCTTTTGTCACATTTAAAGATCTACCCGTGGGTAGCCGTTATCGTTTTATGCTGGAAGAAGCCCAATTTATTATTCAAGGTTTTATAAAAGGGCCGGTTTGCCGTGGACAAGTTGCACTTAATGTGATTGATGATCACTTTTGGGTGGCTTTTGTTAATCCTGATTTACAAAAAAGCCATGCTTTATCTGATTTTTTATCTGAACAAAGTAATAATTTAAGACTCCCAGGAGAAGATGAAAGTAATTCAGGTATTGCTACAAATTGGCTTAAATACTCTTCACTGCATACTGAATTTTTAAAAGCTAAAAATACCGCTATTCAAGAAAAATTATTAACCAAAGCAAAACTCGATACTAACTTAGTGTGGCAAGGTAACAATCAAAATCCCAATGCAGCGTTAACCATATTCAGACATTTTGATTCATCAACCGTGGCTCAGGGCTGGGTTGGCCAGGCACCTAAAACCGCATGGCTGATTAGTTACCCATTATTAGAGCGCATTCATTACTTACTCGTGGCTGAATTTGATGTGTATGGCAATATTGGCCATCAATTAATGACACGCTTATATATGGACTTTTTACGAATGGAAGGAGAGTCAAATTTCCTAGCGTTATTACCAGAAAAAGAACGCCAACGCTTAACTGACTATTGGTATCGTGACGCAAGCGATAGCGTGAAAAAACATTTATACCAAGCAGAGCAAGCTACCCTCAGTGAACCTGATATTTCGTATCAAACCAAAACACCACAAACTGAGCTATATGCACTTTTAAATCAGCACTTATCTAAGGCGATGAATAAAAAATACTTATTCAATAGTGAAAAATACTCGGCCTTTACAAAAATTAACACCGTTAAAGGTAAAGCTGCCCATCTTATGCCTGAAGTGAGTTTGGTGTTTGATGAGCATCACAACCAGGTTTACACATTGATTCGAAATAGCGGTCATTCAAATTTAACCGGACTTTTGTATGAAGAAGAAAACAGATTACCTGAAGAAGATTACTTAACAATTGTGCCCGGCATCATTGCCGCTTACCCGTCGGCTTATTATCATGTGCGCAACAAGCAAACGGGTGAAGCGTTTTCAAATGCCATATTGAATCTTAAATCTGAACAAGATTACAAACATCTACTTGATGAATACGGCGTGCGCAGAACCAACCCAGATTTTTGGGCGTTTAGCGATAAAGTTCACACCTGGTTTAAACGAGACGATCCTCTCAATGCTGGGCTATTGGATTACAATCGTTTAGAAAACCGCTAGTGTAAAAACGTTTATGCGTAATAAATAAAAAGCCATGACTTTGCAGTCATGGCTTTGTTCAATCAGCTTAATTTAATCAATGATTAAATTTAGGTAGTCACATCTAACAGGTTAACTTTCGAATTAATCTTGTCATCGATCTGACTTGCTTCTACCAACTGAGCTTGAATACGAGCCATACGCTCGTTCAATTCTTGTAAATCAGCAATTACGCTATTCGTTGACTCTTGTTCTTGCTGCTCTTTTTGCGCCTTTTGTTCGGCTTCGAGGCGCTCTTCTTCTCTTAACGTATCCGTTTCTGTTTGCTCTTCATTCACATCTTCACTGGTTAGTGCCTCTTGCTGCTGTAGCTGTATCTCAGCCCTTGCTTCCAACGACATTTGTACGGCCTGTGCTGCCACTCGACGATCTTGGCTGGATGGTTCAGCCGGAGCCAATGCCGCTCTGCGGATGGTTTCTGCTTTGTCGAGTGTGGCCTGAGGATCATTGGCAATTTTGCCGGTATCGATGGGGACTTCGCCACCTATCGCATAATTTTTTCCATCAGGGCCCCGTTCATAGGTCAAACTCATGGCGCCGGCGTACTGGCCCCCCACTGCTTGGTGGGCCTGTTCGTGGGCTTTCACTTCTCGATCACGCTCCGCAAGTTGTTGGACCTGTCGTTGCTCGACTTCTAGCTGGCGCTGCTCTTGTTCGTCCTGTTGACGACGAGCTTGTGCCTGTTCGTCCGCTTGGGTGCGATCGTTTACATCACTACTTCTTTGACTATCTTGTTGCTCCTCAGTACGTTGCTGGGCCTCTTCTGTGCGGGCTTGTTGTCGCTCTTCATCCACGCGACGTTCTAATAATCTTTGTTCTTGTTGATTGTCTTGTTGTTGACGGGCTCGACGAGCCTCAACCGCAAGGCGCTCTTGCTGACCTTGCTCAGAACCTTCTTGGCGAGATTTAGGGGATTCTTTTGCTTCAGGTACAGGCGTGAAGCTCGTGGTGCTTTGGTTTTCAGATTCAACAGGTACAGCCACACCTACGCGAGCATCGCTGCCTTGCGCACTGTTATTACTGGGTGTGATGGTAAAACCTGTCCCAAATTGCACGTTCACGATAATACCTCTGGTTAGGCATCAAACCTTTATGTCGACCAAGCTGCCAATAGTTTGATCGGCTGCTTGCACCACTTTGGCTGATGCTTCTACTTGGCGCTGGCCTTCTTTCTCTTCGAGTAAGGCTTTTGCCACATCTTGGTTAGGCGAAACGGGTCGCTCTGTACTGGCCGAGGCCACTTGCTGCGCCGCTTGTGTTACTTGTTGCTCGCCCTTTTGTATTCCAGCAAGGCCAGCACTTAGCGCACCGCCTAATCCACCCACTTGCATACGTCTCTCCTGAAAACACTTCTACCTGATCATAATTTAAACAGAGGAATGCAGGGTTCACAATCATATGAAGCAAAACTTTAATATGGATTTTGACTATAAATTATACAGGCAATAACCAAATGTAAGGAAGCCGCTAGGATGCACAAATAGGGTTAAGTGTTAGACGCATTCGTTCTAAGAAAAATTGAGCCGGCATAAAAAAGGCTCAGTTGGAAAACCCAACTGAGCCAAGAGCGGTATCACAAATGAAAGTGTAACTTCTAGCCGCGACAGCCTCGGATGACACCAAAGGTCCAGTCATCGGCTGCTTCGTTGAATTCATCACCACAATTTGAATCACTTGAACCACCTGTGCTGCCATTTTCAAATGAACATTGATCGTGGTCCATGCAGTCTTTTGTCCATGCACTCGGGGCTCCCCAACCACAATCGCCACCACAGCGGCCCATGCAGCCATAATTTGAACCGGCTTTACTGCCTACTTTCACAAATTTAGAGTGGTCACCACGGCTATCATCAAACTGGGCTCGCACAGAACTGCCTTTACTGACACAGGTGATGCCTTCATTTTTACTGATGCCCGCTTGGGCAATATTGGCAAAAGCCATAATCAATGCACTTAACAGCATTACTCGTTTTATTATTTTCATGTTGAGTCCTCTTTTTGGTTTGCCCTTAACGGGTTTCTATTTCACGACGGCCAATGGGAAAGTCTTTAGGGGCTTTCGACCAATAGGCCAACATTTGCACAGCTAAGAAGCTGTGTTCGGGAAATTCATCATTGTATTCGGCTATTAAGTACTGACTGAGCGCTTGGCTAGCGGCACCTAGAGCATGCTTTTGTTGCTCATTTAAAATGTAGTTTTGCCCATCCAGCACCATGGATTCACTCACAAGATCAAACTCAGCTTGCAGTTCGCCATCGCCCAATAAAAACCGCACATTCACGTCATAAGCACCGCTCATCTTGCTGCGAATTTTTACGGTTAGTGGCTCCTCATCATTACTGGTGTAATCACCTCTTAGCTCATGAAAGCTTGAGAGCTGCACACTCAACTCGCCCTTTGGATCACTGCCGAAATCTTGCGCAATACCCGCTGCGGCAAACACCATTAACAACAAGCAAGAAGTAAAGCGGATACAGCGCAGAATTTGATAAGAAATAAACATACGAGACGGCCTTTTTATTGTTATTCGCACAACCATAATCTGCCTTAACCCCCATGAACGGTGCAACGACAATCACACTAAACACTGGCTATAAACGCCAAATTAACCGCCTTTTACCTGATATTTACCTGGGTTTGACCTCTCAGATTTACGCCTGCGAAAAGCCATCAACTTAGCCGCGTCATAAGTTCCCCTTTAAGCCATAGGTGCGACAATTTGTCGCATCGGTTTTCTGTAGATTGAGCGTTAAAATAACCACCGTTAAATACAAATTTTAAGGGACGCCATGAAACGCCTATTTGCTTGCCTGCTACTACCTTTATTTTTAAGTGCCTGTGGTTCAGACAGTGACTCCACTGATGACAGCTCATTCCCTCGAACGCTGGATCTTGGTGACAACTACACAGCAACCCTTGATATGACAGATGTAACAAACGGTGTGGCAGACATTACCGTCAATATCACAGCAAAAGACGGTCAATCATTACAAGGTCAAACCATTACATTAAGCCCGCTAATGATTATGGCCAGTGGTATGGAGCATGGCACCCCATTTGAGAACAGTAACGGCACACTTGATGAAAGCGGCTCATTCACCAGCACCGCTTACTTTTTAATGCCTTCTAATATGCCAAGTGGTGACCCAATGGGCGACTGGTCAATCACGGTAACCTTTGATTCTGAAAGTGAAATCATCCCCATCACGGTGGATATGATGAGCTCGGATGTTAAAACCTTAAAAGGCAGTGACACCGACCAAATCATGAACATGTCTGGTGGCAGCACTGATCGCACTTATTACCTTTACAATCGTGGTCGCCACATCAACAGCGCCATGAATATGTTTGAGATCTATGTGGCGGCCAGAGAATCCATGATGGATTATCAAGCGATTGCAGATGGCAATGTACTGAATGCAGATTCCATGTATGAACTCACCATTAACAATGTACTTGTTGAAATGTGTTCAACTGAATGTGACCTAGAAACCAATTGGATCACAGCAATGGCCAAAGACAATCACCTAGGTATTTATCAAGGTATGGACTTAGGTCTAGCAGGTGATGATACTGATATGATTATGGTGCGCTTAACGGTTAATGATGAAGCTAAAGACAATGGCGCCACTGAAAATGCAATAGAAACCGTCACGTTTTCGTTTAGTGAAAGTGATTCAAGCAGCACCACACACGAACACATGTAAGCGCAGTTAAATAAATTTTATGAATCCTACTCAGCAAGTGGATATGCCAACCCCTGAAGTACCAACTAATCACGGGTATGGGGTTGGACTTTTTTTCACACTCTTTATTTTTTTAATAAGCTATAACGTTAATACCCTTGCGGCATCTTGCTGTGGCGGCGGTGCAAGCTCGGGCATTATTTTGCCAAAGTTTAACGACGCCATGTGGGATATGAGCGTATCCCATGAAGCTTACGATGGCGCGTGGAGTAAAGACGGCTCTTATCAAAAAGATCCTGCAGACAGCGAATTGCTACAACGTCGTCTTGATCTTTCATATGCCTACCGTTTAGCCGATCAATGGCAAGTGAATGTTGGATTACCATTAATTGATAACCAAAATAAATACAGTGGTGAGAACAGCTCAGTACAGGGTTTAGGGGATATGCAGTTAAGCGTTTGGTATGAAGCGTTCGATAAAGTGACATGTGTTTATAAAATTAACGGCTGGGAAAGTTTAAAACCCAGCCTTTATTTTGGAACAAGCTTAACACTGCCAACCGGCATCAGTTCATACAGTGATCGCGTGGATAGCAGCTTTGATATAACTGGCTTAGGATTTTACCGCTTAGACGCCAACATCATCATCGAAAAAACCGTCTACCCTTACAGTTTAAGCTGGCAAGGAAAATATGGTTACACATTTGAGCGCCCAGTTAACCAAGAAAACGGACAAGCCGTCACTCCTTACAATAAACAATTAGGCAATCGTAGCGCCAGCATTTTTAGTGCCGCTTATACTTGGTTTTTACCAAACTTATCCATGCTTACACTGACCGCAAGCCATAGCCAGCTAGATGAAAATAAAACCAAATATGATGGTGTAACCGATAATAATAGTGGCTTAAATAAAACCACTATGGGTTTATCTCTAGCCTACTCAAGTGCGGTGCGCGACTGGATCTTTAAACTGGGCATTAGCGAAGCACAAGACGGTGAAAACATTCCCAAAACCCAAATCATTAATATGGGTGTCAGCCATGTTTACTAACTTAAAACGCAGTGCCATATTTTTAAGCCTGCTATTCACTCTAGGCTGCCAAGAAGACTTAGCCCCTAGTAATGATCAACTTGAATCTACTCAAGCCACGCGCGAAGGTGAAACCTTAAACGATATAAGCTTTACACTCAGTGATGGCAGCGTAAGTCAGCTAAGTGAGCAACTGGCTACACATGACGCTGTCGTATTTTACTTTACCATGTGGTGCCCCATTTGCGAGGGGCACATGAGTTATATCCGACAACAACTTAAACCAAATTTCGAAAACGTTGCATTTATCTTTGTGGATTATGTATCCGGTAATGTATCAAGCACTTTAGACTCTCAACAATCCAGGGGGTACACAGACTTCCCTGTGATTTCAGATTTTAATGATACCCTCGAAAAGTATTTTAATGGCACAATGGCAACCACAGTCATTGTGGATAAAAACTTTATAGTAAAACTAAATGGTTTATTTAAAACTGGCAATGAAATTTCTGAAACATTAGAGGCCTTATAAAAATCGGTGCGACAATTTGTCACATCGGTTTTAATCTTAAACTTAAATAAAATATGGGCATTCATAATAAGGAAAGTCCATGAAACCCGTCCTACTATTACCTTTACTGTCTTCATTAAGTGCTTTAAGTCTTAGCAATACCCAACTTGAAAAAGTTGTCGTCACCTCCACCCAAGAAGAAACCAGTATTTATAACTTGGCAGAATCTGTTGGGGTTATTTCAAATGATGATATTTTGAATGTCAGTCCTTCTCACCCAAGTGAAGTACTTAATCGAAGCGCAGGTGTCTATATAAATAACCTAGGTGGTGAAGGCCATATGACCGCCATTCGCCAACCCATATCAACCAGTGCCGTTTATTTATTTTTAGAAGATGGCGTGCCAACACGCCCTACCGGTTTTTTCAACCACAACGGTTTGTATGAAGTCAACATTCCACAAAGCCAAGGTTTAGAAGTCACAAAAGGTCCTGGCTCTGCGTTATACGGCAGTGGGGCCATTGGCGGTATCATTAATAGCATTAGTGCCAAGATACCAAAAAAGCAGACCAGCAAGGTTGATGTGGAAGCAGGTGATCAAAGCTGGCAACGTATTTTATTAAGTGCAGGCTCTCCTATTAATCAATACAGTGGCGCAGCAATCAGTGCCAATATAACAAAAAACGAAGGTTTTAGAGATGATGGTGATTATTCAAGAGAAAGTTTAAATGGACGATTTGAATACACACTTTCAAATAAACTGAGTGTCAGTAATTTATTAACCTATTCACAAGTTGATCAAAGCGGTGTTTCTAGTCTTGAAGAAGATAATTTCAAAAACCATGTTAATAAAAACTTTTTTCAAGGCAATGTGGGCAGCAGAGATGTAACCGCATTACGCTTTACCAGTGCATTTCAGTACACCCCTTTCGATCAGGCTTTACTCAGCGTAACGCCTTTTTATCGTAATAATGAATCAAGCATGATGCCTAGCTGGATGGTTACGTATGATCCAAACGTTCGTGAAACTCAATTTGAATCATTTGGTATATTAACAAAATGGCGCCAAAACATTAATCCACATAGTTTTTTCATATCTGGAATCGATATTGACCATACGCCTTCTAGTTTTGTTGAAAACGGCGTTAGCCTTCAAGAATCAGAAATAAATGGCGAAACGTTTTATACCAACTTTGAGAAAAATGGCACCATACGTTATGACTACAATGCTACCCAAACGAGTATTAGCCCTTACGCTCACGTAGAGCACAAGACCCAAAACAATGTAATACTAAGTGCTGGGCTACGCTATGATTTTTTCGATGTAGATTATGAGAATAACTTATCATCACAGACCACAGGTTCACTTATACGTCCTGAATCACAAAGCCTTTCTTATTCACACTTAAGCCCTAAAGCGGCGATTGTTTATCAAATTAATGACTTACACCAAATATATGCAAACTATCGCCATGGGTTTGTCGCACCATCTGTTGGTACTTTATTTCGCTCAGGTTCCAACTCAAATACAACAAAGCTAAAACCGATTAAAAGCGATAGTATTGAAATTGGTTATCGTGGCTATGCATTTGATAACATCAATTATGAATTAGCTATGTACTATATGGAAAAAACCGATGATATCGTGAGCGTTATAAATAGTGACGATAATCGTACCTCTCTTAATGCTGGCGAGACGATCCACAAAGGAATTGAACTAGGTGTTCAATCCAGCTTAACTCAAGACATTTATTTAACTACATCGTTTAGTTATTCAGAACAAACTTATGGCCAATTTGAGTACCTATACAAAAGCTGTTTTAGCTGTAGTGCCGTTAATCTCAACTTTGATGGCAATGACGTGGGCAAAGCGCCTAATACCATTGGAAACATCGCAGTTAAATATGAACCACTTTCCATTCAAGGATTTATACTAGAGCTAGAGCTCGAACATCTAGGTGACTATTACACTGATGAAACCAATACTAATAAATACAGTGGTCATGAACTATTAAACATCCGCAGTCGCCTACAACTAAGTACACAACTTGAAATTTATGGGCGCGTTCAAAATATCACCGATAAACGTTACAGCACTTATACCTCAAATTCAGTTGGTTCCGAGAAAGTTGATTATCGACCAGGATTACCACTCACACTTTACGCTGGCTTACGTTTCAATTTTTAACGCATACATAAGCGCAACCTAGGTTGCGCTCTTAGAGATATAATTAACATGATAAATATTAAATCCATTAGAAAATGGCATCTCCTTTTGTTATGGCCTGCGGCATTGGCCAGTATTATTTACCTAGTATCAGCCTTCACTCACCCACTGATGGCCTGGACGGGTCCTCAAGCGAAAGTTATGTTTCCACCTAGTTATTCACTGACTGAAAATAACACCTTTGAGCTATCAAAAATAATAAACTCGCTTTCTATGAGTGATGCCAAAATGGCAAAGCTAGTACCTTACAAAGATGAGGTTTTATTACAAATTACTCAAAGACTAAGCGAACCACGACGTTATTTCTCAATCACAAATAATACTGAGATAATCAACCATGATGAACAGCAGGCCGTTTGGTTAGCTCAGCACTATTTAAAACAAGAACTACCCATTGCCAAGGTATCGTTAATTAGCGAATTCAGTGATCACTATCCTAAAGTCAATCGCTTATTACCCGTATATCACATTCAATATGATACTGCAGACCATCTAAATGTATTCATACATACTGACACTCAAGCACTAGCCGGGATAAGTAATGATTGGAAAAAAAGTTTAAGATGGATATTTCAAACCTTTCATAGCTTTAATTGGCTTAATGAATATGAGCCATTAAGGTTACTGGTTATTTCAGTACTGATCACCACACTCATCGCCATGAGTATTACTGGTATTTTATTTTTACTAAAACTCAAACGTACCACAACTATTGTTCAAACCAGTCGCCGTTGGCATCGCCGACTTGGCTGGTTTATTGCCGTTCCCTTTTTATGCTTTTGTATTAGTGGGTTTTACCACCTTTTGCAATCCACTTTAGTTAAAGCCGATGTGGGTATGCAGCTCACTCAAAATCTAGACTTTAACAAATGGAGTAGCGCCACAACATATAGTGATTCACTAAGGTCAATGCAGATCAATCAAGTAAGTTTACTTCAGGTTCAGTTGCAATCTAATACAGAATTAAGAAACCTATATCGGTTTAGTGTATCCCCCATACAATCAGAAAAAAATAATACTCAAGCGGTTAATACACGAGAAAAGCGTTTCAAAGGACAAGCATCTGAAAAAAGCGCGCTTTATATCGATGCCGATACGGGGGAGTCATTAGGAAATTTAGATGAAGTATTAGCTAGACAGCAAGCTGCTAATATATTTAACACAGATAATGCAAATACACTTGATAGCCAATTAGTGACTCATTTTGGCCTCGGCTATGATTTCAGAAATAAACGCCTACCGGTTTGGCGCATTGAAAGTAAGCATGGCGAACAGGTATTCATTGACCCTATTACGCATATATTAGTGGATAAGAATACTGTATCTAGTCGATTAGAAGGCTATAGTTTTTCGTTTTTACACAAATGGAACATGCTAACGCCCGTATTGGGTCGTTTTAATCGAGATATGCTAATTCTATTTACCCTATGTCTTATTTTTTTATTAACAAGCTTAGGGTTATTCATGGGTTTAAGGTCAAATAAGGTAAACGTAAAAAGAAAGCTAACACCTAAGAAAATGATATGACGGATAAAGCAGCTTAAAAATCGTATAAAAAAATACCAAGCATAGCTTGGTATTTTTTTGTTTACCTTAAACATAAATCGTTAAGGCAAGGTTAAACAGTCTGCCACCTTGCTAATTTCTAGGTTTTCCATAAACGGCACCTCACCTAAAAATGGCACTTTAAGCATGGCTTGCAATGTCTCAAGGTTTTCGTCGTAGGCTGGCATATTTTCATCAATGCGATTAGCAATCCAACCGGCTATTTCTACACCGTCGTTTTTAATGGCTTCGTAGGTGAGTAAGGCATGGTTAATACAACCAAGCTTCATGCCCACCACTAAAATCACAGGGGTTTGTAGTTCTTTGGCCACGTTAGCAAAGGTTTCATTTAGGTTTAGCGGTACGCGCCAACCACCGGCACCTTCAATACAAATAAAATCAGCTCGATTAATCATTAACACACCACGAAGTAGGCCCACTATTCGCTGGGTGCTTAATGGCTTTTTGATGCGCTGAGCAGCAATGTGTGGCGCAATGGGCTCTAACAATGCAATAGGATTTATTTGCATATAAGGCAGCTTTTCGGTGCTGTACTTTATATGAGTTAACGCGTCATCATTTTGTAGACCTTCACCCAAATCTTCACAACCAGCTGCCACTGGCTTTAAACCCAAAGTTTTTAATCCTTGCTCACGGGCCTTATATAAAAGAGCCGCTGTGCAAACGGTTTTTCCTGCATCCGTATCGGTGCCAGTAACAAAATAACGTTGTTTACTCATATCATACTCTTCAATTTTTATTCAGGCTTAATCAGGCTGCAACTTAAAACACGATAACTGGCAGGTAATCCTGATTCTTGGCGATGGCTTTCCATGGCTTGCATAAATTGCTTGACGGCTCGTGGTGAGGTTAATCCTTTTGCGCGACCATCTGTAATATTGTGAGCACCAATTCGTTTTAGAGAATCGGTTAAACCCCGTACATCATTATGATAATCATAGAGGGTTGTGATATTAAGTTGCTCAATATTAAACGCACTCGCTTCAATCATACTCTTAAGGTCTTGCTCAGCATCAAATTGATTCACATGTTGATGTTGATCCACTTGTGACCAAGCCTGTTTCAATTCTGCCAATGTGCCGTCAGCCAGCGTACTTAATACAAAGTGTCCACCTGGCTTTAAACACTGATAGGCCTGTGATAGTACTTGTGAAAAGTCATCGCACCATTGCACCGCTAAATTTGAAAAAATCAAATCGAACTGTTCTTCGATAAACGGTAAGTTTTCCGCATCGGCCACCGCATATTGAAATTCTGGATGTTGTTGCTGAGCAAACGTCAGCATACCTGGGGCAATATCAGCACCTAATAAAGATGCTTGATTATATTGCTGTTTAAGTAATGGTAAACAATAACCGGTGCCGCAACCTAAATCTAAAATGGCCTGCTTTTGCTCTTGCGGGCACATTTCGATTAACGCTTTTGCTAGCTCATGTTGAAAGCGAGCAAATTGATCGTAATCGTTCGCCGCATCACTAAAACTTTTGGCAACCGCTTTTTTTGGTATCGCATCATGCATCGGGCAAGCCCTGCATAAAGGTTAAAATACCATTAGCCACTAATTGTGGCTGGGTTACCAAACAAGCATGACTTGCATTAGGCACAAAACTGGTTAAATGTTTATCATTTAATTTGTTTAAAGTTTGGCTTGCCTTGTGGGGCACAATGGCATCGTCTGTGGCGAGCATGTGTAAACATGGCTGAGGAATATTTTTAAGCGCTATTTGGTTATCAATACTGGCAAGTAGTTCAAGTGATGACTTTAGGGTTTCACTTGAGGGTGCGGGTACTTGTGTATTTAACTGCAACCATTTGAGTGATTGCAGCATATCTTTCTTTTCACCGACTACAGTCAGTGCTGCAAAGCGGCGTAAGGTAACACGCACATCGTCTATGCTTTCCATAAATCCGTTAAACAAAGGGGCTGGCACCCCTTGTTTGAATTTTTTATCGGCTAAAAATTTTGCGTTACTGCAAAGTGTCATTATTTTTTCAATTCGATCCGGTGAATCCAGCGCCGCTTGCACCGCTAACATGCCCCCTAATGACCAGCCTAACCAACTGCTGTTATCGGGTGCCACTGCTAATAAATCAGCCACCAGTTTTTCTAATTGGTAATCACCATCTTGGTATTCACTGTCACCAAAACCGGGTAAGTCTACTGCGATAAAATGAAAGTGTTCACTGAACAAATCCGCCAGCGGCTTAAATACTTGTGCATTGCTGGCCCAGCCGTGAATGCAAAAAATACTCGGTAAGGTTTCATCACCCCATTTATGAACTGCTAATGCCATTTTATAAAGGCTCCAAAGTGGATGATAATTTTGCAAGGGCACCCAATAATTGATCAACTTGCTGTGATGTATGGGCGGCAGATAACGTCACTCGTAAGCGGGCACTGCCCACAGGAACGGTGGGTGATCGAATGGCTGTCACCATAATGCCTTGCTGTTTTAGTTTGTCGCTCATATTGAGTGCTTGTTGAGCATCACCAATTAATATGGGCTGTATGGCCGTATCGGATGCCATTAAGTTCAAACCCAGTTGGTTTGCACCTGCTTTAAACTGCTTAATTAAAGCTTGTAAATGCTCTCGACGCTGGGGTTCATTTTTTACAATATCAATACTGGCTAACGTGGCTGCGGCAATGGCCGCTGGCATAGCGGTTGTATAAATATATGGTCGAGCAAAGTTGGTTAGGTATTCAATTAATTCTTTGCTACCTGCTACAAACGCACCGGCTGTGCCCATGCCTTTGCCCAGTGTGCCCATTAGGATTTGTACATCTTGTTGATTTTGGTTTTGTGCTTCACAAATACCCGCGCCATGTTTACCCAGTACACCTAAGCCATGAGCATCGTCGACCATCAGCCAAGCATCGTTTTGTTTTGCGGTGTTTGATAGCACTGATAAATCAGCCGCGTCACCGTCCATTGAAAACACACCATCTGTCACGATTAATTTGCGGCGTGCTTCACAACGGCTTAAACGAGTCGTGAGGTTTTCAATATCATTATGTAGATAACGCTGGAAGCGTGCACCGCTTAATAAGCCTGCATCTAACAATGATGCGTGATTCCATTTATCTTCAAACACCGCATCTTGCTTGTTTAATAACGCTGTGATCACACCGAGGTTTGCCATGTACCCTGTACTGAATAACAGTGCAGATTCTCGGCCCGTAAAGTCAGCCAATGCTTCTTCTAGTTTTTGATGATAAACACTATGCCCATTTACCAAGTGCGCCGCACCACTACCCACGCCAAATTTATTAGCCGCTTGTTGAAACGCTGAAATTAATGCGGGGTGATTGGCTAAACCTAGGTAATCGTTAGAACAAAAGGTTAAATACTCAGCGCCGTCTATTTGCATTACAGGCCCTTGTGGGCTTTGTGATAAACGGGTAGCTCGATACAGATTTTGCTCACGGCGCTGATTTAAATCTTGGGATAAGTCAAAAGGCATAATGCAGATTGAATAAACACAAAATAAAAGTCAGAAGATTCTGACTTTTATTTATGGGTTCATGCACCTTATACAGTGGCGTCGTAAAAAGGTTTAGCCGTATCGTTTTTCTCGATTTGTTTGCTAAGCACATCGGCTTGAGCACTATCATCGTGATCCACAATGGCTTGCTCTGGGCGTAAACCCAAACGCTTAAACAATTGCATGTCAGCATGGGCTTCTGGGTTTGGTGTCGTTAATAAACACTCACCATAAAAAATAGAGTTGGCACCGGCCATAAAGCACATGGCTTGCATCTCATCGCTCATTTCTTCGCGGCCTGCACTTAAACGCACATGGGATTTTGGCATTAAGATTCGAGCGATGGCAATACAACGCACAAATTCAAATGGATCTAGGTTATCCACATCTTCAAGTGGTGTGCCTTTTACTTTAACCAACATGTTGATTGGCACACTTTCTGGCTGAACCGGTAAATTAGCTAATTGCACCAACAAACCGATGCGGTCATTTTGATTTTCGCCCATGCCAATAATGCCACCTGAGCAAATTTTCATGCCGCTATCACGCACATGTTGCAGTGTATCAAGACGATCTCCATAACTACGGGTGGTAATGATTTTGTCGTAAAATTCTGGGCTGGTATCAAGATTGTGGTTGTAGTAATCCAAGCCTGCATCGGCAAGTTCATCGGCTTGATCTTCATTAAGCATACCCAAGGTCATGCAGGTTTCTAGACCCATGGCTTTTACGCCTTTGACCATTTCGAGCACATAGGGCATGTCGCGTTTATTAGGGTTTTTCCAAGCGGCGCCCATACAAAAACGGCTTGAGCCTTTCGCTTTGGCTTCGGCGGCTTTTTTTAATACCGCTTCTACTTCCATTAAACGCTGCTTTTCTAGGCCAGTATTATAGTGAGCCGATTGTGGGCAGTATTTGCAGTCTTCTGGGCATGAGCCGGTTTTAATGGAAAGCAGAGTGCTCACTTGCACTTCGTTTGGATTAAAGTGTTGACGGTGCACCACTTGAGCTTGAAACAACAAGTCGTTGAACGGCAGGTCAAACAACGCTTGAACTTCTTGCCGACTCCAATCGTGACGAATATCTTGTGTTTGTGTTGCGCTCATAATGCTTCCTTACCAGATCCTACGTGTGGTGCTGGTTTTATTTATTCTCAAATGGCAGGCTTATGGCTGGCCAAGTAGGATGAAATCGTGACTGGTATATTAGCCGCTTATTTTAGGCAGTCAACCACTAGAATTAAACTGGTTTACAATAGTATATTTATCAAGCAATGCATATTCTGCCTATCTCCTAGCCCACAGAATATCTGCCACCTATGCATTGAAACGCTGCCTCCCTTGGGCACTCATTGCCCACAATGCGCCGAGCCAAACCAGCACGGCCATATTTGCGGCGAGTGTTTAAAGCACCTCCAAGCATTTGACCAGGTTATATGCCCGTTTTTGTTTCAGGGCCCTGTAGCGGGGTTGATTCAAAAGTTAAAACGTAGCAGTAAAGTCCTTGGCCTTGAGTGCCTTGACACACGTTAAGTGAGCAATTACTCACCTACCGATTTGATGCGGTTTTGCCCATGCCCTACCATTGGCAAAAGCTTATATGGCGTGGGCACAACCCCACCGGATTACTGGCCAATCGCCTTAGCCAGTCTCTTGATATCCCTTTATGGCATGGCCTGACCCGCACAAAAGCAACCCAAAGCCAACAAGGGCTAGACAAAGGCCAGCGCCAATCAAATATGCGTCGCGCCTTTAGCGTCAGAAACTCTTTGGCTCAACAGATTAAAGGCAAAAATATTTTATTAGTTGATGATGTGCTCACCACAGGGGCAACTTGTCACGCGGCCGCTTTGGTACTAAAGAAACATGGAGCAAAAAGTGTCACATTAGCCTGTCTTGCTCGAACACCCCTTGAGCGTTAATCCGTTATATTCTCGCTCGCAAGCCTAACCATAAGCCAGTAAACTGCCTGACCTTACTTTCATACTGAGTTGACCTAGAGCACATGTCACAGCCTTTGCCCCACCCATACGAGCAACTCACTCCTGATACGGTACTTAATGCCATTGATAGCATCATTGAGCCATTAGGCTGGATGACCAGCGGACACCAATTAGCCCTTAATAGTTATGAAAACCGTGTGTACCAAATTGGCATTGAAGAACAAAAGGACATCGTGGCTAAGTTTTATCGCCCTGGACGCTGGAACCGTGAAACCATATTGCAAGAACACGAATTCAGCTTATTTGCCCAAGAAGACGAACTACCGGTTATTGCCCCTATGCAAATCAAGGGTGAAAGCCTGTTTGAATACCAAGGGTTTTTTATTGCACTGTTTCCTAAACAGGGCGGCCACAGCGGACACATTGAAAACCTAGACGACTTTGAGCAAATGGGCCGTTTAGTTGCCCGCTTGCATCAAACAGCCAATGCCGTTGAATGTGACCACCGTGGTGATATGACACCACAGAAATTTGCCCGCGATAGTCGTCAATTTTTGCTGGACAATCACTTTATTGAAGACGGCTTACTGCCAGCCTATGAATCCCTGAGTTTGGATATTTGTAACTTGTTAGATGAGCAGTGGCACAACCCTAAAATGCAACTGGTGCACGGGGATCTGCATGCCAGTAATTTAATCTGGCAGCACGACCAACCCTATATGTTGGACCTTGATGATTGTATTCGTGCACCGCGTATCCAAGATATGTGGATGCTATTAAATGGTGATCGCGATCAAATGCAAGCTCAACTGGCGGCCATGGCCCGTGGTTATGAAATGTTTCTGCCGTTTCCGGCCGATCAAATCCCCCTAATCGAAGTACTGCGCACCATGCGTCTAATGCATTACAGCGCTTGGCTGGCTAAACGCTGGGACGACCCGGCCTTTAAAATGGCGTTCCCTTGGTTTAATACGGCCCGTTATTGGTCCGATGAAATTCTCACTCTACGTGAACAGTTTTCCGCTTTACAGGAGCATCCATTGCAGTTAATTGGTTAACCAAATTGCTCTTAGTACTTTGCACAAATCGCCGGTATGGGTAAACTGCCGGCCAAATTAAATATAAAAGGGAATCATCATGAAGTTAGTATTGACAGCACTGGCCCTAGTTAGCATGTGTTTTGGTTACTGCGCATCTGCGCAAGAAGCCGAAAAAATCGACATGAAAAAGGTGTATCTAGGTGCAGGTATCAACCACAACCGTATCGATACATCCTCAATAGGTGGCACCGACGGCAAGGCCAGTGGCTTTCAAATGTTTGCCGGCTACGAATACGGTGAAGTAAGCGGCATTGATATTTCAGCTGAAGCGGGCTTTATCCAAAGTGGTGAATTTTACACAGGATCTGACGAAGACGCAGATGGCATTTGGGCAGCGGGCGTTGCAGCTAAACATCTACCTGAAATCAACAACAAGTTATCGGCTATTGCACGTTTGGGTTTTGGGCTAGGTGGTGATGACGGCCTATTAATGGGTTTTGGTGGTCAATACCGCTTAAATCCTCAAGCGCTATTACGTCTTGAATATGTGAACAAAGACTTATCTCAGTCTTATCAGCTAAACGCTGTGTTTGAGTTTTAATTAGCGGCTCAAGTCACATGGGTGCTGATTGCAGCACCCATGACCTCTCCCATCACACCTCACTTGAAACAATCTTAATCACAGCATTACTGGCTGAAACAGGCCATTTTCACTACAATAGCCCCATTGAAATTAAAGTGATGCCTAATGAGCCTATCCCTGCCTAGCCAGCTATTGCTGCAACAAGACTTACCCCAAAACGCCCTACTCATTAACCCGCCCCGTGATGATTTAGCCCATGAGCTAGATGAACCTACTTGGCACGTGGCCAGTTTTAGTTATGCCGTACAACTGCAGTATCAAAACATGGGTTATAGCTGCACTAACGTGTGCGCGCCGTTAGCACAAACCTATTCCAGTATTGTGATTTACCTGCCTAAAGCCAAAGCACGTTTGCAGTATGTTTTAGATTACGCCATGAGTGCCTTAAGCGAAGATGGTGAGATTTGGTTTGTGGGTGAAAACAAAGGAGGCATTAAAAGCTTAGGTAAAAACCTAAAAGACGATTTTAACAGCATTGAAAAAATGGCCATGGGCAAACACAGCGCCATTGTTTGCGCTCAAGGCCCACAACGTAAAACCACATTTAATCTTGATGATTATTATATCAGTCATGCAAACGAACACGATTTAACCCTGCGCTCATTACCCGGTGTATTTAGCCAAGAGAAGCTGGATAAAGGCACACAGGTTTTATTAAAATATTTACCACGTAAATTAAAAGGCCGCATTTTAGATTTTGGCTGTGGCACCGGCACCATTGCCAGCTACATCAGTCAAAACCGTGAGTATGAAGAGATCGAAATGATTGACGATGATTTCTTAGCGGTTAAAAGCGCACAAGCCAACATCGAGAGCAATCAAATTGAATTCACCGAAGCCTTTGCCAGCGATGGCTTTAGCGAAATCGAAGGACGCTATAACTGGATTGTCAGCAACCCTCCGTTTCATCAAGGCATCAAAACCGATTACAACGTGACAGAAGCCTTTTTAAAGCAAGCAAAAGAGTATTTAAAACTAAGCGGTAAGCTACTCATTGTTGCTAATGAATTTTTAAATTACGAAGTAATCTTGCGTGAGAACTTTAAAGGCGTAACAACAGTCGCCAAAGAAAATGGCTTTAAAGTAATTCAGTGCGAAGGGATTATGCGCAGCAGAAATTAATCCTATCTAGGCTATTAAATTAAAATCAGCAGGTATAAAAAACGGCAGTCTTTCATTAAAAGACTGCCGTTTTTTATTGTATTTTATAAAGTCGTTTTACGTCGACCAGTGATTAACAACAGCATTAACGCAAACAAATAATAAGGTGAAAAAGCACCACTTATTTCAGCACGAGGCCTTGGTTCTTCATCTGAAGTTTCTTCGCGCTCTTCAAGCTCTTCTTCAACTGGCTCTTCAGGTTTAACCTCTACTTCTTTTTCTCCTTCAATTTCTTCAATCTCTTTAAACACTTCAGACTGAGAAACTAGATAAGGTAGAAAGGGGGATACTGCTTGCTGATTGACAGTAAGTAAGTTTAATTCAGACTCAGTTAAATAAACATGAGCTTGTTTTGTTGAAGACAATTTACTAAATATTGCGGATTCATTAATTAGACGATAAGCACTTCCAGTACTGCTTACTTTCACTAGACCTACTTTTTCTTCATCTATAATGGTTATTAATCGATGAGAATCTGATATCTGAATTGCAATAATATCCGCATCCTCACTTATCAGATCAGCTGTAAACTTAGAATCTAACACAAAAACAGGAAAACCGAACAAGGGAATCATCATTCGCCAAATAAATATTTCACCAGACTCTCGTCTATCAAAGCAAAACAAATAGTCATCCGTATTTTCACATGCAATCAAATCGTTAACCGGCTTGGAGAATGTCACTACCTGTTCTTTTTCACCAAATTTAATCCATTGAAACTTCCAAGCATTCTGAGATTGAGCCGCTAACACCGTACCATTATTAAAAGGATATACTTGATACCCTTTCACACCACTAGCATGAAATGTGTAAGTATGACCTTTGCTCTGCTCTAGCCACTGCACTTTAAGAGAGGATTCTTTAGACACTCCCATCAGTCCTGCTTCAGTATCTAAAATATCAGCGGTCGCAGTTAATGAGGTATTCATTCTCTTTTGCCATTGAGGTTTTACCTGCCAGACTCCGGTATTGATACCACCTACTATATGGGCAAACAGAATATCATCTAGCCAAAATAAATCTTTTATTTCACCTTCAGGTTTTTCGTCTAACCAAGCTAAGTTATTTTCAGATTCTTCTGCTAAATCAAATATATCGCCATCAGTATCGCTATTGAAATAAGCCATACCTAATTCTTTTGAAATACCAACTGTATGTACATTTTCATAATTAGTATCAAATTTAATTGACCTTGGAGCATGTGGGCAACCCTCGTCCCAGTTACGTACTAACTTGCGATTAATATCATCATAAGCCGTCCATGTGCCATCCTGGTGGAATTGAAAGTTGTCGAGGTTAGAACCATCAAACGTGGTTTTTTCTGTGGCTAATGTAAAACCTGATTCACTTAAAAATGCATTTAAATCTGCATTGTTAGTTTCAGCATCCGCCTGAGTGGTCGAGGGTTCCGGGCACTGTTCAATGATATCTAAATAAGCATACAAATTAGTATCATCCGATTCTTGATCTATGTACTTAATCGCATCAATTGTCATATTTAGATCAACATCAATGGTAATACCAGCCGAAAATGCCTGCGAAGAAAACAGCAGCAGAAAAATCGAACGCAACAACATGGAGTAGTCCTTTATATTTTATTATTTTTATAAGTTTAAATTTTAAAAAGTTTTTAATTAATTATTCATCATCAAACTCGCGCCCTTCATAAAACCCTGGGGCTAAGTTTTCAAAGCGGGTATATTTACCAATAAAGGCTAATCGGTCGGTGCCGATTTCACCGTTACGGTGTTTACCAATAATGATTTCACCGATGCCTTTATCTGGGGAGTCTTCGTTATATACTTCGTCACGATAGATAAACGCGATGATATCCGCATCCTGCTCGATAGCGCCCGACTCACGCAAGTCCGACATAACGGGGCGTTTATTGGGGCGTTGCTCCAATGAGCGGTTTAACTGAGATAGGGCAACCACTGGGCAACCGAATTCTTTCGCGATGGCTTTTAAAGAACGCGAAATTTCAGAAATTTCTTGAGTACGCCCTTCACTCTTACCTGCAACTGTCATTAGCTGAAGGTAATCGACCATCACCAAACCAAGGTCATTATTATTTTCACGGTATACACGACGACAACGGGCGCGCATTTCTTGTGGCGTCAGTGCCGCGGTATCGTCAATATAAAGCGGTTTGTCTTTGAGCATATTGAATGCCGAGGTCAGCTTTGGCCAATCCTCTTCATCTAACTTACCACTTCGTAATTTATTCGAGGGAATGCGACCCACCGATGAATACATACGCATTAAGATGGCTTCTTTGGGCATCTCCATACTGAACACCAATACCGGGCGGCCGGTTTCGAGCAATGCGTTTTCACATAAGTTCATGGCGAAAGTGGTTTTACCCATAGACGGGCGACCCGCCACAATCACTAGGTCAGCGGTTTGGAAACCATTGGTGCGTTTATCTAGATCAGTGAAACCTGTGGTTAAAC
Source organism: Bermanella sp. (assembly GCA_049115935.1). Lineage (GTDB taxonomy): Bacteria > Pseudomonadota > Gammaproteobacteria > Pseudomonadales > Oceanobacteraceae > Bermanella. Next base: position 44,153 of record JAGDZK010000032.1, on the reverse strand, counting down.
CGGTGAGACCGTCTTCCATGTTGAAAAGCTCTTCAATCTTTTCAAGGGTACGGGACATGATCGGGTTAACGTGCTCAGGGCCGGAATCTTTTTTGCCGCCCCCTTCTGCCACTTCTGCAATGCGTTTTTCGGCATCACTGATCAAACTTAACGGGTCTTGGCCTTTGTTGTTATAAGCACTGCCGGCAATGTCGGTTGCGGCTTCTGCTAAGCGGCGCAGTAAGGCTTTTTCTTTTACGATGTCAGCATAGGCGGCAATGTTGGCAGCAGATGGCGTGCGCTCAACAAGGTCAGATAAGTAATCTAAACCACCTATATTTTCTAGTTCTTCTAAGCCTTCAAGTTCATCGCTTAATGTTAAAACATCAAACGGCTTTTCTTTTTCGGCGAGCGTGCAAATGACTTGATAGATTAAGCGATGACTGTGTCGATAAAAGTCATCGGTTTGCAAGCGCTCAGATACCACCTCAAACGCACGGTTATCCAGCATCAAGCCGCCAATGACGGATTGTTCAGCGTCCGCAGAATTAGGCGGCATTTTTAAATTTTCGACTTGCTGATCCATTGGATAAAAAACAACCGATTTTAATAGAATAAATAGCCGCTTAGTTTGCCCTTTTTGAGGTTTAAGCTCAATGACTTATGGCGCAATAACCACCAGCGAGAACAGATCACAGGCATAAAAAAAACCCGAACATAGGTTCGAGGTTTTAACATAAAAAGTGATTACTTAAATGGTAAGCCACCACCGCCCATACCTGGCGGCATGCCACCACCTGGCATTCCTCCTGGACCACCTTTGCCGCCCATACCACCCATGGCGCTCATCATTTTGCGCATACCGCCTTTGCCTGTCATTTTCTTCATGACTTTTTGCATTTGTTTATGCTGCTTTAATACGCGGTTGATGGTTTGAATGTCGGTACCAGAACCTGCGGCGATACGTTTTTTACGTGAACCGTTAATTTTATCAGGGAAGTGACGTTCAAGCGGTGTCATGGAGTTAATCACCGCTTCGGTTTGCGATAATTGTTTTTCAGCTTGATCCATTTGACCGGCCGCTTGCCCCATGTTGCCCATACCCGGCAGTTTATCCATCATGCCCATTAAGCCGCCCATGCTTTTCATTTGCAGCAATTGGTCACGGAAGTCTTCTAAGTCGAAGCCTTTGCCTTTTTTGATCTTTTTGGCCAGCTTATCGGCTTTTTCTTTATCGATTTTGCGTTCGGCTTCTTCGATCAGGGTTAATACATCACCCATGTCTAAAATACGCGAGGCCACACGATCAGGGTGAAAAGGCTCCAGTGCATCAATTTTTTCGCCCATACCCATAAACTTCAGCGGCTTACCGGTAATATGACGCACAGATAGCGCCGCACCACCACGGGCATCACCGTCAGCTTTGGTCAGTACCACACCGGTTAGCGGTAAGGCTTCGTTAAATGCTTTTGCTGTGTTGGCGGCGTCTTGACCCGTCATGGCGTCAACCACAAATAAGGTTTCAACTGGGTTAATGGCTTTATGCAGCTGTTGAATTTCAGCCATCATGGCGTCATCAATGGCCAAGCGGCCTGCGGTATCGACGATTAAGACATCTGAAAACTGGGTCTTGGCTTCTTCGATGGCCGCTTTTGCAATATCAATGGGCTTTTGAGAAATATCAGATGGGAAAAACTTAGCACCCACTTCACCAGCAAGGGTCTCAAGCTGTTTGATGGCCGCAGGGCGGTATACATCAGCCGATACCACCATGACTTTTTTCTTTTCACGCTCTTGCAGATATTTCGCAAGTTTGGCCACTGTGGTGGTTTTACCCGCACCTTGTAAGCCGGCCATTAAGATGATGGCAGGTGGTTTAGCCGCAAGATCTAGCCCTTCATTGGCATCACCCATTACGCGCTGCAGTTCTTCATGCACGATTTTAAGTAAGGCTTGGCCTGGGCTTAGGCTTTTTAATACTTCACTGCCAATGGCGCGCTCTTTCACCTGGTTGGTGAATTCTTTCACCACAGGCAAGGCTACATCGGCTTCTAACAAGGCCATGCGCACTTCGCGCAGCGTGCCTTTGATGTTGTCTTCGGTGATTTTAGCTTTGCCACTTATGGCACGTAAGGCACCATTTAGGCGATCTTGTAAATTCTCAAACATATTTCATGTCTCTATTTATTCGGCCAGGCAGATTAGGCTCAGAAAACCTAGGCAACTCTATACATCTGGCGCATCTATGTGCACAATTGTCCGGCATTATATAGGTAAGCGCCGCATAACTCACTCTTCTGTGCTTCGGCTTTTAGAAATAGTGAAGGCCAACATAATAACAACCCATGCATTTAGGGATCGCCATTCATATGGTTACGCTGTTTACACTCATTGCCATTACGTTTTACCTCTTAAGCGGGTTTGCTCAATACACCGCCATCCGCAAGCCTTCACCTCAGATTCGTGCCCGTGTTCTTAGCCTTGGCTCATTAGCCATTATCTTTCACGGATTAGCTTGGTTTACGCCTTTGTTTAATCACACCATGGATTTACGTTTTTTTCAGGTGGGCTCATTAATCTCCCTGGTGATCAGCGGTTTAATCCTTATTAGTGCACTGCGTAAGCCCTTAGAGAGCCTATTTCTTGGGGTTTTCCCCATGGCCGTGATCATTCTAGCTGGCAATCTGATGTTCTCAGATGATAACGCCATGGCTAAACACTACGACACCGGCCTAATGAGTCACATTATTTTATCCATCATGGCTTATAGCGTATTAAGTATTGCTGCCTTTCAGGCCATATTGCTTATGGTTCAAGACCACCAACTTAAACATAAACATATGACGGGCATCATGCGGGTTTTACCACCACTACAAACCATGGATCGCCTCTTGTTCGACATGATCAGCATTGGCACGTTATTGCTAACCCTTGCCATCGCCTCTGGCTTTATTTTCTTAGATGACCTTTTTGCCCAACACCTTGTGCATAAAACAGCATTTACACTGATGGCTTGGGCTGTGTATAGCGCGTTATTGCTAGGACATTGGCGCCTTGGCTGGCGTGGCAATGTGGCCAGTAAGTGGACCTTGGTGGGAACGGTTTTGTTGATCTTGGCTTACTTTGGTAGCAAGCTGGTTCTTGAGATTATTCTAAAGCGTTAACCGCCCTGTTCTTAAGGGCTTTAACGCTTTGGTTGGCGCTAATTTCTGATACACTAGCGCCATCTTTTGTATTCAGGACCGCTTCGTGAGCGACATACCCTTAAGCCTGCTATTTGCAGCTTTGTTTTTTCTCGTTATTTTTTCTGCTTTCTTCTCTAGCTCTGAAACCGGCATGATGTCCCTTAATCGCTACCGCATGCGGCATTTAGCGAAACAAGGTCATGGCGGCGCTAAGCGTGCATCAAAGTTACTTAACCGTACCGACCGCCTGATTGGCGTGATCTTAATTGGTAACAACTTCGTCAATATTGCTGCCGCTTCCATTGCCACTATTATTGCCCAGCGCATTTGGGTTGATAATCCTGAGCTTGGTGTCACCATCGCCACTGTGTTACTGACATTAGTTATTTTGATCTTCTCGGAAGTAACCCCAAAAACCATCGCCGCCAACCATCCAGAAAAAATAGCCTTCCCTGCCAGTTATTTATTGCAGCCATTGCTGATTTTACTCATGCCGTTTGTTTATGTGGTAAACGGTATTGCGAATATTTTAATTCGCATTACCGGCCTTAAACTTGACCAAGACAGTAAAGACTTATTGAGCACTGAAGAGTTTCGCACACTGGTCCATGAAGCTGGTGCATTAATTCCCCGTCGTCGCCAACAAATGCTGTTGTCAATTTTAGATTTAGAAACCGTGCGCGTGAACGACATTATGGTGCCACGCAATGAAATTATTGGCATCGATTTGGATGACGACATCCGAGATATCGAAACAATCATGCGCACCAGCCAGCACACACGCTTACCTGTTTGGAAAGGCAACATTAACAATATCATTGGCGTGCTGCACATGCGTAACGCGGCCAAAATATTAGCCCAAACTGAATTTAATAAAGCGGAACTACTGCAAGTAACCCGTGAGCCTTATTTCATTCCTGAAACCGCTCAATTGCATAATCAGTTATTTAACTTCCAAACTGAGCAGCGTCGTATTGCCATCGTGGTGGATGAATACGGTAACGTGCAAGGCATCGCCACCCTTGAAGATATTCTTGAAGAGATCGTGGGTGACTTCACCAGCGATGCATCCAACACAAGCCAAGATATTACCCCTCAAGACGATGACAGCTTTATTATTGATGGCACCATTACTATTCGCGAATTAAATAAGGCCCTTGATTTTGATTTACCAACAAGTGGTCCTAAAACGTTTAGTGGCTTAATTATTGAAAGCTTAGAGTCAATCCCTGAAAACAATGTTTGTTTGAAGATTGAAAATTACCGTATTGAAATATTAAAAGTACGGGCAAATACCATTAAGTCAGCCAAAATTTGTAAAGTTTAATCGCAGCTAAATGCCTTTTGTTTTAATGGCTTTTTAATGCAGCAAACATCATTTAACCCGCATTGACTGCGGGTTAAATTTTAGACCCAGCCTTTCCACCTAACAGCACAGTACTATGCAGTCTGACTCTACTTTTTTTCCAAGACCCATGGCCATTGCCCTGCTGATTATGTGTGCCACATTATTTGCAGGCAATCACATAGGTGCGCGCTTTGCGTTTGATAATGGTGCAGGCCTACTGTTTGCGGTACTGGCTCGTAGCTTATTGTCATTAATTTTTATGCTCAGCATTGTTAAGCTGCGTAAAGCGTCAATGGCATTACCGGCACACTTAATAAAGTGGCAATTACTACTTGGTTTTTTAATTGCCGCACAAAGTGCGTTACTGTATTCCGCGATCACACTTATTCCTGTTGCCATGGCATTATTGCTAGTTAATACATGGCCCATGATGTTTATTGTGGCAAACTGGATAAGCGGCAAAACCCAACCGAATGTAAAAATGTTTTTACTTTTAATCATGATTTTAGTTGGGTTAATTCTTGTTCTAAACATCAACTTAGATGCACCCATTAGTCGTGATTGGTTGTTAGGTGTTTTATTTGGCATTGCTTCTGCCGTGTTTTTAGCCACCACCATGTGGGTCACTCAATATCAATTAGCTGGCATAGCTGGGTCTGTGCGCAGTGCTTACATTATGATGATCGTGGTTATTTGCATGCTGCTAGCTGGTGTATTTGGTATATTGCCAGGAGGGCTAGACCTTCCACAAAATACAACTGGTTGGGCAGGCATCGCAGCTCTTGCGGTTTTATATGGCATTGCGGTCACAACATTATTTGTATTGACCCCTCGATTGGATATGGCCCGAAATTCACCCATTTTAAACTTTGAGCCAGTTGCTTCTTTATTCTTAAGCTATTTATTTTTAGGGCAGTTTTTAAATACGTTACAGCTTATTGGTGGTGCTATTGTTGTGTTGGGTATTATGGCCATTGGTTTATCCCGTGCATAAAAAAACCATGACGTAACATCATGGTTTTTTATTAAATTGCACTTAGCTAATGAGCATACTTAAAGTGTGATGGTGACTTCACCTGAACACGTCATAGCAAGGGATTTTGCTTCTTCTATGCTTTTTCCGGTGGCCAACGCCACGCCCATTCGACGAGTGCCACTGACTTCTGGTTTACCAAATAATCGTAACTGCGTGTTTTCGATGGCAAGGGCTTTATCTAAATTACCAAAGCTTACGTTTTGGCTTTCACCTGATACTAAAATAACACTGGAGGCACTTGGGCCATTTTGTTTAATTTGCACGATAGGTAAATCTAAAATAGCACGGGCATGTAATGCAAACTCTGACAAATCTTGTGATACAAGGGTCACTAGCCCAGTATCATGAGGTCTTGGTGATACTTCACTAAAGATCACTTCATCCCCTTTAATAAATAACTCAACCCCAAACAAACCTTTACCACCTAATGCTGTGGTCACTTTTTTAGCCATGTCTTGTGACGCATTTAATGCCTGTTCACTCATGGCTTGTGGCTGCCAAGACTCTTGGTAATCGCCCCCTTCTTGGCGATGACCAATAGGGGCACAAAATGATGTAGTCATCTCACCATTCACATCACGATGGCGAATAGTGAGCAAGGTAATTTCAAAATCAAAGTCCACAAAACCTTCAACAATGACTTTGCCTTTACCTGCACGCCCACCTTCTTGTGCATAATCCCAAGCGGCATCGATTTCATTTTCATTACGCAATAACGACTGACCTTTACCAGAAGAGCTCATGATCGGTTTAATCACGCAGGGTAAACCAATTTTTTTAATGGCTTGAAGGTACTCATCTTTATTTTGTGCAAATTGATATTGGCTGGTTTTAAGACCTAACTCTTCAGCCGCTAAGCGGCGAATGCCTTCACGGTTCATGGTTAACTGCGTGGCTTTAGCGGTTGGTATAATGGTAAACCCTTCGCTTTCAAGTTCGGCTAACGTATCCGTGGCGATGGCCTCAATTTCAGGCACGATTAAGTCAGGCTTTTCTAATTCTATAATCCCGCGAAGTGCGTCATCATCTAACATGCTAACCACATGTGAGCGATGGGCCACTTGCATGGCCGGTGCATTGGCATAACGATCCACAGCGATCACTTCGACACCTAGACGCTGCAGTTCAATGGCCACTTCTTTGCCTAATTCACCTGCGCCACATAACATTACTTTTTTAGCGCTTTGACTAAGCGGTGTTCCAAGTATGACTGACATAACACGTTCCTTAAAATAATTAGCGCAAGTGTAACAAAGGTTGCTTATAAATTAGATATAAAAAAACCAGCGATTGCTGGTTTTATGTTTAGAATGTCATTAAGTTGCCGGAGGCTTTTTCTCGCTCACTAACTTTTTCAAGTACTTTTATTTTTTCATTATTATCCATTGTACCCCAGTGCATAATTTCATCACCAGTGCGGTAACAGCCAATGCACACATCATTTTCATCCAGTGCACACACCGCCGAGCAAGGTGACTTAACCATTCCTAATACATTTTTTTCAATTTTACTCATGCTACTAAATGCCTTAACCGCATATTATTCTACGGGCTTAATATATTTACTCGGTTTTAAATCTTGTTGGTATCGCTTTGAATTATGCACATAATGAGCGGCACTGAATTCAAGCTGCTTTTTTTGGTTGTCTGTTAATTCTTTTTTAATTTTACCTGGGCTGCCCACCACCATTGAACCATCAGGAATCACCATACCCTCAGGTATTAATGTATTGGCGCCGATTAAACAATGTTTGCCAATTTTAGCGCCGTTCAATACCACAGCATTAATGCCCACTAGGGTGTAATCCCCCACTTCACAACCATGTAACATGGCTTTATGACCTACCGTGACACCTTGGCCTAGGGTTAATTTAAAACCTGGGTCAGTATGCAAAATAGCGCCGTCTTGCACATTACTATTTTCACCAATGGTGATGACATCGTTATCAGCACGAATTACGGCGTTAAACCAAACCGATGCGTTATTGTGTAAAACCACGTTACCAATTAATTGTGCGCTGTCCGCAACAAAATGACCTTCGCCTTGTAGATCAATGTCTCGATCAGATAATGCATACATCATAAAAAACCTATTTATTTTTATTGGTTAAGCTTGAGATTTAATGCTCAAGTCTTGGTTATTTTTCCATTAGGCCATCAAGGGATCCTAGGATTAGCTCAAACTCTGTATCAAAAAATTGATTAAACATCTCTGCCAGCATCACCGCGGTTAAGCCCCAGATGGTGTAGTCCTCAAAATACCAGCGCGGCCCTCTGAAGCTACCAAATTGATCTATTTGATCAGGCTCACCTTCTAAGAAAAATCTAAGAGGCACATGAAATAAAGCGTCTATTTCATCGGAATCACTACTTAAAGGCACATTGCTTGGCACAATGGCTAAAACAGGTGTCACTAAAAAACCGTATCTAGATACCACTTGATCCAGTGTGCCGATGACCTCCACATGGTTTGGGTCCAAGTGAATTTCTTCATGGGCTTCACGCAAGGCAGTGGCAATGATATCCACATCACTGTCTTCACGCTTGCCACCAGGAAACGCCACCTCCCCCTTATGGGTCGGCATATGGCTTGAGCGAAGGGTTAATATAACCCTTGGTTCCGGCTCATCGGTAATCGCTATCAATACGCCTGCTTGAGCTAACTGACTCTCACCTAATACTCTGGGCTCGTGGGCTTTTACTTTATTAATTAATCGATCTAAAGCCATTGGCGACCTCAATTACTGCGCGCATTTTAACCATTTTTTATTTTTGATGCAGTTAACTAATGTAACACTGTCAGCAAAAGGGCGCTGCATCACATTTAATTAAAATTAGCTTATAAGATTTATTCCTAACTAGTAGTCCTATCTATGCCTTTATTCGCTGGAAAGCCGAACTTATCCAGAATGAGTTTTTTATAAGCTATTGATATTAAAGACCATTTTTAGAATTTATCCAGTTTTGGCATTCTATTCTCCGTCAAAGAACCGTCCTTGCAAGCACGAAGAAGGCAACGTGACAAGCTTATGACGCCCCCCTTTGATTGGTAAACTACTCACATTGATAAAACCCATTTGAGATGCATTTTATGCAAAAGCCATTACCTAGTTTTGAGCGCATGTTAGACATGGCCAAGAACAACCCTGATGCACTAGAACAACTGCGCTTAGAGATGGTGCGTGACGCAATTAATGCCGCCCCTGAAGATTACCGTCAACGCTTGCACGGCCTACAGTTTCAAATTGACGGCCAACGTTTAGTGAGCAAAAACCCCATGCAGGCCTGTCTTGAAATTAGCCGCATGATGCACAATTCACTGCAAGATCTCAAAACCTATATTGATGGCCACACGGGCGAAAAACCCTTGCCTGAGACGCAAAGCCAGCCGGCTAAGATTCTTAACTTTCCATCAGAAGTTTAACCGCTTTTTAGTATGAAGCAGTCAAGATCCGGCTGCTTTATACCTCCCTATGAACAGGGCAATCTTTGCCTTGAGCCAGAATTCACCGTTATACTGTGTGCCTTAAACGGTCTTGGATACATCCATGAAGTATTGCAGTGAATGCGCTCACCCTGTTAGTTATCTGATCCCAGCTGGGGATAATCGCGAACGCGCCGTTTGTGATCATTGCGGCACTATTCACTATGTTAATCCGCGCATTATTGCGGGCACGCTGCCAGTGTATGAAGGTCAGGTCTTGTTATGTAAGCGAGCCATCGAGCCGCGCAAAGGCTATTGGACACTGCCAGCTGGCTTTATGGAGAAAGGGGAAACCTTAGAACAAGGGGCCGCACGGGAAACCTTAGAAGAAGCCGGCATTGATATTACTTGTGGCCAATTATTAAGCGCCATCAGTGTGCCCCATATATCACAAGTGCATATTTTCTTTTTAGCTCAAATGGCAGGACCTGAACATGCAACGAGCACCAGTGAAAGTTTAGAAGTAAAACTATTCAGCTTTGATGATATTCCTTGGGATGAGATTGCGTTTCCTACCGTTAAGAAAACGCTGAAATTTTATTTAGAAGATTTAACCGCCAACTCAATACAAACCCGAGTACTCGACATTCATTTTGAAGATCGCTTAAAAAAAGAGCCTAACTAAACTCATCCAGCGTTAACGCCTTATACACATCATAAGCGGGTTCTTCATAAGGGTGAGCCTGCTTCATGGCAGCTAACGCTTGTTTGATAAATTGATCGTCACACACCATCTCAAGCTTTAGCTCATCAACCGTTTCTAATTTACCCACGTCACCAATAAATGCTTGGCTGCCTGCTAATGGTTTAAACTGCCCCGTGCCTAGTGTTTGCCAGCAGCAATGTTCATATAAGCCAATACGACCAGCACCGGCTGCAAACATAGCCAATTTAACGCTTTGGGCATGTTCAAGAGGGACATAAACGTTAATTCGATACATATTACTTCACTTGTGTTTGAGTCATGTTAACCAGCTCAATGAGGTTATCCATGGCTTGCTGAGCGGAATGGCCACAAATATCAATTTCAGCGGTGAACTGCTCACATACCTTGGGACGCTCAGGCTGACCAAAGATTTTACATAGATTGTCGTCATTTAATTGAATACAGCGCACCCCTTCAGGCTTACCGTCAGGCATGCCGGGAATGGCACTGGATATGGACGGCGCAATGCAGCAAGCACCACAACCAGGATTACACTGCATAACAACATCCTATGAGGCTAGGGTTGTAGCATGTCATAAACCAAGAGAATGCACCAATTGGCGGTTATAACGGGTGCAATAACGCTCAAGTAGGATTTTTTCGTCAATCCCCATCTCAGACTGCTCATACAAGCGAAATTCGTTTAACACCTTAATGCGGTATTTTTGTTTAATAATCGCTAAGTGCTTCTCTTGCAGCCCCGGAATACGGCGTTCTTTGTTATCACCAAAGATATAAGCCACAAAGGTAGGGTAAGCACTTGCTGCGCTTTGCTTGGCATCATCCACCGGATATTGAAATAAACTGTAATCTAAACCGCGCCCCAAGGAACTTATTGAGATAAGCAGCATCAATAACATGACTAGACTTTTCATGGTCTTTCCTTTTGAAATGGCTCCTTGTTTGGCACACCTTTGGTGTGCCTTTTTTTATTTTAGTCCAATAACAACCAGACGTAAGTTAAGGTTTATTATTGGGCTGTGGATTCATCATCAACGGAAATAACGGCTGCTTTGTCAGGCTTTGCACCACCTTGTCGGCAATGTCCTGAATCATAGGCTCTGACATCTGTTTATTTTGCTGGCGCTTAATCTCTTCAATCACGTCTGCTTGCTGCTTTAATAATTGCTCTAACTGCTGGGTTTTAACTTGTTGCTCTTGTGCCCAAGATTGCCATTGCTGCTTACTGGCAAATTGAGACTCATACCAAGATTTTTCAGGTTTTTGATCAATACGGCTTTCTAATTCTTGCAACATGGTGGGCAAGGTTTTAGTGGTTTGTGTTGGTATCACGGGCCCATTAGCAAGCGTTACTGGTTGGCTATGCGATTGTGCGAGAGGTAAACCAAGCTGGTAGGCGATATCTTGCATGATGTTTAAAGTATCAATGACGCTTTTGGTATTGTTATTGGCGCTTTGTAACGCCTCCTGAAAACCATCAATGGTTTGCTTGGTACTGTCTAATTTTTCTATGGAGTCGTTGACAGAGCGGCTGACCTTTTTAAGTCGCGCTAAGGTTGTATTGTTTTCTTTAGAAAACAAATCACCAAGGGTATCCACCGATTGGTTAATAGCCACTACCGCTTGGCGGATTTCACAATTAGCTCGGCGCTGACTGTGCTGCAGACGCTCGGTCTCTAAGCCCGTTTTTAAAATGGCATATTGTGTTTTGTGCTCATCACACCATACATCTCTGTCGTATTCAGGTGCGGTGACAAAAAATAACATCACTAAAATAAACTGCACACTAAAAGCAATATAAGTAAAAGAGCGATAAAACCAGCCTGATTTTTTTGCCTCAATGGCCACCGCTTTTGCCAGCATTGTGCCATGTGTACGTTTCAACTTAGCTTGTTGACGTTTTTCTTGCTGAAATTCTTTGCGATTATGGCTGACGAGTAATGTAACTTCTAAAAAGATACCCAGTAACAAAGGGATTAGCGCTACGACAAAAATCGCACCTATTTCACCGGTGAGCAATAGCTCATAATTAATCGCTAAATTACTAAAGCCTGAGTGAATCAGATCCAATAGATTCTGAAAAAAAGAAGCGCTATCAACCACAGCGCCCACATCATCAAAGCTGCAAAACTGGCTGGCTTCGTCATACACAATTCGCAACTCTTGCGCAAATTCCGATAATCCAGGTTGAGCGTCTTCTAATGTGTCACAGTTTTCCAATATATCCATGTTCGTGCCATATAGGTTTTATCATTTCAGACTAGCAAAACATGAATCACAGCAACAGCTTTATCCCAGTAAAACTGATATTGAGTAACCTATAAAACACAAAAATAGGTACACAACAGCTTATGAATTGCATTACCCTCATTTGCGCCATACCATGAACACACGACTCTTTATTAGCGCCAACCATTAACTGGACTGCCTTATGACCGCGGGTTTATTTCCTGAAGAAAACGTCAACGATATATTTTTCTCACGTCACGACGAACAAGAATTACTGGGCAGTGCATCCCATCACCCGTTTACCCTTGATGGTAAAGAGTGGTCAACCGCTGAACACTACTATCAAGCCATGTTGTTTGATAATAAAAACCTACAAGAAAAAATTCGAGCACAACCCAATGCAAAAGCGGCCATAGCCGCGACCAAGTGGCGCTTCTTGCAAAAGAAAAAAGATTGGAAAAAACGTCGCCAAGTACTCATGACCCGCGCCGTTTATACCAAATGTAAAACTCACCCAGAGGTAGCCGAAAAGCTATTATCCACAGAGGATTTTAAATTAGTTGAAAACAGTGCCTATGATTATTTTTGGGGCTGTGGTCGTGATCGCCGTGCTGAGAATACCTACGGCAAGGTGATGATGAATGTGCGAGAGAAGTTAAAACAAGAACAGGTTGTTTGAAAATTTAAAGTAGGATGGGTTAGCTGCGAGTGCAACGAACAGCGTAACCCATCACCACCTTTAAGCTTACATAATTCGTAACGTTCAAACCTTGAAAATCGACACTCTTATTCACTCGCGGGTGCGAGTTCGTACATTTTTTCCAATTTGTAGGTCGGGTACTATCCGACGTTAATTGTTATCGGGCGCGGCACCCTCCTACAGGTTGTCTATAAAATTGTAGGAGGGTGCCCCGCGCCCGATCAATAACAGCAAAAACTAAAACGAATTAAGCAAATTCTTCCATAAAGTCCAATTCCGCTTGCTGACGCACCACTTGTCGATGGTGTGCCCACAACTCTTGAATTTTTTCTTTATTACATTGTTGCCTATCAACTAATACACGGGTATTCAGTTCGCCACGCTTACCTGCCGCTAATGGCACTTTGCTAAATACGTATTGGTTTGAAATCAAATCCATAAACGGACCAGATTTACTGGTCGGCATAATGAATAACAACTGCAAACCTAAGCTCTCAGTTAGATAGTTGATAACTTCTTTAGAACGGGTTTCATCCATTTTACTGAAGGCTTCATCTACTAATACCATGCGTAAATGGGTATCGCCTTTATTAAAACGGAACGCCGAGGTTATGGCAGCACTTCGAATAATATAAGCAGGGGTTTCTAATTGACCACCCGAACCCGTACCGTACTGTGACAGCGCAATTGGCTCTTTGCCTTCAGGTTGTTTATAAATTTCATAACTGCGGTAGTTACGGTAATCCGATAAACGCTCTAATTCACGCATAGCTTTTTGTTCGTCGTCACTTAATAGCATTTCCATTAATTGACTGCGAACTTTGGCACTTTTGGCGCTTAGCTCAACTTCGAACAAGGTTTGGCCTTCACCAATGGATGGGTTTTTAATGACCTCTTCGAAGAAATTCCAGTAATCTTTAAACTCTGGCACCCACTCCCAGTCAAACCAATAACATTCTTTATCGGTACCAAATTTATGGTGTCGCAGTTCGTTGTTCATTTCTTCTAATGTACGCTTACCTTCACTAATGGCTTGGTAAATGGCATGACATAAGTTGGTTACAAACGCGTTATCAAAACTGTCTTTTAAGCTGGATAACTTATCTTGTTTCTCAACCAAAATATTATTTTTTAAGCGATTATGAATGCGATCAATCTCGCGCTGAACATCACAAATACCTTGGAAGAATACCGCACTGTGTTCATCACCATAATCCGGTACATACACAATGGAATCCACGGTTTGGCAACGTTGATTATGATCATTAATGGCTCGATCCAAGCTTTGAGCACGACTGTTAAGTTCGCTTAATATGGCTTGTTGTTGATTTTGTGCAATCTCTGCTGTGGTGCGTGCCGCTTCTTCATCAGCATCCACTAAGCATTTTTCAATATCAAAATCTGGCCATACCTTACTGATTGAACGTAAGTTATCTTCATTGGCGTCGGCTTTTTCTGCGGTGAACTCTTGTTGGTCACTTAACACTGCGCAGCGTTTTTCGCTTTCTTTAAGTTGCTGCGCGGTACGACCTAATTCACCGTCTAAGGTTTGAATCTGTTGATCAAGTACTTGTGCTTGTTCGGCCAGTTCACGATATTCATCTTCAAGCAATGAGAAGTCAGACAAATCAATTTGATCTAACTGTTTCTCAGCATTACGCCATTGACGGTTTACGCTCACCATTTGTTGCAATTGATCGGCATAGGTTAAATGACGAAGTTGATTTACCGACAACAATAAGTCTTGTGCTTCGCGCTGACTTTGTTGAGCTTGGCTAGCTTGTTCTGCTAACTGCTGGAATTCTTTTTGTTTTGCACTTAAGGCACGCTCACGAGCACCTTGGCCAAATACTAATTCGGTATCGCTCATATCACAGCGATACATAGAGTAAGACCCTGACCCCATACCTTGTTTGGTTAAACCACGGCGGGTTTTACGTAATACTTGTGCATCGGCTGCTTGCTCAACACTGCCGTAACTGGCCATTAAATAATGTTTTGCCGTTGCGTGTTCAAACTTCATTAAATTCATAATGGAGTTATGAGGGACATTTTGACGATCCGCATCTTGTTTGGCTTTGCTCCCTTGAATCACACGGGCGCGGTTACCACCTGGCATGTTACGCACAATACTGATGGCATCAGATTCGTAATCTTCTTCTACTATAATCGAGAAACGAGCACCACCGATGTAACCTTCGATGGCGTTTTGCCAATCTTGATCCAGCACTTCAACATAATCACACAGTACTTTAGGGTCAGCTTGTGGGCACTCACGGCGAATAGCATCTAAAGCAGCTTCAACAAAATACGGATAACTTACTTGGCTTGAGTGTAAGCGGTCCATGTCTTGCTGAATTTGCTGCATTTTCTTTTGTTGCGCTTGCAGTTTTTGCTCACGACGGTCAGCAAGGCGTGCTAACTGATCACGCAAACTCACACCTTCTGTGGTTAGCTCTGCATTAAACCAAAGTTCACGCCATTGGTTAATTTGCTCTTGACGCTTAATGCCCTCATCAAGATGAGATTCCAGCGGCGACATATCAATCATGTCTTTATTTAAAATGGCCGGAAAGTCTAATTGATCAGCATCTGACAATTGCATGACTTGCTTGCCTTGCTGCAAAAACTTGCGCTCATTTAAGGCCGGAATTTCAACGCCAACACTGGTATTTTGCAACGTTTTATAAATGCTTTTAGTGGCATCTAAGGTATATTTAAGCTGTTTGTCTTGCTCTAACAGTAATACAGCTTGTTGTTGTAACTGCTTTTGAAAGCCGGTAATTTCCTGTTCAAGATGATCTTTGTCTTTTAGTGCAGGAATCCCCTGACGACGAGCCTCTAAACCCACCAGTTCTTCACGGGATTGTTTACGACGAGCCTCTGCGGTTTCACGTTCGTTTTGTTTATGGTTTAAATCGCTGCGTAATTGTTGCTGCTGATTCTTAGCATCGCGGTAAGCCGTTTGGTCTTCAACGTAGCGGCTTTTGGCTGCCACGTAGTGAGCCACTTGATAATCAATCCATTGATCGATATACGTTTGGCTATTGGATTTTGCATCCAATAATACTTTAATGTTTTCAATTAAACCTTGCGCATCCGATTCCATGGCGTGAATGGTTTTCATTAATTCAGACACGCTGCGAATGGCTTCACCTAGATCTTTTTTCTCTAGGATTTCATTGGCCACAAATCCATTAATACTCTTAACTGGCTTATAGGCCATAAAACGTGAAAAGGCTTTGGCTGCGTTTAATGCTTCGCGTTCACTGATGGCATCATCACGACCTTGAAGCGCACTGTATAAACGACGTAGATATTGTTTTTTAGTATCGTATTTTTCTACCGCACGCTGGCCACAACGTTTCTGTAAACGTTTAAATATTTTATCTACGGCAACAACTTGTTTGTTGCCGTCTTCTTCTAATAAAAAATCACTTTGTGTGAGTTCATGGCCTGCCACAATCATTAATAAGAAGTCACTTTGGCGAGCCACCGCTTGATTGCCGGCTTTATCGATGTATGCACTGACACCAATCACCGCTGTAAATGGCTGCCCACTTTCACCTTGTGTTGGATGAAACACTGCGGCCAAATAACCGTTGGCACCACCTGGGCGCGCGTATGAGCCATCATCACAACCCAAAACATAAGATGCTAAAGTACGCACTTGTTTGCCACGGCCTTTTTGCGTGGCTTCGTCTTGGCCTGGGTTGTAATTAAATAAATTATCATGGGCGGCCGTCATGATAGTTTGAATGGCATCGGCCGCTGTGGTTTTACCGCTACCGTTACCACCGCTTAATAGGTTGATGGGGCCAAAGTCAAATTCAGTAGCAGGGATATTGCCCCAATTTACGTAGACGAATTTTTTAAGAAACATTACTTAGACTCCTGCGCAAATACACTCGGGCTATTCTCGAAAGCCTCTTCTTCGTCATCAATTTCGGACTCTGCTTGCTCGCTTTCGCTTGCTGCTGATACTTCGGTTTCACCCGCTTCTGATTTTGAATCCGCTTGTTCACTGACTTCAATCTCAGCTTCTTCTTGCTCAGCTACTAGCGTGCTTAATACTTCATCACTGACATAACTCATGATCATAGGGCGCACTTTTAGCCAAAACTCAGCATGCTCTAACGCATCTTCATTCGCTAGCTGTATTAGACGCAACTGACGCAAACGGCGAAACAGGTTTTTACGTTCCGTTAATTGCTCAGGCAAACTGCGACCCAATAAATTTTTCAAAGCAATACTTAATGATTCAAGGCTTACCATGACGCAACCTTGCTCATCTACTAACCCTTCACGTAAGGCTTTGTCGTATTGTGAGCGTAATACTAATACTAAGGCCACTTCATTTTGACTTAAGCGTACTCGCATGCCGCTATTAAACGGCTGGTCATCTTCTTCCATGCCAGGCACTTGTGCACCTGGGGGGAAACAACGGATAAATTGAAAACGACGATCATGTTGAATGCGAATCGCCATTAACGAGATATAATCTTGTACAATTTCTTCAATGCGAAGATAGCGGTCATACAGCACTTGCTCGACCTGTGATTCGTCACGACAGATCACTCCATAATCCATTAAACGAATTACCAATTCGCTGAATTCTTTAAGCTGTACGCCTTCTTTTTCTAATAACTGTTCTATTTTATTTAACATATTAGTCCTGGCCCATCTGCGAGCGTTGTTGGTGCCTCAGCACACAATAGTCTCTACGCCGCAGCGTTTTCTTTTTTAATTAGGCGAATGCTGAACACATCTTTTTGTTCGAAGTATTCATCTGATTTTTGATCCACCCAATTTAATTCAAAATGGTATTCGCTGGATAAGTTATCCACCGCGCCCACACTCACCACATGAGCAATGGCTAACAAATCAGCCGCTGAATTAACTGGTATTTCGCTTGAGCTGATTTCATCTCGTGAAATAAATTGCTCAACCATATAGCGACGCACTTGGTTGTTATTAACAAAAAATGCTTGATCCAGCGCTTGCTGTACATACAACTCACGACGGCTATCTTGATCGACACTTTCTAAGCCTTCATCCACACCATCGTCAATCACGGTACGACGCCTTGGTGCTTGTAAGCGTACTTGGTTTGGATCAATAAAGCGTAACTGTGGCACGGCCATCATGGATGACACATGCTCAAGCTGAGCGTTTTGCTCGTCTTGAGATAAGGATGACAAGTGTTTGCACACACTCACCACATCATTGTGTTTTTGACTGGCCAAATAACTCATTTGGCGAATAATAATATCGGCGCGCTTGGTAAAGTTTTGCAGCGACTTTCGCACCAGTGGTAATACATGTTCACAGGCGCTTTTTAAACGGTGTTCAATATCATCCAGCACCGACCACAATACAGAGCTATTCCCTTGAACTTGTTCGGGTAATAATTCACGCAAGCGTTTTTCGGCTTTGGCTTTGGCACTTTTGGGGCTGGCTTTAATTTGATCCACCAGCTGGCTGATTTGATCACGGTATTTTTCAACGTTATCGGCCGATAAGCGCACGGCCAAGTCTGGCTGAAAGCGTTTTTCCATGAAATCAAAAAACTGATCACTGGCTTTTTGCACCAGCATTTGCCCTTCCATTTCACGCACAAGGGCGCGCTTACGCTCATCCAATTCACTTATTACATCAGTAAAGTCACTGATGATGCGCTCTGAGTATTCGTATGCGTCCAGCAGATCATAGACCTCACCGTGCTCAAGAAAGCTTTCAAGGGCGTTACGCACATTTCGGGTGTTACGGTGGCGAGCCACCTGTTGTGTCTGCTTGCCTTCAAGGAAGGGCTCTACAAAATGGCGACCCCAGCGGCTAAAACTGAAACTGGATTGCAATGTGGCTTCATCGACTTGTTTTTCGATCCAACCGTGCTCCAGCAACGTATTAAGTAACCAAGCAGCTAGCTCTCGGTGGGTTTTAAAGCGACCTTCTTCATCTTCATCGTCACTTTGCATCACCGGAGCACGCACTAAAGCCTCGCTAAAAATGTTGATCATGGTCTCACGGCTTAACGCCTGACCATACTCAGCACTGCCCGCGTGGCTAGAGGAGTAAAGCTGCTTATACAGTTCACGCAGGCACTCCACCATTTGCTCGCGATACTTACTGGTGAGCGGGCGAAAAAACTGACTGCGTTCCTGTTCAAAAAACATACTAATATAAGGCTCGAGCGACAAATAAAGGGCACAACTTTACCTGAATTCCCCTCCTACGGGAAAGGGAATAACTGCCAATTTTCAGACATTGAGAAGGGGTGATGATATTTCCCCAATTCATGGGAAAAAGGTATGGTTAGCCCCATGATTAAACCGCTCAGATAGCCAATCTGGGAGACCTAAGGATTCACATGAAAGCGTTATTATTGATCGCCCACGGTTCACGAAAAGTTAGCTCAAATCAAGAAGTGGCAGATTTGGCGGACAAACTCAAACAACAAACCAGCCCTTTTGCCTTGGTTACCCATGGTTTTTTAGAGCTCACCAGCCCAAAAGTGCCTGATGCTGTGGCCAAGTTGGTTGAAGAAGGGGCAAAAGAGGTGACCATATTGCCTTACTTTTTAGCTGCAGGTATGCACGTGACCGAGGATTTACCTGAGCTTTTAAGCGAAGCCAAAGCCAATTACCCACAAGTGACGTTTACGTTATTAGAGCACCTGGGGGCGGCTGATCTGATGCCGAGTTGGATTTTGCAGCAGGCTGCTCGGGATAAATAATTGATTAGGTTTGCAACCGCTAACACTGTGGGCGCATAGCCCACATCCAATCCTGGTGTCGGGCGCTGCCCCACCTACTTTGATGGGTTATAAAATCGCTTAAGCGGCATTTATTAATACAGCCACCATGGCAAGGGTGGCTGGCATACCTTGCACAACTAAGATGGATTTTTTCGCGGTTATACCGCCATACATCGCAGCGATCATCACGCAGGCTAAAAAGAATACTTGTATTTGAAAGGCAAACTCGCCATTGCTATGAAAAAGCCCCCAAATCAAACCCGCCGCAAGAAAACCGTTATACAATCCCTGATTAGCCGCCAGCACCTTGGTGGTTTCTACGTCTTGTTTAGAAATTCCGAATATTTTCCTTGTGCGCGGTTTCGTCCATAAAAACATTTCCAGCATTAAGATATAAACATGCTCTAGGGCCACTAATAGCACTAGGGCCATTGCTAGATATTCCATGGGATTTCCTTTTTTATTATATGAGCGCCCTGATCATAGACCGATAACCGTCACGAAGAAAGCCAATCACTAAAACCGGTATCCCGCGTTAAGGGTAGAAACTTGATAGGAGTAATTTGTTTCGGCGTATAACTTAACATCAAGTCCAACTTGAACGCTCTTAAGTTTCAGCCTGATAAACCCACCAACATACGGTGAAATTCCGCTGTCTTTGAACGTGCTTTTTTCTGATACTGTAATGGTTTCGACACTACCCACCTGAGTCACAATAGCACCGTCATCGGTTTCATAAGTTAAGTGCTTTTGCAGAATGTCTTGTTTTTCCCAGTACTTGATACCCATGCTCGGGCCAAAGTTAAGCTTTTTATAGGGCTTTGCAATGTAGTATGCACCTAACTGAACACTTTGTGCTTTTAAGCTCGCGGTTGCACTAACGTATCCTGGAGAGCGATCACCAACCGGGTTAATAATGCTAAGGTTTTTAGCATCTGATAAACGCGTCTCATCCATATAAGCATAAGAGAAATAGGCCGCCAGCGTATTTTTTTCAATACTCACACTAACGCTTTTTGCACTGGGGTTTGCAGGTAAGTATGTTCGACCAATTCTGGCGATAAATTCACGATCAATATGATCGTCGGCAAAAGATGTGGCGGCCTGATCCAGATTAAGAATTTGATTTTTTGATGAAATTTTATGTGTTTCACTACCCAGGGTAATGACATACGTTAAATCATCCATTGCCCACACTGGCGTACTTAATAGTAAGCATAGCAATATTGTGTACTTCATATAAATCCATTTACAGTGTTTTATCATAATTTATTATTCATAGTTTCTAAAAAGCTTAATGCGCAAATAATAAAAGCTAAGTTATATTAACCGCACTGTTTCTTCATTAGTTAAATATCTATTACATTAAACAGAACTAAACCCCTGACATCTATAAATCGCCTCACTTAGCTTGAAAGCCAACCTTTAAATCCACATCAAGTATTTACTATTGATATTTCAGCTTATGTCATTACATCCAAATACTATCATATGATTTTTCATATCAATTAAAAAGCTGTGATATTAACGAGGTGAATCAGCGCTGGCACAACCTCTAAAAAGCAACGTACCCAGTAAGTATTATTTATGCCATCCTAATTTTACAAAATCTGACTTTGAAGATCTGCAAGAAACTGTTGAAGCATAGCGATCACGTTTAATGGATATTAGCTTATTTATTAGGCGTTTAAATCAATTCATATCACGACACGATCACTATCAAGATAACTATTCTGGCGTTGATCATTTTCGCTATCCATAGATGCAACTTTAAGGGGCAGTAGCACTAAATAAACTGATCATTTAGTTTGCGGAAGGGGCTATTTAAGTTTCAACACAAGGGAAATACAACAGTAGGGGCAACCTTTCGTTTAATAATTTATATTACACTCTTTGATTTTATTGGGAGAGTGATTCGTAAAGATAAATGTGGTTACATTAAAAGCACTAATCTGAGGTTTTAATGGGCCATGGTTCCCCCCCTAAAACTAGTTAACCATGAAAATCATTTAGCGATTTGGAAGGCAAGCTCAAACCTCTTAAACCGTGACCGGAATTAGTTTGCCAGTACACACTCCCCACTCCCTGATCGTAATATCTTGCGCGGAGGTAGTATTGATCTAATGAGACATACTTTGACTTGAATTAGCTTGCTTCGTTATCGATTATTCAGAATAATAAGCAGATGCTCTAGAAAGTGTTACTTGCAATAAATCCTCATATTTACCCATGTATAATTCAATAGCTGTTACGAATTTTCCTTCATAGGAAATACATAGTCCAAGCTCATCGAAGTAGTAACCTTGCTCAATTTTACCGAATTTAAACCCTAAACTTTTAAGTTTATTTAACAAGGTTTTTAAATTTTTTACATCCAACTTACACCCATCAAAATATACGCTACCATGAGGAAGAATACCTATATTAGATAATTTTAATTCTTCATCATATGACAACCTTAAAAATGCATCATCGTAGTAATCAGACTCAATTACATCCCAGGCTTGAGCCTTAAAACTAGTTAATGGGCAAGTGAAATTTGATCTAATCTCATCTCTATTACTTCCGAATAAAGCACCTTCAATACCTTTTCTTTTTAGAATATTTATATCCATTACCTTTCCCTTAGAATGCGCAACTTTTTCCAATAATCACCGGTAACTGCAGTTTCATTTGAATAAGAGCGCCTTCATATTTCCCATGAAACTTAGATCTAATATCATCCACGTCCATTTGAATGGCCTTACACCACTTATCCCCATTTAGAAGAGATTTTTGAACTGACCAATACGTTCTACTGCCAGAAACCCAAGTATGACTAGCTGTCTTTTGATGATCCTCTTTTTTCATCCATATCGCAGGAGATGCATTTCCTGACATATGCGTTTTAACCGCACTTTTGGCTGGAATATGGTGAACTTCACCACCTTTTTTATGTTGCTTCCTCCACTTATTTACATCTCTAAACCTACCACCTAAGACTGGTGGACCACACTTCTTATTCCCTTTGCAGGATTTAGAAAATAACTTGAGAGATTTTATACGCGAAGCCCCTAATTGATATATTAATGCAATCGCAACATCCTTAGCTGTTATATCGTCACCTGACGACATTTGAAATACGTTATATCCTGTATGAACCGTACTTACCAAATTAGACATAATATTGATTGAAGACATTGCACTACCCAAGCTCCAATTCCCTGTCGGGTCAATGTAGCTTACTGGATCAGCATTACCGTAAACATACTTGTTTAAAGTAATAGGATCATGGTTATTACCCATCCACGTATCCTGCTGCGTAAATCTCCCCACTCCCTGATCGTAATATCTTGCTCTCAGATAATACTGATTTAGGCCCGTATCAAACTGCTCACCGGTAAACTTATAATTATTGTCAGTGCCACCCGTTTCATTCAGTACATCCCCAAAGGCTTCATAGTCATATGAATCCGTTACAGCACCACTGCTGTCCGTTAATTCACGCGTGGAACCTAAACCATCATATTGATAGAACCTGAAGTCTCCTTCACGGTTCTGTGATATCAAGTCATGTCCATAAGAATAAGTAACAATAGACAAACCATCTACAACCTCCTCAAGAACCTGAGCATAGTCTCGATTACTATCAACAACATAAGAAGTGGTAACACCACCTTCTGTTTTTGAATCACGAATACCGTTAACGTTATAGCTGTAGGTTGTTTGAACGCCTGATTTTTCAACTGAGGTTAATTTATTTTTGTGATCGTATAGATAAGTGGTGACGTTGCCATCCAGCGTTTCAATTAACGTATTGCCATTAGCATCATAGGTGTAAGTGGTACCACCTTGACTGGTTAGACGATCATTTAAATCGTAACTGTAAGCTGTACTCACACCATCAACGGTTTCATAAGTACGGTTGCCGACCCAGTCGTATTGGTAGTTGGCTCGGTAGTTTCCGTTGATTGCATCTGTGATGGTTTCATCCGTTAGTCGATACAGGTTATCGTAGGTGTAATCCGTATATCGGCCACCTTCTTCGGTGATCGATTCACGTCGGCCGGTGTTATCCAGTTCGTAGGTGTAGCGGCTTAACACGTCGCCGTTTGCGTTTTTGGTAATCAGGTTTTCTAGCTGATTCACATCGTTATAAATGTATTCAGTTACTATGCCGTTTGCATAGGTAACGGTTTTTTGATTGCCCACCTTGTCATAGGTGTAGGTGGTGGTGCCACTGTTGTCTGTTACGGTTGTTAAACGATTTAATGCATCGTAACCATAATCCACTGTGGTAGTGTGTTCGCCGCCTGTTGTTCGCGAGGTTTTGACTTGTGTGCGATTGCCGTTGGCGTCGTAGTCATAGGTTAACACCACGCCATTGGGCTGGGTCTCGGTCTTTAAGCGATCTCGATTGTCGTAGGTGTAAGTGGAGAAATCTTTCTGTACATAAAAAACCTCTTAAACACTAAATCAATTGGGCTGCTTCGTAACTTGCACTTAACCGTGACATAATGGCCTATAAGCGACCTATAAAAGGAAATTATCGATGAATACAATCAGGTTCTATAAACCAACAGAGCCCTATGGTGAATTTTCGAATTTTTCTGACCACCCAGTAAAAATTGATGGAAAAACATGGCCAACCACTGAACACTATTTCCAAGCACAAAAGTTTAAAGACACGCAATATGAAGAAAAAATTAGGCTACTCTCCAGTCCAATGGAAGCTATGATTGCCGGGCAAGATAAGAATAAACCTTTAAGAAAGGATTGGGAACAAGTCAAAGTCGATGTTATGCGTACAGCAATTAAGGCTAAATTCACTCAATATGACGACCTTAAACAGCTTCTTAAATCAACCCAGACCTCCTTCCTAGTTGAACATACTAGCAATGATAGCTATTGGGCTGATGGAGGTAACGGCAGAGGAAGAAATATGCTCGGCCAAATATTGATGGAAGTACGGCAACAGCTTGATTCAATATAGGATTACTCAAGATTTGATCTTACATAAAACCTAAGTTCTTTTTACCCCCCAATATTTTTAATAGCCCTTAAATAGTGTTCTCGTCCTTAAATCAACGCTGCTCAGTGAAAGAGATCTAATGCAGTAACGGGATTGCCCCTTACTTTCTCTACGATAATCTAGACAGATACTTTAACTAATTAGATGAAAAATTTTGACTTAGTCATATAACCATTGAGATCAGGTTTGAACTGATACAACAAAATAGAAACGTTCAACCTTGACCTACCGCGATGAAGTCTTAGCAATAAGACTTAGTATGTTCTCTGCCCATTCATCATAATTTTTAAAATTCGCTTCCTCATCAAACTCTTGATAAATAATCTGGTGCCTATCAGCAATAGCGATTTTTATATCTTGCCAATCATGCAAATCGACACTAAAGGCCTCCCAAGAAACACCTCCCGACATACCTGAATCAAACTCCCCCCTAGAAAATAAGTCATTTAATACTTTCTGAGAGGGAAAGTGTCCGGTTTTTATTATCAACAGCATTAAGCTTGGAATTTGTTCCAATAAGTCTACAGGAACATAGCCATGATCTTCAGGTGGCTCCCCATAAGGAGCCATTTTTATAGTTATCACTCAATAACCTCACATAATTAAGGAAGCATTAAATTTGGACCAACAGTAACCGGATTAATTGATACCTCTCCTATAGATTGTGAACCATAAGAAACGTATTCTCTAGATGCTCCGTTTACAGGATTAAATAAAGTACCATCAAGTGCTACAAACCAACTTACGTCTTTATTTCTATTACCACCATAGAACAAAGCTGAAAGATCAGCCTGAGTGTAGTTCACTTCCCATGGGGCTATATCAGTAGCGTAAAATCCAGCGGGTCTGGTATTACCATTAGTACCCAGTCCTCTAAAGGGTGGAGTTACAAAAGCAGTTCCACTTCCAAATATACTCAATGCTGCAACCCTATCAGTGTAATGATACAAAATCGGACCTGTATTCGTACTTCTTTTAATAGCAGACTGAAGATTAGCCCTTTTATTCTCAAGCATCTGGGATAAAGAAGGTGCATTATTAGTTATAAACTCTTTAAAGCTCTCATTTAAACCTAAACCGGCACCTATTAACCCAACTGCAACTTGTCCAACAGCACGTGATGAGTTCGCTAATGTCATTGGTGAAATTCGATTAACCATCGAAATTTCAGTCATTGTCATATAACCGCTTGGGTCAGTTCCGTTTACTGAATCAGCATTCGCATATAGATATTTATGTAGAGTGGTAGGATCTTCATCCCATCCCTGAAATATATCTTGCTGAGTAAACCTACCCACATCCTGATCGTAATACCTCGCTCTCAGATAATATTTATTCAGGCTTGAATCAAATTGCTCGCCCGTAAACTTATAGTTATTTTCAGTTGTACCCGTTTCATTTAGTACTTCACCAAAGGCTTCATAGTCATATGAATCGGTTACAGCACCGCTGCTGTCTGTTAAATCACGCGTGGAACCTAAGCCATCGTATTGATAGAAATAGAAAATTCCTGTTCTTTCTTGTGAAATAAGATCGTGACCATAGCTGTACTGAACCGTGCTGATGCCGTTTTCAAATTCCTCAAGGACTTGAGCATAGTCTCGGTTGCTATCAACAAGATAAGAAGTGGTGACACCACCTTCTGTTTTACTGTTTCTTATACCATTTACGTTATAGCTGTAGGTTGTTTGAACGCCTGATTTTTCAACGTTTGTGAGTTTGTTTTTACTGTCCCAGGTGTAGGT
This sequence comes from Bermanella sp., assembly GCA_049115935.1. Classification (GTDB taxonomy): domain Bacteria; phylum Pseudomonadota; class Gammaproteobacteria; order Pseudomonadales; family Oceanobacteraceae; genus Bermanella. Next base: position 18,013 of record JAGDZK010000032.1, on the reverse strand, counting down.
TTTAACTACACCATCCAGCGTTTCCGTTAACGTGTTGCCATTGTCATCATAAATATAAGTAGTACCACCTTGACTGATTAGACGATCATTTAAATCGTAACTGTAAGCTGTACTCACACCATCAACGGTTTCATAAGTACGGTTGCCCACCCAGTCGTATTGGTAATTGGCTCTGTAATCTACAGACGTTGCATCAATACTTTGTTTGGTGATCTCATCCGTTAGGCGATACAGGTTGTCATAGGTGTAATCCGTATATCGGCCACCTTCTTCGGTGATCGATTCACGTCGGCCTGTGTTATCCAGTTCGTAGGTATAGCTGCTTAACACGTCGCCGTTTGCGTTTTTGGTAATCAGGTTTTCTAGTTGATTCACATCGTTATAAATGTATTCCGTTACTATGCCGTTTGTATAGGTAACGGTTTTTTGATTGCCCACCTTGTCATAGGTGTAGGTGGTGGTGCCACTGTTGTCTGTTACGGTTGTTAAACGGTTTAATGCATCGTAACCATAATCCACTGTGGTGGTGTGTTCGCCGCCTGTTGTTCGCGTTGTTTTCACTTGTATGCGATTGCCGTTGGCATCGTAGTCGTAGGTTAAAACCGCTCCATTTGCTTGAGTTTCGGTTTTTAGGCGATCACGGTTATCATAAGTGTACGAAGTAATAGCATCGTCTTTTCCGGACTCACTAACAGTGGCGGTTTTGATTTGCCCGTTGGGCCAGTAAGTAAAGGTTTCGGCTTTTTCGTCCGCGTAAGCAATGCTGGTTACTCTGCCCATAACGTCATTAACAGTTGTAGTTACCTGCCCTTTAAAGTCCGTATGGATGATAGTGCGATTAGTGTCATCATAGTTGAACGTTTCACTCATGCCTTCTGGTAGAGTTCTGCTTAACACTCTGCCGAAGTAATCATAGGTCCATGAAGTTGTACGCCCTTCTGCATCGGTTTGAGTGTGCTTGTTGCCTTGCTCGTCATAGGTGTAGGTGGTGGCCGGGACATCTTGGCTGTTTATTTGCACCTGTGCTTGTACGCTTAATAGGCGGCCTAAATCATCATAGCCGTATTGAGTGATGCGATTGTTTTGATCAACCTGTTGAGTACGCGCACCCATGGCATCATACCTTTGCCCAACATGGGTTGAGTTGTGATAAGTGGTTTGTATGCGCTGATCAAATTCATTAATGCCATAACTGGTAGTATGACCATTGGCATCGGTTTCGGTTTTCAGTTCGCCATTTTTGTAATAGGTGAATGTATGTCGCAGGGCTTGTTCATCCATATGACGAATCACGGCGGTGCGTTTTCCGGCTTTGTCGTATTCGTATTCGGTTAAATTGCCGCGCGCATCACGCTCAGACTTAATCCAACCTTGTGGAGTGTAACGGGTCTCGGTTGTGGTGGTGTCTGGATAGGTGACTTGCCATTGGCGACCGGCATCGTCGTAGTCATACGTGGTGACATTGCCTGAGATGTCGGTAACGGTTTTTAGTAAACCTTCGGCACTGTATTCACGTTTTTCAAATGTGCCGTCGGCATAATCTGTTTGAATCAGTCGACCATAGCCGTCGTATTCAAAGTCTGTCCAGATTCCGAAACGGTCCCGTTCTTTATCCACATTGCCTGCTAAATCATAAACGGTTTCGCTGTAGGTCGTGTCTGGGTACGTGGTTTTGATCAAGCGATTTAATTTGTCGTATTCGTAGCTTACGGTTTCGTCAATAAGGGTGCCGTTAATCGTGCGCTGACGAGTTTCGGTTTTGATATTGTTGTTAGCATCATAAGTATAGGTAATGGTGCCGGTGTCTGGGTGACTTTCGGTGTGTTTTTGCCCTGCCGATGCGTGACCTACAGGGTAGTACGTGTAGGTTGTCACTGCGCCACGTAAGTCAGTGGTTTGGGTGATTTGACCACGAGCATTGATGACATTGCTGGCAGAGTATTGTGTTTCGACACCGGTTTCGGTATTGATCAATACTGGCATATTGATGGTGATGAGGTTGCCTGCGGTATCGTATTCCATGATGGTTTCGCGGCCCAGTTCATCAATGATTAAACCTTCTTGGCCTTTGTCATTGTAATTTTGATACTGAACCGTGTTGCCTTCTGGGTCGGTTGCACTAAGTTGGTTATCACCTTCAAAGGTGCTTAACCATGTGTGCTCGGCATCGCCTATGGATTTAGACGTTTCATTGTCGTTTTCATCATAGGTATAGGTAGTGACTATGTCAGCATCATAACTGCTATCACTGATCACGTTTATGTTTTGCGTGACATTGCCTTTTTCATCGTAGTTGAACAAAGTACTGCGTCCGTCTAAGTCGGTGACAATCGAGGTACGTTCATCAATATTGTGATTAAAGGTTTTGATGTTACCGTTAGCGTCTTCTTGGCCAATTAATCGCCCATCATCGTCATAAAGGTTTTTGACCAACGGGCGGCCCAGTGGGTCAATAATGTCGATAATGTTGTGATCCAACGTATAGGTGTATTCGACACCATTGCCGCCTTCTTCTAAGGCTGATGCGTCTTTGGCGAAGCGTAAATTACCATTTGAATCATATTCATAATTCATTACTTTATTGCCATTAGGGTCAACTAAACCGCTAATGCGCCCCTGCGCATCTCGATCAAAGGTGATGCCCTTGCCATTAGAGTGCTGGATACCGTTTTCGGTATACGTTAACTGATGGCCATTCGGGTCGATGACAGTTTTAATACCAAAGTTTTGATCAAGCTCATAAACATAGCCTTGCTTGGTAGTGAGTTTGTATTGGCTAATGGGCGCAAACGTAAAGTCGATAATATCTGCGGCTAGGTGTCCATTAGATAAGTCAGTTAAGTAGAACGAATTGTTTATGTCGCTCCCTAATTCCAATTTTGAGGTGGTGCTGTTGAGTGCATTGAAGGCCAGGCCGTAACGTCGCCCTGCGGTAAAGTAACAACCAGGATGAGAAATACTTTCGATACCTCCATCTAGCGCATGTGCAGAAGCACTGAACTTTTCTTGGTTGCCATCAGGCAGGGTAATGACTATTTTTTTCTCGCCCAATGGCGCAATACAGGTACTTGGTGAGATGACCGAGCCACCGCCTGTATCAAATTTACTGCGAGAGGCAAATTGATACCAACCTTGTGTGGGCTCCATGGATTCATCTATTTCAATGTCTTGATATTCGACTTTCCAACCAAAACCCATATCGGATTCAAGTGCGCGACGACGACTATCATAACTGCGGTTGACAGTGATAGGGATGCCCGCAAGCGGGATAGATAAATCTTGTGTGGTAAAGCTCAAGTTGCCAACTTTTAAGTGACCGTTGATGGTAACGTTAACTTGATCATAGGATTCGTTACCACCTAGATCCACTGCAATTAGAGTCAAAGTATATAACCCGTTTATCATCATAGTTGGATCTATGTCAGCTATGGCTTGCGATACTATTTGCTGTGTATCGCCTTCAGCTATGATTTCATCGTTAGCATTATTACCTTTGCGCAAGAGTAACTGCCAATAAATTAATTGTTCGTCTTCTATGGTGGCAACTACGCTTGTTGGCGCATAAATATCATTTTCATTTGTTGGAGTAATAATATTGGCGACAGGTGCCGTAATGTCAGAAGCATCTTTGGCATATATCGTAATTGACTTTGTAAGGGTTTCGAATTGATCTTTAACGGTGTAGTCCAGTGTATAAATGCCACTGTTTTCTAGTGTTATGTTTGCAACACCTTCATCGCTAATAGATAGGGCTTGGCCATCCAATGTGAGCGTTTCAGTTATGCCACCTAATGCATTTTGATAAGAAAGGTTGGCTTTGACGCTTTCGCCTACATCAAGCACCCGCTTCTCAATAATAAAGGTGGTAGTAAGTTTTGCATTTTGTGGCTGCACCATAACATCAAATATTTGGCCATGAATAAACCCACCGTCGCTTACTTGTAGTTTAATCGACGCTAAGCCTTCGAATTCTGGCGTCCAAGTGATCAAACCACTGTGATCAATTTGCATTCCACCTGGGGCAGATAACAACTGATAGTTAAGTGTTTGATTATCTGGATCGTTAACCTTTATCTGATATTTATACGGAACACCCACTCTTGCATGTGTATCAGGTGTTGATGTCACATCAAAATCACGGTTAACGACTTTAAACGTCACGGTGCCATCACCTGGCCAGCCGTATTGATGATTCACACCAAAACCTACAACCAGTTCGCCTATTTCATCTTTGTTCGGCGTCCATTCAATGGTCATTGGTTCTTGTGTGATTGTGATATTGTCTAAAGGATAGCGCTCACCATTTAGTTTTGTATTGTGGTAATACAAACCAAGTGATGTGATATCGCCTATTTCATCCTCAGCGTCCACTAAGAATGTAAATGTGTCATCATTAAAGCCTTCAATAATTTCGCCATCATTAATGATTTTGGGTTTATGTGTGGGTACAACGGTTAGCGTATGTTCATGATCAACGAACCCACCTTTAGAGTCGCTGATTCTAGTGATAAATTCATAGACCCCAGGTTTTGGTGCATCGCCGTAAGAAATTTGGCATGAGCGAGTACCAATCAGGAATTGAGTATGCTGACGCAATAAAGGCGCTTTTAAAAAACGGCATGTGACTTCATCCCCATCTGCGTCAGTGACATTATACCCTGAGCTAAACGACCCGCCGTTATAGCCAGAAACCGGATACGACGTAATAACCGGAAGGGTGTTCACTATTAAATTAAATATCTGCTGAGTTGATTCGCCTTTGGCATTATATGCTTCGATTGAAATTCTGTGTGTACCTGCAATGGGCTGCCAAGTAATGTCGCCTAAATTTTCATCTATTTGCATATCAAGTGGTGATTCTAACAATCTATATTTTATAGGGGATTGTCCTGAGTCTACTGCGGTCACTTGATAATTATAAACTTGGTGCGTTTCAATGTAGGTCTTTGGTGTAGAGGTAATAACGGGAGGAAGGTTTGCCTCTGATGATGCACCCCAGGTAATACTTCGGCGTTCTTCTTGTGTTCCGCTTATCAACAATAGTTCGTCTAAACCGGCATTAAAGCCAGTGAAACAGTATTCTGCTAAGCCCTGCTCGTCGGTGAATATACGCTCTGAGTTACTGTGAACTCCTGTCAGAGAAAAGTTAATCACTGAATCGTTCAAAGGTGTGCCATCATCACCAATTACTTGCGCATTAACACAGATATTATCGCCCACTAAGGGCGCATTATTTAAGACATTGACCTGCAAATCCGATGATGGGAAATCATTGTAATACCCGTAGCCGCCAGTAAAGCCATATGAATCATGGGCATCATAGCCATATACAAATAATGTAAAGTCTTTATCTGCTGCGATTTTATGACGTCCTTCACTAATAGCTAAACGCGCATAAGAGAAACCAGTATTTCCTATTTCATTAAAAAAAGTTGAATATTTATTGCTGTCATCAATAGTAAAACTATTCACCACATCACTGGGAATAGTTATGTTAATAAAGTGTCGTAGAAATTTATTTAACGGAGTTGAAATCACGTATTCTTTGTACGATAACTCCACTGGCGGAACAACCACCATAAACGGGTCGCCCATGAGTGCAAGGCTATGAACGTTTTCATATAAACCAAAAGGATAGTCCGACTCAAAAACATGTGTGCCTTCATCCAGTGCTATTTGGCCAATGGCATAATCCAAGTTATAAGGTGCATATTTACAATTACTGCCGCAATTTTCATTTGGAAACATACTTTCGGGCAAAGGGTTCCCGTCTAAGGTGATTTTATCTCTGTGTTCATCTTCAACAACTAGAATAACTGAATTAGTCACGTCGTCTTGATTAATTTCAATCAAATAGTTAGTTAAATATGATTCCTTATCAGTCAAGATTTGTTTTTTGCCATATTTTTCCCACAAAGTAAGAAAGTGATTCTCATCCAATTCTCTTTTATCTTTATCGTATGTATCGCTGGTCGAAAATTGCGTCACGAGCACAGGGCTATTGGACGTCACCCATATACTGTCATTCAGTTCAAATTGCCAAAATTCACCATCATTAAGTTTTTTGCTTTCAATACCGTTAATAAGTATTCGAGTATTATCGTCTTTCGCTAAAATACGAACAATATCCCCGTACCGTCCATATGCGGGTATAAGTGCATGTTTACTCCCCCATTGATCTATAGAAGGTAGTTGTTCAATTAAGCGATCGCAATATTGATCGCTAACAGGAATATTTTGACAGGAGTGTACGTTATAAACTCCGATTGGCTTATCCGCTTTTATTTTAGACCCTGTCAAATCATTACTTAATTGCCCAGAAGAATATAAGCTATAGACCTCCCCTTTATTTAAATTAATAGAATAGAATTCATTTCTTTCTGAAAACACTTTAGTTTGTTTCTCGATTTGTTGGCTAGGCTGAATCAACACCTCTGTATCGTTTTCTGTCGCGACAATAGCGTATTCACCAAGAGCCCAAGCATCCGATTGATAACCCGACAACCTATATTCTGCACCTAACTTATCAGTCGGCATTAATACCATTGCATCCGTATTGTAGGGAGAATAATTAAGTATATATACTGCTATATCAGCGTCAGCGGATATATGAATACTTCTTTTCGATTTTTCGTTTCTCTTAAAATACTCTTTCAACGACCATGAATCTAACTCTAATACTTGATTGGCTAAAATAGTGAAACTTTCAGCACTTCGGTCAGTGTATTGAATCGTACCCTGTGTATCGGTAAGTGACGTTATAAATACCTTTATCTGTGATTGACCCGAATCACTATAAAGTGCATCTACAAACCAAAAGTCACGCCCCCAGTTGGGTAAGCTGACTTGGGGTAACGGCGCAACGTTCAATACATACTCATGTTCAATTAGATTAGTACCATCCGATATTTGAACGTTAATGGTGTGCTCGCCTATGACTGTTTGATCTGGTGTTCCCTGCAACAGACCTTCTGCGGTTAAATTTAAAAAACTGGGGATATTTAATGCTGTAAACGATATTGCATCGTTTTCGTTATCTTTAATCTGAATCTGGTATTGATAATTCAAATCAACAATGGCACCTAAATAAGGATTACTAATAACAATAGGCGCATCGTTAACTTCTAAAACATTTAAATCATAAGCCTGATTTGCTTCAGCACCATGAGTATCAACAACTTTAATACTAATTTTATGGACGCCTATTTGATCATGAGATGATGTCCACTCAATAAGACCTGCATCACTTATTGTCATTCCTAACGGTTTACTTGTAAGCGTGTAAGAAAATGCATCGCCGTCTTCATCGGTTGCCATAATTTGGTAGACATAGCTTTGAGATTCGTTCACTTGCGTGACAGGCATAGACGTAATAACAGGTGCCTCATTCACATTCTCAACAAACAGTGTATAACCCTGCTCTGTTACAGCTGAGCTTTCGTCCACTGCAGTGATTAAAATATAATGTGACCCAATATCCGATGCGGTGGGCAACCAAGATATCTTCCCACTATCTTCATCTATGATCATACCAACCGGTGCAACCAGCAATGAATATTTGACAGCCTCTTCATCAGCATCATCAGCTTTTGCAACGTAAAGATATTCAGTTTTTTCTAATGTTTGAGTAACTGGAACTGAGACAAAAGTTGGTTTACGGTTCACATTTTCAACTGGAATAACAAACGATTGATCATCACTCAGCTCTCCATCAGATACTCGAACCGTTATTGAATGCGAGCCTGATTCGTCATGATTTGGTGTCCATTGAATTTTTGCTGAGCTATCAATATTCATACCTGAAGGCGAGGTTAACAGCTCATAAGCCAATTGATCGCCGTCGGCATCTGTTGCCATAACTGTATAAGAATATTGTTGGTTTTCTTTAGCGGTAATATTCGCAGTGGAAGTAATTTGAGGGGCACGGTTTGAGTTCACGACTATAAGGGTAAATTCTTGATGTACGCTGGATATACCGTCTGACACATTAATAATAAAAGTATAAACACCCGCCTGATCATAATTAGGCAGCCACTTAACGACGCCAGTTTCGTCAATCATCATATTAGAAGGGCTGCCAGCTAAAGAATAAGCCAACACTTGATTATCAGGGTCAACGGCATTAAATTGATGTGTGAAAATTGAATTTTCTAGAATCTCTGCACTGCTCGTAGAATCTATATTAGGCAATCGGTTTACATTAATAACTTTAATTGTAAATGCTTGCTCAACATTCAACTGGCCATCACTGGCTTGAACTAATACCCTGTACTCCCCAGCCTGCTCATAAGTTGGCATCCATGAAATTAACGCCATGTTGTTAATTTGCATACCTTCTGGATGTTCTTTTAATTCAAATGTAAGCGCGTCACCATCAGGGTCTACAACACCCATCTGATATTGGTAGCTTGAGTTTTCAGATGCATTTTTTAGTGGGTCAGAAGTTACTATTGGTGCGCGGTTCGTATTAGCAACTTCAACACTAAATGACTGATTTACTTTTCGGCCATACTGATTGATCACTTCAATCACAACACTATGACTGCCTGACTGATCATAAGATGGTAACCATTGAATTTCACCAGAATTCACATCTACAACCATACCTTCTGGAAAGGTCGTCAATCGATATTGATAATCGTTAGATGCAGGAAAAGCTTGAACTGAATATGAGTATTCTTTTCCTTCCGAGGCATTCAGGTTAGGAGTGGATATAATTTCAGGTACATGATCTGAATCATCTTTGACCTCAATTGTTAAGCCATAAACCTTAAATGCATCAAATTTTCCGGGGGTGATCGTAAACTCATTGCTTTCGATGTCTGTATCAAAACGCCAACTACCTACCGTATGTTCATTTAAAAATGATGTTGGAAATAACTCTAAATGAAGGTTATTACCTATATCTTTTTTATTAACATTTACGTGAATACTGCCATCTGCGCTCTGAATGTATGCATTATCTAAGAATAAGATTGGCTGAAATCGTTTGAATCGAACATTTTTAATTCGAGCAGATATTGGCTCCCCTGTATTTGCATCTGTTAGCTTAAATTCTAAACGATCGGTATACCCACTATAGGTATCTAGTAGTCCTGAATCCAAAAATGGGGCTTGCCAAAAGTGTCGATTGTAATACTTAACCCCTAACCCACTTAAACTTTGATGTATATAAATATGATGTGGTTTTTCGAAATCATGGCAATACTCTAAATGAGGTGTAGCAGTGCTCTTAGGCGTGACAGTAAGCTTTACTCTTCCTATTGATTGTTCATAGATAGGATAGACATTAACATCATGACCAATAATAAAGTGTCCATGCTCGCTAGCAAAATTGAACTCTATGTTGGATTGAGAAACTGCAAACCCAGAATAAAACGTGACTATCGCAAGTATTACGAATTTAAGAAATGACGTTTTTAGGAATTTAGAAGATGCCATCTAAATTGATTCCTTTCATATATTAGATGGCGCGTATTATCAAGATCTAAGCACTTAACGCAAGTTATATGAGTATTTTTTATTCAAATAGTGCAATAAATGTTTCTTATGCATATGTAATTCAGATATAATTTTTATTATCGATTCTATATTCACTATCAATTAAGTTACTTATCCTGATTCATTTACTCAAATATCGTATTGGGGTTTCATTTTGTTAAAAAAAAGCACCTCTTAATCTAAGTTAAGAAGTGCTTGTTTTTTCGTTTATTGGGATTGATATTAAAAGAATAATTTTTTCAAATGAGCACCTGGGTCATCCGCACGCATAAAGGTTTCGCCTACTAAAAAGCTATGAACGTTTTTATCACGCATAGCCTTCACATCTTCTTGGCCAAGAATACCACTCTCAGTTACCAGCAACGTACCTTTAGGTACTTTTGGTAATAGGTTAAACGTGGTATCAAGGCTTAACTCAAATGTGTGCAGATTGCGGTTATTAATACCTAAAATATTTGGCGGTAAATCCATGGCCCGTTCAAATTCTGCTTCGTCATGAACTTCAACCAACACATCCATACCCAACTCAAGGGCACAGTGATTCAGCTCTTGCATTTGTGCATCTGACAATGCAGATACAATCAACAAAATACAATCGGCTTCAATGGCTCGGGCTTCAACAATTTGATATGGGTCCACCATAAAATCTTTACGCAATACAGGTAATGAACAAGCTTGGCGTGCTTGCTGTAAAAACGCATCACTACCTTGGAAAAAGTCCACATCGGTCAGTACCGACAAACACGCTGCACCACCTTGTTCATACGACTGTGCAATTTCAGCCGGTACAAAATGCTCACGCAACACGCCTTTGCTTGGGGATGCTTTTTTAATTTCGGAAATCACCGCAGGATCACCCGCTGCAATTTTAGCTTCCAGAGCTGTTTTAAAACCGCGCGGTTTATCACTGTACTTTGCTTGATTGGCTAATTCATTGATGGAAACGTTAGCAGAACGCTCTTTCACTTCTTGCCATTTACGATCAATGATTTTTTTTAAAATTGTCGGTGTATTCATCATTACTTCACTTTTAAATACGGGCAATTAAGCGTCTAAAAATACGCGAGAAAATGCAGCCAGTTCATTTAGTTTTTCAAGAGCCAAGCCCGTTGAAACCGCATCTTCTGCCATGGACACACCTTCGGCTAACGAGCTTGCCAAGTTAGCCGCATAAATGGCGGCACCTGCGTTTAGCGCAATGAGGTCTGCGGCTTTTATACCCGCTTCGGTTTCACGTTTGCCCAGTGCATCTTTAATTAACGCTAAGCTTTGCTCTGCACTGTCTACCGATAACCCCACTAAACTCTGGCTTTTGATACCAAAGTCTTCAGGGGTGATTTCATATTCGCTTACCACACCATCTTTTAATTCGGCCACACGGGTGGCAGATGCCAAACTGATTTCATCTAAACCGTCTTTTGCGTGAACCACTAAAACATGGTTTGAACCTAAACGGCCCAATACTTCAGCTAATGGTTTACACAAGTCGCCATTAAATACCCCTAGCACTTGGTTAGGAACACTGGCTGGATTGGTAATTGGACCAAGCATGTTAAAGATGGTGCGCATGGCCAATTCTTTACGTGGGCCAATGGCGTGCTTCATCGCACCATGATGGGCAGGGGCAAACATAAAACCCACACCAATTTCATTAATGGCACGGGTCACTTGTTCGGCGGTTAAATTTAAGTTCACGCCAGCCGCCTCTAACACATCGGCACTGCCGGTGGTCGAAGACACACTTCGGTTGCCGTGTTTAGCGACTTTACCGCCCGCCGCGGCCACCACAAACGCAGCAGCAGTTGAGACGTTAAAAATATTGGCACCATCACCGCCGGTACCACAAGTGTCTACCAAGTGTTCGTCATTAATGGAAACAGGCGTGGCCAGCTCACGCATCACACGGGCAGCACCTGTGATCTCATCAATGGTTTCGCCCTTCATGCGTAACGCCACCAAAAAACCGCCAATTTGCGCGTCGCTGGCTTCGCCTGTCATGATGGTTTTCATCACGGCCATCATTTGCTCTTCGCTTAAGTTTTGACGAGCAACGACTGTGTTTAAAGCTTGTTTCATATCCATGGGGATATCCTTCGTATTGATTTGGGAAATTACAGCAAGAGTATGAGGCAGCCCACTAACGCCATCGCCACAAAAAAGACAACATGTTGGACGAAATAATACAGTGGAACGTACCCATGGCCATTTCCCAATACACAGGTGAAAAATTGCGCTCACTATACCAGCCTCGCCCCATGGCTCCAAGCTTAGGCCTGTTCAGTTAGGGTCATATGAGCTTTAATCAAGGTAATTCAATTTACGCTCTTACTTTATATTGACCAAGCAGTCAGCTTTATTTAGTTTAAGGCCCATTGTTACCATGAAAACTAAGGTGTCATCATGAGCTACCCAAGAGATATGATCGGCTACGGCCCTCATCCCACAAAGACACAATGGCCAAATAAGGCAAAAATCGCCGTACAGTTTGTGATCAATTATGAAGAAGGCGGTGAAAATTGCATCTTGCATGGGGATGATGCCAGTGAAGCCTTTTTATCTGAAATAGTGGGGGCACAAGCCTTACAGGGTGTGCGTCACATGAACATGGAGTCCATCTATGAATATGGCTCACGGGCTGGCTTTTGGCGTTTGCATCGCATGTTCACCGAGCGCAAATTGCCGGTAACCGTATTTGGCGTGGCCATGGCACTTGAGCGTAACCCTGAGGCCGTTGAGGCCATGCTCAAAGCCGATTGGGAAATCGCCAGCCACGGCTTGCGCTGGATTGACTATCAATACGTGCCTGAGTCCATCGAAAAAGAACACATCGAACAAGCCCTTGAGATCCACCAACAAGTCACCGGCAAGCTACCCGCGGGCTGGTACACAGGTCGCATGAGCCCCAATACTCGCCGCTTAGTGGTTGAAACGGGCAAGCTGCTGTACGACGCCGACTCCTACGCCGATGACTTACCTTATTGGTTACATGAGTTTGAAAAACCGCACTTGGTGGTGCCTTATACCCTAGATGCTAACGACATGCGCTTTGCATCGCCGCAAGGTTTTAACAGTGGTGACCAGTTCTTTAGTTATTTGAAAGACAGTTTTGATGTGCTGTATGCCGAGGGCAGCGATACCCCAAAAATGATGAGCATTGGTTTGCATTGCCGCCTAGTGGGTCGCCCCGGGCGCGCCGCTTCCCTTGCGCGCTTTTTAGATTACGTGATGCAGCATGACGATGCTTGGGTATGTACCCGTGAAGACATTGCCAAACATTGGATGGCAAATCACCCAGCTTAAAAAACTTAGAAACGCCCTTTAAAATCAGGGCGTTTTTCTTTTAGGCTTGTTACACTTTTCACATAATAATAAAAATAGAATGTCCTATGGTGCAACCCAAGATCCTGCCTTTAATCAACCGCCGTGTCGATTTTACCTTCGATAAGGTGCAGTCTGTTTGGTTAGCGGATACGATCAAAACTCAATTTATGCAGGCATTATCGCTTTTTATTCCCACCTCTGAGCGCATGGTAATTGCAATTTTACGCAAACATCAAAATAAGGTTAATAACACAGATATCCAACGACTGATAACCGACCTCATTAAACAAGAAGGTCAACATGCGGCTATGCATCGTCGAGCCAATTCCGCCATATTGCAAAACCACCCTGAGTTAAAGTGGGTGATGATAATGCAAAATAAATTGATGGGATTTATTCAGAAGGTTAGCTCAGATGGTTTTTTATTATCCATCCCCGTGGCATTTGAACATTTCACCGCGGCCATTAGTAAAGATGTATTAACTCATAAAGATTACTGGATAAGTGAAAAATCTGACAACAATGCTGCCATTGATTTTTTATTATGGCACTGTCTAGAAGAGTTAGAGCATCAAGGGGCTTGCCATGTAATTTACCAAGATACATACAAACACAGCTTTAAAAATAATATTCGCATCATTCTAAGCCTATTCTTGTTTTGGTTACCGGTAACGATTTTTTCTGTTTTCAGCGTGCAACTTTATTTACTGATTAAAGATAAAACGCTGTTAAAGCCAAAAAACTGGCTGCCATGTATTACGTTTATCACTCGCTCGTCATTGCTATTTTTAAACGGCGTATTTAAGTACCGGAAAAAAGATCAACTAACTTGGGACAAACAAGAAATGGCGTTATACCAAAGTGCTTGCCACGCATTTAATCAGCGCCAAGTAGATTCACAATAAAAAACGCCCTCATAAGAGGGCGTCTTTAATTCACTTAATTATGTCTAATTAAGCAATGTGCTTAACAAGCGCTACACCTACAGCGTGAGCACTCGCTGGGTTTTGACCTGTGATCACTCGGCTATCTTCAACCACGAACTCACCCCAAGGCTGCACTTTACTGTATTGCTTAGCGGTACGAGCAAGTGACTCTTCTAACAAGAATGGGATTTTATCAATGGTGGCGTAATCCACTTCTTCTTCACGGGTAAACCCAGTAACGGCTTTATCCGCAATGAGCTTCTCGCCATTACTTAACGTGATTGGCAACAAACCCGCTGGGCCATGACACACGGCTGCAATCACTCCGCCATCTTCATAATGTTTGGCACTGATTTTTGCCACATCTTCATTGGTTGCCAAGTCAGATAACAAACCAAAACCGCCTGGATAGAATACGGCGTCGTAATCATCGCCATTAATTTGTGACGCTGGAATGGTATTGTTGATACGGTTTTGGAATTCGTCATTGGCAAGAATTTCTGCGTTCACCGCATCCCCTTCCATGTCAGTACCATAAAGAGGCGCTTTACCACCTTTAATCGACACGAGGTCATAATCAAACCCTGCTTCTAACATCACATGCAGTGCGTGTGTGAGTTCAGGTGCAAACGTGCCGTTTGCTTCATTTGTTTCACCAAGGGTGGCATGGTTGGTGACGAATATAAGGACTTTTTTCATGATGGCTCCGATTTTGATGAGGTTGTCTTTCACAACATGAGCACATCTTAATTACCTAGCCATATTCTGATAATCCTCTAAAATGACAAATTACTATTGCCATATAGCAATAATGAGGGGATATGGACAGTTTTGAAGGCATCGTTGAATTTGTGGCCGTCGCCGAAAGCCAAGGGTTTTCTGCCGCTGCCAAGCAGTTAGGGGTAAGCACCAGTCATGTCAGCCGACAAATCTCAAGGCTTGAAGAACGACTGGGCAGCGCCTTATTTGCCCGCACCACCCGCTTAGTTAGCCTCACTGAAACCGGCCAAGCCTACTACCACCAATGCAAAGAACTGGTGAACGGATTACAACAGGCCAATGAACAAGTGAGCAGCCAACAATTACAACTAAGCGGTACATTAAGGGTCAGTGCCGCTGGCGCATTTTCCGAGCAATTTGTTGCACCTACACTGATGGAGTTCGCTAAGCTTCACCCTGAGCTCACCATTGATATGGATTTCAATAGTCGTATGGTGAATTTTGTCGAAGACGGCATCGACTTTTCCATTCGTTACGGCCAATTACAAGATTCAGGTTTGGTGGCGCGCAAGCTGTTAGACCGTCCTATGATGGCGGTGGCCAGCCCTGAGTATTTAACAAAATACGGTACCCCCACCCATCCAAAGCAGTTAAAACAGCACAGTTGTTTAATCGCCAACAATGACCATTGGCGTTTCAGTGACGGCAGTGAAGAACTCACCATAAAGGTACAAGGTCGCTGGCGCAGTAATAATGTACATGCCTTGGTGCAAGCTTGCGAAGAGCATCTGGGCATTGCTTATTTGCCCAAAAGCAGTTTTAGCAATGGCATTGAACAACATAAATTAGTACCGATACTGCATGAGTTTTGGAGTAGCGGCGTTAGCAGTTGGATTGTGTATCAAAACAAACGTTTTTTGCCCTTAAGAGCTCGTTTGGCCATTGATTTTTTACTTGAACGCTTTAAAGATTTTCAAGAGTAAACTAGCTCAACAAGCGGTAACTTAAATAAGTCACTACGCCTAACAATATGGCTGAGACGCCCTGCCAAAATGCTAAAGGATTGCGCTCTAATAATGGTAACTTCGCTCGTTTTAAATACGCCATGTTTGGTGTGTTTAAATCAAATACAAATTCCGAAACTTCTGAGTAGCGTTTAAGCGGATCAACATGCACCGCTTTTTTGATTGCATCATTCACCCAAGCAGGCAAATGGTATTGCTCTTCTAAGATCGGTTGATACACCAGTTTTTGTAAATCTTTAACGGTTTTAACTTTTGAGACACTGGTTCCGTAAGGCAATGATCCCGTGAGCATTTGATAGGTGATTACCCCTAACGAAAAAATATCCGAACGGGTAGTGCCACCTTCACCTAAATAATATTCAGGCGCAGTAAACTGAGCGGTTCCTTTAATGTCATTCGTATCTCTATTTTTGCCAATATCAAGCACTCCACCCACTTGTGTGGCACCAAAATCAATAATTTTTACCGTACCGGACTCATCAATCATAATATTATTGGGGCGTAAATCTTGATGAATCATCTCTTGGCGATGAAAGGCTTGCAGACCTTTTGCAGCCTGAGAAATTATGCTTCTTACTTGATCAAGCGTTGGTTTAGGATGATCTATTATCCACTGGGATAAGGATTGGCCTTCTATGAATTCTGTTACGTTATATAAAAACTGGCGTTTTCTTGGGGATTCAATAGCGGTCAAGACATGTGGATTATCAATGCGCTTTGCAATCCAATCTTCCATCAAAAAACATTCTAAGTAATGCTTGTCTGTTCTTAATTCAGTGGACGGGGTTTTAAGGATCACTTGCTGCTGGGTATCAAGATCTTTAGCTAAATAGACATGGCTGCGACTACTGATATAGATATTGCGTAAAATTTGATAACCATCAAACGTCATTCTTGCTTCTAAAAGCGGTGGCAGCGGTAAACGTGCAACCTGCTCTTGTATTTCTTCTATTTGATGTGCAGGCAGCTCTAATACTTTTACGATCTGAATCGTTAAATTGTCTTGACTGCCGTTATCGTATGCTAATTTTAATATAGCATCACAGGCTTGATTTAAATCTGACTCGTGCTGAGTAATTAACCTCTGTATGTCACTATTATCAATAAATTCATAAATACCATCCGTTGCCAGAATAAACACATCATTAATTTCTAATGGTTGGGTGGTATAATCTAAATCCAATTGCGGCTGAATACCTAAAGTCCGGGTTAAATAACTGGTTTCTTCAGAAACTATGCGCCTATGGTCTTGTGTTAACTGCTCTAAAGCACCGGAACTCAAGCGATATATACGGCTATCACCACAATGAAAAATATGAAAAGAATTAGATTTTAAAACGATTGAGCTAAAGGTACACACATACCCTTTGTCTTTATTAAAACGATATAGACTATTTTGCGTTTGCGCATATAGCCACAAATTAGTTGCTTGCAAAACTTTTTGTGCAGAGTTTTTTACTGACCATACGTCAGGCGTGCAATAATAATCTGCAATAAATCCATTCACTGCTGCTTTGCTTGCAATATCACTGACGTCACTACTGCTAATACCATCTGCTATTGCAATGACAATCCCTTTGGCATCCAATAAATAATTGTCTGGTGTCTGGGCACCATGACAATCCTGATTGATAATTTTACGCCCCGCACTTGTGTGCTGGCCTATTGCAACTCTTAATTTTTTTTTCATAACAAAAAATCCCCACTCAATAAAGAGTGAGGATTCCTAGTGAGCGAAAGTCTAAAGACACTTCTACCATGATTTATAAGGTAGAAACTTGCCATTTAAGGTTAATATCACACGATCACCTTTCGGGTCTTCTTTTTTATCAACATCCATTGAGAAGTCGATGGCACTCATGATGCCATCGCCAAATTTTTCTTGAATGACTTCTTTTAACGTTTCACCATAAACACCCACCACTTCATATAAACGGTAAATAAGCGGGTCGGTCGGTACAGCTTGATCCCATATTTTAGTTGGAAAGGCCATAAGCGCTTCTGCCACATCGCTCCCCAAACTCAAATACTCACTTATGGCCAATGCTTTTTCTTTTGGCGCACTATTCATGCCTAAGCAAGCGGATGTCAGCCAAACTGGGGAAATCCCTAAGTCTGTACCTATTTTTTCCCACGTTAAGGACTGTTCTTTTTTCGCAAGAATAATGGCTTCTGTCATTTCTACTTTATTCATCAATACTACTCCAAGCGATTAAGTTTAAATTAAGCCAATTTACGTTCAGGGCTGGTTCTTACATGTGTGTAGTACAAAGGTAAACCAACTAAGAATAAACCACCAACAAGGTTACCTAGAACCGTTGGAATTTCATTCCATAACAAGTAATCGTTAATCGTGAACTCACCACCCATGATCATAGAGAACGGGAAAAGGAACATGTTAACAATTGAGTGCTCAAAACCCATGAAGAAGAAGAGCATTACTGGCATCCACATAGCTGCAATTTTTGCACCCGCAGAGGTTGAAATCATTGCACCAACCACACCCATAGAAACCATCCA
>JAGDZK010000031.1:1857-3422 GCA_049115935.1 Bermanella sp. | reverse complement strand
TCCACATCGGTGGTGCTGCATCACGTGCAACGGCCATCGATAGCGTTCAAGTTAAAAACGCCGGTACAGTACGTCTTCACAACATGAAGACGGTAGAGCGTGAAGACGGTGCATTAGTGCTGGTATCTCGTTCTAGTGCCATCGCCATTGCCGATGAATTCGGTCGTGAGCGCGAGCTATACAAACTACCTTATGGTGCAGTTGTAACCTCTCATGACGGCACTAAAGTTGAAGCCGGTCAGAAGATTGCATCTTGGGATCCGCACACTCACCCAATCATCACAGAAGTAGGTGGTCGTATTGAGTTTGTTGGTTTAGAAGAAGGCATTACCATTACTCGTCAAACTGATGAGCTAACGGGTCTTTCTACTATCCAGGTTATGGATCCAACTACCCGTCCTGCGGCAGGTAAAGACATTCGTCCAATGGTTAAGTTGGTTGATGCAAAAGGTGAAGACATTAACTTCCCTGGTACCACCACACCAGCTCAGTACCTATTACCAGCTAATTCCATGGTTAACCATGAGAATGGCTCTGACGTGAAAGTGGGTGATGCGATTGCACGTATCCCACAAGAATCGTCTGGTAACAAGGACATCACCGGTGGTCTACCGCGCGTAGCGGACTTGTTCGAAGCACGTAAACCGAAAGAACCTGCAATTCTTGCAGAAGTTTCTGGTGTTGTAGGCTTCGGTAAAGAGACCAAAGGTAAAAAACGTTTAGTGATTACGCCTAAAGATGGTTCAGAGCCATATGAAGAGCTAATCCCTAAATGGCGTCACATGAACGTATTCGAAGGTGAAAGCGTTGAGAAGGGTGAGGTTATCTCGGATGGCCCACTTAACCCACACGATATCCTTCGTCTACTAGGTGTTAGTGAACTAGCGGTTTACATCACCAACGAAGTACAAGAAGTTTACCGTCTGCAAGGTGTAGGCATTAACGACAAGCACATCGAAACGATCATTCGTCAGATGCTGCGTAAAATTGAAGTTAATGACTCTGGTGATACTAACTTTATCCAAGGTGATCAGGTTGAATACTCTGACTACCTTGAGCAAAACGCTAACCTAGAAGCTGAAGACAAGATCCCAGCTAAAGGTCAGCGTCAGCTACTGGGTATTACCAAGGCATCGCTTGCAACTGAATCTTTCATCTCAGCGGCATCGTTCCAAGAAACGACGCGCGTACTGACTGAAGGCGCAGTAACCGGTAAACAAGATCACCTACGTGGTCTGAAAGAAAACGTTGTAGTAGGTCGTCTGATACCAGCTGGTACCGGTCTTGCTTACCACAGCGAGCGTAAGCGTAAGCGTGAAGAGCGTGAAAACGATAAGTTGAAACCTCTAACCGCACCAAGCGTGAGCGCTGATGATGTCGAAGCGGCATTGTCTGAAGCACTAAAAGATAATATTTAATCTGATAGTGTGATGGCCAAATAGGGTTTCTAACCCTAGCTTCTAAGAAAGGTGTGCAAATATTGCACGCCTTTCTTGACTCTGGCCCAGACGATGATTAGAATTCGGCCCCCTGCGTCAGGTGCAGTTGCGTCTGGCGTTTTTGTA
>JAGDZK010000031.1:0-1700 GCA_049115935.1 Bermanella sp. | reverse complement strand
GTGAAGGTCATAACTTACAAGAGCACAGTGTTGTGCTGATTCGCGGCGGTCGTGTAAAAGACTTGCCTGGTGTGCGTTATCACACCGTTCGTGGTGCACTTGACTGTGCAGGCGTAAGCAATCGTAAGCAAGCTCGTTCTAAGTACGGTGCTAAACGTCCTAAGTAATTCTCATTAAGTTGTAATACTTAATGGGTCTACTTAAATAGACGTCAAAATTAAAGATAAGAGTAAGGTTGAGCCCACAATATCGTTGGTTTGCTCATGTGCTCCTGAAGAAGAGGCTTATCAGATGCCAAGAAGACGCGTCGCCGCTAAGCGTGAGATATTACCAGATCCAAAATTTGGTAACTTAACGCTAGCGAAGTTCATGAATATGGTCATGGAAAGTGGTAAAAAATCAATCGCCGAAAAAATTGTTTACGGTGCATTGGATAAAATGGCTGAGCGTAACAAAGACGCTGACCCAGTAGAATTATTCGAAAAGGCTCTTGAAGCTGTACAGCCAATGGTTGAGGTTAAATCTCGCCGTGTTGGTGGTGCAACATATCAAGTACCTGTAGAAGTACGTCCTTCTCGTCGTATGGCGCTTTCAATGCGTTGGATCGTAGATGCTGCTCGTAAACGTGGTGAAAAATCCATGGGTGCTCGTCTAGCTAACGAACTGCTAGATGCTGCTGAAGGCAAAGGCGCTGCGATCAAGAAGCGTGAAGATGTGCACCGTATGGCTGAAGCCAACAAAGCATTCTCTCACTATCGTTTCTAAGGTATTAAGGACGGGTAAGTGGCACGTACTACTCCAATTAATCGCTACCGTAATATCGGTATATGCGCTCACGTAGACGCGGGTAAAACCACGACTACGGAACGTGTACTTTTTTACACCGGTCTTTCTCATAAGATCGGTGAAGTACATGATGGCGCTGCGACCATGGACTGGATGGAACAAGAGCAAGAGCGTGGTATCACTATCACCTCTGCTGCCACCACCTGTTTCTGGTCGGGTATGAGCCAACAATTCGACCAACACCGCATTAATATTATCGACACCCCAGGGCACGTTGACTTTACTATTGAAGTAGAGCGTTCATTACGTGTTCTTGATGGTGCCGTAGTGGTGTTGTGCGGGTCGTCAGGTGTTCAGCCACAAACGGAAACCGTTTGGCGTCAAGCTAATAAATACGAAGTGCCGCGCATGGTCTTCGTAAACAAAATGGACCGCGCAGGTGCTGACTTTTTTATGGTTGTTGATCAACTTAAAAAACGTCTTGGTGCTAACGCGGTTCCGATTCAAATTAACATTGGTGAAGAAGACAACTTCAAAGGCGTGATTGACCTTGTATTAATGAAGGCGATTATGTGGAATGAAGCTGACCAGGGAATGACGTTCACTCTTGAAGACATACCTGCTGATCTTGTCGATACTGCCAATGAATACCGCGAAAACCTACTCGATGCAGCCGCTGAAGCTTCTGAAGAATTAATGGATAAATACCTTGAAGAAGGTGACTTGTCTGTTGAGGAAATCAAAGCCGCTTTGCGTAAGCAAACGTTAGCGAATGAAATCGTGTTGGTTGCTTGTGGTAGTGCATTTAAAAACAAAGGTGTTCAGGCAGTACTTGATGCTGTTATTGAATACCTACCTTCGCCGACAGAAGTTAAAGCGATTGAAGGTGTACTGGATGATGCGGATGAAACCCC
>JAGDZK010000030.1:0-582 GCA_049115935.1 Bermanella sp. | reverse complement strand
ACTACGCACACGTAGACTGCCCAGGACACGCCGATTATGTTAAAAACATGATCACAGGTGCTGCGCAAATGGACGGCGCGATCCTAGTATGTGGCGCGACTGACGGCCCTATGCCTCAGACTCGTGAGCACATCCTACTTTCTCGTCAGGTTGGTGTTCCATACATCGTAGTATTCCTAAACAAAGCTGACCTTCTTGCAGAAGATTGTGGCGGTTTCGGTACTGAAGAATACGAAGAAATGCTAGAGCTAGTAGACATGGAACTTCGTGACCTACTATCTGAGTACGATTTCCCAGGTGACGATACTCCAATCGTTCCAGGTTCTGCTCTAATGGCATTGAACGGTGAAGATGCTGACGGTCTTGGTACAACTGCCGTTAAGAAACTTCTAGAAACTCTAGACAGCTACATCCCTGAGCCAGAGCGTGCAATCGACGGTGCATTCATCATGCCTATCGAAGACGTATTCTCTATCCAAGGCCGTGGTACTGTTGTTACGGGTCGTGTTGAGCGCGGTATCGTACGTACTGGTGAAGAAGTTGAATTAGTTGGTATCAAAGATACAACTACTACAACTGTTA
>JAGDZK010000029.1:1692-36129 GCA_049115935.1 Bermanella sp. | reverse complement strand
TTACCTTCGCCGCACTTACCTTCTTTTTTAGTTTTATCTTCGCCACATTTACCTTCGCCGCACTTGCCTTCTTTTTTAGCTTTTTCTTCGCCACATTTACCTTCGCCGCATTTGCCTTCTTTATTAGATTTGGCTTCACCACACTTGCCTTCACCACATTTACCCTCGGCCATTACCTTGTAGCCGGACTCAAGTGTTTGAGAAGCAAATGGATTTTCAGCGGCAAGTGCTGTGGTAGCCATAGAGGCTGCTAGAGTTGCACCAAGTGCCATTGCCAGTGGTTTCATCTGAGTTTTAGCCATGAGAGTCCCCTCGATTAGCGATTATATTTGAAAATAGCGGTTCTATTTTCATGTCTGCTTTGAGCAGTGGCTACCAAGATAGTTCATTTGCAAACAAAAAAAAGAGGCCCAAGGCCTCTTTTAATCGAAATGGCTAGTTGGGACCAGCGCTTACAGTTTTTCAACCACAACGCTACCTATGGAATAACCCGCACCAAAACTACAGATCACGCCCTTATCACCGGCTTTCAGATCTGCCTTATTTAGGTGGTAAGCTATGATAGAACCTGCCGAGCTAGTATTTGCGTAGGTATCTAAGATAACCGGTGCTTCTACTTCACTGGCTTCACGACCCAGAACCCGCTTAGCAATTAGCTGATTCATACTTAAGTTAGCTTGATGCAACCACATGCGAGTTAGGTTATTTGCCTCTATATCTAGCTCACCAATATGGGCGGTGATTTGCTTCGCCACCATTGGGCAGACTTCTTTAAATACTTTACGGCCATTTTGAATAAACAGCTTATCAGGGTTATTCAAACCAGATTCATCACAACGGTTCAAAAAGCCTGCATTGTTACGAATATTGTTAGAGAACACCGTTTGCAGTTTAGTACCTAATACTTTGAACTGTTGATCACTGCTTGCTAATTCACTGTCTTCTAAGATCACAGCGGTACACGCATCACCAAAAATAAAATGGCTGTCGCGATCACGAAAATTTAGATGGGCTGTACATATTTCTGGGTTCACCATCAGCACACAACGGGCAGATCCCGTTTGAATGGCATTCACCGCCGCTTGAATACCAAATGTAGCGCTGCTACAGGCAACATTCATATCATATGCAAACCCTTGGATACCCAAAGCCGTTTGCACTTCAACCGCCACAGCAGGGTAAGCACGCTGTAAATTTGAGCAAGCCACGATCACGGCATCCACATCTTCAACGGTTTTACCCGCTTGCTCTAGGGCTTGTTTTGCCGCTGTTATGGCCATTTCACATTGTAATGACGGCTCATCATTAGAACGCTCAGCAATAAACGGGGTCATACGCTTAGGATCGATAATACCGTCTTTATTGATTACAAAACGGCTTTTGATGCCTGAGGCTTTTTCAATAAAGGCACTGCTACTTTGAGCAAGGGCAGTAACCGAACCGGCTGCAATTTCATCAGCATGTTCAGCATTAAATTCATCAACATAAGTATTAAACGCTAACACCAATTCATCGTTGGATATTGATTGGCTTGGGGTATATAAACCGGTACCACTTATAACGACTTGTTTCACTTTGATCCCCTATTTTTTATATTCTGCACGGACGCTTTACGGCCTACCCATCCTTTGGCTGACGCTCATAATTAGAGCAAAACTATAATTGAATATCTGAGTTTATGCCACTTAGAGGGTGAGTCATGACTCACATTTACCGCTAAAAACGCGGCCGAATTGGACAATAAAAACGCTAAAATGGCCAGCGCATATTATCCAAGACAGGGCATTTGAATCGATTACTGCTGAATACTGGTTTTAGCTTCTATTATTTGAGCCTTCCAGCGCTTATCGGATACAGGCATTGAGGTCCCGAGTTCTTGTGCAAACAATGACACGCGATATTCTTGGATCATCCACTTCAAGGCTAAGACCTGTTCAAAACATTCTTCACTTGCGGGCAATTGAGCTAATACGGCTTGGTATTGTTCGATCCACTGTGCCACTTTTAATTGTGTCAGCTTGTCTTTTTGTAAGTTGCCTTGCAGCTTATCTAACCTGAGCATCATAGCTTTAAAATAGCGTGGATATTGTTTGAGCCACTCATACTCAACCAGTCCTAAGAACCCCTTTGGCATAAGTTCGTTTACTTGCTGTTTGATGTCCCCCACAGCCAGTGCGAATGCTAATTGATTTTGTTGTTTCATTTTTTTATTTAACTGGTGATAACTTTGCAAAATTTGCTTAATCAACGGTATGACTTCGTCAAACTTTTCACCAATTAAAGCGCGCCCTTCATCTTTAAGGGCTTTAAATGCGGCCTCATTCCTTGGAATATCCGTCAGCTCAAAGCTCATACTAAATACACGGTGAGTTACCGCATCTAACAATTGCGCTTTGTTGCCAATATGACCAAAGTAGATCATCTCTTGCACAAGGCGTTTTTGTGTTTCTTTTTGCACCCAGCTCACTTGCTCAGATAGCTCAAGTTTCAATAATCGCAAAATACCTTGTTTAGATAGGGTGAGTGCTTCATCCGCTCGGGATAATAGTTTAAGACTGACACTTGAGGTTTCATCAACTAAAGCAGGATACAAGGTCACTTGAATCCCAGCTTGCTGCACTTGAAAATCACAAGGTAATGCATTTAAATCCCAGCATTCAATGCCATCACGTTCAAAATCATTATTATTTTCTTGTGATAAATACTCAACCTGATCGCCAATTTTTTCTATCAATTGGTGCCAGTCACGCCCTTGGGCAAGCAATACGTTATCGTTACCCATGACTTGAATATTCATTTTATAGTGAGGATCTAACTGCTCTATATTCCAATCTTGGTTTTCAATGTCGATACGTTTTTGCTTATAAATATACTGGGCAAGCACATCTAATAGTGATTCATCACTGGCTTGATGTTTAATTAAAAAACCATCTGCAAAATCGGGTACTGGAACCAATTGACGACGAACAGATTTTGTTAAACCCTTCAGTAAAGCAATGACTTTTTCACGCAACATACCAGGCACTAGCCATTGTAAGCGACCAACAGGCAGCTGCTTAAGCATGGCCGCTGGCACCAATACACTCACACCATCTTCTTTATGATTGGGTTCAAATCGATAAGTCAGTGGATAAACCACGGAGCCATGGGTAAAGTGATCAGGGAATTGTGCTTGAGTAATATTCTCAGCACCGTGCTGCATTAAATCCGCTTTACTGATTTTTAGTAAATCGTGTGGCTGTGCTTTTAACCATGTTTCAAAGGATGCGGTATCACTAATTTCATTTGGCACACGTTCAAGGTAGAACTGAAACAGTCGCTCTTCATCAACCACAATATCACGACGACGTGACTTATCTTCAAGCTCTTCAATCTCTTCAATTAAATCTTGGTTGTGCTTTAAAAAAGGCGCTCTACTTTTTATTTGTTTTTGCACGAGCGCTTCACGAATAAAGATTTCATGACTAATTTGTGGGTCAATTTTAGCGTAACTGACATTACGCTTAGGTATGATCACCAAACCATACAAGCTCACTTGTTCGTAAGCCATTACTTGACCACGTTTAATGGACCAGTAAGGCTCTAAATATTTACGCTTTACCAGTGTTTTCGCCAATGGCTCCAACCATTCAGGGTCTATTCGCGCATTCATGCGGGCGTATAAACGAGAGGTCTCCACCATTTCTGCGGACACCACCCATTTAGGCCGCTTTTTGAAAATGCCACTACCAGGGAACAACATAAAGCGACGATTGCGGGCACCAAGGTAATCACCGTCTTCTGTTTTTTGCCCAATATAACTTAAGAAGCCAGACAGAATGGACTGATGCACCGCTTCATAGCTAGCCGCCTGTTTATTTTCTTCAAGCTTTAAGTCTTTACATTGCAAACGCAATTGATAATGCACATCACGCCATTCACGCATACGCATATAATTTAAAAAATGTTTTTTACAATGCAAACGTAATTGTTTGTTGGATAACTCTTGGCGAGCTTCTTCAAAGCCATTCCAAACATTTAGCAGGGTTATAAAATCACTCTCCTCGTGGCGGAATTCTGCATGTTTTTGATCCGCTTGCTGTTGTTTTTCAGGTGGACGCTCACGAGGGTCTTGAATACTAAGCGCTGAGGCTATAATCAGCATTTCATTTAATGCTTTGCGTTTACTGGCTTCAAACAACATTCGAGCAATACGCGGATCAACAGGTAGTTTTGATAAAGCACGACCCACTTGGTTAATTTGATTATCTTTGCTAACCGCGCCTAACTCTTTTAAAAGATTATAGCCGTCTTTTATAAAGCGATTATCCGGTGCATCCACAAATGGAAACTCAGAGACATCCCCTAATTTAAGCGACAGCATTTGTAGAATAACCGCCGCTAGATTGGTTCTTTGAATTTCAGGGTCTGAGAATTCAGCTCGTGCATTAAAGTCTTCTTCGCTAAATAAGCGAATACATATGCCTTCGCTTACTCGACCGCAACGGCCTTTACGTTGATTGGCGCTGGCTTGAGAAATAGCCTCTATAGGCAAACGTTGTACTTTTGAGCGATAACTATATCGACTAATACGTGCCAAACCACTATCAATCACATAACGAATACCCGGAACGGTTAAGGAGGTTTCTGCCACGTTAGTAGATAAAATAATGCGGCGTGCGCCACCACCTGGGTTAAATATTTTGTTTTGGTCAGCGTTACTTAAACGGGCATATAAAGGCAGGATTTCGCTATTTTTAAGATTCGCTTTTTTAAGCTCTAGTGCCGCCTCGCGAATTTCTCTCTCACCACTTAAAAATATCAGTACGTCACCTATTTGACCACGCTTGCTGTCTTCTAGTTGAAGCTCTTCAACGGCATCAATGATACCTGCGTATAAATCCCCTTCTCGCTCTTCACCCTCTTCATCTAAATCAATCAGGGGGCGATATCGCGTTTCAACAGGAAAGGTTCGGCCAGACACTTGAATCACTGGCGCATCATTAAAGTGTTTTGAAAAACGCTCCACATCAATTGTAGCGGAGGTAATAATGACTTTTAAATCAGGGCGCTTAGGCAACAATTGTTTTAGATAACCCATTAAAAAATCAATATTTAAACTGCGCTCGTGGGCCTCATCAATTATGATGGTTTGGTATTTATTTAAAAATCGATCGTGCTGAGTTTCCGCCAGTAAGATGCCATCTGTCATGAGCTTGACGAGCGTTTGCTCATTACTTTGGTCATTGAAGCGAATTTGATAACCCACCTCTTCACCTAAATGGACGTTTAGCTCTTGTGCAATTCGTTGTGACACCGAGCGCGCAGCAATACGTCTAGGCTGAGTGTGTGCAATTAAGCCATATTGGGCAAGCCCTAGCTCTAAACAGATTTTGGGAATTTGTGTGGTTTTACCCGAACCGGTTTCACCGGCGATGACAACTATTTGGTGATCGCGAATGGCGTTTGAAATGTCACTGCGCTTTTGGCTAATGGGTAAACTATCGTCATATGTGATTGTAGATAATGACACGCCACGTTTTTGCGCACGCTCACAGCTGGCCACAACCTGAGTTAATAATTTCTCTATAGATTGATCAACGGGTTGCTTATGCTTCAAACGCTTTTTAATTTGAGACAACTGGCGAGAAAAGCCAAATCGCTGTTGAATCATGCTTTGAGATATTAGTTGCTCAAGCTGAGCGATGTCATTAGTCACAGATGCCAAACTCATTCTTATGAAACGCAAAACGCCCTCCTTAGAGGGCGTTTTATTATACGCAAATTACGCTAATAGGTAATTACGCAGTCTCTTCGTCACGCAGTTCACGACGAAGGATCTTACCTACGTTGGTTTTAGGCAGTTCATCACGGAACTCAACCAGTTTAGGCACTTTGTATGCAGTTAAACGTTCACGACAGAAATCAGTAATTTCTTTGCCTGTTAGAGCTGGGTTAGTTGAAACCGCAAAGATTTTCACTTGCTCGCCCGCTACTTCATCAGGAATACCAACCGCTGCACATTCAACAATGTCAGGGTGGCCAGATACCACGTCTTCAATTTCGTTAGGGTATACGTTGAAACCAGAAACGATGATCATGTCTTTCTTACGATCTACAATTTTCATGTAGCCGTTTTCAAGAATAATGGCCATGTCGCCTGTTTTTAACCAACCGTCTTCAGTAATGGTTTCAGCAGTGGCTTCAGGGCGCTGCCAGTAACCTTTCATTACCTGCGGACCTTTCACGCAAAGCTCACCGGCTTCACCTACAGGAAGGTCTTTACCGTCTTCATCAATCACTTTACATAAAGTATTTGATACAGGCATACCAATCGTACCCAGCTGGGTGTGACCTGGTGGGTTAAAAGACGCGATTGGCGACGTTTCTGTCATACCGTAACCTTCAGATACTTCACAACCTGTAATTTCTTGCCAGCGATCAGCCGCATTTTTAGTTAATGCCATGCCGCCTGAAATAGTTAGCTGAAGGTTACTAAAGTCCAAAGCACGGAAGTCTTCGTTATTACAAAGACCAACAAATAAAGTATTCAAACCTAAGAACGCATTGAAGTCCCAGTTTTTCAGTTCTTTAATGAATCCAGGTAGGTCACGTGGGTTTGGAATCAGTACGTTATGGTTACCGGTTTCCATTAACACCATGCAGTTAACGGTGAATGCGTAAATGTGGTAAAGCGGTAGAGGTGCAATTACCACTTTAGAGCCTTCGTCTTGACCGCTTTTGTTCAAGCCCATCATGAATAACGGATGTGCTTGGCACATGTTTGCAACGATATTGCGGTTAGTCAGCATTGCGCCTTTAGCAACGCCCGTGGTGCCGCCTGTGTATTGCAGAACACTGATGTCTTCAGGTGCAACATCTACTGGAGTGTAGCTAGACTTAGTACCCGTTTTTAGCGCATCTAATAACTTGATATGGCCAGGAATCGTGAATGGCTCAACTTCTTTGCGAATGTTCTTAATCACGAAGTTAACGATTGTGCGCTTAAGTGGGCTGCACATATCGCCTGCTTGCGTCACGATAACTGTTTCGATCTGAGTTTTAGGCACAACTCGTGCTGCTTTACCCGCCATTTGGGCCAATACAACAAGCGCTTTAGCACCTGAATCGTTGAACTGGTGCTCCATTTCACGTTCGGTATAAAGTGGGTTGGTGTTCACCACGATAAGACCGGCGCGCATGGCACCAAATACTACGATTGGGTATTGCAGTAAGTTAGGTAATTGAACGGCGATGCGATCGCCTTTTTGCAAACCAGTGTTGTTTTGCAAGTAAGCCGCAAAATCAGCAGACAAGCGGTCAACGTCAGCATAGGTCAAGGTTTGACCCAGTGCAGTGAACGCCGGACGATCAGCGTACTTTTTAACGCTTTGGTTAAATACGTCAACAACGCTTTTGTACTTATCAACGTCTACTGTTGCTGGTAAACCTGCAGGATATTTGTCGCTAAAGAAATTCTCGTTCATACCGCCTCCGCCTAATTCAATTGGCCTGTCTTTTTTATTAGATATTGTATGTTTTACATACAGCAGGAATTTGGATAGTTGGGCAGACTACCAGTTTTAGAAACCCGCGCAAAGTCCCAATCTAACCACTTTCATCCATCTGACTACTTTATGAACGGATATGCGTAAATATTGGCTGTTTAGCGCTCATTTACTAGGTTTCATCCATGTAGGCGATACCTTTGTGGCAATTATTGGATACAATCTTTGCACAATAATAATGACATAGGATTCCACATGGAAACTCGCTTAATTAGCGCAGATGATGGCCATCAAATAGAGGTTTTAATTTGGCCAAACCCTCAAGCAAAAGCTTGGGTGCATATTCTGCACGGTATGGCCGAACACGTGAGCCGTTACGATGAGTTTGCTCAGCATTTAGTTCAGGCTGGTTTTGCGGTCATTGCCCACAATCATCGCGGTCACGGAAGTAGCCCATCTACAACCCTTGGCCTTTATGCCGATAATAACGGCTGGCAAAAATTACTAAGCGATATTGATTGTGTTCGTAGCCAGATACCAGATGACAAACCTTATATTATGTTTGCCCATAGCATGGGGACATTTATAACCCAAGCTTATTTAGCAACCCAGCCTAAAGCCATTGATGGCCTTATTTTGTCTGGCTCAAACATTCAACCAAGCATGTTACTTAAAGCTGGTCGTGTGGTCGCGCAACTTGAACGTATGCGAAAAGGCGCCACCAATACCAGTGGCCTTCTTCAATTTTTATCATTTGGCTCATTCAATAACGCCTTTAAGCCCAATAGAACAGACTTTGACTGGCTAAGCCGAGATCAGCAGCAGGTGGATAAATACATTGCGGACCCGCTTTGTGGTTTTGATTGCAAGGTTCAACTTTGGTTAGATATGTTTGCAGGCTTAATTGATTTATATGGCAACAAAACCTATCAACACATCCAAAAGAATTTACCAATTTTATTATTTGGCGGGGATAAAGACCCCGTAGGTGAAATGGGCAAAGGCGTGCCTAAGCTCGCTAAAGCTTACGAGCAATCTGGTCAAGCTGATGTGACCTGCAAGCTTTATGAAAATGGTCGCCATGAAATGCTTAATGAAACCAACCGAGCAGATGTTTATGCCGACGTGGAAAATTGGTTAAACGCACATATCAAATTTTCTTAATACTTAACAAGCAAGCATAAAAAAACCGAACGTATTATTTCATCCGTTCGGTTTTTTTATGTTTCAAGCTAATGATTAAGGCGCAAAGGTTAGTGGGTATTCAAACTTATCCTCTTTGCTTGCCGCATCAAACGCCAACCGTTTACATGTCATGGTAATGCGTTTAATGACTTTAGCATCCTCTAAATCACTGGACTTAACATTACAGTCACTTACTTCACCAGAAGCGGCAACCTCAATGCCTAGCGTCACTGTACCTTGTAATACAGGATTACTGCGCAGTGCCTTACGATAAATGCGGTCAAAGCGTGATTTGTTTTGCTCAAATACACGTCGAATCTGCATTTGCGTACGACTCATACCCGCCACCTTGGTATCAACAACGGCATCAACTAACTCATCTTTAGTAACGGCTTTGACTTCTGTTGTATCTCGCTGCGCTGTTGCTAACTGTTCAGCACCTGTGGCACGGGTTAATTGCGTTTCATCAATGCCACCCACACGATCAACTGCGGCCTGGTCGACCACAGAGCCGACATCAGTAGCTGCGGCACCAGCATTGCTTAACACTGCGCTATCAACAGTCAGTGTTGACATATCTACCATGTTTTGCATATCTGCAAGATCGTTTGAAAAGTTAGAAATTAATTTCTGTGCTTTTTCTTTCGCCGCTTTTATACGCTCTGGTGTACGTTCTTTTTTGGCAACCGGTTTAGGCTTTGGTTTTGGCTTAGCCACCACAACCGGTTTTGGTTTAGGTTTTGCTTTAACCGCCTCTACTTTTTTAGGCTCGACCTTCTTCTCTACCGGTTTTTCGATTTTCTTTTCGACTTTAGGTACAGGCTTTGGCTTTGGTGTTTCCTTTTTACGTTTAATTACTTTGGCTAATTGTGGCGGTAATTTTTCTAAATTTTCACGCTTTAATTCCGGCAAAGTAATATTAGGTACCGCAATACCCAAAACCAAGGTCAACATTAATAAGGCAATTAATACCTTTTTAAACAAGTGCTCCTGTTTGCTGTCAGACCAAGGCAGCTCGGTACTGCGAAATGTTAAACTGCTCATTACGCCTCCTTGATGTCTTTTTTCTGAACGGCTAACGATATTTGCGTAAATTTCGCTTTTTGACAGGTAGCCATAATGCGCTTAAGCACTTTGTACGGAATACCTTGATCACCCATTATGGTTATTGGACGACCCAGTTCCATTTCTTGAACCGATGCCTGGGTGCGTGAGGCTAAATATTCCAGTTCCTTTTGTAGGCTTGGAATGATTTCAACATCCGCACTCATAGCTAAGATATCTTTCACCGAGGCGATCGGGCGACCTTGTACCACCACATCATCATTACTGACCATGAGGTTAATGGTGTTTTGTGGTTGAGCTTCGGCAACACTACTTGGTAGCTTGATACTATCGTTACTCATTACCTCAACATCACTTTGGTTCATCATTAAGAAGAACACCATGATGGTGAAAATATCCATTAACGATACAAGGTTTAAGCCGGCTTGTTTCTTATGACGACTATGGCTGCGTGACATGCGTTTTGCGCGACGAGATGATTTCATAATGCGGCCTCCACTTCAGGGGCATCCCCAAGGGATACATCTGGAAACAACACTGCATCAACGACACTTGCTGCAACAACAGCAGGGAATGTTTTCGCAGTATCAATGACACCGACTAATACTTGATAATCAATATCCGGCTCAGACAGAATGACAATATCAGTACGCTCACGACCTAGTTGTTTTTTCATACCTTGCAATACGGTAGACAAACGATTCAAATCGAATTTATTGTCTTTTTTATTAATGGATTCAATAGGCAGTGGCCCAAGCATCACATTAAAGCCCGTTTCACGCACGATAACCTCTAATGATAAATCATCTGGGTTTAGATCTTGCTTTTGCAACTCTTCTTCAAGGGGCAGTCTTAACTCTAATACCGTGATGTGATTAAACACCATGCTAATAAGTAAAACTGGAACCAGAATAATCATCAGGTTCATGAAGGAGGTGATATCTAATTCGGCTTCTTCTTGAATTTTCTTATGGCGTCTCATAGCCAACCTCCACTTTTAAGTGCAATTATTTCGCAGCGTTAGAAGTGGTAGCTTGAGATTGAGCAGCGCTTGCTGGCTTACGCTCAGTAATTAAATTCAAAAATTTAACACCTGCCATCTCTAGGCTATCGATAATTTCAGTGGTTTTGCTTTGTAACACAGTATGTGCCAACAATAACGGGATTGCGGAAATCAAACCAAATGCTGTTGTATTCATCGCAACCGAAATAGATTGCGAAAGCAGTGTGGCTTTTTCAGATGGGGCTGCTGTTGCTACCGCGGTAAATGCGGCAATCAAACCAATAATAGTACCTAGTAGGCCCATTAGCGTTGAAATATTAGCAAGCGTTGCAATATAAGCGGTACGCTTCTCAAGTTTCGGCGTGGTTTCCATTAAACCTTCTTCCATTGCGTATTCAATGTCTTCACGACGAGAACTGCTTGGCATACGTGCGATACCTGCACCTAAAATATTAGCAATATCACTATCGCTTTGACCGGCATAGTTAAGTGCGGCTTTATAATCTTTGCGCTGAATCATAGGCAACATATCTTCAAATGCTGCACGGTTTTTACGTTTTGCTGCTGAAATACTGATTAATCGCTCAATAGCGATAGAAAGACCGACCACTAATATGACCGCGATTGGGTACATGAACATGCCGCCATCTTGGAAAAATCGAATAATGGTATCCATTGTGTACATCCTCTATTGGAATAGATTTTATTATTGTGTGAATTATTTTTAAGAATAATTTTTTATTGTTTTTATTATAAGCTATGTCGCTATTAGCCCATTAGAAACTTAATCATGTGCAAGGTCAATGGCCGTATTTTTGTTTGCCTGCCATTGTTCATGCAATGTGGTTTCTAATTCAAAACTATAAGGGTCCATGGGTTTTAAGCGTTCTATTTCAGCACCGCGAACGGGAGAATACAAACGCTCCGCCCCTTCAGGATTTTGCCATGGAATAATATGCATAACCTGTGGCGCTTCATGATCCGCTTTTATCTTAATACCTTCTAAGCGAATAGTTTTATCTTTAGCTTGAGCAAAAACAGCGCTAAACAGCATCAGAAAAGTGATGGCTATTTTCATGGCGTTTCTCCGGCTATTTGAGACTTAATACCGGCACGACGGTTGATATCAACAATCCAGCCAGCCACTTGACGGTCCGGTTCATTTTGCAAGCTTTGATACTTCTGATAATAATCACTGGCCTTAACAAATTGGCCCATATAAATGTCGTACAAAATGCCTAAATTTAGATAACTCTGTGCAATACTGGCATCACGTTTAATAGCATCAAGATAAATAGATTCTGCTTGTTTGAATTCGCCTAAATGTCGATAAGCAAGACCTAACTGATTAAGCACCTTTATATTCTTGTCGTTTTTCTGGCTGCTGATTAACAAGGCATCCCGTGCACTTTCCCAATCTCCGTTACGGCCATGTATGACACCAATATTCGCATAAGGCCCAGATAATTCTGGATACGCCTTGGTCATTTTTTCAAATGCGGCCAATGCATCTGACAATTTATTTTGGTTCATCAAGCCAATGGCAATTTTAAAATCTGCAGCAGCCTGCTCTGGTATTTCAATGATTTTTGACTCTACATTAGCATCAACCGTTGAAATAACTTGCTGGCCAGCACACGCGCCTAGCAATGAGAACAATACTGCGCAATTAATGAATTTCAGCAATCGCATCATAGCTCACCTCCTGTTTGGCATAACGCGCGGGCATGAGTTTAGCTAGCGCAGAGATACTGTTTGAAATCCAGCTGTCGTATAAACCATCCCAGCTACGTTTAATATTAGTTTCATGAATATTAATAGCGGCTTCTTCAAACGGAAACGCTTGGTCTTCTAATAAAAACTCATATTCTTCAAGCTCTAACTCATCCAAACCAGCAGGGCGTTGCGAGGCCATCAGATCACGGGAAAGTTCGCCGTAAATTTCTGCAATTTGAAATGTAGCCGCCGTAGTAAACTCTTGAACTTCCATTTTAGCTGTACGCTGATAGGCATCCAGTGTTCTCTTAAGCGCCACTTTCTTTTTACCCAAGCTTTTTTTCAAAGGTAGCGTCAACTCGATTTTGGCATACGTTTGACGCTCATAGTCCGCTAGCTCAAATGAGGCTTTTGCTGCTAGGAATTTCGAACGTTCGGTACGAGCCTTACCAGCGGATAAGTCTGACGCTATCAATTTCTCTAACCAGTAACGACGTTTTTCATGGTCATTCTGTTTCAAATATAAACCTTCAAGTTTATTGATTGCCTCTAATTGAGCATCAAACGGTTTAGGATAGTTATGAGCATAGCGCTTTAACATAACCATGGCGTTATCAATATCATCCGCTTTTTCATAGTATTCAGCTGCTTGATAAAGCGCGATTCGCTGTTCTTTTTTATTACGAGAAAAACGCCAAATATTTTGTAACTCATAAGCCGCTTTTTTCCAGTTCTGAGTATTTTCATAAGCAATAATAAGTTTAGAAGGAATGTCTTTAGCTAGTTTATCCTTGGGGAATTTCTCTCTAAAACTCAATAGAATACCTTCTGCTTTTTCCCATTGCTTTTTCTTCATTAAATATGAAGCGGCGTCATAGTGAGCTGTAATACGAATTGGTGAACTAGGTACAACTTTCCCCACTCGCATAAAGTCCGTAATGGCTTTATCAAGTACATCTTTTTCGACCCATGCCACAGCTTGTTTATAAATACTGGCCGCTAATTTTTCATTCACTGCAGCGATATCATTTGCTTTAAGTTGCTTACTACTTAGCGCTGCCAAGTATGACGTTTCTGCCATTTCGTACTGGGCTAGATCAAAGTGAGAATGCGCTTTGATTAAATTTGCCACGGAACGCTGTTGCGCGTTTGCATCTTTACGGGCAAGCACGCTTGCACTCACGTCAACTGCTCGCTTGAATTGACCTAAGCTAAATAACCCTTCTGCGGCCCTAGCCAATACCTGAGCCGTATTTTTATTTTCTGGATACACCATTGCGTAACGCAGTGCGCTATCTACTTTGCGTTCTAACCAAAATGATTTTTCTTCAGCTTTAGCCGTATCAATCATTCGATTGTAGGCCACTAACGCGGCATATGCGGATTCTTCTGATTTATCATGCTTAGGGGTTTCATAACCACCCTGGGTGTAAGCAAGAATAGCTTCCTCAAAGCGACCCACTTCATAAACGGCTTCACCTTTTAAGAAGTACATCTGGCCAACCTTTTCATCTGACGGGAAGGTATCTATGTATTCTTGATACCAGCGCGCAGAGGCTAATAAATTATTAAACTTACTTTTAAGGTTTTTAGATTTTTGACCT
The DNA here is from genome assembly GCA_049115935.1 of Bermanella sp. Taxonomy (GTDB): domain Bacteria; phylum Pseudomonadota; class Gammaproteobacteria; order Pseudomonadales; family Oceanobacteraceae; genus Bermanella. The sequence goes on along the minus strand of JAGDZK010000029.1, from coordinate 22,069 downwards.
CGTGAATGGTAGTACTGAGCTAGTTGCGAGCTATAGTCTTTAATGTTCGGGCGAATCATGTCACGAATATCTTCGCCGTATAAATTCCAATAAGCACTACGGATACCGTATTGCTCTATGTAAGCAATTTTATGCTTGAGTAATAAGTCCACGTAGCCCGCTTTTTTATAACTATTTACGACACTGCTATAAAAAGCAGGCGCTAACACATCAGTAGGGTTTGCCTGTACAAATGCTTTGAAGGTTCGTGCGGCATCTGTGTACTGTTGCTTAAACAAGTAATATTCGGCCAATGAGTCGTACAACAAATACTCATAATGGCGGTCACCAATGCGCTGCATTAATTGTGCAATTTGTTTATGCCCACTGTTGTCCGCGAAGATCATGCTCATAACTCGCACAGTATCATCAAGTAACTCTTTATCACCCTTTGAAGCTGTCACGATAGCGGTAGTATCAGCAAAGCGCTCATCAATCACTTTTACAAATGATAATAACGCATTGTCATAGGCACGCAGTTTAAATTGACTCCAACCACGCATATAACTTGCACTAATATAAAAACGGTTGGTTTTTTTACCCATGCTGACATAGGCAAATGCTCTATTGGCCTCAACAAAACGCTCTAAGTTAAATAAAATATCACCGCGACGATATTGCGCTTCAGCCATAAGCTGAGATTCAGGGAAGCCTTCCGTTAATTGCGTAAGCACCTTTAAAGCTTGCTCATCATCACCTTTTAACATGTGAACTTTTGCTAATTGATATAACAACATGTCGCTATCACGACGATTAGGAAACATTTTTAAAACTTGTGAATAGGTATCAATGGCTTCTTGGTAAATCGTTTGCACTTGCTTAGCATCTAGTTGTTCAGGGTTATCTGCCAATAACTCTTCTACATCCATAAGCTTAAGATCAGCCAGTCTGTGCATTACGTGTACGCGAGTTTCCCCCATGGGAGCTACTTCTAAGAAGCGCTGATATTTTTCAATGGCTTTTTTTGTGTTCGCTTGTGGCGCTGGCATTTTTGCTAAGCGCACACCTACAGGGCGAATATTGGCAATACTTTTACCGGTTAAATCTTCTTCAACACTAACCACATTGCGCTCAGGCTGGTTAGCACATGCCGTTAATAAAACAGCAAACGCAGTGGGTACGATCCATTTATTGATCACTGTCTTACCTCCCCTGCCACTATGCGCTGTTTGTTTGATGTTTCGTCAAATAAACGAGCTGCCGCTAGGCGTGCTTGCATTTGATAATCCATAACACGCTCTTGACGTTTTTTAATATCTATCTTAACGATGCTGCCTACTTTTTCTCGTTGCTGATAATAAACTTTATCTAGCTTAACAAGCTGCTTTTTATAGGTTTTTCTCAATTTTTCAATTTTTTGTTTAAACCCATTAAAGCTTTTTGGTGAAACCGAGTAGGCATATTCAGTGGCATTATATTGTTTCTTGGCTTGTCTTATTTTATCTTCTAACAACGCTAAACTTTGAGATACTTGTTGTTTTCGCTCATTGTAGCGCTCGGAGAGAGTCCATTTTAAAACCCCCTCTACACGACGTAAGCGATCCTTGTAGCTCTGTACACTTTGTGAAGACAATTGCGCAACATTTTTGATCTGCTTAGTCGTTCGCGTAAACGACTCCAGCTGTCCTTTCTCTGAATCAGAGGCTAGACCAGTACCATCAGGGTGTTTAAACGCTTTATTAATCTTGGTAAGTAATTTTTTATAACGATTCTGTAATGTTGACAAACGTGCTTTATGTTTACTGACTTGTGCTTCTTTTTTAATAACTAGGTATTCTTGTTTACGTAAATCAGCTGTTTCGTCTAGGGCCGTTAGTTCTTCCATGGCACTTTGCAACTGATAACGCATGACATGCAAATCACGCAGATTAGTTAATTCACCTTGAAAGTAACCCTGACTCATAACTTCTTTCAAATAAACTTGATCGGGGTGATTTGGTAGCGATAAATCCACCGCTTCAAATGCTCCCCAGCGGTCAGGCACTTGTTGCTTCATGAGTGGTTCAATAAATTCACCACTGTTTAAGCGTTTTGCGCTTTCACCTAATTGGCTATAGATATCGTCAAATTGATCGGTGGCATAATCAAACGCACCTAGGGCCATCACTTTTGCATTGAGTTTTTCGAGAAGATGAGGAATTGCAATAAGCGTTTCTTGCACGTCTTGATTTAGTGGAGAATGACTAGTTTTAAGCATATACCAAGGCTGTAATGCATCATGATACTGCCACTGCTCAGTTAATGCCCAGCCATAAGTCAACAATGCTTTGGGTGTGTATGCGCCATCTAAGCTCACACTTTTAAGGTGTTTAATAGCACTGCGACCACGACCTGTTGCATAAAAAAACTGACCTGCCATTAAGTTGATTTTATCCGCTAACGCTTCCGCTTTTTCAGTATTGCTTGTTAGTAGTAACGCCCTATTAAATATGGCTTCTACTTTGCTGATATGTACATCTCGCTCTGTGTAACTAACCGCCAAATTCATATAAGCATATACCGCCCATTTACTTTCTGGGTTAATAGCTAATATATGTTGATCTGCTTTTTTTGGTTTACCCTTAAATAATTCAAGGGTGGTGGCTAAAAAGTGATATTCATCTTTTAAAGAGGCTGCTAAGTGGGTGCCGTTTACTTTCCTAATGGCACTTAATGCACTGGCCCAAAGGCCTTTATTATAAAAGTGCTTGGCCATATAAAACCAAGCTTGTGCGCGAGCAGGGGCAGGTAAAAAACTGACGCGGGTATCGGTTAATAATTTTTTATATTGTTTTTGAGCATGCCGACTCATACCCAAGCCAAGTTGGGCAGTCGCTTCATGTATATCAAGTATTTTGCCATAGCCTTTACGGCCGTTTTTACGCAGTTTGTAATTCAAGCCTAACGCTTTATCGTACTCACCAGAGTGCAGGCTATATAAGGCTTGACCATAGATAGGGTCACGAGCAATCGATCGACGCTCGTCAGGCAATAGATCCGCGCCATATACAGCAGGAGCTAATAGTAACAGCCAAATAAACCAGCGCATGTCACTTCCACTCTACAATGGCGAAGTCTGGTTTGTTTTGATTCGGATTACTGCTGATTTTTACTTCAAGGTATTTACTCGCACGGGCCTTACCAAATTCAGCCACCACCATGCGTTTAACTGGACGACCATCACGGTCTTTACCCAAAATTTCTGCTTTGAGTTTGTGCAAACCTGGCTTTAAGTTGCCCACATAAATTTTTTGAATACCACCGCGGCGCAACGCTTCTACTTGCTCTGCGCGATAAATATGGGAGGTAACATCTTGCTCGTCTAAATTCAGTTTTACGGACTGAATTTCAAAATCAGGTACTGCTTCCATGGATACAAATACAGCAAATGAGGTAGTCGCTGGATAAAGTAGCTGCTCTTCTAAATCAAATAGCTCCCGGTTTAATTCGATGACTTCCGCTTTTAGCTCTTCGATTTCGGCATCTAAGCCCGCTTGTTCAGCTGCAAATAATGAACTGGACGCAAATAAAGATAGAAATAGCACAAAGCCATTTGCAATAGATTGGATTGCCTTCACGGTTGACCCTTATTTTTTATTTTTATTATAAGGACGCTTTTTTTGAGAATGCTGCGTCTTGGCGTATTGTTACCTAGGGTTTTAAAGGATGCAACCTAGGTTAGTGAGTCGTAAGTACCAAAACGCCTATTTAGTAGCCAAATACTGTAATTCGGCACATTTTAGCCAATAAAAAAGGGAGCCGAGGCTCCCTTATTCATACCATGACTTACGCCTAACGACTCAATTCTCGCATGGCATCTTCAAGGCCATTGATGGTTAATGGGTACATATCATCTTTCATGATATCGCGAATGGCATTGAGTGATCCGCTCCAACCCCATTGAGAATCAGGAACAGGATTCAGCCACACCACTTTTGAAAAGTGCTCTTTCATGCGCTCTAACCAAACCGAACCTGGCTCGTCATTCCAGTGTTCAACACTTCCGCCAACATGGGTCACTTCATAAGGTGCCATCATGGCATCACCAATGAAAATCACTTTATAGTCTTTGGTAAACTTGCGCAGAATATCCCACGTTTGTGTACGTTCATTACTGCGTCGACGGTTGTCTTTCCACACACTCTCATAAAGGCAGTTATGAAAATAGAACGTCTCCATGTGCTTAAACTCCGTTTTAGCGGCTGAGAATAACTCTTCGCAAATGCGCACAAACGGATCCATAGTGCCGCCAATATCAAAGAACAGCAGAACTTTCACTGCGTTATGACGTTCTGGCACCAACTTAATGTCTAAGAAACCAGCATTATTAGCCGTTGAGCTTATGGTATCGTCTAGGTCCAGCTCTTCCGCTGCCCCTTGACGAGCAAACTTACGCAAACGTCGCAGTGCCACTTTGATATTACGAATACCCAGCTCAACGTCATCATCCAAATTACGATAATTACGCTGTTCCCAAACCTTAATGGCTTTTTTATGACGACTACGCCCTTGCTGTACTCGCATGCCTTCTGGGTTAAAACCATCCGCACCAAATGGTGATGTACCACCTGTGCCGATCATTTTATTACCACCACGGTGACGCTTTTCTTGCTCTTCTAAACGTTCGCGGAATTTTTTCATCAGCTCATCGAAGCCACCTTGAGACTCTATTGCCTCTAGCTCTTCTTTGCTAAATAAGCGCTCAAACTCTGATTTCATCCAGTCTTCAGGTATGCCTTTGGCACTGGTTAAAATTTCATCTAAACGATCAATGCCTTCAAAGTAGTGAGCAAACGCTTTATCGAATTTATCAAAATGACGTTCGTCTTTAACCAAACATATTCGGCTGATTTGATAAAAGTCATCCAAATCAGCAAATGCTAAGTGATTCTTGAGGGCGCTTATGAGATCCAAGTATTCACGAATCGAGCAAGGAACTCGATATTCGCGCATGGTTTGGAAATAATCAACCAACATAGTTTTAGCCTTTACGACGAGACATGAATGCTAATTTTTGCAGTAGTTCTACATCTTGTTCGTTTTTAACCATGGCACCATATAAAGGTGGAATTGCAGTTTCTTTGCTGCGCAATGTATCAGGGTCTACATCATCTGCTAATAGCAACTTCAACCAATCAACCAGTTCTGATGTTGATGGTTTCTTTTTAAGACCTGGTACTTTGCGTAGGTCAAAAAACACATCCATTGCTTCAGCCAGTAATGATTTTTTGATGTCAGGAAAATGCACATCAACAATTTTTTGCATGGTATCTTTATCTGGGAAATCGATGTAGTGGAAGAAACAACGGCGCAAAAACGCATCTGGTAATTCTTTTTCGTTGTTACTGGTGATAATGATAATTGGACGATGCTTAGCAACGATACGTTCTTGGGTTTCGTATACAAAGAATTCCATTTTATCTAGCTCTAACAATAGATCGTTAGGGAACTCTATATCCGCTTTATCGATTTCATCAATCAATAGTACGGGTGGCTTGTCACCGGTGAAGGCTTCCCAAAGTTTACCTTTCTTGATGTAGTTAGAAATATCTTTAACGCTTTCGTTACCCAATTGCGAATCACGTAAACGAGATACGGCATCGTATTCATACAAGCCTTGGTGGGCTTTGGTTGTGGATTTGATGTGCCACTGAATCAACGGAGTGCCAAGTGCTTCTGCTAGCTGCTCTGCCAACATGGTCTTACCAGTACCAGGCTCACCTTTAATCAATAAAGGACGCTGCAATGTAATAGCCGCATTTACCGCCATTTGTAGTTCTGACGTGGCTACGTATTCTTCTGTACCTGTAAATTTCATATTTATACTCAATTTAACGATATTAATGCACCGAATGGTAACTCAGGATAAGGGATTTTACACCCTTGTACATGGCTTGATTTTACGCTTTGGCTAGCAAATTAGATCAGTTGTTGTTCATATTTGAGGTATAAAAAAGCCCAAGCGCTTAACTTGGGCTGACAATCAATCACGCAACACAGACACTAAACCCCTATATCCTCATTCCATAATTCGGGCTTTTGTTTGATAAAGTCTGACATTAATTGAATACAGGTTTCATCTTGTAAGACTTCTAATTTAACCCCTTTACTGGCCAGCCAAGCCTCTTCACCCATGAATGTCTTATTTTCAGCAATGACTACTTTGGGGATGCCATATAGGGCAATGGCGCCTGAACACATTGAACATGGGCTAAGCGTGGTGTAAATCACAGACTCTTGATAGACCTTGGCACTTTGGCGTCCTGCGTTTTCTAAGGCATCCATTTCACCATGTAAAACACAACTGCCTTTTTGAATCCGCCGGTTATGTCCCCGACCGATTATTTGACCATTATGAACAAGCACAGAGCCAATAGGGATTCCGCCTTCTTGCATGCCTAGCTTGGCTTCTTCAATGGCGGCCTGCATAAATTTATCCATATTTACTCTTTTTTATCTTCGTCAATAAGGGCATCTACATCGATATCATCCAATTCGCTTTCTAAATTAGCAAGCGCTGCATCGATTGAATTATCATCCTCTTCATCCGTTACGGGCTCTGCTTGAGCATCACTTTCATCAGAAAGATCAAATTCGGCCATTGATTCATCAGCTGCAAGGTCTCCAGCATCCGGGTCACTTTGTGCTTCGCCAATTGATTCATCAAGTTGCGGAATATTTTCCTCATCTTCATCAGTAAGACCGTCTAGCACATTGTCTAATTCATCAATCGCACTGGCCGTCTCATCAACGGCACTTTCATCTGCTTGCGGATTATTATCAACATCAAAATTTTCATCAAAATCAGGAATGTCATCTTCTACCGGTTGCGCACTAACATCCGGTTCTGGCTCATCCATTTCCATGTCATCAATATCCGCTGATGCAACAACATCTTCTGGCTCATCGTTATCCATATTAATGGCCATTTCATCATCATCGTCACCGCTTAGATCAAAATCCTCATCAAAGTCTTCATCGTCTAAACCATCATTCAATGCCACATCTTGTTTATCTTCACTCTCTTTTGGCAGGTCACTTTCAGTGCTCGCCAGTTTTTTCTTCATGATTTTTCGGTAAACAAAGAAACCACCTACCCCAAGTAATAAAACACCAACAGGTATAGCCGCGTATAACCAATACGGTATCGGCTCCAGCACTTCTTCAGGTTCTAAAGCAGAGGTTTCTTCCGCAGGAGTCTCTACAGTCTCTTCTTTAACCGCTTCTTCCTCTTGTGCTTTCATTTTATCTTCTAAGTTAGGCATCACAGCTTCTGGTGTCTCTGTTGGTGCTTCTTCTGCAGGCGGTTCTTCCTCTTCAGCAACAGGTGCGACCTCTTCTGTTGATTTTTCTTCTGTCTTATCATCCGTAACATCTTCTGTTTCAACCGCCTCTTCACTTTGTGTTAAATATTCATGGGTAAAATCAGCTGGTATAGGAAACGTTAATTTAATTGGGTCAGGTTTAACACGAAACTCTTGGTTCTCACCAAGACTGCCTTTTATATTCATGGTGATTTCATATACACCTGGACCTTTATCCGGTGCGATAACCGCTTCCCAAACACCCTCTTCCACCCAAGGCATAGCTTGAATAATTGAGGATTGATCAGGGCCTTTTAATTTGGCTATGACTCTTGTTTTAGCAACTTCAACATCTGCGACTTGTGGGATGACTCGTACAGCATATGATTGATTTTTACCTGATTCCGTTTTGCGGATTTCAAAACCAATTGGCTGGCGAACTTGTATATAGTCTTTGCGCATCCGTTTAAACGTTTTGCCATCAACTTCTATTTTTAGCTCGTACTGACCCTCTTTTGATAAACGAGAAATACTCTCTTTATAGCGACCATCTGCAGGCAGGTTTTCTGGGTCGCTAATGACTTTGGTGCCACTACGACCAGATTCAGCAGTCATAGTCATCTCAAACGTCATTAGTTTTAAGAAGTCAGGATTGTTAATTACATTGCCGTCTTCATGCAAATACACTTCGAAGTCAACTTGCTGACCTGGGAATAATGAATTAGGTAGATTTTTTATTTCCATTTTTAAATCACTGACTACGGTCACTCGATTATCAGGATCTAATTCAGCTTCTATTTTCCATGTGCCCGCCTCTGGCTTAGTAATAGTAACGAGATCATAAACAGATTCACCAAACCAACGTGCGTTTTCTATGGATTTAATTTGGCTGATTACAGCACCAGATGGTGATGTTAATTGCAAGGCAGGGGTGCCTTTTTTGCGAAAGACGAGTGCGGTAAATTCCTCAACGCTTGCATCAATATCAAAGGTATTATCACTTGATAACGGTACTTGCTCGGCCACTTCTGGCGCTGCTTTTTCAAATGCCTTCAAAAACGCTTTTACTAATTCTTCTGGAGAATTAACAATTATACTAGTGCCATCAGTTTCTAACGCTAATTTATCAAGTAACACTTTATCTGCATTGTTGGACAAGCCAATGCTGTGAATTTTTACACCCAAATCTTTATATTGTTTTAAAATTTTAGTAATGATTCGCTGACGCTCAGCGGTATTTTTTGCCTGCTGCTGTGGGTCGCTATCGCCAGCAATATCCACCAGACCATCGGTCAATAAAATAGCATGTTGTTCGTATTTACCGTCACGCTCAAATTGCCATGTGGCTTGCTCCATCGCTTGGCCAATATTGGTTCTTAGCCCGTATGAATTAATTTCTTTGGCGCTTTGTTTCGCGGTGTCTCGCCATTGCTTGTTTACAATGGCCGGAGGTATGAGCATGTTAACCCACTGGCCAAACGTCCAAACTCCGGCTCTTGCCCCCTCCGGAATCATTTCAACGATTAAATTTAGTGCAGGTATACGTAAATTATCAGGGTCGTTCTGTTTCATCGAACCGGATATATCGATAATGACCCTAACATCAGCCGCTTTACTCGTGGGTATTATCGTACTTTGAGCATTTTCTGGCAGGCTCAACCCGTCAATATTTTTAGGCGAGGTAACAGCTTGATTAGTAGGCGTTGGAGCAGTCTGAGGTTGCGTATTTTGTGTCGCAGGAACCGGCTCATCAACGGCTAAAACAGATAGGCTTAAAACGAAACTTAAGATAAAACCGACAATCATCAATGGCTTTTTAATTTGGTAAATCATTGTCGGCTATCCTAAATACAAGTCCTTGGTGTCATAGTGGCAACCAAATTACATTTGGCTCTCCAACACACGACGCCCTTTTTCAGTAATGTGCCAACGCACACCATTTTTACCACTGACCTTCCCTGCCAAGCTGCGAGATACCAACACACTCAATGTTTGCAACATGGTTGCTTCATCGTTATTGGATTCCCGACATAAACCGGCCAGTGATCTGAAGATGTATCGGCCAGTGGATAACATTTTTAAGGCTTTAGAACTGGTTACATCTAAATCTTCACTGTAATCCATGATGGCAGGCTCTTCATCTGGCTCCAGATCCTGTTCGGTTTCAGTGTCGATTAAAGGTAAAAGCTCATTTTTAATAATCCGTAAATCATGATGTACACTGTCCGACTGCTCTTTAGCATGACGTGCTGCATCCAGAATACGATCAGACATATTGGTAATAAAGAATCGACTGGCAATAGATGAAATCAAGCAAAACCCAGTGAAGATTAATAATCTTGATGGGTCCCCTTGGGTTTCTAGGATTAATTCGCTATTAACCAAGTCTAAAATCACTGGCACCAAAAACGCGGCACCAATCCCCACCACTAAGCAACGGGGCAAACTGGTGGCATCCGGATCATGATCGCCATACATGTAATAATTCACTAGGCCGCCAAAAATGCCTGCTAGCAGCATTACGGTTGCCAATATAAAAATATGATTAGCCATTTCTACCTCTCATCCATTAGAGCTGGCTCTAATGATTTAACAGCCCAGTTAGCTTTATTTAAAAGACTAAGACTGGGATTCTCCTATCACTGTGATTCTTACAGTACTGCTAAACCTGTATCCCTTTTATAAACCTAGACGGATTTTTCAAATGCGCAAAAAAACAATAGCTTATGAGTGTTTCACCTCTTGTAGACAATTACTGCCAAAATAATAATTGGTTTTCACGTATTGAACTCAGCAATCCCTGTAGATATCTGAACTTAATGGCTATAATCACGCTCATTAGAAATGGAGTACGTATGGATTTTTCAACGTTAAATCATTGGCAGCAACTGGCTTTTTGCGCCTCATTATGTGAACGCAGCATGCCCAACTTTCAATTATTCTGTGAAATTGAAAATAAAGAGCAAGATTTTAAACAAGCTCGTAAAATACTGAATAAAGTGTGGGAATTTCTACGTGGGCAACTTACTAGTCTTAAGAACATGGAGAATCAGCTTGATACTCTTAACGACTTAATTCCTGAGCCTGACTTGTATGAGCACTTTGGCGTCTACCCCGCTATGGATGCAATGGTCAATCTGCAGAGCTGCCTACAAGGGGTGCTTGATAGCAGTATTTTAGATGCTCAAAACATTCAAACTATGACTCACGAACGCTTGCTTGAAGTACTTGAGATGCAAGGCATTACACAAACTGAAAGTGAGTTATGGCTAAGACAACACGACTTTGAAAATGCTTTATTTGAATTACTCACCAGCCAAACCAGTCACGCCGATATGGTAAAAAAGCTATTACCATTGAGTAAAGACCAAGGTGTGAGTCAAATAGGGATTTGCTTGGATGATTAAACCCATCTTGTTTATATTGTGGCTACTGATAACAACAGTAAGCATGGCGGATCAAGATCATACTGGTCACAGCGATAGCTTGCTGTTATTACTAAAAGATAAGATTGCTTTACAAAAATTAATCAAGCAGTACCCTGATTTATCTGCCCAAGCACAAGCGCAAAATCAAAAAAAGCAAAGAGTGTTGTTTAAGCATGCTTTCGCCCTTTTGCAAGACTATGTGGCCACTCCTGAGAGCCAATATCCAAACATGGCCATGTATCACGACAGCCTTAAAAGCCGTGCGGTATTAATGAATGATTTTGTAACCCTTATGATTGACTCACAGTGTCAGCAAGGCCCCTCATGTCGTTAGGCAGAAAATAACACTTAAATTGACACTCGCACCTGCGAACTCCATAAGCTCTGCTATCTTTAATACAACAGGAAATACTTAGGATTAAGGGTTGCATGGGCAAGATCAGCGCTATTATTTTGTTGCTGCTTTCACTAAGCGCCCAAAGCAACCCAGATATTCAAATCACCCATACTCTAGACAGCATGTTTGCGGATATTCAACATATATCTGAGCAGAGTTTTAATGATTACCAAAACTTAATTTCCACCCATATCAGCCCTCAAATCGATATTTTAAACATGAGCCAGCTCATATTAGGCCGCCATTGGAAGCGGGCTAGTATCGATCAGAAGCAACGGTTTCTTGAGTGTTTCAAGCGCCAATTTAGAGCAACCCAAGCTCAAGCTTTATTTGACTGGCAACCAACCTCATGGAAGGTTCTTAATCAAGAGTTTAACAACAACCAAACCAAAGCGGCCGTTGCTATTTCGCTGATGCGATCGAATGAAACCCGTCAATTTACCATTCGTTTACATCGCATTAATGGTAAATGGCTCATTTATGATGCCGCTTATTTAGGTATTAGCTTACTCAAAAACTTCAAAGATGATTATGCCGTAAAAATTAGCAATCAAGGACTCAATAAAACGCTAGCTCAATTATGCCAGCAGTACCCTGTTGTGATTAAACACTTAACCATTGCTGGGACACAATGGCCTCCATTTATAGCACGTAGCCTGCCCGGACAAGGACTAAGCGTTGAAATAGTAAGTGCCGTACTTGTTCGTGCGGGCTATGAAGTGAATATGGTATTTGCACCATGGAAGCGGGTCATGAAAGGCATGAAGCAAGGTGAATTTGACTTAAGTGTCGCTGCGTGGAAAAGCACTAAAAGGGAACAATACTTAGATTTCAGCGATGCTTATTTCAATAATCAATTGGTGGGAATCAAACACAAAGAATCGAGCTTTCAATTAAACAATTTAGATGAAGCACTCAGTCAATCTTTGTCCCTGGGCTTAATGAACGATTACGCGTATAGCCCGAAGGTCCAACAGTATCCTAATAGACGTTATTTCAAACAATACAATGGGCTATTTAGAATGATTGCGGCTAAAGACCTAGACTTTTCGTTATTAGATCAAAATGTCGCTAAGTATTATTTAGAGCAAACCCCAGCACTTAAAAACAGTTTGCAAGTAACCACTACCAGCTTAGAAGTTAAACCTCTGCACATTAGTATGATCAAACAACACCCAGCAGTACAAGAAGTTATAAAGGACTTTAATCGTTACTTGAAAATATATTTAAAGAGTAACGATTACCGAACGTTACTTAAAAGATACAGTATCGAACATAGTCATTAATTGTTCACCTGAAAACGTCAACTGATTCACAACGATGACGATGATCTTTATATCTTTTACTCACAAGCAAGCTTTTTTTTTGCTTACAAGCAGCATTCTATCTAGCTTTATAAGATAACTAATTGAGTCGTTAAAATATGAAACTTTATTTACCTTTTATTCTAATTAGCTTGTTTCTAGTACCGTCGGCTAATAGCTCCGCCATTCAAGTTATTCCTAAAGGTTATCAAAAGCCTCAAGGCAATAATGACTCACAGGCTTCCGATACTCGTTTAACCGAACAGCAGCTTACATCCCACTTCAAACAAGCAATGAAAGCCTATCGCTCGGAGTTAAGAGCTTACTGGCCTGATGCTGAGATCAGTAGTAAAACGCGACTGGTTTTATACAGTGATGACTTTCAGAAAAAAAGTGCTATTGATTTTAAAGCAAATGAAATCCAAATCACTATGCCCAGCATCCATACAGGAAAGGTACTCAATTATCGCCAGATGCAAAAGAATCTAAACAATACCATTATTCAATTACTCGGTACTGATTTAGAAACGGCCATAAAAAAAGACCCTATTAATGTAAAAATGGAGTCACTATCGGGCATTCGATATGCACATGATCTAGGAGGATTAGGCCGCGATTTATTATTATCCGAACTATTTAAAGATGAACGTCCCAGCATCAAAGCCATTGAGCGCATGGCTAAAAAACTGACAAAATCGGCATATATACGTTACCCTGCCGTTGCTTCGTTGAACCTCTCGTTTGCATTTAATGATCGCACAACCTACATTATTTCATTACCTGAAAAGCGCATGCGCATGAAAGCAAAGCGCTATAAGTCATTCATTTATGATTATGCACAAAGCTACAACTTACCACCATCACTGATCTTTGCCATCATTCATGCTGAAAGTTCATTTAACCCGTTAGCGCGCTCTCAAATTCCTGCATTCGGGTTAATGCAAATTGTGCCACACTCAGCGGGTAAAGATGCGACACATATGCTTTTCAATAAAAGTCGAGTTCTCTCACCCAGCTATCTGTATAACCCAAGAAAAAATGTTCAAGTAGGTTCTGCGTATCTACACATTTTATATTATCGGTATTTACGTGATATCGAAAATCCAAAGTCTCGTCTTTATTGCGCTATTGCCGCTTACAACGCAGGTACTAGTAGCGTTATGCGCACCTTAACAGGACAATCAAGTATCAGCGGTTCTGTTAATAAAATTAACCGTATGCATCCAAATGATGTTTTAAGAAAGCTTGTAAGACAAATGCCCAGTTCAGAGACCCGGGATTACGTAAACAAAGTATTAAGCCTACAGAAAAATTATGGCCAACTTTAAACAGAATTTTCCCACTTACCTTTTAGCATCCCTTTTGGGCGCATTGTCGGGATGTAGCGAAACCAACACAGAATCTTTTTTTGCTCACGTCCCAAACAGTGCTAACGAAAATTTTGCTTATTCAGATATTCACCAATTATCATTAACTCTTTCTGATGTCACAAAAGACATAGATGAAACAGGTTTTAGCCCAATATTAAGGTGTAAATTACATCTCGAAAATGCGCAACACGGTCCATGGCCTCAAGCTTGGGTCGCGTTTAATATTAGTGTATTGGCTTTAGATTCTGAAATTTCATCAATTAAAAGAGCCGGTATACTTCAAGATCATGCAATGGATATTCAATTCCAAATTGATTTGCCTAAATTTGGCATTAAACCCGCTGACATTACCATAAGCATTCAACCAGTTGCATGGATGCCTAGCTTTCCATTAAATATTATTGATAGCGAAGCTGTACAGTAAAAAGCAAGTAACTCTGTCAATTTCCGCCATTGAAGAAAATGCTTTAAGATTGTTATGCTCGATACGCTCATAATAATAAGATAGGTAATCCAATGACTGAAAATAGCGCAATGTCTCTTGAAGATGCTATTCATCAACGCCGATCAGTAAGAGGTTATCAACCTGACCTTGTACCTAAAGCAGTGATTAACCATATTCTGAAAACGGCCCAGTTAAGCCCATCAAATTGTAACGTTCAACCCTGGCAAGTATTACTAGCAAGTGGCAGTGCTTGTGCTGATCTAAAGCAAAAAATGCATGGCGCATTTATGCATGGCCAAAACATGAACCCAGACTTTTCTGCATTACCCAAATTTGAAGGCATTATGCGTAATCGACAAGTAGAGTGCGCACAAACACTTTATGGGGCTATGGGAATTGAGCGAACTGACAAAATTGCTCGCATGAAAGCCACGGCTCGCAATTATGAATTTTTTGATGCCCCCCATGTTTTATTCATCGCAATGAGAAAAGACTTTAGCCCTGCCATTGCGGTCGATGTCGGCATGTATGCACAAACCTTAATGCTGCTAATGACAGCCCATGGGATCGGTAGCTGTGCGCAGGCAAGTACTGCTTATTATCCAAATATTGTTCGAGATTTTTTTGAAGTTGATGATGATATGGGGATTTTATTCGGTATCAGCTTTGGCTATGAAGATGAAAGTATAAACGCGAATACTGCAAGAACATCCCGTGCACCATTAGATGAAGTACTGGTTACAAAAGGGTAGTTTAACCACGCTATACTTTTACTTTAAGCCAACGGGTGAGTAGTTGTTGCAGCAAGGCCTTTTTATAAGGTTTTGCTAAGAAATCATTCATGCCAGCTTGTAGGCATTGGTTTTTAACATCGTAAAGTGCGTTGGCTGTTAGTGCGACAATAGGCGTCACTTTATTGAGCCCTTCTTCTTGACGAAGGGCCTTAGTCGCTTGATAGCCATCCATATTTGGCATTTGCAAATCCATTAAGATCAAATCATATTGATTTTGTTTTGCTAGATGCACAGCCTGCAAACCGTCTTCTGCTAAATCACAATACAAGCCAAAGTCCTTTAGCATCTTAAGGGCTACTTTTTGATTAACTTCATTATCTTCGACCAATAGTACTCGAGATAAAAAGTTTTCTGCGGCCAACTCCTCAGGTACAACAGCGGGAGTATCAATTCTGTTTTTAGCTACATCCCAAGTAAATTGACAGATAAACCGCGAGCCTTGCTCAGCGGCACTTTGTACAATCAAATTACCATTCATTTTTTCAACTAATTGCTTTGAAATGGCCAAGCCCAAGCCCGTACCACCGTATTGGCGTGATATTGATGCATCTTCTTGCTGAAAAGCATCAAAGATTCTTTCAATATTATCTTCACTAATGCCTTTACCTGAATCACTAACAACGATACTTAACTTAATTTGATCATTGATTCGCTCAACACTTCCAATACTTAAGCCCACATGACCTTTTTTTGTAAATTTAACTGCATTACCCAGTAAATTAACTAATATTTGATGCAGTCGGGTTTCATCTGCTTTTACGTTTAAATTTTCAACGGCTGAAATATCGAGCTCAAACTTTAAATCTTTATTTGTCACAATCGTTTTGAAGCTATCCGCAATTCTGCGAAGGCTGTGATGTAAATCAAAAAACTTTTGATCAAGCTCAATGCTACCTTGTTCAATTTTTGAAAAGTCCAAGATGTCGTTAATCAAGCCTAATAAATGATCACCAGAGGAAAGTGCTATTTCAACATATTCATCTTGCTCTTTTGATAAAGCCGTTGACTGCATCAATTGCAGCATACCTAAAACGCCATTCATGGGTGTACGTAATTCATGAGTCATAACCGCTAAGAATTCACTTTTAGCTTTATTCGCTTGCTCTGAGGCTTCTCGTTCTTTGATCAGGCTTTCTACATAGTGCTGTTGTACTTCTTCTGATTTTTGCAATTCTTTTGCGAGAGTATTAACCCCTTCTTGTAATTGCTTAACTTCACCGTTTGCGGTTTCAGCCGTTCGCGCGCTGTAATCACCTTGTGCCATTCTTTCTACAATGACGGAAAGACGTGAAATAGGTGTGGCTAAACGGGCGCCACTTAACCAAGCCACTAACCCACATATGCCCATTGCAACGGTGGCGATTAAGAACGCATTGAGTATGATTTCATTTTGGCGATGCTCAACAAAGCTTGTGGACAACCCTACTCGTACCTGACCTAATATTTTTTCTTGTTTCTGCTTCGCAAACCAGTCATCGTCATCCGCTAAAACATCATATTGAATGATGTCTGCTTGATACCAGCGCAATAGCCCTTTTTCACCCTGATCAGGACTTTGATTAAATTTAACATCACTTTGACTGAACAATAATCCACCAGCAATATCTTCAATTTCTATAAACTCCACATCTTTATCTTCTAACAAGACTCGAGTAAGGGGGGAAATTATGGAAGGGTTACCGGTTAATACAAAATAGTCAGCCGTTGAGGCTAACTGCACGGCTATTAGCTGACCTTTATTATCAAGCTCATGTTTCACATCTTGAATTCGAACATTAATAAAGTAGCCGCTTAATACAAATGACAATATAAGCGCAGGACCTAAACCTAAAATCAAGGTACGTGTATAAAGACTCCAGCCCTTACCTTTCATTAGTGGACTCCTTAATTTGTCGTATTAAGGCTTCTAGGTCGTCCACCACTATATTCAGTGATCGGGCCACTTGTGAATTTACATTTACATTAAAGTAAGGGTTTTCCAGAATTGAATCCGCTGATAACTCACCACGAGCCCAACTGGCTGCTGCTAGTAGTGTTTCTTCGATGCCTGAATAGGTACTTGCCACGGCTCCAGCTCGCACATAACCTTTATCCGGTCCAATCAGTGCTTTACTGGATCGATACAAACGCATCAAAATACTGCGAATAGTTGTGGTATTGTAAAGCGCATCATCATTCACACCGAGCACAAGGTCCACATCTGCCAGCACCTTTAAGGCATGGCGATCCCAATCTAAAGGGTCTTTAAGCTCAGCCCAGTGCAGACTCAAACCAAAGCGTTTAGCCGCCCCATTGAGCTCGGACTTATTTATATTTAGCTGACTTGAGTGAAAGACCCCGACTTGTTTTGCTTGAGGCACAAGCGCCCGTATCAGAGCAAGCTGCCTTACCATATCAGGAGCATTTTCGAGCATGGTAAATTTACGTGCATATTGAGCGCTTAATTTGACTCTCGCAGCCTCTGGTAGAAACATAGCCAGTACAGGGCCCTTAAGCGCCTTAAATTTCTGTAACAATTGATTTAACGCATTAGGGCCAAGCGTTAGCCACTTATCAATTTTGGCCTCATCTAGGCCATTAAGATCAGAAACTGTGACAATCTGGACGGTGTCGGAGGGGAGTTGTGTGGCCAGTTGTTGCTTAAAGGCTAAGATCTGATCGCTAGATGTGTCCACGACTAGACCTACCGTACTCGCCCAGCTAGGGAGAGAAAGCATCATGCTTAGCAATGTAATGGCACTTAAAAAACGACTAATTGAGCGTCCCATGCTCTAACTTACCACTCCCAATTATTTGACCTTAGATTAAATAGTAGTAGAGCATTATGCCTAATACTTGATTAATGCGCTCGTTCTAATCGCTTAGAATGAGATTTAGGAGCAAATTTTTTGTCTAAATACCGAATAATGTCTTCCGATTCATAGAGCCAACGACTTCCAGAAGTACTTTCAATACGTAAACATGGGACTTGAGCACGACCGCCACCAGCAAGTAGCTCTTTTTGGAAGGTATGACAACGATCAAGATTTTTAACCGTGACAGGCACATTTAGATGTTTAATGTGACGTTGAAGCTTATTGCTAAGTGGGCGCTGCTGGCAATCATAGAGAGTCAAACAACAGGCCTGTCGATCGACCTTCTTTTGCTCTAGGGAGCTGCGTTTTACAGGGGGGGTTATAACTGAAGAGCAAGATGCCAAAAATTTTCGGTACCAATACATAAAAACGCCAAGCCAGCTTCATAGGTTTGGCGCTATTCTACTGCTCAAAACTCAAAATACCAGTCTATTTAGTCAGAATTAGACCAGTATTATTCGATTAAGCGCGAATACCATCAATGAACCGATGCAAACACAATAGAACATCATCCAACGGGCCATGATGCAGCGCCGACACACTTTTTTTGCTTTCACTTATAAGCCTCCATTGAGTCTTATAAGTGTAGCCAAATTTAGTGAATTAGCTTATTACGTGAAAAGCTTGGAATACTGCTCCAATCTTCCCAGTGCATCCAAACAGCAAATGCTTTACCTACGATATTTTCATCTGGCACAAATCCCCAGAAACGACTATCACCTGAATTATCGCGGTTATCGCCCATCATGAAATAGTGACCTTGCGGCACGATCCACTCGCCATCTCCGCGACTTGGAATACCCACATATTGCTGAATAGGATAATCAAATTCTTCATAGGTTGTTATACGTGGTGCATTATGAGGAAACGCCCCCACCAGCTCTTGAGGCACCTGTTCCCCGTTAATAAATAATTGCTTATTGCTATAACGAATATGGTCACCCGGTAAACCAACTACACGCTTAATAAAGTAGCGAGGGTCATGGGGTGGAATGAATACCATCACATCACCACGTTCTGGGTCATCAACCTCAATGACTTTTGTGCCTAGCACTGGTAATCGAAAGCCATATGAAAACTTATTAACAAGAATAAAGTCCCCTTTGATCAACGTAGGTTCCATTGAGCCAGACGGAATTTGAAAGGGTTCCACCAAGAATGATCTAAGCACTAACACCAACGCCAAGACAGGAAAGAAGCCTTTACTGTTCTCTATAAGCCAAGGCTCTTTACTCGCTAACTGAATTTGCTCATCACTTGCACCCTGCAGTTCAACTTGAGCAACCATAGCTAAACGCTTTTTTGAAAAATACAGTTTATCTGCCAATGCGACTAAGCCGGTGGCAAACGTGGCCAATACTAAAACCAAAGGAAAATCGATATCCATGACAATCTCGTTGTTATATTTGTGTATATAAAAATCGGGGCCATTCTACCAATCTTCAGCAGAATCTCACCTAATAAATATCTCGCGAACGTTAATGCCTAAGACCGCGTATTGCTTGCGCAAGTTCAACCGCATATGCGTCGGTCATACCTGCAATATAATCCACCACCCGTAAATAGGCTCGATACTTATCCCACCCTGCCTGAGGAGCATGACGACCAATTAAATCCAGAATACGCTGAGACTTATAACTGATTTGCCCCCCTTCTAACACCTCGTCAATCGCTGTTAAGAAAGACTCAAGCAAGCTACCAAGAGTGGTATATGCACCAATTTCAATCAGTGCTTTTTTGGGATCCTTAAAGATTTTCTCTCGAGCCAATGATTTAGCTTGGTGAATACATTTAGCCACTTTAGGGTCAGCCAGTGAAATCAAATCCCCATTTAACTTGCCTTCTAGCAATACTTGCTCTTGATCAACAAACGCTTGAGCGACCGAGTTAACCATTATCTCAATGGCTTTACCGCGTAAAATGGCTAAACGCCTACGGGCAGGGTCTTCTGCTGTTGTTTTAAAATAGGAAGCGGGTACATCATCACCAATTAACTCCAGCAACAATGCCTCAACCTCAATATATTGAAGAAGGTTCATCTCCACACCATCTTCTAAGTCGATAATGGCGTAACAAATATCGTCAGCGGCTTCCATCAGATAAACCAGAGGGTGTCGACAATAACGGTCATCATCTAGCTTAATCAAACCAACTTCTTGAGCAATTTCATTCAAAAATGACAGCTCTGATTGATACACGCCAAATTTTTCCCCCTTAAGAGGATCTTGATAACCACTATGCCAAGGGTACTTCAAAAAACTGCCCAAAGTGGCATAGGTTAAGCGCATACCACCATCAAACCTGTGATACTCCAGTTGAGTGAGTATGCGTAGCCCTTGAGCATTGCCCTCAAAGGTTTGGAAGTCCTTCACTTGAGACTCAGTCAGGCCAGTTAAAAATGCAGCATTTCTACTATCACGAAACCAGTGCCTTATGGCATCTTCGCCGGTATGCCCAAAAGG
>JAGDZK010000029.1:0-1606 GCA_049115935.1 Bermanella sp. | reverse complement strand
TTATCACTTAAAGGATGCACTTGAGTTTTACGCTCTAGCCGTCTAAAGCTACTGGAGAAAATAACTCGATCATGGTCTTTGTGAAATGGGGTGCGGGACTCACTTGACTCCGACCCATCTAATACACCAAAGCGCTTAGCATTCAATAACGTTTTCCAATCCACTTATTTCCCCTTATTCCATAAACCCCGATACAAAACATCCATCATTTCGCTCTAAATGGGTGTGACTCAAATGTTCCTAACCAGCGATACTGTGACGCATAAAATTTTAACTCTTCAATGGCCTGCTGCATGGCCTGTGATTCTATGTGCTCAGCAATATCAATATGAAACTGGCTACTTTTAAGAGTGGCATTATCCAAATAGCTTTCTATTTTTATTAAATTTAACCCATTGGTAGCAAAGCCTCCCAATGCTTTATAGAGCGCTGCAGGGATATTTCTTAAGGTAAACAAAACCGAGGTAATGTATGACACATCAGGTTGATAAATCGGCATTTCAGGGTTTTTCATCAAAACAATAAAACGGGTGGTATTACCGGTAATATCTTCAAATTGACGCTCAATAATTTGCAGTCCATATAACTGCGCCGCCAACTCTGACGCCACCACACTGCCACTTAAATCATCTCCCAAGGATAGCAATTTAGCAGCCCCAGCCGTATCAAACTCAGCCCTAGGCTCTAACCCCAGTTTGATGATTTTGTCATGACATTGAGCTAATGCCTGAGGATGTGACATAACCCACGTTGGCTTCGCATTGGGCAAGGCCATTAAACAATGGGATACCGGCTGGAAGTGCTCAGCCACAATATTTAAATGGGTTTTGGGTATTTGCCGGTAAATTTCTTCTACACGACCCGCGCTAGAATTCTCAAGCGGAATCATTGCCCAATCCGCCTTTGCGGACTCAACTGCGGCAATTGCCTGAACAAAACTATCATACGCAACTGGCTCAGCTTCTGGACTCACATGGGTGCAAGCTAAGTGGCTATACGCACCTAGCTGTCCCTGAAATGCTATTTTGCGCATGCAAACACCTTTCTTATAACTTAATTAGATACTAACAGTTTTTGATAAATTCGATATGTATTGCAGCTCTTCTATACTCAAACAAAACCTAACCAAATACTACAATGCTAAAAAAAATTGCAACTGACAAACTCAAACCTGGCATGTATGTGGCAAATATCGCACAACAAGGCCTAAGCCTGCATGAACACGAGCGTGAAGGGCGAATCCCTGATCAGCAGACTATCAATATGCTGGTCAAACGTGGCGTTAAAGAACTTTACATTGACACCAGTAAGGGTGATGACAGCCCCCATGCCATCAGCAAAGAAGCCAGCGAAGAAAAANNAATACAGAAATAATCGATATTGCTCAAAACAAACACGCAGATAGGGACACAAAATCAACCAATCTTGATAAAGAACTGGAAAAAGCCTCTAAATTACATACCGAAGCCCTTAGCTTGGTCAATCACGCCATGTCATCTGCCAAGTCTGGTCAAGCGGTTGATATAACCCCATTTGAGAACATGGCCGATAATTTCATGGACTCAGTGGTTAGAAATCAAAATGCTTTAGCCTGCTTGTCACGTAT
>JAGDZK010000028.1:0-60174 GCA_049115935.1 Bermanella sp. | reverse complement strand
AGCGCCGCTCTCAGGGGCGAGGGTCAAAATGACTGTGAATCAGTGGTTTGCAAACTCTACCAAGAAGTTTCTAACTCATTGAATTTGCTAAAGAATTTTGGCTCTGCTAGAATGACTGGCACTGGCGCTTGCGTCTTCTTAGAAGTAAATTCTGAGACTACAGCAAACTCGGTTCTAGCCAAGCTACCAGCTGATACAAAAGCTTTCGTGGCGAAAGGCATTAACCAATCGCCATTGCAAAAAGCTTTAATTAGCTGAGTCAATTTAGGGGTGTAGCCAAGCGGTAAGGCAACGGGTTTTGATCCCGTCATGCGTAGGTTCGAATCCTGCCACCCCTGCCATCTTTTTTAAAATCCATCATTGATCAAGCTAATTAGCACATGGGGTATCCGACGTGTCTAAGTTAATGGTTTTTACCGGTAACGCAAATCCGGAATTGGCGCGTCTTATTGTTGAGCGTCTAGACCTTCCCCTAGGTGAGGCCACTTGCGGGCAATTCAGTGATGGTGAAATCACCATTGATATCCAAGAAAACGTGCGCGGTAAAGACGTTTTCATTATCCAGCCTACCTGCGTTCCAACCAATGACAACCTCATGGAAGTGTTGTTAATGGCCGATGCATTGCGTCGCTCTTCTGCAGGTCGTGTTACGGCTGTTATTCCTTATTATGGTTATGCTCGCCAAGATCGTCGTGTACGTTCTGCGCGTGTACCTATCTCTGCAAAGGTTGTGGCCGATATGCTGCAAACCGCGGGTGTTGATCGTGTTTTAACCGTTGATCTTCACGCAGACCAAATTCAAGGCTTCTTTAATATCCCAATGGATAACATCTATGGTTCACCGATCTTATTAGATGACATTGAAAAGCAAAACTACGACAACCTAATGGTTGTATCACCAGACGTAGGTGGTGTGGTACGTGCTCGTGCAATTGCTAAGCAATTAAACGATGCAGACCTTGCGATTATCGATAAACGTCGCCCACAAGCCAACGAAGCGCAAGTTATGCACATTATTGGTGACGTAACGGACCGCACATGTGTATTAGTTGACGACATGGTCGATACAGCCGGCACTTTATGTAAAGCAGCTGATGCTCTTAAGCAGTTTGGTGCGAAAAAGGTTGTGGCTTACTGTACACATCCTGTACTATCCGGCGCCGCGATAAAGAACATTACAAATTCACAGCTAGATGAATTGGTGGTGACTGACACCATTCCTCTAACTGAAGAAGCTAAGGCTTGTGGGCAAATTCGCCAACTAACCTTAGCTGGCTTGTTAGCTGAGTCAATTCGACGCGTTAACAACGAAGAATCCATCAGTGCGATGTTCCGTTAATTCGGAACAGCGTATTTGATAGAGCTTAAAGTTCACTTTAAGCAAATGGGCTCTAACTCTGGTCGCGGGGTTAGGGCTAATTTTATTTATAAAGGGTAATAAACCATGGCTAATTATGAATTAAGCGCCGAACTTCGCGAATTGAAAGGTACGGGTGCGAGCCGCCGTCTTCGTCGTGAAGCGGGCAAAACTCCTGGCATCGTTTACGGTGGCGATAAAGAACCTACTCAAGTAACTTTGGTTCTTAAAGATCTAAACAAAGCATTTGAAGATGAAGGTTTTTTCAGCCACATCATCAAGCTAAACGTTGCAGGTGCAACTGAAACTGTACTTGTAAAAGACGTTCAACGTCATGCTTACAAGCCTGTTATTCTTCACGTTGATTTCCAACGCGTATCTAACAACACTGTAATCAAGCAGCACATCCCTCTACACTTCATCAACGAAGAATCATGTAAAGGCGTTAAGCTACAAGGCGGTAAGGTTAAGCACACTATCTCTGACGTACTAGTAATCTGTGAAGCAGGTAAACTACCTGAGTTCATCGAAGTTGATCTAGCTGACGCTGAAGTAGGCACCATTCTTCACCTTTCTGATCTTAAGCTTCCAGAAGGCGTTGAAATCCTTGAGCTAACTCACGGTTCTGACCACGATTCTGCTGTTGTTTCTGTAGACGTGCCTAAAGGTGCTGCTGCAGCTGACGAAGAAGATGGTGCAGCTGAAGAAGCTGCTGCAGAGTAATCCATTAAATAAGGCACTCGCGTGAAGGATAACATTCGTCTAATTGTGGGCTTGGGTAATCCCGGTTCGGAATATGAGAATACACGTCACAACGCAGGTGCTTGGTTACTCGCCGAGATTGCACGCCAATATGGCGTGCAACTCAAACCTGAAAAAAAATTCCACGGCCTAAGTGGTAAAGCCTTAATCAAAGGCAAAGAAGTCTTTTTACTCTTCCCTACTACCTTCATGAATTTAAGTGGCCAAGCGGTTCAAGCCCTTGCTAACTTTTATAAAATTCCTGTTAATGAAATTTTAGTTTTACATGATGAACTCGACCTCCCCACTGGTACAGCCAAACTAAAACTGGGCGGTGGCCATGGTGGACAAAATGGCCTGCGTGACATTATTAGTAAAATGGCCAACGACAAAAATTTTTATCGCTTACGTATTGGTATCGGACATCCCGGTGATAAAAATAAAGTAACAGGTCATGTGTTAGGTAAACCCAATAAAGACGAATTAAAAAAGATTGAAACCATCATCGACGCAGCTGCTTCTGAAATAGACAGTTTGGTCACGGGTGATTGGGCCGGCGCAATGAATCGCCTGCATAGTGTTAAAGCATAAGGTGTAAAACGAGAGACGTTAGATGAGTCGCCGTTCATCAGCATGACTTAATCCAGCATTATTAAATCGTTCAAACTAAAAATTTTGAAATATCTTGGAGCAAAGAAGACCATAGTCATCTAACGTCTTCCTTCTCCCATCTCACGGAGATACAACATGGGTTTTAAATGTGGCATTGTCGGTTTACCAAACGTTGGTAAATCCACCCTTTTCAACGCACTGACTAAATCGGGTATTGGCGCAGAGAACTTTCCGTTTTGTACCATTGAGCCAAACAGTGGCGTAGTGGCCATGCCAGATCCTCGCCTAGATGCACTAGCTGCCATTGTTAATCCGCAAAAAACTATTGCAACTACCATGGAATTTGTGGATATCGCAGGCCTTGTAAAAGGCGCATCAAAAGGTGAAGGCTTGGGTAACCAGTTCTTAGCGAATATTCGTGAAACCGATGCGATCGCCCACGTTGTGCGCTGCTTCGAAGATGACAATGTGATTCACGTTGAAAATAAAATAAACCCAGCTGATGATATTGATGTTATCAACTTAGAGCTTATTCTAGCGGATCTTGAATCAGCCGAAAAACAATTACAGCGTGTTACCCGCACAGCTAAAAGCGGCGACAAAGATGCAGTTGCAGATAAAGCACTTCTAGAAAAAATGGTCGCTCACTTAGAAAGCGATCAACCTATCCGCTCAATGGATTTAAACGACGACGAGAAAAAACGCGTGCGTTTATTTCACATGATTACCGTTAAGCCAACCATGTACATCGCAAACGTGGCCGAAGACGGTTTTGAAAATAATCCATTCTTAGATATCGTTCGTGAAATTGCAGCAAAAGAAAACGCTGTAGTGGTACCGGTTTGTAATAAAATCGAACAAGAGATTTCTGAGTTAGATGACCCAGAAGACATCGCCATGTTCCTTGAAGAAATGGGCCAAAGCGAGCCAGGTTTAAACCGCGTTATCCGTGGCGGTTATGAATTACTTGGCTTACAAACTTATTTCACTGCAGGTGTAAAAGAAGTACGCGCTTGGACAATCAAGCAAGGTAGCACCGCACCACGAGCGGCTGCTGCCATTCACACCGACTTTGAAAAAGGCTTCATTCGCGCTGAAACCATGGCCTATGATGACTTTATTGAACACAAGGGTGAAGCGGGTTGTAAACAAGCCGGTAAACTGCGCGTTGAAGGCAAAGAATACATCGTTAAAGACGGCGATATTTTGCACTTCTTGTTTAACGTGTAAATTCTAAGCGTTAGCCGAAAATTGAAAACCGCTTGTGGCAACACAAGCGGTTTTTTTATTGCTACTATAAATTACCTTGAATGTGCTCCATTACGAAGTCATAGGCTATTTGACCAATCTCACGACCAATCGCTTGTCCCGCTGGCACTGCATCGGGGAAGTGTACTCCAGCCCAAACACGAGATTCACCACAATCATTTTCAAAGTCTGTCCAAGTTTCAAAAACAAGCTGAGTATCTGCCGCAGGAGTAACACCAGGTTCAACTCCCGATTCCCCAGCAGGAATAGGAATATACCAATCTAAATCATCACTACCCAAAAACTGTCGAGCTGCCAATGCATGAGCGGCACAGAAGCTTGCTGAAGCAGATGGATACTCAGGATGATCCGCCACATTCATGTAGCTCTTCCATTGATTAGCTGGCATATCATTCACTGTACCTTGGCCAGGGCCGCCCCAACTGGTTACTGAATTATCTTTCCAGATATAGGCGATTGCACTAAACGGACGAACAGCATCATGGCGGTACTTCTCTTGCCAAATGGCGATAGCCGTATCAAATGCAGCTAGGTTCACAGCGAAATCAAGATGCACAAAGTCCATTAAAGACAATTGATATAATTGAGCGGCTTGTAACGCAGAAAAACCAAGACTTCTAAATTTATTATCAAAAAATTCAGCTTTCAGTTTTTGATCTTCAGTAAGATTTGCTGATGCCTCTAATACAGCTTCCGCCTGATTAACATATCCATGCCAATTAAAGACAAAACTATTCCAAGGTCTTGGTGCGCGAAACGCCTTAGGACTTGAATAAGAATAAGGAGTCACGTTTTTAAGTTGAGGTGTGACAAATTGCTGGGCCTTAAAAAGGCCGCCACCATTACCCACAATAGCTGGCTGCCATTTACTCGGGAATATTAATTTATTTGGTAAATTCTTTGCTTTATAACCCGTGTAGTCAGCATAAGGCATGGGATTATATTTTGCTTCTGACCCATCAGAAGCTATGTTACCTAATTGGTTCATGCCATCATTTTCACGATTGAGTACAACATTTTGTCCAGCAAGATTCCCCAACCCTTCGGGCGTATTAATATCAGTCGTCGTATTAAATGGATCAAGCCCAACATTGGATAACATCGCATTCCAAGTTTCGATCCGCTTTGGATGCAAGCTTTTCATTACATGATAACTTGCATAAAAAAGTGCAATATTTTTTTCACGATTAGAAACTTCGGTTTTACGATGATTATGCTTTGTATAAACCCCGATTGCTGTTGGATGATAAGGTGCAATGGCATCAAACCACGCATTCGTAATCAATGTTGTGTTGCGCAAGATTAAAGTGGCATCGCCGGCACCTGTGGACACATCTTGTAAAATCACAGGAATAACTGTCGGAATAATCACTTCAGCAGGCGCGTTACCTGCGTCAAAGTCAAAACTATAGGCATGGCCTAATGGCATAAAACTGAATACAACAACCAGTAAGCTTGCTTTTACTTTTTTAAGTAAAACGAATGGCTTCATTTTTTAGTCCCTGAATAATTTGGTTGGAAAGTTGCAATACTCATATCAATAACCAAAACTAACACTATCAATATGAATAACGATTGAATTCTATGACAGCCAAATAGAAGAAACCTAAGCAATCAAAGTGATTCCCCGATAAATACTTAGACCAATATAGTCAGGGCTATATAGTCAGGGCTATATAGTCAGGGCTATATAGATACATCCGGCTTAGTGATTGCCCAAGGTAATCAAGGAGCATCCACAACGGCTTAAGCAAGCATTCAATGAACATGAATATATATAATGAGCAGCCATCAGTTATATTCATTTAAATAATAAATAAAAACCTTCTACCATGACGCTCTTATATTTGGGTATGCAGGCTAATAATATGAAAAAAGTAATTTGTGAGCAGTTTGCTCCCATTGAGGCGTTGAAAGTTGTTGATACACCCTCACCTGACGTTAAAAAGAACCAAGTACGCATTACCGCAAAAGCAATTGGAGTGAATTATCCCGACGGCTTATTGGTGCAGGGCTTGTATCAAATGAAGCCGCCCACTCCCTTTACACCCGGCATTGAAGTCGCAGGAGTAATTGACGCTATTGGTGAAGGTGTAGAGACACTCAAAGTCGGTGACTGCGTTGCCGCCATCATGCCAATCGGAGGTTACGCCGAACAAGTGGTGTTACATCAGTCCATTGTTCAGCCACTACCAAACGGCCTATCACCTGAACATGCAACAGCCCTTATGTGTGCTTACGGCACCTCTCACCATGCTTTAAAGCAACGAGCAAACCTGCAAGAAGGTGAACATGTGTTGGTACTAGGTGCTGCTGGCAGCACGGGAATTGCAGCCATTGAAATAGCAAAAGCCATGGGGGCAAAAGTCACAGCCGTAGCCTCTACCCAAGAAAAACTGGATATTGCAGGTGAACACGGCGCTGATAACCTCGTCATTAACGATTCTCAGCTTGCTGAAAATCTGAAAAAGCTTGCAGGCAATAAAGGCTTTGATGTGGTTTTTGACCCGATTGGTGGCGATGCTTTTGATGCCAGCATTCGACGCATGGCTTGGAATGGTCGCTATTTAGTTATTGGGTTTGCTTCAGGGCGTATTCCTGAACTTGCGGTGAACTTAGCCCTAGTGAAAGGCTTTAGCGTAATGGGAGTGTTTTGGGGCAGCTTTGTGCAAAAGCAACCTAAAGATTATATGGCCAATCAGCTGGAACTATTTACCTGGTATAGCGAAGGACTTCTTAAGCCCCACATACATAAAGTATATCCGATTGATGATGTACAGCAGGCCTTAAGCGATGTGCTACAACGTAAAGTCGCTGGCAAAGTTGTTTTGGCCCCGTAACTACTTTTGATGTCTTACACAGTATGCCACCAGTTCCGCAAGCGGCAGTGGCATACTAAAATATTGACCTTGATATTGATCACAACCAAGCTTTTGCAGTATCTCTAATTGTGCTTCTTGCTCGACCCACTCTGCGACTAATACCGCATTCATACCATGGGCAAGTTGACCCATGCTTTGCACAATCTCCTGAACCAGAGCGCTCGTCGCCACGTCCCTAATCAAATCACCGTCGATTTTAATCGTATGAACCGGAAATGATTTTAGGTAATGCAATGAGGTATGACCCATGCCAAAATCATCCACAGCAATTGACAGGCCCATGTCGGTTAAAGACCGTAAACCCTCAACCAATTCATCTGTTAAACGTAACTTCTGCCCTTCTGTAATTTCAAATTCAATGCGAGCAGGGTCAATATTAAAACGTTTAATATTGCCCTTAACCTTCTCTATAAATGTGGTATCAGTTAATTGTATTGGTGAAATATTAATTGCAATTGAAACCCCAGAAAAACCAAATGTTCGATCCATGATAGCAATGTCTTTAAAACAACGCTCTATTATCCACAAACCTAAGTCATGAATGCTTTTGTTTTCTTCTGCTATTGGAATAAAAACAGAGGGAGGCAAAGAACCAAAAACAGGATGCTGCCAACGGATTAAAGCCTCTGCACCGAGCACCTTACCCTTATGGTTAAGCTTGGGTTGGTAAAACATTTCAAAATTTTCTTTTTGATGTAAATCCAATGCAATACGGCGACAAAAAATTCCAAGCTCATCTGGGTTTCTCATGGCTTGTCGAATATCAAAATCATCTTTATGCATTTCAGATATAAATGATTTAATCTTTTCAGATTGCTTCTTAGTTTGAAATGCTTCGTGTTGTTTAATAAATGGACGATAAACCAATGCACTAACAACACAAATCACTAATTGCATGAGCGCCCCCGTCCAGTCGTCCGTCAACAGGTAGCCAGCCAATAGAAAAGGCATACTCCAGGGAACATCATGATTTACCAAATCTAATAAACCGTTCGATACGGCACCTGCAGTTAAGCACATAGCGACTAGGGGCATAATTATAAATGGTAAAAATAAATGGCGATTTAACACGATAGGTAACCCAAAGATAATAAGCTCATTAATGTTAAATAAGCTTGGTATCATTGCGTATTTTGCAAACTTACGATTACTCTGCCTTCTTGAAAACAACAGCGCCATGACCAGACCAAGAGTACAACCTGACCCACCCAAATAAGCAAAGTGGCTAATCATTTCGCCGTTAAAATTATTAATATTATGTGAATTAAAAATGTTATCCGCCACAGTACCCACGACTGACGTTCCATGAATACCCATAAACCAAGATAATTGATTAACTAAAATGACTTTAATTGACTGCCAATAACTTAAACCTTCTGCCACATCGACACTGCCAATCACCCAATACATCAAATCTGAAATAACATCGGTATTTTTGAAAATGTAGATATAAATAACAATTAAAATAACAGGCAGCACAACAGCAGGAAGAATCATACGAATAACGGTAGAAAGCTGGCCGTTAATTTCATGCTCAAGATATGAAAGCTTCACCGGTGCAAAGCGAACCCATGCAACCAATAATTCAGTAAACACCACACCAAGTATTAATGCATGGATAAGATGTTCAAAACCAAAGTTTGAAAAAGTTTTAACGGTGTCGCCCATGTACAGCATAATCGCGAGGGTAACGCCTGCGATCATGGCAACCATGAATGGGTCTATTCTCAAATCAAAAACAGGTTTATATGAACTCGCTATTTGATAACTAATGCTGCATACAAGAAATAAAGAGACTAAGCCATAGGTTGCATGAAAAACCAATTCACCAACTTTGATAGCGAACGTGCCTTGCATTGATGGAAAATATAGCGGGAGTTGAATAAAGGTTAGCGCTAATGCACCTAGAAATAACATGGGTAACAAAGCAACAAAACCTTGCCTAATGCTTGCTAGCCATAATTGTGCGCGTTGTAAATACGTCATATATTGTCGTCATTCCATTATCTGCTAAGCATAATAGAAAATAGAACTAAATTCGATGAAGTAAGTCACTTAAAGCAAAACTAAAGCCAATAAACTATAAATCCCAATTCTGCACAAATGGCAATATTAGCTAAACTTAACCTATGTCTGTCATACCGTTGTACCGCCCACATGCCAAATAAGTCAGTCCCTTTTCAAGAACTAATAGAGTATGCACCTTCGGGCATATTTTACAGTGATGATAAAGGCCAAATTACTTATGGTAACGGACACTTCTTCATCATACTGGGCATGACTCAAACACAAACAACCTATATAAACTGGCTGGAATCTATAGATGACACTCACGTTAATCCATTTCAACATGAATGGATGTCATGTATACACGCCAAGCAAGCCTTTCACTTTGAGGCCAAACTGAAACCACAGCATGGTCTAAGCAAATATATCCGTATAGATGCCAACCCTATTATTAACACAGGAAAATTGATCGGCTTTGTTGGTGAAGTACGGGATATTACTTTACGCACAAAACAAGAAATTGAGCTAAAGAAAAATAACGACCTGACTAAAAGCTTAATAGAACAATCTAGGATTCCATATGCCGTTCGTGAAGAAGACGATCATATTAGCTATATTAACCCTGCTTTTACTAGTGTATTTGGCTATCAAATTGAGGATGTACGTACTGCCGATGATTGGTATGAAAAAGCGTACCCTGATGAGCGATATCGTAATGCAGTTAAACGTGACTGGGAGTATTACTTAAATAATTTAGAGCGTATTCATGATATCGCAACCATGGAAGCTCGCATAACGTGTAAAGATGGCAATATCAAAACGGTTTTAGTTTCCCCGTCTAAACTACTAGGAACATCTGAAGATCAGTTTTCAGTCAGTTTCTATGACATAAGTGAACTGAAACTCGCCCAAGAATCCCTTGAAAAAAGTCAAGAGCGTTTTGCTTTAGCTGTGAAGGGAAGTGGCGTTGGAATATGGGACTGGAACATTAAAAGCGGACACGTTTTTTTTGCTCCGGAGTTTAAACAAGAACTTGGCTACAACGATGTAGAGTTTCCAAGCACTGTAGAGTCATTCTATCGCTATCTGCATCCAGACGATAAACAAAAAGTAATTAATGCTTTTAACAATCACATATCAACAAAAAACTCACCATATTATGTTAAATACAGAATGCGCCATAAAGATGGTTCATACCACTGGTACCAAGGAATTGGACAAGCCTTAAAATCAGAAAATGGTGATGCCTACCGAATGGCCGGTAGTCACACAAATATATCACAACAAATGCGACACCATGATGAGCTATCACTTGCAAAGATGGTATTTGATCATAGTGGTGAGGCAATTATAACAACAAGTATTAATGGTCAAATACAAGCAACCAACCCAGCATTTAGCAATATAACAGGCTTTAATAAGAATGATCTAATTGGATCAAATATCATAAAAATAAAAAGTAAACGAAATAAAAAATATATTTTTGATGAGATCAATAAAAACCTAAAAGAAAATGGAGTATGGCGCGGTGAAGTCTGGTGTAAAACCAAAAACGATGATGACATTGCGGTTTCTGTCATCATTAATGTCATTAAAAATGACAAAGGAGAAACAAACAAATACATTGCGTTGTTTACAGATGTAACTGAAAAAAAACAAAACCAAGAAATCATCTGGAAACAAGCTCATTATGACAGCTTAACTCAGTTATTAAATAGGAATAGTTTTGCAAAATACATTGATAGTGCAATCTTGGGTCGACATCCGTTTGCCTTACTATTTATAGATTTAGATCACTTCAAACAAGTAAACGATACACTTGGCCATAATGTCGGTGATGAATTACTCGTACAAGCATCTCATCGTATTAAACATTGCGTTAGAAATTCCGATATTGTGTCGCGATTTGGCGGCGATGAATTCACCGTCGTATTATCTGGCGAGTTAAACGAACAGATTATTGATCGAGTATGTACAGACATTATTGACAGCCTTGCAACCCCTTTTGATTTAGATGGCGAAGCCGCCTACATCAGTGCCAGCATTGGTATTACACAATATCCACAAGACAGCCAAGACGCAGAGACACTTTATAAATATGCCGACCAAGCTATGTACAATGCAAAACATAGTGGGCGAAATCGCTATGCATTCTTTACTCAAGATCTAGAGATTGCAGCTAACCACCATAGAGAAATTACATCAGACCTGCGAAAAGCATTAGATAACAATGAGTTTTATGTTGTATACCAACCAATAATCAATCTAGATACCCAACAAATATATAAAGCAGAAGCTTTGCTACGCTGGCACCACCCCAAGCGGGGGTTAATTTGCCCAACTGAATTTATTCCTCTGGCGGAAGAAACCGGACTAATAAATGAAATTGGTGATTGGGTATTTAAACAAGCAGCGCTACAAGCCAAGGTATTACGAAAAATAACCAATAGTGACTTCCAAATTAGCATTAATAAAAGTCCTATTCAGTTTTATAACGATCACGAAACAGGTCACGCACTGTGGAGTGAATTTTTAACTACGATAAATTTAAATGGCAATGCCATTGCTGTAGAAATAACAGAGGGCTTACTACTAGATAGTACTGAGATGGTAAAAGAGAAACTGGTTGATTTTCAAAAAAACAATATGGCCGTTAGCCTAGATGATTTCGGGACAGGTTATAGCGCGTTAAGTTATTTAAAAAAATTCAATATAGACTTCATAAAAATTGATCGAAGCTTCGTTATGAATATTGAAATTGATGATTACAATAGAATCCTATGCGAAACGATTATCAACATGTCTCATAAACTAGGAATGAAAGTGATCGCAGAAGGTGTTGAAAATGAAAAGCAAAAGGAAATATTACTTAATGCAAAATGCGACTACGGGCAAGGATACTTATTCTCCAAACCCGTAACGGCTAATAATTTAATTAAATTCCTTAATAAAAAAAATTAATCTGCATATAGATCTTGGTTTACCACATCCCAATCATAAGACGCTTCATAACCTGATTCAGTCTTAACAAAGACCTTATACACCTCTAAGGATTTGCCTGTTAGCTCACCAGCCGCTTTAACTTCAAGGCCTTCAAAATTGCGCAGCTGTTGATTACTCAATCCAGACAATTCAACAGATTTATTAGTGTTTACCAAGTGGTAATCGCCTTTTGAAAATATCACCTTCCCTTCAACCGTTTGAAGTGATGAAGCCGATGCTTGAGCTGCTAAAGCGAATAAAATTGCACACAGTACGATGAGTTGTTTCATAGAAGACTCCTTGTTATTTGAGTCTCCATTCAACCTAAGCTATATGACAAGTAAATGAACGATATATGACAATCTGTTAATCTACATGTCATAAAACGCTTTATTCAACGAATGCTCGCTCTATTACATACTCACCTAAATCACCGTGGCGTGTTTCATTAAAACCTTGCGCATCCAAAATAGCGGTTAAGTCCTTTAGCATGCTAGGGCTACCACAAAGCATGAAGCGATCATTTTGTTTGTTAGGTGTTGGCAATCCTAAGTCTGCATATAGCTTCCCACTTTCCATTAAATTGGTCAGTCGCCCTTGGTTTTCATATTCTTCACGGGTCACGGTTGGGTAATAAATTAATTTTTCGCGCACCAGTTCACCAAGGTACTCATCATTAGGCAGCTCATTCATAATGTAATCTTGATAAGCCAGTTCTGATTTATAACGCACACCATGGGTCAAAATGACCTTGTCGTATTTCTCATAGGTATAAGGGTCACGAATAATACTTAAAAACGGCGCAAGGCCGGTTCCTGTACTCAGTAAGTACAAGTTCTTCCCTGGTAACAAGTCGTCAACCAGCAATGTGCCTGTTGGTTTTTTGCTAATCAGGATTTCATCCCCAGGTTGGATCTTCTGCAAACGAGACGTTAATGGGCCGTCTTGCACCTTGATACTGAAAAACTCCATCTCTTCTTCATAATTGGCACTGGCTATGCTGTAAGCACGCATTAAAGGTTTATCTTCGAGCTGTAATCCAATCATGATAAAATGGCCATTCTTAAAGCGAAGGCCTGCATCTCGGGTCACCTTGAAGCTGAATAAGCTATCATTCCAATGGTGCACACTTGTAACGGTTTCTTTGTTAAAGCCTTTCATGTTTCACCTATCTGTAAAAAGTATCTGCACTGAGCATAGATTTAAGCCTTATATTTGCAAAATGGTTTATTTATCTATAAATTATCGATTTTTTAAATAAGCCTAGTCTATACTCTAGCCATCACTACATCAGGTACCTTTCATGGATTTTATTTGGATTCTCATCGCGTTTGCCTGTGGTTTTGCCGCTAAGCAAGTGAATCTTCCTCCTCTGATCGGCTATTTATTAGCGGGTTTCGGCATGCATGGGCTCGGGGTGCAACCACTAGATAACCTACAAAGTCTTGCTGATCTAGGCATTACTCTGATGCTGTTTACCATTGGCTTAAAAATCAATTTCAAAAGTTTGTTTAAGCCCACAGTATGGGCTGGCGCAAGCTTGCACATGCTATCTTGGGTCGTGGTCGGCTCTATTTTATTAAAAGGATTTGCCCTACTTGGCATTCAATATCTAGAGAATTTAGACTGGCCTGCCCTTGCTCTCATTGCATTTGCGCTTAGCTTTTCGAGCACCGTATGTGTGGTTAAGTTACTTGAAGAAAAAACTGAAATGAAAAACCGCCATGGTAAATTAGCCGTGGGGATTTTAGTGATGCAAGACATTGTCGCGGTAATATTTCTGGTGGCGGCAACGGGGAAAATCCCAAGTATTTATGCCTTGGGTCTAGTGCTGTTGTTTCCTGCTAAGTGGTTTCTTGATCGCATTATTGATAAAGCCGGACACGGCGAGTTACTGCCATTAGTGGGCATTGCATTGGCGCTTGGTGGGTATGAGCTATTCAATCTTGTTAACCTAAAAGGCGACTTAGGCGCACTCGTATTTGGGTTGCTACTTAGCCAGCACAGCAAAGGGCCTGAACTTGCCAAATCCCTTTATACATTCAAAGATCTATTTTTAATTGGTTTCTTTTTATCCATCGGTTTTACCGCCTTACCAAGCTTTGACATGATTACGCCTTTGGCTGCGATCAGTTTTATTTTAATTATAAAAGGGGTCATGTTGTTCCATATTTTAGCGGCTTTAAGGGCCCCTGGGCGCAGCATGTTTCTAGGCTCAATGATCTTAACCAACTACAGTGAGTTTGGTTTAATCGTCGCCGCACTGTGCGTAAGCAATGGCTGGATCGGAAAAGAATGGCTGGTCATTATTGCATTAGCAGTAAGCATTTCCTTTATTTTTACCAGTGTGTTTTATGAGCATGCCCATACGGTGTATGCCTACATGAGAACCTGGGTGAAGTACTTTGAACGCCCACAACCGGTACCTGAATACCAAGAGCAACTGAAACATGCCGAAGTATTAATCATTGGTATGGGCCGAGTAGGTCGAAGCTCTTACGATGTTTTACATGAACGCCTAGGGGATAAAGTCTGGGGCGTTGAATCAGACGCAACCAAAGCATTACGTCACAGAGAACTAGGTCGCCACGTGATTATTGGTGACGCTGAAGATGCTGACTTTTGGGAAACCCGAGAACTTCAACACATTAAGCTTATTATGCTGGCTATGCCTGCCATTACGGATATTCGAGACATCACCACCCAGCTAAAATTGAGTGATTACAAAGGTCACATCGCCGCTATTGCGCGCTATGAGGATGAGCGCACTTCACTGCTCGAATTCGGTGTCGATAATGTCTTTAACTATTATGTTGAAGCAGGTACTGGCTTTGCTGAAGAAAGCTTACAGCTGCTTGGCCTAGGCAATGAACCGGTGACCCCATGAAATTCAGCTTACGCCAGCTCGAGGTTTTTTTAGCCACCGCTCACTATCAAAATATATCAAAAGCCGCTGACAGCTTAGCGATGAGTCAAAGTGCGGCCAGCTCAGCACTTAAAGAATTAGAGCAGCAGTTTGATATTTTATTGTTTGATCGCGTAGGCAAACGCTTACAACTAAACGAACAAGGTCGACTCATTCGCTCTCGCACCGAAGCCTTGTTAGAACAAGCAAAAGAATTAGAACAAGCACTATTACAGCACCAAGACGCGGGCCGCGTAAATGTTGGGGCAACCTTAACCATTGGTAACTATTTAGCGGTCAGTATCTTAAGTGATTTACTGCAAGAGCACCCAGATGCTGAGGTAAACTTGAGTGTTGCCAATACACAAAACATCATGCAACAAGTACTCAATTACGATATTGATATCGGCATGATCGAAGGCGAAGTCCAGCATGCTGAACTTGATATCATTCCTTGGCGCACCGATGACCTATGTGTGTTTTGCTCACCACAACACCCTCTTGCTCAATGCAAAAACCTAACTGACGAAGACATTCAAAACTATTCTTGGGTATTAAGAGAAAGTGGCTCTGGTACACGACAAGCATTTGACCGTGCCATGCATGGCATATTGTCACAAATCCCCATCGCTATTGAATTACAACACACCGAAGCCATCAAACGAGCCGTTAGAAATGGATTAGGCTTAGGTTGCTTATCCAGAATTTCAGTTGAAGATGCACTTGAACGAAACGAGTTAATCGAACTACCTGTACCCCATAGAGACTTCGAAAGAACCCTGTATTTTATCTTGCACAAAAAGAAACACCGCAGTGCCGGCATTCAACGCTGGTTAACATTTTGTGAAAAAATGAGCTAATACACACTATGACACAAACCATTTTAAAAAATGTAAACCAATGGCTTGATGACGTCGTGATCGGTTTAAATCTTTGCCCATTTGCAGCCAGACCCAAGCGTTTAAACCAAGTACACATAGAGGTTTTTAATGGCACAGATGAAGCTGAGCTCGATCGCGCATTTCTAACAGCGCTTGATGAACTGCAAAGCATGGAGCCCCAAGAAAGAGAAACCACTCTGCTGGTGATACCTAGCGCACTGATAAGCTTTGAAGACTACATGCTCTACTTGCAGCAAGCACAGTGGCTATTACAACGGGCAGGTTTAGAAGGCACTTTACAAATCGCCAGCTTTCACCCGCACTATCAGTTTGATGGCACAGACCCATCGGACAAAGAAAACCTAACCAATCGCTCTCCCTATCCTATTTTGCACTTAATTAGAGAAGCATCGCTTGAAGATGTGTTAGCAAAATACCCAGATCCAGAGTCAATCCCTCAAAATAATATTGACCGCGTGGAAAGCTTAACCAGCAAAGAAATTTCTGACCTATTTCCACATTTAAAGTAACTGGAATAAACTCACTCACAATTTGATACACTTATACCATTTAAACTTCTGATTGAATGGTATAAAAATAGGGTTTTAAACTACACTCATAATATATTGGCCATTTAAAACCCTATGGATAGTCATCTTTTAAAGCGTACAGACATGGACTTTTTAAGCCGATCGTTTCCCGGCTTATTTGTCTACGCCACTGTCTGGCCATTATTAGCATATGGCGCCGATTTCTTCAGCCTTGACTACAACCTCGCGATTACGTTTACAGCACTGTTCACTGGCATTAGCATTGTCCGTGTCGCACACGCCTACAGCACCCCTCATTTTTATGCGGCATCCCCCAATATGTGGCGTGTTGTGCTATTTACCTTGGCCTTTTCACACGCGTTAACGCTATCTGCGATTCAGGTTTACTTAATCGTAGTGGATCAACATTTTAATATGGTGATATTAACCGCCTTGGTCGTCGTTGGTTTGGTCAGTGGGGCCGCATCTAGCTTGGCTCCTAAGTTGATATTTACCCAGTGCTATATTGCCATCATTTTAGCGCCAACCATGCTTGTGTGTTTTTTTAGTGAGCATTATAGTTTTTTGGCGCCATTATTTTTGGTTATGTGGATTTATTATTTTTTTATGTGCCGTCGATACTATAAGGAATACTCACGCGCATTTCATATTGAAAGCAAATTGAAAGAAAACCAAATCAAACTAGAGGCGTTAAATCAAACCGATACTCTTACCGGTATTTATAATCGACAGTACTTTGATAATGCGCTTGATTTACAATGGGACTTAGCCTCGCGTTCACAATCGAGCTTATCCATTTTATTTTTAGATTTAGATTTCTTTAAAAAAGTAAACGATGAATATGGGCACATCATTGGTGACAAAGCGTTATGCCATGCTGCGGTTATATTTCAAGAAACGGCTAAACGAAAAAGTGACATGGTTGCACGCTACGGAGGAGAAGAGTTTGCAATCATACTGCCAAGTACTCAGCATGATATTGCAAAAGAGCTGGCTGAAAGCATAAGGCTACAAATAGAGAAAACTCCGCTTATATACGGGGAAATAACCGTAAACTTAACAGTTAGTATTGGAATAAACTGTATTATCCCTAACAACCAGATACATTGCATCCAGTTCTTAGATCAAGTTGATAAAGCCTTATATGAGGCTAAAAATAAAGGTCGTAACTGCGTCGTTAGCTATCTTGATATTGAAAACGCTGAAACACACTAATATCAGATCTCTGATAAAATATTTTTCCTATGAACGTTTTTTGCATCATTCCACTCACACAACAATTCGGCCAATAAACGCGACTGCTCATGCAAGGCTAATAATTCTTCTTTATCTCCTTTCTCACCTTTATAGATTGGCAATTTAAGTAATTTCTTATTTAAAGAATTTGTGGGGTCTTGCATTTTGTTGAGCTCAAGATTCCAACGGATATTGTGTGACATCATACGATAAGCAACTAACTTCGTTTCCATTGAAAACAAGCTAAAATCATCTATCTCACGAAAATATTTAAAATCAATCCCAAGCAAAACAACATCCGTTTCCGCTTTAACCGTAGCACTTCGTCCACGCCCCGTTACCATGGATAAAGCACCGAATACTTCACCTGGATTAATAATATTTAAACTATCACCATCGTCTTCACTAAAAACAGACATCTGCCCTTTTAGTAAAAAATACAACACCTGATCCTGATTACCTTTTTGTAAAACGGTCTCACCGGCTTTTGCTTGTACAAACTCACTCACACTTAACAACAAATCAAATTGGCTAGGGTTTACCTGCACAATATCTTTAAAAAAAGTAACACTACGTACTAACCGCTGTAATGCCTCTGTGCTGTACTCAATTTTACTTAACTTTTCCATCCTAAAACCCTACAACAACCCATCTAGCCTAATAACTGAAAACCCATACTAAATCTCATACTAACAGTAATTTTTAAAAGGCCGCAAAAGAAATATGCAAATTGCGAAGCCTTGTCATTTTTTACTATAAAATCAAATAGATACGGCTAATTTAACGCTAAACAGTCTGACAAAATACACCCAAATAGACGATCGACTGCCACCAATAAGCCAACCAAAAGGGCTCAATGACCAGTGCGCCATATAATGGATGAGCACTCAGTAAGCCAGATTTCATGGGGATTTAATCAGGAAATCTGTAAGTCATTGAAAAAAATAATAAAACTCGCTTGACACATCCCGCTCAAATCGTAATAATGCGCGCCGTTTCAAAGGCAACATAGCTCAGTTGGTTAGAGCACATCACTCATAATGATGGGGTCCCAGGTTCAAATCCCGGTGTTGCCACCAAATTTAAAAAACCCGATATTTCTAACGAAATATCGGGTTTTTGCTTTTATGGGCCTCAATCCCAGGTTCGCCAATATCAAGATCTGCAGTGTTTCCAGCACCCCCCATGCTTTAATTCCCCCTGCATCACAGTTTTCATCCGCCCAGCTATTCAGACTTTTCCAACCTCTTTATAATTCAGACATAAGCATGAGTTTTATGGACAGCCTCTAACCAAACGGACCCTTATGCCCTTTGCTATCTATGAGTGCTTTTCTTGTCATTACATCGTGGTTTCATCTTTTGTCTCTTCTTGTTTGTGTGTTTCCCATCATTTGGGCAAACCGTCAAGCTTTCTAACAGCAAAATCTGTCATGCCCCTGACAGCCCATTTTATGAGTGGGTAAAGCGCTTTAAACGATTCACCTCACTTGAGGACTGCTTGGACGCAGGAGGTCGCCTGCCGCAAATCAAAGCATCAACAGGTTTAAGTAAAGGGGATCCTAACAAGTATTCGCGAGATGCTTTTGGCCATGGCTGGGCTGATAGTGATAAAGACTGCCAGAACACCCGACACGAGGTTTTAATTCAACAATCGACAACTACGCCGGTTTTATCAAGTAACGGCTGCAAGGCTGAGCATGGTCGCTGGGTATCCATGTTTACGGGAAATGTCATTACCAGTGCTAAGCGTTTGGATATTGATCATGTGGTGCCACTTAAGTGGGCTTGGAGTCATGGTGCAAATCAATGGTCAGATCATAAGCGAGAGCAATTCGCTAACGACCCCATTAACTTAATTGCGGTTGAGTCGTCGCTGAATCGTGCGAAAGGAGCCCAGGGGCCTGATGAGTGGCTGCCACCGAAAAATGAATGCCAGTATATTTTGCGCTTTCAAAGAATACTGGTTAAGTACTCGATCAACACACCCAACAACATTCAAGCCATGGCTCAAGAGTGTTTACAAAAATAAAGTGTTTGAACAAATAGGAAAGAGCGCCTGCCATTAAGCAATGACAGGCGATCAAACTAAATAGTATTAGCAGCTAAGCTGTCTCCCACTGACTGCAATACTTTTGAAATTTTATTTTTAGTGGCGTACACCAAAAAGTAAGCACTTTGGTCGCTGTAGTTTACTACGCTATCTTCTACAAATTCCCATTTTGATTTTGCGGATTCAATGGATTTTCCATGGGCTCCATTAGACGATTTCGCCAATACATCCAGCCTTGCTTTAAATTGTTTGCTGGCCATTTTGGGCTCTAACTTGCTGGCATCTTGCGGTGATAATGAAATGGTGCCGTTATAACTGCTAGAGACATCAAAAAAGCGAGCGGTAATCGCTTGAATTTCTACTTGAGCTAACAGCCCCTGATTTGCGCTTTCTTGTAGAGATGAGTCGGAAGTTATCAATGCATATAAATCCGACAAATAACTGCGTGCGTCTCGCCTTACCGCTGAATCCACATCCCAGTCGTATTCAGGGCTATATTCGGCTTTAAGGTCATTAGCAAAAGAATCCCAACGGTTCATCCACTGTCCGCCTAATAATGGATCTTGCTGCTGAAATTCAACAAGACTGGCTGCGGCTTGTTCTTTGTATTTATCTAAGTCTGTCTGATACTTAGGGGAGCCTTGGGATAAGGCTTTCATATACATAGCCGACATGGCTTGAAATGCTGCTTGTGCATGATTAAGCAAAGCAGGGTTCGCGTGAGAGTGAGTCGCAAATGAGCAGGTTAATACCAACAGTAATGCGCTTCTAACTATAAACATCATCATCTTCTCTTATTATTTTGTGATTAAGTTTTAAGTGAATAAGCTTTGTTTAGAAGATCAAAAGCCAAGGGCATTTGATCTTATGTGCACATCTAAAATCTAATTCTCAGCATTTTTAATGGCACATTAAAACCGAGCACAGATAATGCTCTTTTAAAAATAAATGACAACAAACCCGTTTAGACATATGCACAATTTTTTATATGTTACTTGCTGCTAATACGCGCTTGGATGCCACACTACCCGCATGTTGTGCCGGCTTAGCGAATCGTGCTTTAAACCGTTCACTGAGCACTTTGGGTTGCAGCGATTCACACCCCAATCATATTCAGCACTGCATTCTATTTTTTAATTGGTCAGTGAGTGCTAACCCGCAACCCATCCACTCTTTACCCAATTGAGGGTTTTGAATTTGAAACAAAGATACGTTTTCCAGAGCTTGTGCATGGTTAAGTAATGCAGAGTTTGCGTAGGACTGGGTGACTATAAAGCTAGATAAGACCAACAGAAAAATACGGCTTACTGCAAACTTCATTTTTTCTCTTATTATTTTATGACTAGAAGCGATGTAAATAACTAATGTTAATTCCCGTAGAGTAATACCAATTGTATTTTCATACATGATACTAAAGAGTGATTTATATCAAATAGATTGAAAAAAACGCCGTCTTTATAACTTAAAACAAAGCACATAAAGATGAATATGCGTTCATTTTTATGCGCCAACTCTGAACAGTTAATACAAATGTACCGTATTAATGGATTGCAGATTGCACCCAGCTCATCAATTGCGACTCAGGTAATGCTCCAGCTAATTCTTTTACCACTGAACCCGCTTTAAAAACTTTTAATGACGGAATACTACGAATGCCATATTGAGCGGCCAGTTGCTGCTCAGACTCGGTATTCACTTTTAGCAAAATTGCCTTCCCTGCTAGTTGCTTGGCAATCGACGTGTACGCTGGCGCCATGGCCTGACACGGGCCACACCAGCTTGCCCAAAAATCCACCACCACAGGCAGCTCACTCTTAGTAATAAAACGTGAAAACTGGGCCGTGTTCACATCAATCGGCTTATTTGGCACTAAAACACCTTGGCATTTACCGCACTTTGGTGACTCTTGCAGGCGCGAGTCGGGCACTCGATTTAAACCAGAACAGGCAGGACAAACCAATATCATAAGCATTCCTCATTTTAGCTTTCACTAATATTGGGGTTGATTGAAATATCTCAACCACAATACGGCTAAATTCTTAGCTAACGCCTAAATCTGTTATGATGCGCTTTTCAATTTTCTTAATATCTCATGCCATTAAATCAAATTATCATCATTGGTGCCGGCGCGGCAGGGCTCATGTGTGCTATTAGTGCGGCTGAAAACGGCAAGTCCGTTTTAGTATTGGATCACGCAAATAAAGCGGGTAAAAAAATCCTAATTAGTGGTGGTGGCCGCTGTAACTTCACCAACATGTACACAGAACCAAGTAACTACCTAAGCGCTAACCCACATTTTTGTAAGTCCGCATTAAAACGCTATACACAGTGGGACTTCATTGCCGAGGTTGATAAAGCGCAATTGCCCTGGCACGAAAAAAAGCTAGGCCAGCTTTTTAGCGACAATAAAAGTGAAGCCATATTAAACATGCTGCTTGATCGCTGTGATCAACTTGGTGTGAGCATTAAACTGGATACCACAATCCAAAGTATTGAAAAACAAGAGGATGAAGGTTTTACGCTGACATCCGCGCAAGAAGTGTTTCAGTGTTCTTCATTAGTTATCGCCACTGGAGCCATGAGTTTTCCCACAATGGGTGCAACTGACTTTGGCCACCGTATTGCGCGCCAGTTTGGATTAAAAGTCACCAATACCACGCCGGGTTTAGTGCCTTTTACATTTGATGCTAAAGAGAAAGCCCGATTTGAAGGTTTAAGCGGCGTCAGTATCGACACAGAAATTTCATGTGGCAAACAAAGCTTTCGTGAAAATATATTATTTACTCACAAAGGCCTATCAGGCCCAGCTGTTTTGCAAATCAGTTCTTACTGGCAACCAGGCAATACCGTCACGGTGCGCTGCTTACCGGATTTAGATTTATATGCCGATTTAAAACATCAGCAAGCAAGCAGTCCAAATA
Source organism: Bermanella sp. (assembly GCA_049115935.1). Taxonomy (GTDB): domain Bacteria; phylum Pseudomonadota; class Gammaproteobacteria; order Pseudomonadales; family Oceanobacteraceae; genus Bermanella. The sequence continues at coordinate 37,778 of JAGDZK010000028.1, read as the reverse complement.
AACATTTAATCAATATTTTAAAACTGCACTTCCCTGAACGTGTCATTGAAAAATTTTGCGCAGACCAAGATCTTAATAAACCATTGCAGCAATACAAACATAGTGACCTTGAACACATCGCTGACCTGTTTCAAAAATGGACATTCATTCCAAGCGGTACCGAAGGCTATAAAAAAGCGGAAGTGACATTGGGCGGTGTTGATACTGATGAAATCAGCTCCAAAACATTTGAAGCTAAAAACGTAAAAGGCTTATATTTTATTGGCGAAGTGCTTGATGTCACTGGCCATTTGGGTGGGTTCAATTTTCAGTGGGCATGGGCAAGCGGACATTGCTGTGGTAAAGCCGTTATCTAAAAAGTACCCACAAAAAAACCCAGCAAACGCTGGGTTAGGAAAAGCACGAACCTGTGCAAGTGTGCATCCTACACTTAGAGGGTTGTTACTGGAGTAACTCGGTTACAAACACACAAACGTGTGTTTCAAATTCTTTAGGCTTTGTGCTCGCCTTCGTGCTTTGCGATATCATTTTTAATAAAACGATAAACACCGCCAAAAAAAGCGATTGTTAAAGCAACGATAATAAGCCCTGCGATTACATATTCATCGATATACATGGCGTTACCTCAAAGAGTGATTAATATTTACACTTTGAGAATAGCAGTGGTGTGGAAGAATAAATTGACCTGAATCAATGGGTTTACTGGGTATTGGTAGTGCAGAAGTAAAAGCTGATTTAGATCAAGTTTAAGGGGTCACTTGCTTTATCGTCGCTTCGTTTTTAGAGGCAACCATGGCCGCTAACTTGATGATCACCTGATCCTTAAATTTCTCACGAATATCCGAATTCAACGCACCAAGTAAACGCCGATCTACTTTCAATAAAATACACACCTCATTGGCAATCACATTTGAGGTTCGCGGCGTGTTTTGTATAAATGCGATTTCACCAAAAAAATCACCTGGGCCCACTGTGGCCAGCGATTCTTCCTTTCCGTCTAATACTACCCGTGCTGTACCACTTAAAAGAATAAAAAATGACGTATCTAGAGTATTTTGTTCGATTATGTATTCATTTTCTTGCGCCACATAAAATGACGCCTCGGTATCCACTACTTTTTCTTTTTCGAAGGGCGTAAAGGCCTTAAAAAAAGGTACTTTATTAAGAATCAGCAATATTCTGCCACGCCCCAATGTGGTGATCCGTTTCATCCCCATTCCCTCAAAATCATACAAGTTCACTTATTAATATTCAGCTTAGCTCACATTCTAGAAGACGGGCGATTATTGGATTCACTGCTAGACTGAAAAGCAACAGGACGTTTCTTTTCACACTCACGACTCTTAATATCATGAAGACATTAACGCTACTTTTAATAGCAGCTTTAGGTATAACCATGGCATTTAATGGATATGCGCAGGATGCTGACACCACACCACGCTCCACTCTCACGCCAGAGCAAACTGAAGCAGCTCGAATGGATGCACTCTCTGTGCTCATCAAACGCCAGCAGTATCCTCAGGCTTATGAACTGGCCACTCGCATGCTGGCAGACAACGAAGGTTTGCCTAAATTCGATTTCCAATACGGTATGGCGGCCGTTGAAAGTGGCCACTATGATCAAGCTCTTTTTGCATTTGAACGCTTAGTTTTGAGTTTTCCCAATCAGCCTCGATACCGTTTAGAGCTTGCACGCACACACTTTTATCTGCGTAACCTTGTTCGGGCTGAAGTTGAATTTAATAACGTGCTGAAACAAAACCCACCTGCCCCAGTTAAAAAGAATGTAATGATATTCATGGATCGCATCGCTGACTTAAAACGCAGTGTCGAGTCTAAATTTATGTTCGTATTAGACGTGGGCGGAGGTTATGACAGCAATATAAACAGTGCCACCAGTGAAAAAGAATTACCCAAAGAAGAGCTTATATTCCCAGTTGATATTGCACTGGATGATGCCAGTCGCGAAACCGGCAGCGCTTATTGGAGCGCTCTAGCTCACATGGCTTACATCAGCCCGCTCACAAAAACCAGTGCGTTTGATTTACGCTTAGTCACCTCAACACGCAGTAATTCTGAAACCCCAATTTATGATTTAACCACCGCCATGGGAGAACTGGGTTACAGCTTTTACACTGGCCCAGTTAAATGGCGCGGCGCCGGTCGTTATCAATATATTCAATTAGACGGTGAAGAGTTATTAAATAGCCAATCTGCTTTGGGTCAAGCCAATTGGATCTTAAGTAAAGGATCAAGTATTGGCTTTGGTATGAACTATGGCATGTCTAGTTACCCAGAAGACGCTGATGGCGACATTACCCAGCAACAATTTAATTTGTCTTATGCCAGCGCGCCCAAAAAAGATAACTGGAAGCTCACCCTCATATTTGGCACCGATAGCGCAGATAAAAGCAGCAACAAACATAGTGGTAAAACCTATCAAGGCTTTACCTATCAAAGCTCATCTTTTACTAGCCAGCGCTCTAACCGTTACTGGCTATTTAGCGTGTTAAGCAGCGAATACGATGCCATTAATAGCGCGCTTTATAGCAAATTACGCAAAGATCAAAATGCCACACTGGGTATTGGCTGGCGTTATAACTTCAGCTCTCATTTCAGCTTTAGAAACGATTACAGTTTCTCTTATAACGACAGCTCTTTAGAAGCCAACACCTACCAACGAGCCAAAGCCGAAGTGGGCCTGACTTACAGTTTTTAATCCAAAGTTGATTGAACAACCTTGGGGGAGGAAATATGAAATTCATCAAACAACTGACACTTTTTTTGGGCTTGGTCACGTTAATGCTTCAACTTAGTTGGGCCGCACCCATTGCAGGCCATGTCATATTAACGAAAGGTAATGTGACCGCTGTTATGGAGAATGGCGATAGCCGATCACTTAAACGCCGATCTGAGATTTTCAATGGTGACGTTATTAAAACGGGGCCGGCGGGCTCTGTACAAATTCGATTTGTGGATAAAGCCTTGATGACAATTAAAGCAAATAGCGAAATGAACATCGAAAGTTATTTAATGGCCCAACAAAGCGAAAGTGGCGATAAAGAACAAGTTTTAATGAGTCTGGTTAAAGGCGGCTTTAGAACCATCACTGGCACCATTGGCAAGGGCAATAAAGACGCCTATAAAGTCAACACGCCTGCGGCATCTATTGGTATTCGTGGCACTAACTACGAAGTACAAGAAGAAGCTGACGGTGGTTTTGTCATGGGTGTTTACAGTGGTGGCATTCAAGTAGAAAACGAAGCTGGCACCATTGAATTAGGTGAAGGGGCTGACTTTAACTTTACTCGTGTAAAACCCAAATCGTCACCCAAAGGCTTGTTAGCACCGCCACCCACTTTAGCTGAAAACTCAGCCACCGAACAAAACGAAGAAGAAAGTGAAGGCGAACAAACCGCAAGCGAAGAAAGCAGCGATGAAGGCAATGGCGAAGCACAAGAAGAAACCGAAGAAGTGGTTGAAAATAATGAAGGGGATGACAGCCCGCCATCAAATTCAGCCCTTGCAGAATTCGAAGGCACTAATACAAATATTGGTGATGAGGTCAGCAATGCCATTGATAATAAATTAGCGGGCCAAATTGAAGAAACCGTTGAAAAAGTCGAAGACATTATTAAACCAACAATACCAGGGGACGTAGATTTTGATTTTGAGGCACCATTTAATGGTGTCGACTCAAGTAGTGTGAACAACCCTTTTACTGAGGAGATCATTAGCGATCAACAATTCGCGCTTGCTGAAACGGGTAAGCTGGCTTTACTCGCTATTCCAGTAAATAGCTCGAATTCTTACGCTGGCGATTCTCCTAGTTTATCAACTTTTGAGGCTCAACTAGTATCACCAAATCTAGTCAGCTCTAATTTCACCAATGAAGATTACAGTGGCGCGAACGAAACTCGTATTCGTATTCATTATGACTTAATAAATATCAGTACAGGTGAAAAAGATGAATATGAAATTGAAATTATTTTTGACGGCGCTATCAATGATATTGGAACACTCGAAAACCACATATCCACAGCGTTAGCCGAAAATGATTACCGCTTAAATGGTGAGCTCGTTTCAGGTAGTGCTCCTAGCAATGTCAGTTTCAGTTATAACTCTAGTGAGGATCGTTTTGAGTTTAAACCTACCACTACTAGCGAAAGCTTCATTATGGAAATGGAATTAGATTTTGATGATGAAAGCTCAGCTTCCTCTCAAGCCCTACAACAGCAATTAGGCTCAAACACAAACTTCAATCGCGATGATTGGTACGCTGAAAGTGGCTTAGATATGGTCATTGGTAACGGCTCATGGGACAGCACCAACAACAAACCTATTTTGGTTATGCGCGATAAACACAGCTATCAAGATCAAGACAATACAACCGTCACTGATGAGCGCATTGAAGTAGTCACAAAACCTCTAGAAGCAGACGCAACCGTGGGTAGCCTTTTGGCATTTGCCTCCTGTGCTGATAGTACGCCACAACAAACCTGTGATATTCAAGTTGATTCCGTAACGGCTAGTGAAAATATTCGCTGGGGTGCTTGGCTAGCTGAAGCAGGCGAAGGCATTCAAATAACCAGCTTTAATGTAGGCGACTCGACCTTAGAATTTCAGCAAGAAGAAGACATATTAGCTTTTTGGATTGCAGCAGAGCGTGCTGATATAAATCAATTAATCGGCAATGCAACCTTCTCTGCGAATAGTGACTGCGCCAAGTTTAATCAGTGCATTGGTTTTGCAGATGATGGCATCGTGCAAAGCTTAACCGCACAGTTTGATGTGAACTTTACCAGCGGTGCCATTACCAATGGCAACTTAACACTGCAAACCACAGAAGACCCTGACTTGGGTATTTTAGGTGGCACAGGCGATGTTATGTCTACCTGGAATGTAAATTTTACAGGGCAAATGTCTTCAAGTGACGACGGCACCGTGAAACTGCCCGAATTTCAAACTCAAAGTATCAGCGGTACAGTGGTTGAACAAACCGGTTCTTCAAATGCCATTATTGGAAACATCGGTGGGATTTTTGTAAAACCCGGCGACAAATTTGCCGGAGGTTATAACTTAGGAACGGCCGACGGCACCAACAAACATGCTGCGGGTGTGTTCTCAATGGACAAACAATAAACCAATAAATTAAATAACAAAAAGCCCACCTTAAATATTTTAAGGTGGGCTTTTTTATGGTTTTCTATTTTCAAAGGAGTGACGCAGAAACAGGATTCATCATAGCGTCATGAATTTCAATATTATTCACTCGTCACACCCGAAGCGAGGGTGAGCCTGCCCTGAGCTTGTCGAAGGGCGCTATCGGGTATCCAATGCAACGTATGCATCAATCTTAAACTTTAAGATAAGCCGTTATTCATTCCTGCTTTCACAGGAATAATAAAACAAGAGCACAACAGTTAACGGTTACGGGCCTGCGCAACAGTACAACCTCTCAGTGTGCAGTTTTCGACGGTATAACCGGCGGGGGTAATACTGATAATGCCAAATTCTTTTTTCTTGGTATGGCTCACAACATAATGAGGCAGTTGCACATTGGTTAACTGCCAATAATCAAAGCTGTGTTCGTGACCATGCACACCAAGATCAACCCCCATATCTTTTAGTTCTTGGCTTAAAGTTAAATCCTCATCCCAAGGGGGAATATGGCTAAAAACAATAGTGAAGTCTCTAAGCTCATCACCTTCAGCCTCAAGCACTAACCAATTACGATCCGGTACATTTTCATATTCATATTTATTATCGTTGTAAGCGATAAATTTACTGTTCTGGTAAGTAAAGCTGTAATCTTCTGGGCCGAATACTTTTGCCCAAATTTCTTTACCAAAAGCTAACGCGTCGTGATTTCCAATCACTGCAAGAATTGGCTGCTTGGCTTTTTCCATCACTTTACAAACCCATTCATATTCGGCTTTTATACCGGTGTCGGCTAAATCACCCGTTAACAAAATAAAATCCACTTCTGGTAACGTATTCACATGCTTCACAATATCTTCAAACGTGCCTGGATATTGCTGCGGGTCACTGATAACCGCCACTTGATACGTATCCCGTGCACCCACTAACTGTTCATATTCTTGTAAGCGTTTGATATTCGCCGCGATCGATACACGATCTGAGCAATCTGCATCGGTTGACCATGGGCTGACTTCGTAATCACAGCCGGAAAGTACCAATGCAAAAATTAACAAGAAAGTGAATCTAGCTTTGATTTTTTTCAGATTAAAAAACATAACGCGCCCCAAACCCCCAGTTAGTAATACCTTCTAAGCCAAGGTAACGATAATTATCATTAAAAAATTCAGGCTCTCTTACATATCCCACTAAACCCACATCGATAATAGACATATCAAAATACGCATTCAGCTTTGGTGTTACTTGCAATGACGCTTGATAATTAAACACAATACGAAACGCAGTTGGGGTGTAATAGCCTTCAGGGTATTTGTCTGGCAACCGATAAAATAAATCTGAGTGATCCCCTACTAACAAACCAGTGCCCACGCTAAATGGCTTAAGTGTCATGCCGGCCACTTGCCAAGATGCACTATGTTCATAGCGATAACGCAACGAATAGAGCAACATTTCTCTGTGATAAGACAGCTTGGGAACATAACCAATACCTACTAGCACATTATGGCGCTCGGCAAATACCGACCCATATGAAGCATGAGCCAACCCCATTAATGAGCCTGATTGGAGGTCTATATAATCGTTGGCTTGTTCAGTCCCCTGAGCACTTACGGCGCCCACGAAGCTTGCGATAAATACCACTACTCGCCACAAATTCACAGCGACTCCTCTTTCAAACAATAGCGTTAACAGGCCTAGCCTGTTTAAACGGGCTATTAAATAGAAAAACAAACCCATCAACTACCCTAAATATTGGAACAATAAGATCTATATTTTAAGTGAAAATGTGAGAATCGGCCTGAACACCCTGTTTTTACTGCACGGATTGATTTAAGAGCAACAAAAATCCTTATCCCTATTTCGCAAGCCAAGGTTATCAACACATTCCAAAGCCTCATTTAAACAAATCAAAGTGAACCCATCCTGAATAACCTGCGTATTAGAGATTGCCACTCGGATAAACGCGTTTTCAATTTTATGTAGAGAAGGAGGCCTTATGGCCCATTACACAGCACCATTGAATGACATGAACTTTGTATTGTTTGATGTACTTAAGGCACAAAATTTAAGCCAGTGCCCCGGATTTGAAGACGCCGACGAAGCCATGATTCGTGCGGTTTTAGACGAAGCAGCCAAGCTTTCTGAAAATGTATTACAACCCATTAATCAGTCTGGTGATATTGAAGGCTGCCATTACAACCCTGAAACCAAAGCGGTTACCACACCAAAAGGTTTTAAAGAAGCTTATAAAGCCTTTGCCGAAGGCGGTTGGTCTGGGCTTTCTGCATCCACCGAATACGGCGGCCAAGGCCTACCCCATTTACTTAAAATCGTTGTGGATGAAATGGCATGCTCTACCAACTTATCCATGGGCATGTACCCAGGTTTAAGCCATGGTGCCATCGATGCGCTGACGCTGCATGCCAGTGACGAGCTGAAAAATAAGTATTTGCCTAACCTAATCTCAGGTGAATGGACAGGCACCATGTGCTTGACCGAACCACAGTGCGGCACCGATTTAGGTCTCATTCGCACAAAAGCTGATCCACAGGCTGACGGTAGCTACAACATCACCGGCACCAAGATTTGGATCACAGGTGGCGACCACGACATGGTGGATAACATTGTGCACCTTGTTTTAGCGAAACTGCCAGGAGCGCCTGATTCAAGTAAAGGTATTTCATTATTTTTAGTACCTAAATTTTTAGAAGATGGCACTCGCAACCCTGCATTCTGTGGTGGCCTTGAACATAAAATGGGCATCAAAGCGTCTGCCACTTGTGTAATGAATTTTGAAAACGCAAAAGGCTGGTTAATTGGCGAAGAAAACCAAGGCCTTAAATGCATGTTTACCATGATGAACTCCGCTCGCATCATGGTGGGTATCCAAGGTTTAGGTTTAGCTGAAAAGGCGTATCAAATTAGCCTAGGTTTTGCCAAAGAGCGCTTACAATCACGCTCGCTAACAGGCCCTAAAAATCCAGATGAAAAAGCCGATCCAATTATTGTGCACCCAGATGTGCGCCGCATGCTGACACAACAAAAAGTGTTTGTTGAAGGCGCACGCTGCATGGCCTATTGGACGGGTTTACATTTGGACTTAGCTGAGCACCATGAAGATGAAAGTGTGCGTGAAGAGTCTGATGATATCGTGCAAATCATGACCCCTATCGTAAAAGCGTATTTAACCGACGAAGGTTATTTCTCAACAGACCAAGCACTACAAAGCATGGGTGGCTCTGGTTTCACTCAAGATTGGGAAGTGGAGCAACTATTACGTGATGGCCGTATTGCTCGAATCTATGAGGGCACCAACGGTATTCAGTCTTTAGATTTAGTTGGTCGTAAACTGATGATCAAAGGCGGTCGATTACCTAAGACCTACTTTAAAGTCATGAATGAAATGGTTGAGAAACTAACAAATGACTTACATAAGTCTCACTGTAAAGCGCTATTAAAAACCTTACAGAACAGCTTAATGTGGTTAGCCGGTAACGCCGCAAAAGACCCTGAAATAGCAGGTGCAGCTGCTACGCCTATGTTAAAACTGTTTTCACTGACTACCATGGCCGTCATGTGGTCGAATATGGCAGCGGTGGCACAAGGTGATTTAACCAGTGGTAAGTATTCAGAGGACTTTTATCAAGGCAAGATCAAAGCTGCTGAACACTTCTTCAGAGTGGCAAATGCTCAAGCTGCGTTATTACAAGCGGATATTGAAGCAGGTAAAGATTCACTCATGAGCTTTACCCAAGAGCAGTTCTAACCATTTAAAAACCAAAAAAAAACCGTTATGGCTCTCGCCATAACGGTTTTTTATTTTTTAACATTTAATGTGCAAGCTCTTGTAGCTGTTTAATAGCCTGGTGATAAAGTTGACGAGTTCGCTCTAATGTCACTCCTATTTGAGGGGCAATTTCTCTGAAGTTCTGCTCTTCATTTATGCCAAGGCCATGATACAAGCGCACAATTTTTTGCAGGCGCGGTGGTAATTGTGACAGCAGAGAAAATAAGTAACGTTGATCACTTTCATTATCTATCTCATCAGTAGGTTTCGGTATAACCGTCTCGTCTGTCTCGATGGTTTCTTCTAATGTTAGACCGTCTTCTGCAAAAGATTGGTTCATTGACAATTGAAGATTTCCCACTTCAAACGCTGCACGAATATGATCCGCACCTAGGCCGGTTAATGCTTGTAATTGAGATACCGTTGGATAGACCCCATGGGCTTTAAAATAATTTTCTTTGGCTCGATCTAATTTAAAAATACGATCACTGACATTGGTAGGCAAACGCACAACCGCGCGTTTTTGTGTCAACACACCTTTGATTGCTTGTTGAATCCACCAGTAAGCATAGGTGGTAAAACGAAAACCTTTATTTATATTATATTTTGAAGCGGCCTTTAATAACCCTAACGATCCCTCTTGAATAAGCTCTTCGGTATCAATGCCTTTATCTGTATAACGCTTAGCGATATGCATCACCAAACGTATGTTGGCTTGCACTAAAGCATTACGTTTATGCTCGTATTGCTTTTTAAGTACAAGAGCATGACGCTCAAGGGATTGATCCACCTGATCGGCTTCTTTTAACAATAAATCAAACACATTTGAACGATCACACTCTAACTTAACAAGACAAATAGATAAGGTTTTACAAGAAACATTTTGCCCAATATTCATATCTGGTAAATGTTGTGCCAATAACCACAAATCATACTGAGTTAAGAGTTCATCTAGAATGGGGCCGGTTTGATATTGCTCTAAGAGAATGTCCATCACTTGTTCAAGCAAGTTGCTTTGTGCAAGTAATGTGTGAGCCAACTCTTGCATTATACTATCCATTTCGCAGGCAATGTCGCGCTCCTGCTTAGCGTCAAGGATAGATATATCGGGATAGTTTTGAATTATGCGATTTACATCATCTGCTTTCATCCACACACCTCTTTTTTACCTATATGAATATACGTAAGAAAAGAGATGTTAGATGTTAGATGTTAGATGTTAGATGTTAGTATTTTGCCGAAGGACTCAATTGTATCGAACACAAACGTTGGGTCTAGGGTCGCAAGATCAATACCTTGATTGTAACCTTGTAATAACGCCACGCTATCAATGCCTGCTTGTTGTGCACATACGATATCAGATCGGCTATCACCCACCATTAAACATTGTGCCGAATTTACATTGAGGGTTTCCATGATATGCAATAACGGTAAAGGGTGCGGTTTTTTCTGCTCTAAACTATCACCACCCAATACCAGTGCAAATAAGTTCGCAATGCCCATGTTAATTAATAACTCAGGTACAAACTGAATAGGTTTATTGGTGAGTAATACCAAGGTTTTTTCTTGTTGATGTAATTGTGTCAGCAACGCTTTCACACCTGGGTACATTTGTGTTTTCTGACCCAGCACACGATCGTAGGATAATAAAAACTGTTGATGCACACGCAAAAGATCTTGCTTCGTATTTGCTTGAATAGACTCTAATGCTCTTTCAATTAATTTTAAGCTGCCATTACCCACCCAAGTTCGCACCTGCACTTCTTTAACAACAGGAAAACCAAGCACTGCTAGAGCATCGTTTAATGCCAAAGCTAATTCCGGCACGCTATCAACTAATGTGCCATCTAGATCGAAAATAATCGTATTATATTTATTGATATTCAGCATATATAAAAAAGCCCCATACACTCATTGATGCATGGGGCTAGTATTCCTATTAATGATTACGCAGTGGCTTTTGCAATTTCAGCACGCATGGCATCAATTGTGGTTTTGTAATCCGGTGCGTTAAAAATAGCGGAACCGGCCACAAAGGTATCGGCACCTGCCGCTGCAATTTCACCAATGTTGTCAACTTTTACGCCGCCATCAATTTCTAAGCGAATATCAAAACCTGACGCATCGATTTTTGCACGGGCTGCTTTTAGTTTCTCAAGGGTATTAGGAATAAAGCTCTGACCACCAAAACCTGGGTTCACGGACATTAACAACACCATGTCTATTTTATCCATCACATAATCTAAATAATGCAAAGGGGTTGCAGGGTTAAATACTAAACCAGCCTTACAACCAGCCGCTTTAATCAATTGTAAAGAGCGATCAATATGATCAGATGCTTCAGGGTGGAAGGTAATAAAGCTTGCACCTGCTTCTGCAAAGTCTCCAATCATACGATCAACAGGGCTGACCATTAAATGCACATCAATGGGGGCTGTCACACCGTGATTACGCAGCGCCTTGCACACCATAGGCCCGATTGTCAGGTTTGGTACATAATGGTTGTCCATCACGTCAAAGTGCACGATGTCAGCACCTGCCGCCAATACGTTATCCACTTCCTCACCCAAACGGGCAAAATCAGCCGATAGAATAGAAGGCGCTATTAATGGGGTTTTGTTTGATGCTGTGCTCATATTTACTCTCAAATATCACCAAATGTTGCAATGGCTGCCATTGTACCTAATTTCCCCTAAATTGCCTGCATTGCTATGTAACAGCCGCTTTTAGTTAGTATCCATTCACATATTAGTGACGATCACTTTGCTTTTAAATGACAATTTGATTAATCTGCTTCGCACGCGTGATTGGCCGCCTATACTATTTATAGTCGCGTCATATTTATTACGCGACTAATAACAATAACAATTTATTCAGAATACCGATCTGATAACTAGGCTCAATTATGTATCTCATACGTATTTCTTTGGCTTTTGTCTGTCTTGCTTTGATTGCTTTAGCGCTCACCCCTCTTGCCATTTTCAGGCCTATGCACCGAAATAATATGGCAGACATCTCACAGGTTTGTGGCCGCTTTATGCTTTGGTATTGGGGAGCTGATTTAAAAATAGAAAACCCTGAGCGTTTATCACCTGAAAAGCCTTGTATCATGATCGCCAATCATCAAGACACCCATGATATTTTCTTTGCGGTGAACATTATCAAACATGGCACCGTTACCATGGGTAAATGGGAAATGCTTTACGTGCCATTTATTGGTTTATTATTTTTTCTTGCTGGCAACATAGTGATCAAACGCAGCAATAAAGAAAAAGCGCAAAAAGCATTAAGCTTAGCGGGTAAAAAAATGAAACAAGATCAGCTATCCGTTTTGATTTTCCCTGAAGGCACCCGTAACTGGGGCAAACCCTTACCCTTTAAATTGGGTGCCTTTAAATTAGCCATTGAAGCGCAAGTGCCGATTCAACCGGTTTGCTTTTCTTTACGCCACGTCACCATGGATTTTAAAAAATGGTGCAGTGGTACCGTAAGGGTAAAATGCCTAGACCCCATTGAAACAACTGGGTTAAGCGAAAAAGATGCTGCCCAGCTAGCAAGCCAATGCCAGACGTTGATTGAGCAAGAGTGTAAGAACATTAGCGCAGACTAGATGTTAGATGTTAGATGTTAGATGTTAGATGTTAGATGTTAGATGTTAGATGTTAGATGTTAGATGTTAGATGTTAGATGTATTTGCAGAGTGGGCGCTGCCCACCGTCAACTATTTTTTTGTGATATTTTAACAACCCTAACTTATTATAATTATAACAAACAACACCATCGTCATACCCGAAGCGAGATTGAGCTAGTCCTGAGCTTGTCGAAGGGAGCTATCGGGTACCCATATACCTTTATTTTCTAGACTTCTTAATTTTATCGTAAGCGGTTTGTATTTCCTGGGTTTTTTCTTTAGCGATTCGCATCATTTCTTCAGGTAAACCTTTGGCCACTAACTTATCCGGGTGGTGCTGACTCATTAAACGTCGATACGCTTTTTTCAATTCCGCATCGGTTGCATTTTCGGATACACCTAGTACACCGTAAGCTACTTTCAACTCATTACCACTTTGCTGAAACTGATCATTAAAACGCCCACGAAACTGCTCTTGAGAGGCTCGCACACGGTTATGAATCAATTCAAACTGCAGTGCGCTAACTCCCAACGTGCGACATACTCGATCTAAAATATACTTTTCTTGCAGGCTTAATTGCCCATCGGCGTAAGCCATGCTTAATAAAATTTCTAAAAACATTTGAATTAATGAACCACGATGCCCAACCGCTCGCATAAAATGCTGTAGCTCTTTTTGCAAATCAAGGTGCGGGCTTTTGCCTTCATTAAAATAACCAATGGCTTCTAAACGCTGTTCTTCATTGAGCCCCATTTGATCCATAATAAAACGGGCTTGCTCAATTTCTTGCTCGCTCACACGACCATCACTTTTTGCAAGTTGGCCCATGACTAAAAATGTCACACGGAAAAAAGCGTTTTGACTAGCACCACGTTGACCACTTGGGCTGGCTTGTCGTGCATACATTTGATCAAACGCATTACCCACCAGCGCACCAATAAATAAACCTATTGGACCACCAGATAAAAACCCTAAAAAGGCGCCAATGATTTTGCCTGCCCAATTTTGTTTATTCATTACCATCACCTAGTTTCAAGTGAGCTTCTAATTCTTGTAAACGCTGAGGCGTTCCCACATCTAACCAATAGCCTGTGTACAAATCACCGCTCACTTTTTGGTTTGCTATGGCGTGCTTGAGTAAAGGTGCTAACTTAAACGCCCCTGTTTCACAGCCATCAAATAATTTTTTATGCAATACACTCACGCCACTAAAGGTCAGTGCTGGATCTGTATTTTGATTTTTTTCTGAAACTTGTCCGTCATTGAGTAAAAAATCCCCCTGTAAATTATGTTCAGGGTTCGGTACTAACCACAAATGGGCTAACCCATTTAATTGCATTTTATGTAGTTGCTTGTAATCTAAATCAACCCACACATCACCATTCACCACTGCAAAAAAATCGTCTTCATCTTGCAACAACAAGGGCAGTGCTTTAAAAATACCGCCGCCGGTTTCTAAAGGATTTTGCTCTTGGCTGTAGGAAATTCGGCAACCAAAATCAGAGCCGTCTTTTAAGTAGGCTTCAATCTGCTCACCTAAGTAAGCATGATTAATCACAATATGTGAAAACCCTGCTTTAACCAACTTGCGCACATGGTGCTCAATCAACGGCATACCTGCCACAGGCAACATGGGTTTGGGCGTATGATCGGTTAACGGGCGCATACGTGTGCCAAAACCTGCGGCTAAAATCATGGCGGTTTGCATGGGCTTATTCACCGACCCTGCGCTCAAGCTCAGGTAATAAGCGACGCACTAACCAGTTATGAAACGCTTCAAGGGTAGAATACTGCCCAGACACTTCAACGATGTAATTAAGTGTGCGCGGAATATCATTCATATATCCCGTTTTACCATCTCGGTGATTTAAGCGTGCAAAAATACCCACGGCCTTTAAATGACGCTGAATGCCCATCCAGTCAAACCACAGCATAAGCTGCTCATCACTGATGGCTCCCACTAGGCCCGCTGCCCGTGCTTTTTCAAAGTAGTCTTTCGCCCACTGCTGCACTTGCTCTAATGGCCAAGCCACATAACAATCACGCAATAAACTCACCACGTCATAGGTCAAAGGCCCATGTACGGCGTCTTGGAAGTCAATGATGCCCAGTGTGTCGTCTTCTAACACCATGATGTTACGGCTGTGGTAATCACGATGTACTGGCACTTGTACCTGCCCAAGGGCACTGTCGCGCAACACGGCAAAGGTTTCTTGCAGCATGCTTTGTTCTTGAGGACTTAATTCAAGCCCAAGATGCTCACCTAAAAACCAATCCGTAAATAATGCCATTTCACGGTCTAATAATGGCGCATCATAGGCGGGCAATATATGGGTGGTTTGCTGAATACCAATTAAGGCATCCAGTGCTTGGTGGTAGAGGCTTTCGGCGCTGGCATCGTTTAACAGAGGTAATAACAGCTGATCGCCCATGTCACTGAGCAACATAAAACCTTGCTCTAAATCCGCTTTGATCACCTTGGGTACCGCCACGCCCTGCTCACCCCATGCGTTAGCAATGGTGACAAACGGCTGGCTATTTTCTTTATCTGGCGGGGCATCCACCGCAATAAATGTGTCTGTTTCGGTAGATTGTCGAAAGTATCGGCGGAAGCTCGCATCACCCGAAACCACCTCTAGTGAACCTTGGGGGGCTTCTAAGTTCGAAGCTAGGGCGTCAATTACCCATTTTTGTAAAGATTGTTGGCGGTCATCCATTATGAACACTGGCCCTTGTTTGGGATAAAACGTACAATTTTAGGTTTAGCGCACAATAACATAAGTTTAAGCTTTGATTATGAATTTCAACACACTATGGCTGATACAACTGCCGTAATTTTTCATACATCTCAATAACATAAGATTTAGCTTTGATTAGGAATTTCAAAAATATGCCACGCAAAGGGCTTCTTTTTCTTGCCATAGTGGCGGCCTCAACTCAGGCTAATTCTGTCGCGCCTTACGACCAGCTTGGGTGGACAACCCGTGATCAACTGCCTGCCGAAAGCCAGCAAGCCCTTCCTAGTTTTTGCAGTGGCAACTATGTCTCTGCATCCATCGCCAGCTCAGATGGCGACTCAATGGAAATTTTAAGTGACAGTGGTGAGTTTGTTGAACAAAAGGGCGCGGTCTTTACTGGCAATGTGGTTGTGCAGCAGTCTGGTCGTGAGATAAACGCCGATAGCGCTGTTTATAATCAAGAATCGGGGTTAGCTAAATTTGCAGGCGCCATCCGTTTTCGTGGCGATGACATGGCCATGAGCGCCTCGCAAATGGATTACAACATCAACTCAGGTATGGCCAGTCTTGAGCAAGCCCATTATGTGATTGCCCCCCTGCATTTACGCGGTGAAGCCGGGCGCATCGAGTTGGTTGAAAAAAGCCACGCCAGTTTATTTGATGCCAGCTACACCTTTTGTGAGCCCGGCCATAACGATTGGGATATTGCCGCCAGCGAAATTCACTTAAACCAAGCGGATGGTTACGGGGAAGCTTGGCATGGCCGCTTGCGCATAAAAGAAATTCCTGTGATGTATTTACCCTACTACCGCTTCCCTCTTGGGCCTGACCGTTTAACTGGTTTTTTAAATCCTGAACTGAGTCTAAGTGTGCGCTCACCTGGCGGGGATATTGGTAATACTGAGGTGCGTATCAATCAATTTGCTACCCCTTTTTACTTTAATATCGCCCCCAATTACGACGACACCTATACCCCTCGATTTGTGGATGGCCACGGTATTATTCATGAAAATGAGTTCCGCTACTTAAATGCAGCCGGTCGTGGTGATTTTAGTGTGAGCTACCTTGGCAACGACGAAGCCAATGATAAAGCGACCAGCGACGACGAATTTCGAAGAAAAGAACGCTGGTCACGCTCACTTCAACATGTGGGCCAGTTTTCTACAAACATACAAAACCGCATCGACTACAACGAAGTCAGTGATGAGGATTTCGAAGATGACTTTAACAGCACCGGCATTATCAGCCGCGTAAGTCATTTAAAACAAAACGCCGAAGTCGAGTACAACGACGGCCAATGGCAATTACTCACCCGTGTTGAACAGTATCAAACCATTGATGAAGCGGTAGCCGATAGTAGCCGTCCGTTTAGCCGCTTACCTCAAGTGGAGCTGTCCCGTTTAAACAAATTTAATTACAACACCTTAAACTATGACGCTAAGGTGCAAGCTACACGCTTTACCCGTGATCACGATGGTATCTCTGGTGGCAGCCTTATTGACGGCGAACGCTTCCATACTGAAGTAGGCATCAGCTACCCTTGGCAAACCCTTTACGCGTTTATCACTCCAAAAGTGCAAGCCATGCACACTCAGTACAGTTTCCAGAACCTAAATGACACCCTCATCACCAGTGGTTATGAAGATGAAGTAAGCCGAGATGTCACCATTAGCAGCATCGATAGCGGCTTGTTCTTTGAGCGTAATTTCCAGTTTTCTAACCAAAGCTTTGTACAAACCTTAGAGCCGCGATTAATGCTGGCATACATTCCTTATGTTGACCAAAGCCAGATCCCGCTATTTGATACCACTGAAACCACCTTCAGCTACAGCAGCTTATTCAGCCCAAACCGCTTTACCGGGCTTGACCGTGTTGGTGATACCCAGCAGGTTACCTTGGGTTTAACCACCCGATTTTTAAATGAGACCGGCTTAGAAGTGCTACGGGCCAGTATAGGCCAAGTGCATTACTTTAATGACCGCAAAGTGGAACTCACACCTTTAGATACCACACTTGAAGATGATGACACCAAGAATAGCTCGTCTCTTGCCGGTGAGCTGCAATGGTTATTTGCCGATAACTGGCGCACCCGCCTAGATGTACAATACGACCCTCATGCGCAAAGCGACGAAGAGCCCGTGGAGAAAGCCAGCGCACAGTTAAATTATCAAAGCCCCAATAATTGGTTATTTGATATGAACTTTAGCCACGTTGAAGCCGAGCAACAAAAACAAGTGGGCATCGCGTTTTTTGTACCGCTAAACGATAGCTGGGCATTTTATGCACAAAAGAAACACGACATTTGGTCCTATGACGACGCTGTCCAGCAAACCAAAGAAGATGAAAATTTATTGAACATTGAAGGCCTAGTGGGCATCGAATATCAAAATTGTTGCTGGCGTGCCCAGTTTACATATGAAGAACACACACGCAGTGACAGCACCAAGGATTACCAATATATGCTGCAACTGCACCTTAAAGGCTTAGGTATTCTTGGTGGCAAGAGTGACGAGATCTTAAGCGAACGCATATTAGGTTACGATCAGAGGCAGATTCATGATTATTAAACACGCTACACAGCGCCGTTGGTTAGGCGCAATATTCGCATCGTTAGTGTTAACCACGCCGTTTGCACAGGCCCAGTTAAAAAGCATTGACCGCATTACCGCCGTGGTGGATGACGACGTCATCATGCAAAGCGAACTCACTTCCCGCGTACAAGTGGTCAAAAACCAAAGTAAAGGCATGCGCTTACCCCCTGATGATGTTCTGGCTCAACAGGTATTAGAGCGTTTGATTACCGAAAGCATTCAAATGCAAATGGCAGAGCGCTCTGGCATTCGCATCAATGACCAACAGTTGAATCAAACCATTGCCACCATCGCCAAGCAAAACAACATGAGCTTGCGCCAGTTTCAACAAGCCCTTGAGAAAGACGGTGTGCCGTATGCCGATGCACGAGAGCAAATTCGCCGCGAGCGCATTATTTCAGAAGTACAGCGTTACCGTGTGGGCAGTAAAATTCAAATAAGCGAGCAAGACATTGATGGCTTCTTAAACAGCGCTCGTGGTCAAAGTGCCACGGCAGAAGAATACCGCCTAGGTCATATCTTGATTCAAGTGCCCAGCCAAGCAAACAAAGAGCAACTTAAAAAAGCCCAAAACAAAGCGAAAAAACTCGTAAAAAACTTACGCAAAGGTGCCGACTTCGAAGAAACCGCAGTGGCTAATTCTGAAGGGCGTAACGCATTAAAAGGCGGCGATCTTGGCTGGAGAAAAGAAGCCGAGTTGCCATCCCTATTTGCCGACATCGTGCCAAGCTTAAAAAAGGGCGGCATCAGTGACCCGATTCGCAGCGCCAGTGGTTATCACATTATTAAAATCACCGACAAACGCGGTGGTGATGAACAACTGGTACGTCAAACTCGCGCCCGTCACATCTTAATTCAAGAAACCACCATTCGTAGCGCGAAAGAAAGCGAGAAATTAATTAACGACATTTACAAGCGAGTACAAAAAGGCGAAGACTTCGCCAAGCTAGCCAAAGAGTTCAGCGACGACCCTGGCAGCAAAGTCAGTGGTGGTGACCTTAACTGGATTAACGATGGCGACATGGTGCCTGCATTTGAAAACACCATGAAAACCACCAAAAAAGGCCAAACCAGTAAACCATTTAAATCACGCTTTGGCTGGCACATTCTGCAAGTGACCGATTACCGCCAAAAAGACATGGGTGAAGAAGTTCAGCGCAATCAAGCACGCCAACTACTTTACACGCGTCGTTTTGAAGAAGAACTACCAGTATGGCTACGTCAAATCCGTGCCGACGCTTACGTGGAAGTAAAGAATGAGCTATAGGCTAGCCCTAACCGTTGGCGAACCTGCGGGCATTGGTCCAGACTTAACCGTCACTCTTGCCCAGCAACGCCATGAAAATCAGATTATTGCCATTTGCGACCCAGCGCTTTTGCAGCGTCGCGCTGATGCTTTAAACCTGCCACTGACCATTAAACTGTTTGAAGGCACAGATCACACACCGGCAAAAGCCGGTGAGATCTGGGTAAACCCTATTAAGCTTGCGCAGCCAGAACAGATTGGTGTTTTAAATCCGGCGAATGGCCAATATGTGCTCGATACATTGATTCATGCCGCTCAAGGCTGCCTAGACGGTTTATATGACGCCATGGTCACCGCCCCCGTTCACAAAGGGGTGATTAACGAAGCTGGGGTTGCCTTTACCGGCCATACTGAATTTTTAGAAGAATACACACACACAGAACGTGTGGTGATGATGCTGGCAACCCAAGGGCTAATGGTGGCATTAGTGACCACTCACTTACCGCTAAAAGACGTACCGGATGCCATTACCCCTGAGCGTTTAACTCAAGTCATTAACGTATTAGACACGGATCTAAAGCGTTATTTTGCTCTGCCTAATGCCAATATTCTAGTGTGTGGATTAAACCCCCACGCTGGTGAAGGTGGCCACATGGGCACAGAAGAAATCGAGGTGATTGAGCCAACATTAGCCAAACTGCGTGAACAAGGTATTGGTTTAAGTGTGCCCTTACCTGCTGATACCTTATTCACCGATAAAGTACTTAAAACCGGTGATGCGGTGTTAGCCATGTATCACGACCAAGGTTTACCCGTATTAAAATACAAAGGCTTCGGCCAAGCAGCTAACATTACACTAGGCTTACCCATTATTCGTACATCAGTGGATCACGGCACCGCCTTAGATTTAGCCGGCACCGGCAAAGCCGATAGCGGCAGTTTACACACCGCCATTGCATACGCCGAGCTTATGGCCGCCAGCCGTGCAGCCCACAAAGGAAACTAACATGTCTCGCCAACACATGGGTCACCAAGCCCGAAAACGCTTCGGTCAGAACTTTTTACATGACCCAAATGTTATTCGTAACATCGTCAAAAGCATTCGCCCAAAAGTGGGCGACAACATGGTGGAGATCGGCCCGGGTATGGGCGCCATCACTGAAGAATTATTAGATGCCACCGAAGGCTACCTAAACGTGGTTGAGTTAGACCGCGACTTGATCCCAGGTTTGAACGTCAAATTTTTCAACATGCCAGGCTTTAAAATTCATGAAGCCGATGCGTTAAAATTTGATTTTGGTAGTTTATACGAACAAGAGCGCCCGCTGCGTATTGTGGGTAACTTGCCGTACAACATCTCTACCCCGCTGATTTTTCATTTGCTCAGCTACACAGGCAAAGTAAAAGACATGCACTTCATGCTGCAAAAAGAAGTAGTGCAACGCATGGCAGCAGGCCCTGGTGATAATAACTATGGTCGTTTATCCATCATGGCCCAGTACCATTGTGAAGTGCAGCATTTATTTGATGTGGGCCCAGGTGCATTTAAACCTGCCCCTAAAGTAGACAGCGCCATCGTTCGCATGGTGCCTTACAAAGAAGTGCCGCACCCTGTTAAAGATTACCGCACCCTTGAAAATATTGTGCGTGAAAGCTTCTCTATGCGCCGTAAAACCTTAAAGAATAATTTAAAAAACACCATTAGCGCCGAGCAATTAGAAGCGCTAGGCATTGACCCAACCTTGCGCCCTGAGCGCCTAGGTCTAGCTGAATTTGCCCGCATTGCTGATTTTGTATATGACGAGGCAAACAATGGCTAAAGTATTCGTACATGTGATGCCTCACTACATGGCTGAAGAATCATCGCCACAGAAAAAGCGCTACGTCTTTAGTTACACCGTTAGCATTACCAACGAGACTTTAGAGCCCGTGCAGTTAATGTCACGCCATTGGATCATCACCAATGGCGAAACCCTAGATACCCAAGAAGTGCGTGGCGAAGGCGTAATCGGACAGCAACCCATAATAAAACCCGGTGACAGTTACACGTATACATCCGGCACAGTCATGGAAGCACCCGTTGGCACCATGAACGGTAACTACACCATGCTCGATCATAAGGGGGAATTATTTGATGTACTGATTCCCGTCTTCACCTTAGCCGCCACTAATAGCGTGCACTGACTATGAGAACCTTTGCTGTCGGTGACATTCAAGGCTGCCTACCACCCCTGTTAAAACTGCTGGATAAAGTGAACTTTGACCCAGCCATCGATCAGCTATGGTGTGTTGGGGACTTAGTGAATCGAGGTCCTGACAGTTTAGGCACCCTTGAATTTTTACACAGCATTCGCAAAAGCTGCAAAATTGTATTAGGCAATCACGACTTACACCTATTAGCCATGGCCTGCGGCCAAAAAGCCATTAAAAAAGATGGAGATCTTGAGCGCATCATTGCCTCAAAGGATGCCGACACCCTATTTAAATGGCTGCGTAAACAACCGCTTTTACAATGGGATAAAGAGCGTAAATTGGCCATGTGCCATGCAGGCATTCCACCTATGTGGAATTTAAAAAAAGCCAAAGCCTTATCCGAAGAAGTAGAGGTGGTTTTACAAAGCCGCCATCACAAAAAATTCTTCCGCCATATGTATGGTAATTACCCTGATGTATGGGATGACGACTTAGTAGGAACCGATCGCCTGCGCACCATTACCAATTATTTTACACGCATGCGTTATTTAGGCCCCAATGGCGAATTAGATTTAGATAACAAACAAGCTCCAAGCAATGAACACGGTCCACTGAAACCTTGGTTTAGTTATCCCCATCAATTAAAAAAAACCACGTTATTGTTTGGTCACTGGGCCGCATTAAATGGTGTGTTTAATCAACCAAATGTGATTGGCTTAGACACAGGTTGCGTTTGGGGTGGCCCCATGACATTACTGCACATCGAAACCAATAAACGCTATCGACAAACTCTTTAACTTTGGTGAACCCATGTTTGAACGCATTAACATAAAACAACTTAATGATTTAATGGAAAGCGGCAAGCCACTGCACATTGTGGATATTCGTGACCCGCAAAGCTTTGCCGCTGGCCACATTATTAATGCCAAACCATTAGACAACAGTAACGTACAAGACTTTATTGTAAACACCCCTAAAGACGATCACGTGTCTGTGTGTTGTTATCATGGCAACTCAAGTCAGGGCGCGGCACAGTTTTTAGCAGAACAAGGTTTCACCAATGTTTCTAGCCTTGATGGCGGTTTTGAAATGTGGAAACTTGCCAAGGCGGACAAGGTAGAGGTTTAGACGTTAGACCGGCAGTGTGGGGTGAATTTTTAGGGTTTATTGTCAAAGCTTTTGTAACTCAATTCACTTTATTAATAACCTAGTAAAAATGTACGAGCTCGCACCTGCGAGCGAAAAGTGTCTCTGGTATAACAGCATGCGTTTTTTAATCGCACGCAGCGCCCTCCCATAAAACAATCAAAGCTTACGAGCTTGCACCTATTCACCCGCAGGTGCGGGTTCCTACACATCAAAGTAGCCCCCGATCATCCTGAGCGCGAAGGATGAGCAGTCGAAGGGACACCTCACATTTTGCACCCAATACTCAAACACCTGTTTAAAAGTTTTTACATTTAATTATAAAAAAGGCACGACCTATGCAGTTTGTTTAACAAGGCATAAAAAATTGACGCCTTACTGCTAATCCTTTCCAAAGCTTGGAATTAAGGGAATACACGGAACCAAAATAAGTCTAAATTAATCACATACACATAGGCTTATTTGAGAGCAGACCCATGAGCACATAGACACTAGGTGAGGTTACCATGAGCATTTTCAACCACTATCAGGATCGCTACAAAACCACACAGCAAGAAGTCATGACGCTGCAGGAATATTTGCAGTTGTGTAAAGATGACCCTAGCGTCTATGCATCCGCCGCCGAGCGAATGCTCATGGCCATTGGTGAACCGGAATTAGTGGATACTGCAAATGATTCCCGTCTTAGTCGTATTTTTTCTAACAAGGTCATTAAGCGCTATCCTGCATTCAGTGAATTTTATGGCATGGAAGAAGCCGTTGAGCAAATCGTGTCGTATTTCCGCCACGCCGCTCAAGGCTTAGAAGAACGCAAACAAATTTTATATTTACTGGGCCCTGTGGGTGGCGGTAAATCATCATTGGCTGAACGCTTAAAACACATGATTCAGCACATTCCTTTTTATGCCATTGAAGGCTCTCCAGTATTTGAATCCCCTTTAGGGTTATTTAATCCAGAAGAAGATGCCGGCATTTTAGAAGAAGATTTTGGTATTCCTAGTCGTTACATTAAAGGTTTCATGTCGCCATGGGCGGCTAAACGATTACACGAATATAATGGCGATATTTCACAATTTAAAGTGGTAAAACTATATCCCAATATTGTGGATCAAATTGCCGTTGCCAAAACCGAGCCTGGTGATGAAAACAACCAAGATATTTCAGCTCTTGTGGGTAAAGTGGATATTCGTAAGCTTGAAGATTTCAGCCAAGATGATCCAGATGCTTATAGCTTCTCTGGTGCTTTATGTCGTGCCAACCAAGGCATCATGGAATTTGTTGAGATGTTCAAAGCGCCCATCAAAGTGCTGCACCCATTATTAACCGCTACACAAGAAGGTAACTACAACGGCACCGAAGGTATGGGTGCCATTCCGTTTGATGGTGTGTTAATGGCTCACTCAAATGAAAGCGAGTGGCAGACCTTTAAAAACAATAAAACCAATGAAGCCTTTATTGACCGTGTTTACATTGTAAAAGTACCTTACTGCTTACGTATCAGTGAAGAAATTCATATTTATGAAAAACTCTTAGCACACAGTTCATTACAAAAAAGTCCGTGTGCACCCGATACTTTAAATATGCTCGCTCAGTTCTCTGTGCTTTCGCGCATCAAAGAACCGGATAACTCAAGCATTTACAGTAAAATGCGAATTTATGATGGTGAGAACTTAAAAGACACAGACCCGAAAGCGAAATCCATTCAAGAATACCATGACAATGCGGGTGTCAATGAAGGCATGAGTGGTTTATCTACCCGTTTCGCCTTTAAGATTTTAAGCCGTGTATTTAACTTTGACGCCAGCGAAGTGGCCGCCAACCCTGTTCACTTAATGTATGTACTTGAAAAACAAATTGAGCAAGAGCAGTTCCCGCAAGAAACCGCTGACCGTTACTTAAACTTTATTAAAGAATATCTAGCGCCTAAGTATGTTGAGTTTATTGGTAAAGAAATTCAAACCGCTTATTTAGAGTCTTACAGTGAATACGGCCAAAACATCTTTGATCGTTATGTCACCTATGCTGATTTCTGGATTCAAGATCAAGAATATCGTGACCCTGAAACCGGAGAAATATTAGATCGTGTGGCTATTAATGAAGAGCTTGAAAAAATCGAAAAACCAGCAGGCATTAGTAACCCTAAAGACTTCCGTAATGAAGTGGTGAATTTTGTTCTGCGCGCTAAAGCCAATAACTCCGGCAAAAATCCAAGCTGGCAGAGTTATGAAAAAATGCGTGCGGTTATTGAGAAAAAAATGTTTGCCAATACCGAAGATTTACTACCTGTTATTAGCTTTAACGCAAAAGGCTCAAACGACGAGAAGAAAAAACACGACAACTTTGTGGCTCGCATGGTTGAACGCGGTTACACCGAAAAACAAGTACGACTACTCTCAGAATGGTATTTACGTGTACGTAAATCACAGTAATAGAGAGGTGTCCTATGAGCTACATCATAGATAGACGGCTTAACGGCAAAAATAAAAGCATGGTCAATCGTCAACGCTTTTTACGCCGTTACAAAAGCCATATCAAAAAAGCAGTAACCGATGCCGTAAACAAACGCTCTATTACGGATATGGAGCGCGGCGAGAAAATCAGCATTCCCACACGAGACACTAGCGAGCCAGTGTTTAGTCACGGTGAAGGTGGTGCCCGTCAACGGGTTCTACCTGGTAACCGAGAGTTTCATGCTGGCGATAAAGTGCTGCGCCCAAAAGGTCAAGGGGGCGGCAGTGGCGCAGGTGAAGGCAGTGCCAGCAATCAAGGTGAAGGAGATGATGATTTTTCTTTTTTCATCAGTAAAGATGAATTCTTAGATTATGTATTTGAAGATCTCGCCTTACCTAACTTAGTCAAAAAAACGTTAAATGAACACGATGCCATGGAGTATCGCCGTGCAGGTTTTACTGCCACGGGTACTGCCAATAATCTTGCGGTTATTAAATCCATGCGTTCAGCCCACGCGCGCCGCATCGCCCTTTCAGCTAGCTCTCGTCGTAAGCTTAAAAAAGCAAAAATTGAGCTTGAGGAAGAAAATGATAAAGACCCCGACTTAAGAAACCCAATTAAAATTACCGAACTTGAAGATAAAATTTTAAAGCTGCAA
The DNA here is from genome assembly GCA_049115935.1 of Bermanella sp. GTDB lineage: Bacteria > Pseudomonadota > Gammaproteobacteria > Pseudomonadales > Oceanobacteraceae > Bermanella. The sequence continues at coordinate 12,179 of JAGDZK010000028.1, read as the reverse complement.
GAAAAAATTAAAAAAATCCCCTTCATTGATACCTTTGATATTAAGTATCGCAACATCATCAAAGAGCCCGTACCAAGTACCAAAGCGGTTATGTTTTGTGTGATGGATGTATCTGGCTCAATGACACAACAAATTAAAGACATGGCAAAACGTTTTTATATTCTGCTTTATCTTTTTTTACAGCGTAATTATGAAAAAACTGAAGTGGTATTTATTCGTCATCATACCAGCGCCAAAGAAGTTGATGAACAAGAATTCTTTTACAGCCGAGAAACCGGCGGCACCATTGTGTCTAGTGCTCTTGAACTCATGGCAGATACCATTGAAAAACGCTATAACCCAGCAGAATGGAATATCTACGGGGCACAGGCCAGTGATGGTGATAACTGGGATGATGACAGTCCACAATGCGCTGAAATTTTACGCCAACGCATTATGCCGCTGTCACAATATTTTGCGTATATCGAAATTACACCCAATGCTCACCAAGCATTATGGCGTGCTTATGAGGCATTGGCACCACAACTAGGTGATCGCTTTGCCATGGAACAAATCACCAGCGCTGAAGATATTTTCCCAGTATTTAGAGATTTATTTTCACGCAAGTCTATGAAGGAGGCGGTATGACAAAAGCCAAAAGACGTAAGCCAATTTCAACCGGCTCCGAGTGGACGTTTGAGCTACTTCAAGAATACGACAAAGAAATTGGGCGCATTGCAAAAGAATACCGTTTGGATACCTACCCTAACCAGATTGAAGTCATTACCGCAGAACAAATGATGGACGCTTACGCCTCTGTTGGTATGCCGATTTCTTACAACCACTGGTCCTATGGTAAACACTTTTTACACACACAAACCCATTATCAACGTGGTCAAATGGGTTTAGCTTATGAAATTGTCATTAACAGCGACCCTTGCATTGCTTACCTAATGGAAGAAAATACCATGTGCATGCAAGCTCTTGTGATTGCCCATGCAAGTTATGGCCATAATTCTTTTTTTAAAGGCAATTATTTATTTAAAACATGGACCGATGCCAGTGCCATTATCGACTATTTGGTCTTTTCTCGTAATTACATCAAGCAATGCGAAGAACGTTATGGTGTTGATGCCGTAGAAAGTGTTTTGGATGCGGCCCATGCTCTTATGAACTACGGCGTTGATCGCTATAAACGCCCACGCCCAATTAGTACTGCAGAAGAAAAAACACGCCAAGAAGAACGCGAAAACATTTTACAGCAGCAAGTCAATGATCTGTGGCGCACCATCCCCACAACCGAAAAAACCAGTAAAGTGAAACAAAAACGCTTTCCTAGTGAGCCTCAAGAAAACTTACTTTATTTCTTAGAAAAAAATGCCCCCCTGCTAAAGCCTTGGCAGCGTGAAATTATTCGAATTGTACGCAAGCTTGCTCAATACTTTTATCCTCAGCGTCAAACTCAAGTTATGAATGAGGGCTGGGCTACTTTTTGGCATTACACATTACTCAATACCATGTATGACGAAGGATTGGTCACTGAAGGTTTTATGATGGAGTTTCTAAACAGCCACAGTAGCGTGATTTATCAACCACCATTTGACAGCCCTTATTTTAGCGGTATTAATCCTTATACCCTTGGCTTTCATATGATGAGTGATATTCGTCGAATCTGTGAACACCCAACTGATGAAGATAAAGAATGGTTTCCTGATATTGCAGGCAGCGACTGGCTTGATACTTTACACTTTGCTATGCAAAATTTCAAAGATGAAAGTTTTGTTTTGCAGTATTTATCACCTAAATTAATGCGCGACTTAAAACTGTTTTCAATTATGGATGATGATAGAAAAATGCATATCAGTATTGATGCTATTCATGATGAGACGGGATACCGCAGAGTGCGTGAAGATTTAGCCAAGCAGTATGACCTGTCGTATCGAGAGCCCAACATTCAAGTATATTCGGTGGATATAAATGGTGATCGATCACTTACGTTACATCATCAACGTCAAAATAATATTCCACTCAATGAACAAACCCAAGATGTGGTGAAACACTTGCACACCCTTTGGGGGTTTGATGTGTATCTACACTCTCTTAATGATGAAGGTAAAACGGTTAAATCTTACTCTTGTTCTGAAAGTCACAAACATGAAGAAGAACAACTAGAATTGGATGCGTAAATTAATTGCTTAGCATGCTCACCCGTCAGCGCGGGTGAACGTGTTTGAAATAAATCACTACCCAAGCAAATTACCAGCCTGTACGAACCCGCATCCGCGGGTGAATTAGTTTATTTTTTATCACACACTTTTTAATTTGTATAAGCGCATATTTTATCGCGAGCAGGCTCAACTCCTACCTGATTACCAACCTGCCAGTTAATATTCAATATTTAATCGGATTTCAAAACCTGTACGAACCCGCACCCGCGGGTGAATAACTTAATTTTGATCACACATTTTTAAAATTTTATAAGCGTATATTTTATCGCGAGCAGGCTCGGCTCCTACCTGATTACCACCTGCCAGTTAATATTCAATATTTAGCGGATTTCCAAACCTGTACGCACCCGCGGTGTGAACAACTTAATTTTTAACCGCACATTTTTAAAATTTTACAACCGTATTACTTCGCGAGCAGACTCGGCTCCTACTTGATTACCAACCTGCCAGTTAATATTCAATATTTAAGCGGATTTCAAAACCTGTACGAACCCGCACCCGCGGGTGAATAAATTAATTTTGATCACACATCTTTAAAATTTTATAAGCGTATATTTTATCGCGAGCAGGCTCCATTCCTACTTAATTAGCAACCACACTCATGGATATCCATCAAGCCGATAGCAGTTTATTGTGATAAACAGAAAACGCATCTTTCACTTGGCTATCCGTCGGCACGTTATCCGTACGTACTAACATCAAAATACTTTGTGCATAGACATTGTCTAAATTTGACGGATGTACAAACACCTTACCTTCTTTACTGACATACGCTAAGGGTGTGCCTAAGTTTTCTGCGATCATAGCCATCATGACTTCTTGCCACTTATCCCCTTCTAACCATAACGGGTAACGCATAATTAAATCATTGGTGCCGGTAAACATGTCTTCGATCAGAATTTCAGCTCCAGGGCTTTCCATGGCGCGCACTAATACTTCCGGATATGAGCGAATGGGGCGGATCACGGTTTTAACACCTATGCGTTTAAAGCGTTCGCGATTGTCGTCGTTAACACATTCCACAATGACCCGATAGGCAAGCCCGTGTTCTTTCATGCGATAACAAATATCAAAACTCAAGCTGTCACTGTCGTCATTATTTTCATCATCCGCCAGCACAATAATATGCGCCGCTTGTTCCATATTGGTTAATTGAAAGTCAGACTCGTGATTAGCGTGTCCCTCAACAAAATTCACGCCCAAGTGCTCAAGGCTCATGGGTAGGCCATCAAGGTAATGATTATTTAACAAAACAATGGGGGTTTTCTTAGTCGCAGGATTTGCACGAACTTGGCTGATTAATCGATGGAAATAAATATCGGGGTCAAACTTTGGGGTATTAACAATGATGATATGGTCGTTCATAGTGCCTCCACAGCAAAGGGGTCACTCTTGCCTCATCCTTGGTGCAAGCTTGTGAATATTAAGCTGTTTTTAGTATAGGAGGCACTTATTAGTATCGCCACATTGCGACACATATTATCACCAGGCGACCACCACATCTTCACGCTGAATAGCATAACGCTGTGGGGTTTTATTCAATTTGGCAATAGCAAACCGAGGCTGTACCTGGGTGATGGTGGCTTTTACCTTGGTATCTTTTAATTGGGTTAATCCTTGCTGATCTAAATTGTAAAACGTACTGGTACGAAATACGGTTAACTCATCACCCGGGCGCATGCCCACACTGCCACCAGTATCTAAGCGAATGAAGTCTCCGGATGTATCAATAATTTTTGCCATATAAGGCTGACAACCCAGATTGGTATTAAGATCATCTACAATTTTGCTTAACGCATCTTTTACATGCTGACCGTAATCACTTTTCCAAAAAATGGGTGTTGCAAATCCTGTTTGCTTGCGATCACCGTATTCCCACTCACCCGCTGTGGCATACGTATTTTGGAACATAAGTGCACCGCTGATGCCGTCGTGCACATACACATCTAATACAAAGTTACGCATGCGTTTTTCACGGGATAAACCAATTAAATCCAAAGGGCGATCCCAAATCTGCGGCACACCGGCATTGGGATTTATCATATCTAAATCGCGAATCACTCCGCTTATAACAAACTGTGCTCCGAGCTCTTTGGCAAGCTCTACGGAGTTGGTTAAACGTTGTAAATTATTTTGTGACGAAGGCGCGCGATCAACACTGCTAAACATCAGCATGTGACCGCTATCCATGGCATGCAATCGATGGCGACCATTAATGGTATTGGCCAATACACTGGATAAGTGTTGCTCAATATTACCCAGCCCACCCAGTACTGCTTGTTTTGGGGTTTGTAATGCAAAACCGGCTACTGCCACCGCTTTGCGATAGCCGTTCCCTTGATTGGTAGCGCACTGTCCTTCTTCTATGAATTCAGCGCGTAATTTTACCTCTAAAATACCGTGGCTGATTTTCTCTTGCAGAATACGCACGTGGCGAAACTGACCGTTAGTTTTCAAACTCATTTGATCAGACGTGACCAACCCATCCACCAGCATTTGTGATGAATGAATCGATCCTCCCATTTGCAAAGATGCTTGGCGCAGTGCATCACGAATAGCTTGATCACGGCTCACTTCCATGTCGTCGACTAATATGGCCGAGCCAACCGCAGTGATTTCTTTCGCTGCAACCCAGTTAGGCAGCAATAAACAGGTAGTTAAAATACATAGCCATACTGTTTTCATGTTACTGCCTCCATGCTAATGGTTAATCGACAAAGTAGTGATTGGTTTCAGGAATGGCTGATTGGCTTTGCACACGATTCACATCTTGGTAACGACTCGTGCGCATATTACCCTTTCCCGAATGCATGACCTGTGTGCGGCAATCGGCGTTAAAGCGCATGGAATTTTCTGTGGTTAAACAATTACGAAAGCCCGCATCAATCACCATTTCAAGAATGGTTTCAACACTGCCATCTTCAAGCACATCAGAGGAGATGACTCGCGCACCATGAATAAACGTATCCACATAGGTACGGAAGCTATCATTTTGTACAACTAGATCTCTTACGGTAGAACTACCACTTAGTTTGGTGCCATATACCCGCTCAGCCATGGCACGATAGGCATCCAGTCGGCTGGCACGAATGGACATTAAGCGCTGCTGTACTTTGCTCTGCCCTTTCGCTTTAGGGTTAATGGCACCGTATCCCACCACTCGTAAAATCAGTGGGGCCACAGGGTCAACCTGCGTCTCCACCGGTTTTAGCATAGTGTCTTGAGAGAGCGTGGCGACATCTTCTACCTCATCGTCATCCCCAAACCCCAACATACTGCATCCGCTTATGGGTGATAAAAACAGTGCCATCACCAGCAACCATGCCAACCTATTCATGCGTTTACTCCTTCAAATTAAGGGCTTACCTTGCCCATGTCTTGAAAAAGTTATCGGCCAAATGGCTGGAAGTTTTAGCGTTGGTTTTACGCTTTTTTAAATTTACCACCATGTGCTAGACGTTTTACGACAATCATGATCGCACGATAATGATAAAGCGTCAGCGCCAACAAAATAAAGCCAGCCCCTATCCAAGTACGCTCATGCAATGCTTCATGTGCCACATAAGCACCCAACATCAATGCAAGCACAGGTGTGATTATCGTAATTAACGCCACGCTTGAAGCACTCATTTTATTCAACAAATAGTAATAGCCAATAAATCCCGCCACCGAGCCTAACGTTGCTAGGTATAAAATAGCCATAATGGATGTATCACTAATTTCATCAGGCAATGGCTCACTTAACACTAGCCACATCAGTCCATAAACCGGTGCCGATAACAACAAAGCCCCTGTGGTTTGCTCCAATGGGTGCATATTATTTTCAGGTTTAAATATTCGTACCCGTTGCAACAATACAGAGCTGACACTGTGAAAGTTCACGCCAAGCAATAACACTAATAGCGCCATAACCAAATGGGCACCAATGGCCACGCCTTGAGCAAAAATATAATACAAACCAAATACTGCTAACAGCATGCACAGTACTTGCAACACACTTAATCGAGTCTGCGGAATTAATAACATGGAATACAAGCTCACCACCAAGGGTGACAACCCCCATACCACGGCCACCAAACCACTGGGGAGCGTTTGCGCCGACCAATACACACATAACATAGCACCACTTACCGCCGTGGCTCCCACAAAGTAACGGTACATGGCTTCACGGGTTAAACGAAACGGCACCGATAAAAGTCGCATCATTAAAAAGCACAACACCAAACTTAACCACATACGCAAAGCAGAGGCTTGAATGTAATCAAGAGAATCAACACTTAACTTAATAAATAAAGGAGTGGTAGACCAAATTAACACCACAGATAAATACACACTGGCGACTTTCATCGTGCTTCCTAACTAGTAACATGGGCCAACATCAAAAACAGCACACTAAACAAAGTGTTTAATTTTTATGACAAATTCGCGGAAGTAAAAACAAAAAAACCGCGAAGATATCGCGGTTTTTGAAAAGATAATGCAAATACTACATTTTCAAAAACACACGACAAAATGCGCGTCGTAGCCATTGGCAGACACGCATCGCAGGAATGTGTTTAGAAATTAAGCGTAATGAAATTTGCATGGCGAAACTATAGAGGGGCAAAACGCCCCAATCAAGTGCTAATTTTATTTTCAAAGAATATCTGTCGATAAATTCACAACTTTGGGTTTTCCATACTCAGGTATTACTCTAAACTATAAAGCGAACAATCATCTATGCCATTAAGCTCTTACTACGGGCTGGGGAATTCGCTTGTATCCGCTATTCTTAGTGTACATGGCTATCTTTAATTGAAGGGACCAATCAATGACAAAAATGAATCATAAAATCCTGCTCGGCGCAGCCATTACCTTGGCATCCCTGCAACAAGCCTATGCGGTACCATTTGCACCTTCCGATGCACGCTCAATGGGTATGGGTGGTACTGGTGTTGCTTCTGCTGAAGTGGCCAGTACGGTTCAATTTAACCCTGCACTATTAGCCACCACTCGCGAAGATGATCACTTTGGTTTAAAACTTCCGCAATTTAGCCTTGCGGTTGCGGATGATAATGGATTTATCGATGAAGCCGAAGACTTTGACGAAGAAAGTGAGCTTGCACCTGGTAGCGATAAAACCAACATCGACCTACTAAGTGACCTATTAGAGGATGTAACTGATAATGGTATTCCAACACTCGAAGCCGCATTAGATGATATTGATCAAGCAGTGACTCCTGCTCAATTTCAAACAGCCCAAACCAATTTAAACGCCGCTATAGCTGGCCTTGATGGCCAATTATTTAGCACAAATGTAAATTTGGATCCTGACCTCGTCGTCTATTCAGATGCGATTGCCAGTGACCTAGAGGATTTAAACAATAAAGCACTTCGCATCAATGGCGGTTTGAATATTGCTGGCGCAATTCCGAGCAAAAAATTCTCAATGGCTGTGCATGCCGGCGCACAAGTAACCTTTTCTGGTCGCGTAATTGTCAGTAGCGATGATACTGGGATTTTACGAAACTACTCAGCAGCAACATCGGCTTATCTTGGTGCTGTAAATGATTTAAGTGCCGCTCTTACTGCTGTAAATACTGGTGGCACTACAGCTGCTGAATTAACAGCACTACAAGCTGCACAAGAAGCAGTCGATGACTTCAATTATGGCGGTGCAGGTCGCCCAGAATCTGAAGGCGATACCGCTATTTTCGTAGGCGGTGAATTATCACCAGAAGCAGAAGACGCCGACCTTGATTCTGAAATTCAAATGATCGGTGTTGCCGTTGCTGATGTAGGCGTAACCGCCTCTCGTGTCTTCAATATCAAAGGCCATGACATTTCATTTGGTATCACCCCTAAGTTGCAAAAAATCTCTATTTTCGACTACACACACCCGCTTGATGGTAAAGATGAAAATGGTAACGATGTAGAATTTGACTCTGAAGACTTCTCAGAAAACCAAGAAGACTACACTGCCTTTAACATTGACCTAGGCGCTGCTTATCAATTTGGTGCCGAAAAACAATGGCAAGCCGGTTTAGTCATTAAGAACCTGATTGGTGACGACTATGAAAGTGCTGAATACATCAGCTCAAACGGGGTTGGCGGCGCTGTTGTAAGCATCAGCCCAATGATGCGTGCAGGTATCAGCCATCGCACAAGCTGGACCAAAGTAGCATTTGATTTAGACATCACAGAAAACGACCCAGTGGCATTTGAAGACCCAACTCAATATGCTGCCATTGGTGGAGAGTTAAACGTTTGGCGTATTGTGCAATTGCGTGCAGGTTACCGTGCAAACCTAGCCGGCTCTGATCAAGACATCATGACGGCTGGTATTGGTATTTCACCTGGCCCAGTTCACCTTGATATTGGTGTAATGGCCAACACCAGCGATATCGAAAACGAAGCAGGTATTGCATTAGAGTTTGGTGTTGAATTCTAAACACAAACTCAATTAGTCAAAGTAAAGGCCCTTTGTTGTAAGCAAAGGGCCTTTTTTATGCGCCATATCAAAGTCACCAGACGCTTTATGCTCTAATTTGGCTTGGCTTTCGTATACACTAACCAAACTCTTTTTATTTATTAAAAACATTAAATATGAACATTTATCTAGTAGGCGGCGCGGTTCGCGACCAACTGCTTAACAGACCTTACAAAGATAAAGACTGGGTAGTGGTGGGCGCCACGCCAGATGAATTAATCGCACAAGGCTTTAAACAAGTCGGTGCTGACTTCCCTGTTTTTTTACACCCTAAAAGCCAAGAAGAATACGCACTAGCACGTACCGAGCGAAAATCGGGACACGGCTATCAAGGTTTTAGCGTGGACTTTGGTAAAACCGTCACACTTGAAGAAGATCTCATTCGTCGAGATCTCACCATCAATGCCATGGCCCAAGATGAAAACGGCAACATCATCGACCCATTCAACGGCCAAGCGGATATTCAAAGTAAAACGCTACGCCATGTAAGCGATGCCTTTAGTGAAGACCCGTTACGTGTATTACGAGTAGCCCGTTTTGCCGCGCGTTTTCATCACCTTGGCTTCAGCGTTGCTACAGAAACCATTGCGTTAATGAAACAGATAAGCGAATCCGGTGAGTTAACTCATTTAACGCCTGAGCGAGTTTGGGTTGAAACCCAGCGTGCACTTCACGAACAAAGCCCTTGGGTTTATTTTGAAATATTAAAACAATGCAATGGTTTAAAAGATACGTTCACCGAGCTAGATGCTTTATTTGGCATCCCTCAACCGGAAAAACATCACCCAGAAATTGATACGGGTATTCATAGCTTATTATCCCTACAACAAGCCAGTTTATTAAGTGATGATGGCGATGTCCGTTTTGCCGCACTGATGCATGACCTTGGTAAAGCTAAAACCGATCAAACAAAATGGCCGCAGCATATCGCCCACGAAAAACTAGGGCTTAAACCCATCACACAAATGTGTGATCGATTACGCGTACCCAATCAATATCGTGAACTCACCTTAAAAGCCTGTGAATTTCATACCCATATTCACCGCGCTTTTGAATTAAAAGCCAGCACCATATTAAAAGTATTTAAGCAGTGTGACGCTATTCGAAAACCAGAACGTTTTGAAAAACTGCTGCTGGTTTGCCAAGCCGATGCACAAGGGCGCACCGGGTTAGAAGACACGCCTTATCCACAAGCAAACTATATTCAGCGCATGCTCAACGCGTGTAACAGCGTCAACAATCAAGACATTGTCGCCACAGGTGTAAAAGGTCCTGAACTTGGTCAAGCCATTGAGCAAGCACGCCTTGATGCCATACAAGATCAGAAAAATAAAGAGAACATAAATGAATAAAACGGTATTAATTACAGGCGGCGCACAACGTATTGGTGCCGCTATCGCACGCCTGCTTCACAAAAATGGTTATGATGTTTTTTTACATTACGGTCAAAGCAAACAATCTGCACTTGCTTTACAAAGAGAGCTAAATGAGCAACGTGAAAGCTCTTGTGAATTATTCAGCGCAGACCTAAGCGATGAAAATAGCCCCATTATTTTAGAAGAATGGTATAGCCAATTTCACCGCCCACTTGATGCACTGGTTAACAACGCTTCACAGTTTTTTCCGACACCTTGGCAAGATGCCACCCCTGATAATTGGCAAACTATTTTTTCAAGTAACGTGCAAACGCCGTTTTTTTTGATTCAAAAGATGTTGCCATTTTTAAGCCAAGTGAATGGTCAAGTGATCAACTTAATCGATATTCATGCCGAACGAACACTTGAACAGCACCCCATTTACAGCGCCAGTAAAGCAGCCCTTAAAAGCTTAACACTGTCTCTTGCTAAAGATGAAGGCCATCACATCCGTTGCAACGGCGTCAGCCCTGGTGCTATTTTATGGCCTGATCAAAATGATAATTTAAGCAATGAATCTAAACGTGAGATTTTAAATAAAATCCCAATGAAACGCATGGGGCGCGTCGACAACATCGCTGATACGGTTTTATTTCTGTGTAACAACGACTATATGAATGGGCAGATTATTAACGTAGATGGTGGCCGAACGGTTTATAGTTAAATGTGAGATGTGAGTCCGTAGGATGGGTTAGATTGAGCAAAGCGAGATCGTAACCCATCAAAAGCGATATTATGCAACGATGGGTTACGCTCGTACCTCACTAACCCATCCTACAAAATTAAATCGCGAGCAGGCTCGTGCACACCCAACCGTACGAATCCGCACCCACGAGTGAAAAAACAAGCATAAAACCTAAAGCTCAACCTGCCACAAGTTTTGTGATTCTTTATCAAAGAAAAACCACAGTCGGCCATACGTGACTTGTAATTCAGGATGCAATTCATCCGCAGCAATATCATTCATTGGTAATAATACAAATGCGTTTTTGGTGATTTCATCACGGGGCAATTGCACCCCATCAATATCACCCACTAAATCATCATAGGTTAGGATATCAATATCCAGTGTACGCCCACTGAATTTTGGCCCGGTACGTTTGCGCCCGTATTGATCTTCAATGGCTTTTAACTGCTCATTTAATTCACCCACACTGAGCGATGTTTCAAATTTCGCAACTAGGTTATAAAAGTTATCCCCATCGAAGCCAACCGCTTCGCTTTCATAAATCGGCGATAACCCCAAAGCACCAAAGTGCTCGGCTAATGCCTGCAAACAGCCTGATATGTTTTTTTGCTTGTCTATGTTACTGCCAATACTGACATAAACTTGAGCCATGAAATGGAATCCTTTTACTTATTCCCGCGCTCGATCATTACACCTACGCCGTTTGCTTGTGCAATGGCGGTTGGCTTGGTGAGCTTTAGCTGAAGCCAAGGCACATTAAATTCATTCATTAAAATATCAGCAACATTTTCGGCCATGGTTTCAACCAATAAAAACTCACTGCCTGCAATAAAATCCGTTAAGCGATCGCATACGGCTTTATAGTTTAATGCTTTATTAATATCTTCAGATTGCGCCGCAGGCTTGTTATCCCACGCCATTTGTAAATCAAGCCTGACAACTTGTTTTACTTCGCGCTCCCAATCGTAAATCCCGATAATGGTTTCGATTTCTAAACCATCTATAAAAACTTTATCCATTGTATACCGTTTAATGCATCGTTAGATGGTGAATGAGAGCTGAGAGATGCAGGCTCAACTCTATGTTCTTTTTGATGGGTTACACTCGTACCTCGCTAACCCATCCTACCAATTGTTACTCCATTCTTTACAGTGTTTTAACCAACTTGCGCACTTCTGCTAAATGCCTTCTAGAAATAGCCACCAATTCCTTAAAACCATTCAAGCGCAAAGCCACACTGCCATCCTCGCATTTCTCTAATCCTAGTATGGCGGTTTTACGCACAAGGGAATTGCGATGTACACGAATAAATTTTTCAGCAAACTCATCTTCTAAATCTTTAAGCGGCTCATCAATTAACACTTCACCGTTTTTGTGGATCACCGAAATGTATTTTTGTT
>JAGDZK010000027.1:0-29752 GCA_049115935.1 Bermanella sp. | reverse complement strand
CTAAAAAAGCAAAAGCCATGGGCAATGAAACCGCCGCAGATTTTGCATTATCAGGCAGCATTAATTCATTTGTTGATCAGTTAGATGGTGACCGTGTAACCACTTACCAAGTGGATCTTAAGTTGATCAACATGGAAACCAATGAAGAAGTTTGGAACGGTCAGAAAAAACTGAAAAAGCTTCAAGAAAAATCTAGCTACGGCTGGTAGTGCTTGGTTTAGAGGTTTCATAAAGACAATCCTTCAAGGTAGAAGTGTATGCGCTTAATGGTCGCCGTTGTGACGGCAAGTTTATTGTTAACGGCTTGTGTTGGTAATCCAAGCAAGAAACAAACTGACGGCACACCTCATTGGGTGGTGAACGAGCCGGTTCAAGGTGGCCATGTGTATGGCGTGGGCAGTGCTCCTGTTTATGGTGATGCTGCTCGGGCACTTCAACAGGCGCAAGATGCAGCACGTGTGACCATGGTGCAAAAACTGAAAGTAACGGTTTCAGGCACCTTATCGGTGGATACTCAAGAAGTTCGTCAAACCGGTCAACAAACTCAGTTGATGAAGACCGTGCGCAATACCATTAGTAGTACCATTCCTAATGCAGAATTAGACAATGTTGTGGTTGAAGAGAACTTTGTCGATAAGCCCAATAAAGTGGCATACAGCTTAGTGCATCTTGACCGTGTTAAAGCGGCCAGTAAATTACGCCAACGTATTAGTGATCTGGATATGCAGATTACGGCACTAAATAATAAGACCACAGTCAATCAAGACACACTAAAACAACTACAAGGTTTGATGCCTGCTCTTAAATGGTTTGAACAACGTCAGCGTTTGTCTGAGCAAATGCAGTTGGTAGATGTCAATAACCGCACTGTACCTAAAGATGAGATGCTGGTGGCAGTAGAAGACCGCATCAAATCGTTATTCGATGCTTTAGTGGTTAACCTGATTCCAAGTAATTCTGATGGCAGTAAAATGCGCGATGGCTTAGTAGAATCCCTGACGGACTTAGGCTTGCGTATTAGTGGCCAGTCGCCTCATTTAACATTCCGATATGCTGCTACATTACGCCCTGTTGAAAAAGCAGGTCGCTTTATCGTATTTGCTTCAGGCAAGGTGAGTATTGAAGATGCTAACGGACGTACATTAAGCAGTTTTACCCGTGAAGCAAAAGGTGTCAGTGCTGCGTCTAGTGATCAGGCAGAGTATAAAGCGGTTCAAGGTTTGGCTAAAGTGCTAGGTCAAGAGCTAGCTAAAAGCTTTGTGAATAAAATTGATTAGTTAATATTGCATTAATTAGTTATTAAGAAGCCGTTATCGCAAGATAGCGGTTTTTTTGTGTCAGAATATTAATTATTGTCAGGAAACTGCAGCCGAATTTTTTTAAATTCAGGCATGAGATTTAATGCTAATTCAATGAGATTAGGATCGAATTGTTTGCCTGAACCTTTTTGTAAAAACTCAATTATTTCAGAGCTAGAAAAAGCAGGCCGATAAGCTTTGTGACAGCCAAGCGCATCAATAACATCTACGATACTTACAATGCGCGCCATCAAGTCAATTTCTTCTCCCTTTAGTTGCTTAGGATGACCTGAGCCGTCCCAGTGTTCATGGTGTTGAGCTGCAATATGGCTAGCCATCTTCAATACGGGTCTGCCTGATTTATATAATATGTTAGCGCCAATTTCAGTGTGCTGAGCCATGATACTTTTGTCCGATTCATCGTAACGAGTTTGCTTAGTGAGAATATGATCAGGTATGCCTATGGTGCCGATATCATGTAATGGTGCCGCTAACTTAAGACGCTCGCACGTATTCTCATTGACCCCAGCTGCTTGACCCAGCAGGAATGCCATTTTACTTACTCGGCGTACATGATTACTTTCGTCAGGGATTCTGCGTTCGATGGTTTCGCTTAATACGTAAACCAGCTCTTGTCGGCTTTGGCGGATGGCTTCCTTTTGCGTCAAATTGTTGTGAGTAATGGCCACGCATTTAGTGTAAATGTCTAGTAGGTGGCAACCAATTTTATTTAATTTTGCATTGGGGCGAACATATAAAAGGTTCTCTCCAGTTGCTTGGATATTGTAATAACCAATGTAAACTTCTTCATTATGAATACTGCTTTGTTCGGCTTTGGCTTTATCAAAATATTCAGTGATCTCGTGGGGAAGCTTAGCGTCGTCAGCGTGCTCTAGCATTTCTTTTATTTTTCCGGTCGCCGCTAATATGGCATAACGTTGCTGTAAACTTTTAGCAGCAACAGCATCTAAGGGCATGTGGGTACAAACGGCTTCTGCTTCTAAATTCAATAATGTACCAATCTCTTCTAAAACGGCGCTTGCAAATACAGGCAGCTGGTGAGTATCCACAATTTTCGAAGTCGCTTCGATTAAGTTATATAAACCTTGCCGGTTAGCTTTAATGGTTTGAATGTCTCGATAGCTGCGTAATGCACTGTAAAGCAGTGTGCGCAGTTTAGTTGACGTCAGCTCAGTTTTGTTTTTGTAGTCGTTGATATCGTATTTTTCAATGACGGTTTCTTCTGGCGCCTGACCAGGCTGACCCGTTCTTAGAACCAAGCGAATATATTTATCTTTTAAGTCATCACGAATGTATTTGACCAAACGCAGACCTGCGTCATCTGTCTCCATCACTACGTCTACTAGAGCCAAAGCAAATGGTGGTTCATTTTCAAGTAATTGCTTCGCTTCTTGCATTGAATATGCATGAAAGAGCTCAACCTCAGTATGATCAAAGCTGCAGGCCCCTAATACTAACGAAGTGACCTTATGAACTTGCTCTTCATCATCAACAATCAATATCCGCCACTTAGGCTGGCTGGAGCTTGGCGGCAGGCTAGTTTGCTCTGACGCGTCCTCCGCCCCAAATAATAGATCTGAATCTGACATGCTGACTCCTTGTTTATTATCAGTTTAGACGCATCTTGGGAGTCTGCTGCTACTCTTAGTATAGAAAGTATGAATTTTCCCCGTACGATAACAGTTGGAGTAAGTCCTATGTATATTACGAGGGCATAAATGAGGCAATGGTATGCCCGGCTTGGCTTTGGTGCCAAAATTCAGCTAACCATCAATATTGTCAGTATTAGTGTCTTGACGCTGGCAATTGCGGTCATTGGACTGGGGTTCTATGGTGAATTCAAGCGCAACCTTGAGCACAGAGTTCTGCAAAAAACTAACTTGCTTGCAGATGCTGCCGCTGTAGGGGTGGTGTTTGATCAGCCTGAATCCGTCAATATGTTATTAAGCTCCCTCACCGTAGATGAGGGGGTGAAAACGGCTATCGTTTATAAAAAATATGGTCCAGCTGATTATCGGTATTTTTCTCATTATGAAAAAGAAGGCTTAAAACAAACGGACTTTAGTTATGAGCGAGGACTGGTTCAAGAATGGCGAAATGGCGAGTTTATTTTACGCCTCCCCATATTGGTTGATAGTGAAGAAGTAGGTCGCCTAAACCTGACAGAAGATGATAATTATATTGCTAGTTTTGGCTTCAATATTCTTAAATATATGATCCCAGTACTCATCGTAAGTCTGATCGTGGTGTGGCTATTATCCCGCAGTTTACAGTCAAAGCTTGCAGCCCCTTTAAATGATCTCACTAAGGCTGTTCATGAGGTTGCCTATAACCAAGACTATGCCCGCCAAGTTGAAATAGTGAGTGATGATGAGTTAGGTGAGTTAGGCAGTGCATTTAATTTCATGCTATCCAAGTTATCTGAGCATGAAGAATTCCGAACTGAAAAAGAATTAGAAATTGTTGAATTAAACGCTGAATTAGAAAACAAGGTATATGAGAGAACAAAAGAGCTTCAAACCAGCCTAGCAAACTTACAAGTGACCCAAGATCAGCTAGTGGAGCAAGAAAAAATGGCTTCTTTAGGGGAGCTAGTAGCGGGTGTCGCCCATGAAATTAATACCCCTATCGGCGTGGGGATCACAGCGGTTAGCCACTTAGTAGAAAGCATTGATCGAATTAATAAAGCATTTAATGGCGGCACACTTACTAAAAAACAATTTTCAGATATGTTGTCCGCCATATTAGAAAGTGCGGGTATTGTAGAAAGCAATTTACGCCGTGCAGCGGATTTAGTGAAAGCATTTAAAGCGGTAGCCATAGACCAATCCAGTGCCGAACCTAGGCTGTTTGCGCTGGCGTCTTATGTACAAGATATATTGACGTCGTTAAGACCCAAATTAAAACGCACACATCATGAAATACAGATAGATATTCCTGAAAAGTTAGATTTATTTTGCGACCCTGGTGTCATCTCTCAGGTTATGACCAACTTAATTATGAATTCACTTCATCATGCGTTTGCCCCAGACGAAGTGGGTATTATTAGCATACGAGCACGTCTGACTGATGAGCAACTTAATTTAACATATGAAGATAATGGTCAGGGTATAGATCAAAGTATCCTGAAAAAATTATTTGACCCGTTTGTTACTACTAAGCGAGGACAAGGCGGGAGCGGTTTGGGAACACATATAATTTACAACTTGGTAACACAAGCACTAGGGGGGCGTATTCAATGTGTGAGCGAGCCTAATAAAGGCACGCGCTTCGATATTACCTTACCTTTAGAAAATATTAGACCAAACGATACTTAGTGTGCGCTAAGTTAGTTCGCAAATCGAATTTAAGCACTGCCACTGGGCATCGCTTATCGGCATGACAGATAGCCTGTTTCCTTTTTGGATCAATTTTAGATCATTCAAACGCTCATCTTTTAATGCAAGCGCTTTTATTTGAGAAAGTTTTAGAACACTTTTGAACGTCTCTTTATGTTGCATATCAATGGCCAGCCACTTGTTTTCATTCAAGGATTTCTTATCAAAGTAATCACTTTCAGGATTGATGGCTAAAGGATCGGGATACGCGTGACTGACAACCTCCATGATCCCAGCGATGCCAATGGCTTTACAGCTAGAGTGGTAAAAGAAGGCTAAATCCCCCGGTTGCATTTGCCCAATGAAGTTGCGAGCTTGGTAATTTCTCACCCCATCCCAACGCTCTGTCTTTTTTTGTCTTAGATCTTTAATAGAAAACTCGTCAGGTTCACTTTTTAATAGCCAAAAGGACATTTCACACCTTTACAAGGATAGGGGTTTAGATACATATTGCGCCCCCGGCGTTACATTAATTACAACTGTGCACAATTATTGCGTAAGTCATAACAGGAGCACACCAAAAGCTGTGACATTAGTCACGGTGTTTAATGGCTAAAGCGCCTAAAGTAATAATAACAATCACAAATACGGATATAACTTAAGGCAACTTAGATTTTACAGGATGTAGAGTAACTGCCGGAGTTTATAAAATGAAATCTCAACGTCCTGACTTAATGGTTATCATCAGCGTAGTTTTTGTATTAGGCGCAGTCGCTACAAGTTTAACGGCCAATAGTGATGATCAAAATGTACGTCCACAAGTTTCTCAGCACATGATTCGTTAAACGCGTTTTTTGCGTTTAACGATTTACGGCTTAGCGTTATACGTATTTTTATCGGTGATAATACAATCCAGTGGAATATCCCAAGACTCTACTGGAAGCAGTTCAACTTTTTGCATCTCATGAGCAAGACCAATTAACTTAGGTTTGTTTAAGCCGCTTTGATTTAAAAATTCAAAGGTACGGTCATAAAAGCCGCCACCCATTCCTAAGCGCCCTCCGTTATCGTCAAATGCCACCAGCGGCATAAATACCACATCCAGCTGTTTCGCTGGAATAAGCGAATTGCGCTTAGGGTCAGGCTCTAAAATACCAAACTTGTTTTTAATCATTGGGCCGTTATCTGGAGCAAAACACAGATGGCCGCTTTTAGCTGGGTGTAAGCTGGGTAATAAAATATGTTTGCCACGGTAGCGAGCTTTTTCCATCACTACGATCGGGTCCATTTCGCCGTCATTGGCCAAATACAGTGCGATATTGTGTGCCCGTTGAAACCAGGGCTGGCTGAGTACTCGTTGGCTAAGATTGCGAGCCGCTTGTAGCTGTTGCTGAGGGCTTAATTGATTGCGCTGTGTGCGCATGTGCTGGCGAATACTGGTGCGATCAAATAGGTCGTATTCGGGTGTCAAAATAGGGCTCTCCACTGTGCCGCTGTCAGAGAAAGGCCTTGAACCGAGAGGTCCAAGGTGGCGGTTCCAGAACTGAATCGGGCTTTCCGCTCAAGGCGGACATGCACTCCCTCAATGCCTAGGAACCTCCAAAAATATTAATTAAGGCTCGAGGACTTCAAAGACTGGCTAACACCCCAGAGAGCAATGAAATTATAACGCAGTTATTTCATTTTTGCCGCACATTCTCTGGAATTAAAGTAGAGAAATCCGCTTGCTTTTTTCACTATTTTGAGAAGCTAATCACCTAGGTCCATTTGCTGGTCTTGTGCCAAAGCCCCTTCAAGTTTGCTATTGATTTGCTTGATTTGGCTTTGGGTGGTTTCACTGCCGCATGTTGCGTTTAATAAATCATAGGCCAAATTGAGAGCGGCCATGATGGCGACCCGTTCAGATCCATATATTTTGCCTTGGCCTTTAATTTCTCGCATACGCTGATCTAATAACTGTGCAGCTCGCTCTAGGTCTTGGCGATTTTCCGGCGGGCAAGCTACGAGGTATTCTTTGCCGAGAAGCTCAACGCTGATTGCTGAATCCGACTTACTCATTAGGTTCGTGCTCCAGCAGCTTTAAACGGGATAGCATTTCCGCAATTTTATTGCGCGCCAGTTCATTTTGCTGAAGCAGGCGTTGGCGCTCATGTTGCCAAGATTCCGTCTCCGCTTTGAGCTTGCGATTTTCGTCTTTTGTGCGCTGATAAGCTGTAATCAGCTCATCTAATTTTTTGTTAATGTCTTTAAGACTTGGGGAATCCATTGTGCACCCTATTTGGCAGATGGGGTAAATATAATCTTGTGGCCTTGGTGGGTCAAATACAGCCGTGATACGATGGCATATTTTAGTATGAGCCAGTTTATGTCTACCTCAGATAACCGCCCCGCCAAGATTACCCGCTTTGATTTATACAGCAATATCGCCTTAAGCCAAGGGGCGTTAGCGTCGCCATCGGCCATGCAAGGTTGGTTGACCGGATACCTGTGTACCGGCGGTCGTTTATCAAAAGAGCAGTGGTTAGCTGAAAGCGCCGAATACCTAGCGCTACCTGAGGATTGGAATGCAAAAAGTAAGTTGCCAATCTTAGGGTTTTATCAAGACGAGCTAAAGCAAATCCAAGGGCAAGATTTAGACTTTCAGTTGCTTATGCCTAGCGACGATGAAGACTTTGAAGTGCGTATGCAAGCCTTTGCCGAGTGGTCAAAGGGCTTCTTAGATGGCTTTGGTGCATCTGGTCGAATTGCTGAATCAGACTTAACTGAAGATGTGATGGAAATCCTTAAACATTACGATGCCTTCAGCTATGGCATTGAAGAAGATGATATTGATGAAGGTAGCGAGCGGTTATTTACTGAACTCGTTGAGCATGCCCGTGTGACCGCGCTATTTATGTTTTATCATTTTAATCAAGCGCAACAAGAACCAAAACTGCATTAATAAGCATAAGGTGGTTATGTGAATTTTATCCAGCATTCAGACGCACTGTTTAACAAGATGGCCGATAACAGCTTAGCTGTGATTCCTTCGGCGGATATTCATTTACGTAACCGCGATGCGGATTATGCGTTTCGTCAAAGCAGTGACTTATTTTATTTAACGGGTTTTATCGAAGACAGCGCTTGTTTGGTATTACAAAAAAAAGCCGGCGTGTGCAGCCGTATTTTGTTTTGCCAGCCCAAGGTGAAAGAAATGGAAATCTGGACAGGCTATCGTTTGGGACCAGAAGCCGCCATAGACAAACTCAGCTTAAGTGACGCTTTTTCAATTAAAACGCTAGATGAAAAGCTACCGGAACTCATGAGTGACTGTGATCAAGTGTATGCCGCTTGGGGCAATGATAAAACATGGGATGCTCGCCTCATTGATGCGATCGAAAAAGTAAAACTTAAAGCACGCACCGGTGTTCAAGCGCCAACAGCTATGCAGGCCCTTGAACCGTTATTACATGAGCTGCGCCTAATTAAAGACGATGCCGAAATTGAAACCATGGCCCGCGCCGCTAGCATCAGTGCCCATGCTCATATGGCGGCCATGAAGCAAGTGAAACCGGGTATGTTCGAGTATCAGCTTGAAGGCACGATCCGACATTATTGTGCAGACCAAGGTTCACGCTTCGATGCTTACACAAGTATTGTGGGGGCTGGCGAAAACGCCTGTATTTTGCATTACACCCACAACGATCAACAAATTAAAGATGGCGATTTAATCTTGATTGATGCTGGTTGTGAATTGAATCACTACGCCAGTGATATTACTCGGACTTTCCCAGCTAATGGGCGTTTTAGCCCCGAACAAAAAGCACTTTATCAAGTGGTGCTTGATGCCCAGTTTGCAGCGATTGCGCAAGTAAAACCGGGTAACCATTTTAATCACCCCCATGAGGCGGCCTTACAAGTGCTGACCCAAGGATTGGTGGATTTGGGTTTGTTAAGCGGTGATGTGGATAAGTTAATTAAAGAAGAAGCCTATAAGCCATTTTATATGCATCGCACCAGTCATTGGCTGGGTATGGATGTTCATGATGTGGGCGCCTATAAAATCGAAGGGCAATGGCGAGACCTTAAAGCGGGCATGGTATTGACCATTGAGCCCGGTTTATACATCGCACCAGATGATGAAACGGTAGACGCTAAATGGCGTGGTATTGGTATTCGTATCGAAGATGACGTGTTGCTCACAAAAGACGGTAATCGTGTATTAAGTGAAGAAGTACCCAAGACAGTGGCAGATATTGAGGCGCTAATGGCAGGTAATACATGAATAAATCGTTTGATGTGATCATTGTGGGTGCCGGCATGGTGGGCGCAAGCTTAGCCTTGCTGCTGCGACAATACATGTCCCAAGGTTTATCCGTGGCATTAATTGATGAACATGAGATAAGAGCCACTCAAGCCCAGCAACCGAGCTTTGATGATCGCACCACAGCACTGTCTTTAGGGACAATGCGTATTTTTGAGAGCTTGTCTTTATGGGGCACTCTTGCTCAGGCTGGTTGTGCTATTGAACATATACAAGTGAGTCAACAAGGCCAGTTCGGCCGCGTGCGCTTACATGCCAAAGATGAAATGGTTGACTCGTTAGGTAGCGTGATACCCAATCGCGCCATTGGACAGGTATTGTCACAAGGACTGTTAAGTTGTGAGCAGTTATCGATTTTTGCCCCTGCAAAAGTTGAGCGTTATGAAATGACCCAGCACGGAGCACGCTTACACCTTGCCCATGCAGGTAAAACCGTTGAGCTGAATGCTGGACTATTGGTGCTGGCGGATGGTGTCAGCAGTGTCGGCTGCGATCAGCTTGGTATTGCCCAGCGTCGTCATGATTACAACCAAACCGCGTTGATTTGCAATGTGAGTTTTGATCGTCCCCATGATCATTGGGCATTTGAGCGTTTTACCCTAGGTGGCCCGTTGGCGTTATTGCCTATGCAAGGCAATCGATTTGCGTTGGTTTGGTGTATGGCCAACGAACAAGCGCAAGCGTATTTAGCCTTAGATGAAATTGAATTTAATCAACGTCTGCAGCAAGCGGTGGGCTTTGATAAAGGGCGCATCACCAAAAGTGGTGATCGTGCCAGTTACCCATTGATATTAAGCCAAGCACAAGAGCAGGTGCGAAGTCACCTTGTGGTGTTGGGTAATGCCGCCCATGGTTTACACCCAGTTGCAGGGCAAGGCTTTAATTTAGCCCTGCGTGATGCCAAAGCATTGGCAGAAAATATTAGCCAAACTTGGCTGCAACATGGCTCAAGTCAATTAGGCCATATTACTCATTTGTTATCATATCAGGCCGCTCAAAACCAAGATCAAGCGTTGACCATAGGGTTAAGCCATCACCTGCCAACTCAGTTTGCTCAAGCGGGTGTAGCTTGGTCGTTATTGCGCAGCTTAGGGTTAACGGTAATGGATACTCTACCTGCGGCTAAAACCGTATTTGCTCGCCAAGCCATGGGTTTGGTTGGAGCCCCTGCACAATGGCAGCTTTAAGCTGACATTGAGGAAAAAAGATTATGAATCAGAAGTTTGACCTAATCATTATCGGCGGCGGGTTAGTGGGCGCGTCATTGGCTTGTGCATTAAAAGATACGCCGATTTCTATTGCGTTAGTTGAAGCTCAGCCTGTTGCACCTGTCAGTACAGGTTCTGTGTCATTAAACGATGCTGATTTGCGTGTCAGTGCATTGAATCGCGCCAGTGAGTCATTCTTGACTCGCCTTGGGGTTTGGCAAACGCTGCCGACTTCCCGCTTAAGCGCTTATGACAAAATGCGTGTTTGGGATGGTGAAGGGACTGGTCATATTCAATTCACCGCAAATGAATTGGCCGAAAGCCATCTTGGTCATATTGTTGAAAATTCGGTCACCAGTGCAGGGCTTATGTCGTCACTGATGCAGCAAACCAATGTGCAATTGTTTAACCCTGCGAAGGTTGAAAGTATTGAATCCCTAGGGCAAGACTCGCCTTCGTATTTGTTGCAACTGGACACGGGTGAGTTATTGCAAACTCCGATGATTGTGGCCGCAGATGGTGCGCGCTCATGGGTGCGGCAGTGGGCTCAATTTGAAACCCGCGAGTGGGATTATCAACATCATGCCCTTGTTTGTACGGTTGAAGTGGAGAAGGCTCATGATGCGTGCGCATGGCAGCGCTTTACTGAAGATGGCGTGTTAGCGTTTTTGCCGTTATCTGAGCCTAATCTTTGCAGCATTGTGTGGTCGTGCCCTGAAGAGCATGCCAATGGTTTATTGGATTTGTCTGAAGACGAGTTCTTACGTCAGTTAAGTCGAGCGTTTGAATGTAAGCTGGGCCAAGTGCTGGCCTGTGGTAAGCGAGTGGCCATACCACTGCGCCAACGTCACGCTAAGCGCTATGTTGATAAGGGCATTGTGCTGGTTGGGGATGCCGCTCATAGTATTCACCCGCTTGCAGGCCAAGGGGTCAACCTTGGCTTTATGGATGCCTATGTACTGGCTGATGAAATTAAACGAGGTGTGGCCAGAGGTTTAGCGGCAAGCCATCCTCAAGTTTTGGCGCGTTATGAGCGTAGGTGCATGCCGGAAAATCTTTCTATGATGGCCACAATGGAAAGTTTTAAGCGTCTGTTTGCAGTTAAAACCCCAGCCCTTAGGTGGCTGCGTAATTGGGGTATGAGCAAACTTAATCGAGTGGACTTGTTAAAAAATCATATCGTGCAAATGGCCATGGGCTCCAAGCGAGAGATTCGCTAGTTGAGCCCATAATTACTTGGACTAATACCCAATTCAGCAAAATTTTCTTTGAAGGTTTCAAGGTCGTAATCATTAAAACCAAGGTATTCTAATACCATTTGGCCGACGTCGTACCACTCAAAATCTTCATCTTGGCGCCCTAATACTTTGTAGGTGCCGCAAATATGCTCGGCCATCTTCAAGATACAGGTGAGGGTTGTTTGGTCGTTCTCAATGGCCTGTTTACTGAATAAGCGTTTGCAGTTGTGATGCTCGGCAATAATGTCACATAAGACTTTTGGAAGGTTCCACGACTTTGCCGTGTAGTAGCCAATAACCGCATGATTAGTATTAAGCTGCTGGTTTTCGAAGTCGATGATGCGGTTGTAGCCACCGCTGTAGCTTTCTTCAAGCACCTCGAGGTAATTGGGGTAACGGTTTATAAGAAGTGGCACGCCGACATTATGAAATAATCCTAATGCGTAGGCATTATCGGGATAGTTATAACCCACTTGCTTGGCAATGGTCGCACTGGTCATAGCGATATCCATGGCGCTATCCCAAAAACGGGTGAGCGCTTTTATGGTGTCGTCACTCATAGAGCTTTTAATACTAATACCATTAACGATGTTCACCACGCTGTTCATGCCAAGGATGCCAACCGCTTGCTGAATACTGGTAATTTCGTTAGAAAGCCCATAAAAACGGCTATTGACCACCTTCAATACTGTGCCTGCCAATCCAACATCTTGTTTGATCAGATCTGCAATGCGATTGATGTCTGGGTCAGGCATGACTTGTTCCATCTGCAAATCCACCATTATCTGAGGCTGAGGTGGAATACTGATGCCTTGTAATATCTTTTTAATTTGTTCTTCACTGAGTTCAGACACGCGTTGAAGCCTAAAAGTGGTTGTCTGTTATTTAGTTTAGACAATATTTTGCATTTCCCAGTTATAATTACAGTCGTTTGATACAAATCATTTATCCACAGGAATACCATGACCTTACCCATTTTGCGCCTACGAGCGAAAGAAGATAAACGACTAAGACAAGGTCATATTTGGATCTATAGCAATGAAGTTGATACCAAGGCGACGCCTTTAAAAAGCTTCACCTCTGGGGAGCAGGTGATTGTACAAAGCTCTCAGGGTAAGAACTTAGGCATAGCTTATATTAATCCAAACAGTTTGATATGTGCGCGCTTGCTGTCTCGGCGTGCAAAGTTATTTGGTCGTGGCCAGATCATGCAAAAAATCGAAATGGCATTGGCGTTACGTGAGGCCTGTTTTGATCAGCCTTATTATCGACTAGTGTATGGCGATAGTGATGGTTTGCCGGGTTTAGTGATAGACCGATTTGGTGATTACTTTGTGGCGCAAATATCCACAGCGGGTATGGAAGCCATGAAGTCTCAAATTCAAGGTGCACTCACACGTATTTTTGATGTTAAAGGATTGTTGTGGAAAAACGATGGCAAGATGCGTGTTCAAGAAGGGCTTGAAGAATACGTAGAGGTTGCCGAAGGAGAGGTACCCAAAATGGTGCCTATGATTGAAAACCAAACAAAATTTGAAGTCCCTGTGTGGGATGGTCAAAAAACCGGTTGGTTTTACGATCACCGTTTGAATCGTGAGCGTATTAATCGTCATGTTAAGGGCAAACGTGTACTGGATATTTGCAGTTATGCTGGCGGTTGGGGGGTGCAAACTGCAACGGCGGGTGCTGAGCATGTGACGTGTGTAGATGTATCAAAACAAGCCCTTGATTGGGTTGAAAACAATGCAAAACTAAACGGTGTCGCGAATTCTGTTAGTTGCATTCAGGGCGATGCATTTACCGTCATGGAAAAACTCATCGAAGAAGGCCAAATTTTTGATGTGGTCATTTTAGATCCGCCTGCGTTTATCCCAAAGCGTAAAGATATTCCTGCTGGCGAGCGCGCTTATCAAAAGTTGAATCAACTAGGTATGCGATTGCTAGGCGCTGATGGATTCTTATTGAGTGCCTCTTGCTCCATGCATTTAAGTGATAGCAGTTTAGAAAATATGTTAATGCAAGCAGGTCGTCATTTAGATCGTCATGTGCAGATTATTGAGCGTGGTAGTCAAGGGCCGGATCATCCCGTGCATCCTGCTATTGTTGAGACGCGTTACATTAAAAGTTTGATGTGTCGTGTTGCCTTTAATGTATAGAAAAAGCGAACGTTAAAATATGAAAGCATTAATTCAGCGCGTTAAGCACGCTAACGTTGAGGTGTCCGGTGAAATCACAGGTGAAATCGATCAGGGGCTGTTAGTTCTTTTGGGCGTTGAGAAGAACGATACAAAAGACCTTGCAGATAAGCTGCTTAACAAACTTATTGCTTATCGGATTTTTGCAGATGAAGCGGGCAAGATGAACCTTAACGTTCAGCAGGTCAAAGGTAGCTTGCTGGTGGTTTCACAGTTTACTCTGGTTGCGGATACTCAAAAAGGAACCCGTCCTGGGTTTTCAAAAGGTGCTTCGCCTGAACTAGGCGAGACGCTTTATGATTATTTTGTGGCAAAAAGTCATGAACTCATTCCAACCCAAACCGGACGTTTTGGTGCAGACATGCAAGTGAGTTTGCAAAACGACGGCCCTGTAACCTTTATGCTAGAAGTGAACTGAAGTGATTTTCATAGAAATAAAAACGGCGATCAGGGATCGCCGTTTTTATATTTAAAATAATTGCTCAGGTGTGAAGTTTTCCTCACTCTCACTTTCATCGGTATCCTGGCTGTCGAGCGTGAAAGGGTTATTGATGGCAGGCGGTTGTTCCATTTGTTGTGGTACATTCTCTTGGCGAAATGTTTCAAAGATAGCATTGCTTTGACCCGGGTAGGCTCTATTTCCTGTCTCAGGGTCGATGCGAATTGAAACTAAACCGTCTGGTTGTTTGATTGGTGATTCAGGCATATCTTTTAACGCAACCTTCATGTATTCAACCCAAATCGGTAATGCTGTATTACTACCAAACGCCCATCTACCTAGTGTTCTAGGGCTATCAAATCCAACCCATACGTTCGCTACGAGCTTGTTATTGTAACCTGAGAACCATGCATCTTTTTGGTCGTTAGTGGTGCCGGTTTTACCTGCTAAATCATTACGCTTAAGAGCCAGTGCACGCTTACCTGTACCTTGTTTAATCACATCTTTAAGCATGGTGTACATCAGGTAATTGACCCGTTGATCCATAATGCGTGGAGCAAGTGGTGGAAACTGTGAGACATACTCTTCAAGTAGAATCTGGTTGCTCTCTTTAAGCGCTGCTAGATCAATACTCTCATCTAGCTCTGCACGTTCCTTTTGCGCCTGTTCTTGTGCATCTAGTTTTTCTTTGAACGCATCGATACTTTTTAAGCATGATTCACAAACAATTTTTGCGTTGTGCTCAAACAGTACAAGACCTTCGTTGTCTTCAATTTTAGTAATAAAGTGAGGGTCAACTTTATAGCCACCGTTAGCTAAGGCGGTATACCCACTGGCCATCTCGTAAGGTGTTAACCCTGAACTGCCTAAAGCAAATGAAAGGTCGCGATTCAGCTTTTGCCTTGGTAGGCCAAAGCGGGTCACATAATTAATCGTTCGGCCAATGCCTGTTCGACTAAGCACACGAATAGAAACCAAATTACGCGACTTGTATAACGCTTGGCGTAAACGGGTTGGGCCAAAGAATTTACCACTGTAGTTCTCAGGGCGCCAAATGGCTTCAAGACTGTCGTCTTCAAATACGACAGGTGCGTCATTGATAATGGATGCAGGGGTTAAGCCGTATTCTAATCCAGCACTATAAACAAAAGGTTTGAAACTTGAACCTGGTTGGCGGTCGGCTTGTGTTGCGCGGTTGTATTTACTTAAGCTGAAATCATAGCCGCCGACTAACGCTTTAAGTCCACCATTTTGTGGGTCAATTGAGACTAAAGAGGCTTGAGCTTCAGGTTCTTGTGCTAACCAGTATTCGCCGTTTATTTCTTGAATTAATACACGCTGGCCAATGCTAAATAATTGGTCTGCTTGTTTGATTTCAGGACCAAGCTCATTGACAGAAAGGTATGACCTTGCCCATTGATAATGCTTGAAAGGCATAGATATGTTTTTGTTTTTCAAGCTAGCGAGCTCGATTGAGTGATCTTCCGGATCAATGTCTGTCACAATTGCCCATTGTAAATCACCCGGATTATTTAAATCTTTAATTTGCTCAAGCCAATAATATGTATTGAGGTCTTTTGGGCTAGGGGGTAAAAAAAGCGTTTTATCGATACTGGGAATGGGATCGCCATCCTGCCAAATATTAGGGGCAATAGCGACGGTAATGTCTTGCTGCTCAGTGAGAATAAAAGGGGGCAGTACTTTAGCTTCAGAGCGTAAGCCGTGTTTACGATCATAATCATGCAAACCTTCACGTACCACTCGTTGTGCGGTTGTTTGTAATTCGCTGTGGATAGTGGTGGTGACGCTATAACCTTTTGTATAGAGATCATCAGGGAAGCGTTCAAGCATTTCTGCGCGCACAAGCTCAGCAACATATGGCGCTTCAATTTCAGTGGCAAGACCATGGTATTTAGCCGTAATGGGTTCAGAGCCTGCCTCATCGAATTCTTCTTGTGAAATAAAATTTGAGGTGAACATACGAGCTAAAACATAGTTACGACGGTAAATTGCTCGTTCAGGGTTGTTAATGGGGTTGGCTGCGCTGGGTGCTTGAGGTAATCCTGCAATCATTGCAAGCTGTGCTAGTGATAGTTCTTGAATAGACTTGCCATAATAAACCTGAGCGGCGGATTCGACACCATAGGCGCGTTTACCCAAATAAATTTTATTGACGTAGAGTTCAAGAATGTCTTTTTTGCTTAATTCTTGCTCAATATGGAGGGCCAGTAAAATTTCAGTAAACTTTCGGGTAAATGTTTTTTCACTACTTAAATAATAGTTTTTGGCTACTTGCATGGTGATGGTACTACCACCAGAACGTTTTTTGCCTGTTGTGATTAATTCATAAGCAGCACGAGCAAGGCCTTTGAAATCAATACCGATATGGCTATAGAAGTTTTCGTCTTCAGCGGCAATCAATGCATTATAAAATTGCTGAGGCACATCTTCGTATGCAACTGGCATACGGCGCTTCTCTCCGTACTCAGCCATAAGCTTGCCATCACTGGTATAAATACGCAGCGGAGTTTGCAATTGAATGTTTTTTAAACTCTCAACTGACGGTAGGCTAGGTGCTAAGTAAAGGTACACACTACACACGCCTAAAACTAGACTAAAGAAGCCAGCGGCGCAGGCTAAAATCAAAAAACGCAGAACAGGTCGATTTTTTTTCATCATTAATTGCTTAAAATGCTCGTTTACCCAGTAAATATGGGGTGTTGCCATTATAAATGGTTTTTGTTCTTTTCACAGGATTGTGCTTATAATGCTTCAATATTCGTGCATTTTGGCATTTTTCCGCCGCGGATGCTGGATAAATTAAGGAATAGCAGTGCTAGCCAAACTATTTAAAAAGAAAAATAAGGCAGTCCTTGGGGTCGATATTAGCTCAACCAGCATCAAAATAATTGAACTTGTTGAGCAAAACGGTCGAATGCAAGTCGAAGCCTATGCATCAGAACCCCTGCCCGAAAACTCAGTGGTTGAACAAGCCATTAACGATGAAGAAGCCGTCGGCGGTGCGATTAAAAAAGCATTGCTGCGCTCGCGCACGGGTGTAAAACGTGCTGCCGTAGCTGTGGCTGGCTCTGCTGTTATCACAAAAGTGATTCAGATGGGAGCAGGCTTATCGGATGATGAAATGGAGCAGCAGATTACATTAGAGGCTGATCAATACATTCCTTACCCCTTAGAAGAAGTCGCCATGGACTTTGAAATTCAAGGTTCTGTCGAAGGTGATGACCAGCGAGTTGATGTATTACTTGCAGCGTGTAGAAAAGAAACAGTAGAACTAAGAGAAGACTCTATTGAAATAGCGGGTATCGAGTCATCGGTTGTTGATGTGGAAGCGTTTTGTATTGAACGGGCCTTCCAATTACTTGAATCACAATTAGATGGCGAGCAAAAAGACACGGTTGCGATTGTTGATATTGGTGCAACCATGACGACCTTGAATGTGTTGAATCAAGGTAAGATTATTTATACCCGTGAACAAATGTTTGGTGGTCAGCAGTTAACCGAAGAAATTCAGCGTCGTTATGGTATTAGTGCCCAAGAAGCGAGTAGAGCTAAATTAGAAGGTGGCCTGCCTGACGATTACGCAACAGAGATTCTAATACCGTTTAAAGAGTCTGTTGTTCAGCAAGTAAGCCGATCGTTGCAGTTCTTTTATAGTTCTAGCCAATATAATGATGTGGATTATGTAGTATTAGCTGGTGGTACGTCGTCACTTGATGGTTTAGCTCAGCTGGTACAAGACAAAATTGGAACCCCTGCGATTATTGCCAATCCTTTTGCCAATATGACATTAGGGCCAAAAGTAAATGCGCAGGTATTAGCAAATGATGCTCCTGGCTTATTGGTAGCGTGTGGCTTGGCCATGAGGAGTTTTGACTAATGGCAAAGATTAACCTTAGACCGTGGCGCGAGGAATTACGTCAAGAGCGGCAAAAAGAATATGTTAGTGTTTTAATTTTGGTATTAATTGCGTCCCTTTCTATTTGGTGGTTTGTAAGCCAGGCTTATAGTAGTGCCATTCAAGCTCAAGAATATCGTAATCAGTATGTGCAAAAGCAAACGTCCAGCCTAGATAAAAAAATTAAAGAGATCCAAGAGCTGCGTACCAAACGACAAGAGTTGCTTGATCGAATGAAGTTGATTCAAGACCTGCAAGGTAACCGTCCTGTTATTGTTCGTATGTTTGATGAGATGGCTCGCATAATGCCTGAAGAATTGTTTTTAGCGGAAGTGTCATCCAAAGGCACTCTGTTTAAACTAAAAGGCCAAGCATCTAGCAATGATCAAATTTCACAATTGATGCGTAATTTTGATGCCTCCCCTTGGTTTACTAATCCAAATTTATTGGGTGTTAAAGCTGGCGATAATGGTTATAACAGCTTTGATATGCTGGTGAATCAGTCTACGCCAGTTGTTGAGGAGGTTAAGTAATGGACTTTCAAGAATTAACCGAAAAAATAAATGGTTTTGATGTTAACGACATCGATTGGAATAATATGGGTTCTTGGCCCTTGGCTGGTCGAGTATTTTTTGCTGTTTTGGTTTTTTTTGGTGTGTTAATAGGCCTTTATTTTTTGGATGTTCAGGCGTCTATTGAGCGTTATGATAATGTGGTTGCTCAAGAAGAGACCATCAAAAAAGATTTCGAAATCAAAGCATTTAGAGTGGCAAATTTGGATGCGTATAAAAAACAGCTGGCAGAAATTGAGGAGTCGTTTGGTAGTTTATTGAGGCAGCTCCCTAGGGATACGGAAGTACCTGGTTTACTGGAAGATATTACGGCTTCAGCAGTAGGTGCAAACTTAGAAATCAGATCTATTAAACTGGACAAAGAAACAGAGACTGAATTTTATACTGAGTTACCGATTGGTATTGATGTTGTGGGTGAGTATCATGACTTTGGGGCTTTTGTCAGCGCGGTCGCGGGTTTAGGGCGAATTGTAACTCTGCATGATTTTTCGGTAACACCGCTTACTAAACAGGGTAGCAAATTAAACCTTAAAATTACCGCCAAAACGTATCGTTATAATGATGATGCAAAAAAATCAGGCAAGAAAAAAAAGGCTAAAAGGTAACAGTAATGAAGAAACTATTATTACTTAGTGTTATTTTTTTAGCAGCCTGTAGTGATTCTAATACAGGCGACCTAGAAGAATTTATCGCGGCAACAACTGCAAAACCCAAAGGGCGAATTGCACCGCTGCCTGAATTTAAACCTTATTCTGCATTTATATATAGCGCCTCGGCCTTGCGCTCACCGTTTGAATCTCCGGTCGCGTTTGAAGAGTTAAGCAATCGAGTAGATGATACTGTAGATGCTCCTGATCAAAATAGAATAAAGCAGGCGTTGGAGCGCTATAATTTAAGTGATTTGTCTTTGGTCGGTACGTTATCGAAGGACCTAGATGGAAAGCTAAAAGCGTTAGTAAAGACTCAATCTGGCAATGTACATATGGTTGAACAAGGTCAGTATGTTGGTAAAAATCATGGTCGTATTTTGAAAATTAATGACCATAAAATCGAAATAATTGAAGTCGTGCCAAATGGCAGTGGCGGTTGGATTGCTAGGCCCCAAACTATGGGATTGAACCAGTCAGCAGGGGGTGAAGAATAATGAAGAGTACCTTAATGAAAAATTGTCTAGTTGCCTTGTTATTTCTGGCGACCTCAACTGTTTTTGCATCGGCCATTAAAGATGTGTCTTTCGCTTCATTGCCAGGTGATAAGACTGAAATGAAATTGACCTTCGATGGCCTGCCTCCTGATGTGTCGGGATATACAATTGAAGAGCCAGCACGAATTGCTTTGGATTTACCCAATACAACTAGTGAACTTAAGTCCAAATATCACAAGATAGGCATGGGCAATGCTCGAACAGCCATTATTGTTGGTACCCAAGAAAAGACTCGAGTCATTATTAATTTAACAGAATTGACCGGATATGAGACTCGAGTCGAGGGAAATGATTTATTTGTTGTGATTGGTCAACAAGAGCGCATTGACGAGCAAGAGATAAATATATTAGCGGCTCAAAATGAGCCAAAATACAAAGCTAAGAAGAAAGATGAGAGTGGCCGTATTGTTGATGTGGATTTTCGACGTGGTGACTTAGGTGAAGGGCAGGTTTTAATTAGCTTAAGCAATCCAAATGTACCTGTGGACATCAGTCAAGAGTCTGGCCGTATTCGTGTTGAGTTTGGTAATGTTAAGTTATCTGAGGAAATGCGCCGTCGCTTAGATGTCCGCGATTTTGCAACCCCAGTTCGTTTCATTGATGCAACGATTGAATCTGGTAAGCCAGTTTTCTTTATTGAGCCAAGTGACGATCGATATGAATACTTAGCTTATCAAACAGATAATTTACTAACAGTTAACGTGAAGCCCCTTACCAAAGCTGAACAAGAGCGTCAGAAAGAAGAGCGTTTCCCGTATACCGGTGAGAAATTATCATTGAACTTCCAAGATATTGAAGTTCGTACAGTGTTGCAGATAATTGCAGACTTCACTGGCTTTAACTTAGTAGCGAGTGACACTGTACAGGGTAGTATTACATTGCGTTTGAAAAATGTACCTTGGGATCAAGCTTTAGATATCGTACTTAAATCACAAGGCTTAGCAAAACAGCAGATTGGTAATGTATTGATGGTGGGACCTGCGGACCAGATTGCTAATCGCCAAAAAATTGAGTTGGAAGCCAATCGTCAAGTTGAAGATTTTGCTCCATTAAGGACTGAATTTATTCAAGTGCGTTATGCAAAAGCCACTGATCTTTTAGCTTTAGTTTCAGCTGAGGGTTCTTTGCTAAGTGATCGTGGTAGTGCCAGCGTTGATGCCAGAACTAACACCATAATTTTACAAGATACTTCAAACTCCATAGAAGCCGTTCGACGGGCAATTAAGGTTCTTGATGTGCCTGTGCGTCAGGTTTTAATCGAAGCTCGTATCGTGGTGGCTTCAACTAACGTTGGTGAAAACCTAGGTATTCGATGGGGTGGCGGCTATGGTGTATTGAAGAACGATAAAATTATCACTGCAGGTGGCTCTCGAGCTGCAACTACCGCTTACAATAATATTGTTGTTGATCGAATCAATGGTGATGATACTGAAGACTTTAATTTGAATAATGCGAATGTTGTTAACTTGCCTGTAAATAGCGCAAATGCAACAACATTTGGTATTGGCTTAAATGCGTTTGACTACATGTTGGATCTTGAGTTATCAGCCATGGAGTCTGATGGTAAAGCAGAAATCATTTCTCAACCTCGAGTCATTACCGCTGATGGTCAAACAGCACGAATTCAAGCAGGTTCCCAAATTCCATATGAGCAAGCTTCTGCTAGTGGTGCGACCACTATTACTTTTAAAGATGCTGTTTTGAAATTGGAAGTAACGCCGCAAATCACACCGGATGATCGTATTTTAATGGATTTGATTATCAATAAGGATGCAATTGGCGAAGTAATTAATAATATCCCTACTATTGATACAAATGCATTAGAGACTCAAGTGCTGGTGAATAACGGCGAAACCATTGTACTGGGTGGTATCTTCCAATCTGAAGATGTGACACAAATTGATAAAACCCCGTTCTTTGGTGACTTGCCTGTCATTGGTCGTCTTTTCCGTCGCACTACTCATACGGAAGATAAAAGTGAGTTGTTAATCTTTATTACGCCACGATTAGTGAAGGACGTTTTAAG
The DNA here is from genome assembly GCA_049115935.1 of Bermanella sp. Taxonomy (GTDB): domain Bacteria; phylum Pseudomonadota; class Gammaproteobacteria; order Pseudomonadales; family Oceanobacteraceae; genus Bermanella. The sequence continues at coordinate 8,015 of JAGDZK010000027.1, read as the reverse complement.
CACGCGCTAGAGAGATTTATGGCAAAACATAATATTTATTTAGTGGGGCCGATGGGTGCTGGTAAAAGCACCATCGGCCGTTTGCTTTCCACTGAGCTTAAACTTGAATTCAAAGATAGCGATAAAGAAATCGAAGATCGCTGTGGCTGTAATATTCCTTGGATTTTTGATGTGGAAGGCGAGCAAGGCTTTCGTGATCGAGAGGTCATTGCTATCGATGAAATCACGCAAGAAAAAGATGTGCTCATGGCCACTGGCGGCGGTGCGGTATTAAGACCTGAAAATCGATTGCATCTAAAAAGTCGAGGAACTGTAGTTTATTTGAAAACCTCTGTGGAGCAACAGCTTGCTCGAACCTCCAAGGATAAGAATCGCCCACTTCTTCAGATCGATAACCCGGAAGAAGTACTTACTCGTTTAATGAAGCAACGAGATCCTCTTTATCAAGAGGTGGCTGACATTACGATCTATACAGACGACCGAAATCCAAAATTTGTTGTACAAGAAATCCTCAAGCGATTATCTGAGATAAATATCATTGAATAATATGAAGACCCTAACTGTTGATCTTGGTGAGCGAAGCTACCCTATTTTCATTGGTCAAAACCTATTGTCCGACCCTTCACTTGTGAAGCCTTATGTAAAAGGCCAGCAAGTTATGATTGTGACGAATGAAACCGTAGCGCCTTTATATTTAGAGCAGACTAAAAAGCTATTTGCTGGATTTCAGGTTGATGAAGTCATTTTGCCTGATGGTGAAGAGTATAAAAACCTAGATAATCTAAACCTTATTTTCGATGCGCTGTTAACTAAGCGCCACAATCGTACAACCACACTGGTTGCTTTAGGCGGTGGTGTCGTTGGAGATATGACCGGTTTTGCTGCTGCCAGTTACCAACGCGGCGTTGACTTTATTCAGATTCCAACCACTTTATTATCACAAGTTGATTCATCAGTTGGTGGTAAAACAGGCGTTAATCACGCGCTTGGTAAAAACATGATTGGTGCCTTTCATCAGCCTAATTGTGTACTGATTGATGTTGATAGTTTAAATACGTTGCCAGTAAATGAGTTGGCTGCGGGTGTTGCAGAAGTGATCAAATATGGTTTGATCTGCGATTTGCCATTTTTTGATTGGCTAGAATCTAATATTCTGTCTTTGAACAACAAAGATACCCAAGCTCTCATTTACGCCATAGAAACATCATGTTTGAATAAGGCCCGCGTCGTGGCGTTAGATGAGCGTGAAGGCGGTATTCGTGCAATCTTGAATCTCGGTCATACCTTTGGTCACGCAATTGAGACCGATCAAGGTTATGGTAATTGGTTGCATGGTGAGGCAGTTGCGACAGGCATGTTAATGGCAGCCGATCTCTCTGCCCGTTTAGGTTGGATAGCAAGCTCAGATGTTAATCGAATTTCTGATTTGCTAGTTAAAGCTCATTTGCCAATACAATGCCCTAAGGGAATGAGCGCTAATCGATTTAAAGAGCTCATGGCTGTAGACAAAAAGGTGTTAGATGGTAAGCTGAGATTGGTTCTTTTGCGAGCAATGGGTGATGCGATCACCACATCCGACTTCGCGCTTGAGCATTTTGAGGCTACTCTGGCGCACCTGACCAACTAATAATTAAATGGAGGGCAAGATGGCTGACTCAAATAAGACATCGCCCGACATTATCCTCTTAGGCGAACGTGAGCAGCAACTTGATATGCTGCTGCACGTGCAAGAATTCAGTGCTATGGCTGTGCTGATTACTGGCCCTAGCGAGATTGGTAAAACAGCTTTATTACAGGCCGCCATATCCCAGTTAAGTGTGCATCATCAAGTTGTGCATATTAATGCATTTCAAACGAATCAATTACCTGAATTGATTGATGTTATTTCATTACAACTTGGTTGCTCTGCAAACCTTCTTGATCTAAATACCCAGCTTGAAAAAATGGCCTTGCAGCAAGAAACCTTGCACCTAATGGTCGATGATGCCCACTTAATTGCTGATGATGTATTGTCTGTATTAATCGAGAAATCAACACAAGAGCATGGCTGGCGTCTTATTTTATGTGGAGATGAGTCACTTAAGTCTCGTTTAAACAGCATGCAAAGCCAGTTTGAAAACAAGCTTTATCACTTAATTGAGTTATCTCCTTTTACTGAAGAAGAAAGCGAAGCATTTATTGCTCAGCTGTTTAAGCGCTCAGGAAACGATGTGGTGCCTTTGAGTATTAAAGACATGCATCAGCTGTGGCTTTTAAGTAAAGGTGTGCCTGGTAAGTTAATTGAGTTAATTGAGTTGGAGCAAGATAATCAGCGCCAGCGCTCAGGTCGATTGCCTTTAGGGCATATTGCTGCAGTTTGCTTAATCGGCTCAGCATTGTTTGTCTCTTTTTTGTATCAAGAGCAAGATGTTGTAAGTGTTGAAGATGATGCCATTGCAATCTTGCTGGCCGAGAAAAATAATCGCAAAACAGCTGCAGTATCTGTAGCGGCTGTTGATGAAGGGTTATCAACTGAAGAGGTTGAGCTTGACGTACAGCCTGTAAACCCAGCGCCATCAAATGTTGAAACATCCCAAGATAAGCTTTCTTTAGATGATACCGAAATTATAGAAACTGCTAAAAATCCATCTAGCAAGGCTCTGGCATCTATACCCAAGAGGGTAGAGACACCTGAGGCATCGGTAGGCAAAATAAAACAATCTGAGCAAAAGCCAGCCAATAAACAGGCCGATACCTTAGCCTTTAAACACCCTTTATTGTCAGCGCCAAGTCAGTCGTATGCACTGCAGTTATTGGGCGTACGCAATGAAGAGAGTGCAAAAGCATTTGTTAGACGCTTCGCTAGGCAAATGGATGGAAGCAAGTTAACGATTTATGAAACCCGTTACAAAGGTGAGCCATGGTTTGTGGTAGTGTATGGTCCAATGGACAATAAACAACAAGCAAATCAACAAGCGAGCCAGCTTTCAAAAACAATTAAAGGTCAGCCATGGGTGCGGCCTATAAGCAAAATTCAGGCGGATATAAGGCAAGTACCATAAGCGTAAACGTTAATTAATCCTGTCTTAATGTACGTGAAAGAAGCCCCATCTTTCACGAGATAAACCGCAGTTTGGCTAATTTATTTGAGCCTACCCTCACTCGCGTGTAGAATAAGCCTCCTTTTGTCTGTTCAAAACTACTGAATCGGCGTCCAAATGCCACATAAGGCATTGATTTATAAAGAAATTTTGATGAGAGCGTCTATGAGAACAGGTCTGTACACACCAGGTGAATTCAAAGACAACTGCGGTTTCGGCTTGATTGCCCACATGGAAGGCCAAACGAGTCACGACCTATTGCGTACGGCTATTGAATCATTGACTTGTATGACACACCGCGGTGGTATCGCGGCAGATGGCAAGACAGGTGATGGTTGTGGCCTTTTAATCCAAAAACCAGATAGTTTTTTACGTCAGGTGGCTAAAGCCGACCTGGGTATCGATCTACCTGAGCAATATGCCGTGGGCATGATCTTTTTAGATTTAGATGAGTCCGTTGCTCAAAAGCAACGTACAGCCATGAATGCAGCATTCGAAGAGCAAGGCCTTGAAGTAAAAGGCTGGCGTGTTGTGCCAACCAATAACGATTGCTTAGGCCCAATGGCGATTGATTGCTTGCCTCGTTTTGAGCAAGTGTTTGTGAGTGCAAAAACGGCTCAAACTGAGCAAGCATTTGCAGTACAGCTTTATTATGCTCGTCGCAAAGCCGAAATTGCACTTGCTGAATTCAATGATTTTTATATTTGCTCGTTATCAGAGAAAACCTTGTCTTATAAAGGTTTGATGATGCCGGTCGACCTGCCTAACTTTTATCTAGACCTAGGCGATGAGCGCCTAGAGACGGCTATTTGTGTTTTCCACCAGCGTTTTTCTACTAACACGGCTCCTCGCTGGCCATTAGCACAGCCATTCCGCCTGTTAGCGCACAATGGTGAAATCAACACCATTCGTGGTAACCGTAACTGGGCGGCGGCTCGTGGTAGCAAGTTTGAATCCCCATTACTTGAAAATCTAGAATCTATCCAGCCTGTTGTGAACACAACTGGGTCAGACTCTTCATCCATGGATAACATGCTTGAACTGTTACACACAGGCGGCATGGATATGTTCCGCGCCATTCGTATGATGATTCCACCTGCCTGGCAAAATGTTGAAACCATGGATGCTGATCTTCGTGCATTCTATGACTACAACTCTATGCACATGGAGCCTTGGGATGGCCCAGCTGGCTTGGTAATTACCGATGGCCGCTATGCGGTTTGTGGTCTTGACCGTAATGGTTTACGTCCGTCTCGCTGGGTGAAAACCAAAAATGGTTTCATTACAGTGGCCTCTGAAATTGGTACACACAGCTATAAGCCAGAAGATGTTATTTCAAAAGGCCGTGTTGGCCCAGGTCAAATTTTAGCCATTGATACACAAACTGGTGAAGTACTAGAAGCGGATGACATTGATACTCGCTTGAAAAACTCTCAGCCTTACAGCAAGTGGCTGAAAGAAAATTCGATGCGTATCGAATCTAAATTAGAGCTTGAAAGCTTTAAAGAAGAGAACTTAAGCAAAGACGAATTAAAAGCCCGCCAAAAACTGCATTTAATTAGCTTTGAAGAGCGTGAGCAAGTATTACGCCCTATGGCTGAACAAGGCGTTGAAGGCACAGGCTCAATGGGTGATGACGCGCCAATGGCCGTGTTATCTCAGAAGTCTCGCCATGTGGCAGATTACTTTCGTCAAATGTTTGCGCAGGTAACTAACCCGCCAATCGATCCATTGCGTGAAGCCATCGTAATGTCTCTTGAAACCTGTATTGGTAAAGAGAAAAACGTATTTATTGAAAATGCGGATCACGCTAGTCGTATTGTATTAACTAGCCCTGTGCTTTCCCCGTTAAAATTCAATGGCCTAAAGAGCACAGGCAAAGAAGAATTTAACTTCACCACTATTTCGTTAGGTTATGAAGCGGAATTAGGGCTAGAAGCTGCAATTAATCGAGTGGTTGAACAAGCAGTTAGCGCTTCTCAAGAAGGCATCACCATTTTAATTCTATCTGACCGCGAAATTGAAGCGGGTCAGTTGGTGATTCCAGCGGCTATGGCAACCGGTGCAGTACACCATGGTTTAATCAAAAAAGGCCTGCGTACTGAAAGCAACCTAGTAATTGAAACCGGTGACGCACGTGATGCTCATCACTTCGCCGTATTAATTGGTTTTGGTGCTACTGCGGTTTACCCATGGTTAACTTATGAAGTGTTGGCAGACATGCACAGCACGGGTGAGTTATTGGGTGACCCACTACAGTCAAACCAAAATTTCCGTAAAGGTATCCGTAAAGGCTTGTTGAAAATCTTATCTAAGATGGGTATTTCAACCATTGCTTCTTACCGAGGATCTCAATTGTTCGAAGGTATTGGTTTAGCTACGGATGTGGTTGACCTTTGCTTCTGTGGCACGAGTAGTCGTATTCAAGGTGCAGGTTTTGATGAATTCCAAGAAGACTTAGTGCGCAATGCGGCTAATGCTTGGAAAGCTCGTAAAGGTTTAGATCAAGGCGGTTTATTAAAATATGTGCATGGCGGCGAATACCATGCATTTAACCCTGATGTGATCACCACAATTCAAGATGCGGTACAAACAGGCTCTCAAGCAGCATATGATAAATACGCTGAACTTGTTAATAAGCGCCCAGCTGCCACGTTACGTGACCTGTTAGCGGTTAAAACAACCAACAGTATTTCCATTGATGAAGTAGAGCCAGCGGAAGCAATCTTCCCGCGCTTTGACTCTGCTGCCATGTCGTTAGGTGCATTGTCACCAGAAGCTCATGAAGCATTAGCACAAGCCATGAATGAGTTAGGTGGTAATTCTAACTCTGGTGAAGGTGGTGAAGATCCTAAGCGTTACGGTACTTCTAAAAATTCTCGTATCAAACAAATTGCATCGGGTCGTTTTGGTGTAACGCCGCACTACTTATCAAGTGCAGATGTGCTTCAAATTAAAGTAGCGCAAGGTGCGAAACCAGGTGAAGGTGGTCAGCTACCTGGTGGTAAGGTAAATAACCTAATTGCTACCTTGCGTTATTCGGTGCCGGGTGTGACATTAATTTCACCACCACCTCATCACGATATTTATTCGATCGAAGATTTAGCCCAGCTAATTTACGATCTTAAACAAGTAAATCCACGCGCTAAGGTGTCAGTGAAGTTAGTATCTGAGCCAGGGGTGGGTACCATTGCAGCCGGTGTTGCTAAAGCATATGCCGACCTGATAACCATTTCTGGTTACGATGGTGGTACCGCGGCATCACCGCTTACTTCTATTAAGTATGCAGGTTCACCGTTCGAGCTTGGTTTGTCAGAAGCCCATCAAACTCTGCGCGCCAATGACTTACGTGGCAATGTGCGTTTACAAACCGATGGTGGTTTAAAAACCGGTTTAGATATTGTTAAAGCGGCCATGTTAGGTGCTGAAAGCTTCGGTTTTGGTACCACACCAATGGTTGCATTAGGTTGTAAGTATCTTCGTATTTGTCACTTAAATAACTGTGCAACGGGTGTTGCCACTCAGAATGATCAGTTACGTGAACAACACTTCATCGGCACCGTCGAAATGGTTAAAAACTTCTTCCGCTTTGTGGCAGAAGAAACTCGCCAATGGATGGCAGCTGTCGGTGTACGCTCTCTTGGTGAGTTAGTGGGTCGAACTGATCTACTTGAAATGATTGAAGGCGCTACTAACAAACAACGTAAGGTAGACCTTACTCCATTATTGGGCAGTGATTTAATCCCAGCAGACAAGCCGCACACAGTGCAAGTTGATCGTAATAATCCTTACGATGAAGGCGCTATGGCTGAACGCATGGTGGTGGATACATTGGCCGCCATCGAAGCGAAAAAAGGTGGTGAGTTCACCTATACCATAGGTAACTGTGATCGCTCAATTGGTGCCCGTTTGTCTGGTGAAATTGCATTGCGTCACGGCAACCAAGGTATGGCTAGTGCCCCGATTAAAGTTAATCTAACCGGTACAGCAGGCCAGTCATTTGGTGTTTGGAATGCAGGCGGCCTTGAAATGACCCTTGAAGGTGATGCTAACGATTACGTTGGTAAAGGTATGACGGGCGGTAAGCTTGTTATTTTCCCACCTAAAGGTTCTGAATTTGAATCGCAAGATGCCTCTATTGTTGGTAACACCTGTTTATACGGTGCAACTGGCGGTAAATTACTAGCAGCTGGTCGTGCTGGTGAGCGTTTTGCTGTGCGTAACTCTGGCGCGAAAGCGGTAGTAGAGGGCGCAGGTGATCACTGTTGTGAATATATGACAGGCGGTCAAGTAACTGTTTTAGGCAGTACCGGCTATAACTTCGGTGCCGGTATGACAGGTGGTTTTGCATACGTCTTAGATCAAGACAACACCTTTGTGGATAAATACAATCACGAGTTGGTAGATATCCACCGCATCAGTAATGAAGAAACCGAAGGCCATCGTAATCATTTACGCGGCATCATTAAAAACTACGTTGAAGAAACAGGCAGTGCTTGGGGCCAAACTATTTTGGACAACTTCGACAATTACATTGGCAAGTTCTGGTTGGTTAAGCCTAAGGCGGCGAGCTTAGAACAACTGCTGAAAAACACCCGGACTCGCTCCGAGTAATTTTTACCAATAGCGAGTGAGTCAGACAGAGGTGACTATGGCGAAACGATTAAGTAATGATTTTCAATTTTTAGATGTGGGTCGTAAAGACCCTGCTAAAAAAGATATTCAAACCCGTAAACATAATTTTGTGGAAATTTACCAGCCGTTCCAGCAGGAGCAAGCTGGTGAGCAAGCACACCGTTGTTTATCGTGTGGTAACCCTTATTGCGAATGGAAATGCCCTGTGCATAACTACATTCCAAACTGGTTACAGCTAGCGAGCGAAGGCAATATCATGGAAGCGGTGGAGTTAAGCCACCAAACCAATACCTTGCCTGA
>JAGDZK010000026.1:0-51151 GCA_049115935.1 Bermanella sp. | reverse complement strand
CCGAAGCCGGTTATGTGGGTGAGGATGTTGAAAATATCATTCAGAAATTGCTGCAAAAATGCGATTATGATGTAGATAAAGCTCAGCGCGGTATCGTCTATATTGATGAAATCGATAAAATCTCTCGTAAGTCAGACAATCCGTCTATTACACGTGATGTAAGTGGTGAAGGTGTTCAGCAGGCCTTACTTAAGCTTATTGAAGGTACCGTTGCTTCTGTGCCGCCTCAAGGTGGTCGTAAGCATCCGCAGCAAGAGTTTTTGCAAGTTAATACAGGCAATATCTTGTTTATATGTGGTGGTGCTTTTGCGGGGCTAGATCAGATTATTCGTGATCGTACTGAAAAAAGTGGTATCGGCTTTAATGCAATTGTTAAAGCAAAAGATGACACAAAGTCAGTTGGCTCGTTGCTTAAAAATGTTGAGCCAATGGATTTAGTGAAATACGGCTTGATTCCTGAGTTTATCGGTCGCTTGCCTGTGGTGGCGACACTTGACGAGCTAGATGAAGCTGCACTTATTCAGATACTGGTAGAGCCTAAAAACGCTTTGGTTAAGCAATATCAGGCATTATTTGAAATGGAAGATGTTGAGCTTGAGTTCCGCGATTCAGCTTTATCTGCCGTTGCAAATAAAGCGATGGAGCGTAAAACCGGTGCTCGTGGTCTTCGTTCTATTATGGAGGGCATACTGCTTGATAGTATGTATAAAATTCCATCTGAAGATCATGTTTCTAAGGTTGTTATTGATGACGCTGTTATCAATGGTGACAATGAACCACTGTTTATTTATGAGTCAACAGAAGGTGCAAAAGTCGCACCGGACGATGCTTAAATAAAACAAAGGGGCCAATTGGCCCCTTTTTTTATGTTTTGGCCTTGTATTCTATTGGTTTTATCCCCATCTTAAGCCTATGTTCAGTGCACTTGCTAAGCACAAGGTAATTTATGACAACAGAAACACTTCCAGTACTGCCTCTTCGAGATGTAGTTGTTTATCCCCATATGGTTATCCCTTTATTTGTCGGTCGCGACAAATCCATTAAGGCTTTAGAGTCTGCAATGGAAGGCGGTAAAAAAATTCTTTTGGTTGCACAAAAAAACGCCACAACCGACGAGCCCACAGCCGCTGATATTTATAACGTAGGTACGGTTGCATCAGTATTGCAGCTTTTGAAATTACCGGACGGTACCGTTAAGGTTTTAGTTGAAGGTCTGCATCGTTCTGAGGTCACTGATTTTCAAGAGGCGGATGATTTTTACCAAGCGGAATCCTCTTTCTTAGAAATTGAATCACTAGCTGAACGCGAACAATCTGTTTTAGTTAAGGCTGTTGTTCAGCAGTTTGATCAGTTTGTGCAAATGAGTAAAAAGGTGCCAAGCGAAGTTTTGGCTTCAATTGAAAGCATTGAAGAGGCAGGGCGCTTAGCAGACACCATTGCAGCACACTTGTCTCTTAAATTAGATGAGAAGCAAGCCATATTAGAAATGGTTTCTGAGCGCGATCGTTTAGAGCACCTAATGGCATTAATTGAGTCTGAAGTAGACTTATTAGATATTGAAAAACGTATTCGTGGTCGCGTTAAAAAACAAATGGAAAAAAGCCAGCGCGAGTATTATTTGAATGAGCAAATGAAAGCCATTCAAAAAGAACTAGGTGACATGGATGATGTTCCTAATGAGCTGGAAGATCTGCAGAATAAGATTGTTGAATCAGGCATGCCTAAAGAGGCGAAAGAGAAAGCAGAATCTGAATTAAATAAATTAAAAATGATGTCCCCTATGTCGGCAGAAGCATCTGTTGTTCGTGGGTATTTAGATTGGATGCTTGGCGTACCATGGAAGAGTAAAAGCAAGACACGTAATAACATTGACCTTGCAGATGAGATTCTAAATGAAGATCATTTTGGTCTCGATGAGGTTAAAGAGCGTATTCTTGAGTATCTTGCGGTGCAAAAGCGCGTTAAGAAATCCACCGGTAATATCTTATGTTTGGTGGGTCCGCCAGGGGTAGGTAAAACCTCACTGGGTCGTTCGATTGCAAAAGCGACTAATCGTAAATACGTTCGCATGGCATTAGGTGGGGTGCGCGACGAAGCTGAGATCCGTGGGCATCGTCGTACTTATATCGGTTCAATGCCGGGTAAGTTGATTCAAAAAATTAATAAAGTAGGTGTTAAAAATCCACTTTTCTTGTTGGATGAAATTGACAAGATGGGCATGGATCATCGTGGTGATCCGGCTAGTGCATTGTTAGAAGTGTTAGATCCTGAACAAAACAGCACGTTTAGTGACCATTATCTTGAAGTGGATTTTGACTTGTCTGAAGTGATGTTTGTTTGTACGGCTAACAGTATGAATATTCCAGCGCCATTGTTGGATCGCATGGAGATCATTCGCATCCCAGGTTATACCGAAGATGAGAAAGTGAGTATTTGTCAGCGCTATTTGTTGCCAAAACAGATGAAAGCAAATGGAGTTAAAGCGCCTGAATTAACGATGTCAGAGGAAAGCTTGCGCCATGTTGTTCGTCACTATACCAAGGAAGCAGGTGTTCGTGGACTTGAGCGCCAAATGGCTAAAATCTGCCGTAAGGTGGTCAAAGAAAATGTGATGGCAAAAGATATTGAGCTCGATGGTGATATCAAACCTGAGCAAATTGAGAATTATTTAGGTGTGCAAAAATTCCGTTATGGCCTAGCTGAAGAAGAACATCAAGTGGGTCAGGTAACCGGTTTGGCATGGACATCAGTTGGTGGTGAAATATTAACCATTGAATCTGCCATTTCAATGGGTAAGGGACGCGTTGTTAAGACGGGCTCTCTTGGTGATGTGATGCAAGAGTCTATTCAGGCAGCTTTAACCGTTGTTAAAAGTCGCTCTGAAGGTCTTGGCTTACCGATGGATTTCTTTGAAACTCATGATCTGCACATACATGTTCCTGAAGGCGCTACGCCGAAAGATGGTCCAAGTGCGGGTGTTGGTATGGTAACGGCGTTAATGTCCGTTATAACCAATACACAGGTGCGCTCAGATGTGGCCATGACCGGTGAAGTCACTTTACGGGGCAAGGTGCTGGCAATTGGTGGTCTCAAAGAAAAATTACTTGCCGCTCATCGTGGTGGTATTAAGACTGTTTTAATTCCAGAAGAAAATGAACGAGACTTAAAAGAGATTCCGGATAATATTAAGCAAGAGCTGGAAATTATCCCTGTAAAATGGGTTGATGAGGTGCTTGATGTCGCTTTAACCGGTAATCTTGAAAAAAATGTTGCTTCAGTTATTGAAAAGGAAGCCGCAACCCAGCAAAATCAGCAGGGTCGATTGAGTACTCATTAATATAAAAACTAACTAAGCGGTTGACACTCGGCTTGGCGCTGGTATACCTTTCAGCGTTCTATCTAGGTCTATGCTACAGCGCTTAGCGATACCAGTTTACATCTATAATAACCAATTTTGGTAAAGGGGATACGTGTGAATAAATCTGAATTAATTGATGCAATTGCTGCTTCTGCAGATATTCCAAAAGCAGCCGCGGGCCGTGCTTTGGACGCTACTGTAGATGCAATCACAACTGCATTGAAAGACGGTGATCAAGTGGTTCTTGTTGGTTTTGGTACTTTTGCGGTTAAAGAACGTGCTGCTCGCACCGGTCGTAATCCACAAACTGGTCAGCCAATTCAAATTGCAGCTGCCAAAGTTCCAGGCTTCAAGCCAGGTAAAGCATTGAAAGATGCAGTAAACTAAAATACTCAATAACAGTGTGAGCTGTTAATTAAAGTATTATAAAAGGCGCATCTCCTTGGTGCGCTTTTTTTTATCTAGTAAGAAGAATTCTAAGAAAGGTTGATTGTTCCATGCTGCAGGCTATTCGAGATGGTTCAAAGGGTGTTGCCGCTAAAATTATAGTTGGTTTGATAATTTTAACGTTTGCGCTATTTGGTGTTGAAAGTATTGTTGCTTTAGGTGGTGGTGAAGATGCGCCAGCTGAAGTAAATGGTGAAGAAATCACTGAGTATCAGGTCCAGCAAATGGTTCAGATGCAAAAACGCCGCTTACAAGCGCAGTTTGGTGAAAACTTTGATCCTTCAATGATAAAAGATGAAATGCTTCGTGAGTCTGCGCTTGAGAGTCTTATTAATGAAGCGTTGTTTAAACAAGCCGCTGTCAACTCTGGTGTTTATTTTTCAGATGAGGCAATTGATAGAATCATTCTTCAATCTCCAGAGTTTCAGGTTAATGGGCAATTCAATCGTGATAGTTATGATCTAGCATTGCGTAGTGCTGGTTTTACTCGTAGTACTTACCGTGAGTTGCTTCGCACATCTTTATCAACTCAGCAGGCGCAAAATGCATGGCAGGGAAGTAGTTTTGCAACGCCATATGAAGCAAAACTTGCAGCTCAGCTTGAATCGCAAGAGCGTGACTTCTCGTATGTTGAATTTTTATTAGCGGATGCTAAAAAAGAGGTCGCAGTTTCTGATGACGAAGTGGCTGAGTTCTATGAGCAAAATAAAGCTCAATACATGACCGAAGATAAAGTGAGTATTAAATACGTTGAATTAAAGCGTAATGATTTGGCGAAAAATATCTCCATTACTGAAGATGAAGTGGCTGAGCGTTACTCCGAAATGGAAGCGCAAGCAGCAAGTAAAAAAGAATACCGTGCTGCGCACATTTTATTGTTGTCAAATGATGATGCAGCACAAAAAGCCATGGCTGATATTCAAGGTAAGCTTAGCTCTGGTCAGTCATTTGAAGATTTAGCAAAAGAATATTCAGAAGATGATGCATCTAAGTACGCAGGTGGTGATTTAGGTTTTGCAAATGATGAAATTTATGAAGACGCATTTGCTCAGGCTTTATCTGGCCTTCAAAAAGACCAGATATCTGAAGTGGTTGAGACGCGGGACGGCTTGCATTTAATTAAATTATTAGATGTTCGTCAGCCTGAATTGGCATCCCTTAATGAGCTTAAAGACACGATCGAAGATGATTTGCGTCAAGAAGCTGTGCAGGTTGAATACCTTGAGGCCCTTGAGACTCTGAAAGATGAGGCTTTCTCTTCAAGTAATATCGATGTTCCAGCTAAAGCACTTAATCTTACGATTAAAACAGAAGGTCCTTTTTCCGAGGTTGGCGGCAAGGGTGTAGCCGCTAATCGTCAAGTTGTTATGTCGGCCTTTTCTGATGTCGTGCTAAACGATGGCTCTAATAGTGAAGTAATTGAACTGAATGATGGTCACGCTGTTGTTATTCACTTAAATGAGTTTATAGAGTCTACAGTTAAACCTTTGGCTGATGTTAGTTCTCAAATTAAGTCACAATTAGTTAACCGTAAAGCAAGCGAACTTGTAGATCAGCAGGCTGAAGAAGCACTTGCGAAGGCTGTTTCTGGTGACTTTACTGGCTCTTGGCAGTCTGTTAAAAATAAAACTCGTGAATTCACGGGTGCACATCAGCAGGTTGTTCAAGCCGCATTTGCATTGCCATTAAATGCTGGTGACGCGTCATTTGAATTAGTCGATACCAAGGCTGGTAACAAAGCATTAGTGCGCTTAGACGGTGTTAAGCGTGATATTGCAGTTGCACAAAGCGATGATGAATTGCAAAAAGTGAGTCGAGCTAAATCTTATAATGAATATAAAGCGTTTTACCAGTATCAGCTAGATAGTGCTGATATAGATAAGAATTAAAGCATCTTAATTCAGACGTAAAAAAAGGGCCTTTGGCCCTTTTTTATTTTACTCTGCTTTAGTCTTGCTCAAGCATCTGTGCTGAAGAGATCGCACAGGTATTAAAACCCGCATCTACATATAATATCTCTCCTGTAATCCCACTCGCCAAATCGGACGCGAGAAACATCGCTGAATTACCTACTTCCTCTATGGTTACGTTCCTGCGTAATGGTGCTCGTTGTGCATTGTCTTTTAACATCTTTCGGAAGCTTTTAATGCCAGAAGCGGCAAGCGTGCGTATTGGGCCTGCACTGATTGCATTGACTCGTATACCCTTAGGACCCAAATCGCTAGCCAAGTAGCGCACACCGGCTTCTAGGCTTGCTTTTGCCATACCCATTACATTGTAGTTAGGTAATGTTTGTGTTGAGCCGTGGTAGGTTAGCGTTAGCACAGAAGCACTTTCACTTAAGTGATCTTTAAATGCTGAGGTTAGGGCGATTAAACTGTAGCTGCTAATGTCATGGGCAACCTGAAAGCCTTCACGTGTTGAAACATCGACCATGTCGCCTTCAAGCTCGTTGGCTGGAGCATAGCCAACTGAATGCACTAAAATATCCAGTGAAGGCCATTGCTCGCATAGATTATTTTTAAGATTGTTAATTTCTTCGTCAATTGCAACGTCACACGGATAGACTAGATCACTACCAAACTCTTCAGCAAAGCCTTCTACACGGCCTTTTAATTTTTCATTTTGATAGGTGAAGGCAAGCTTGGCACCTTGTTCATGAAAGCTTTTTGCAATGCCGTAAGCGATGGATTTTTTACTAGCTATACCAACAATTAGTGCTGTTTTACCGCTTAGTAGTCCCATGGTGATTCCCAATTTTCAAAAGATTGTTGATGATAGTGGCAAGCCACTTGGTGGTCTTGACTGTCTGTAACAATTAATTGTGGTCTTGTACTGTGGCATTCTGGTTTCACAATAGGGCAGCGAGTGTTGAAGTGGCAACCTGAAGGCGGGGATATAGGAGACGGGAGTTCTCCTGATATCCTTTTTTTTGCTCGTTTAAGTGTTGGGTCTGGTGTTGGTATGGCGTCGAGTAAAAACTGGGTATAAGGGTGTCTTGGCTTGTTGAAGATTACGTCACTATCGGCTGTCTCAACAATGGAGCCCAAATACATAACGCTAATTCGATCTGATATATGCTTAACCACGGCCAAGTCATGGGCAATAAATAAAATCGCTAGGTTCATTTCACGCTGTAAATCAATTAATAGATTTATAATCTGTGATTGTACGGATACATCAAGTGCCGATACGGGCTCATCACAAATAAGTAACTCTGGCTCCAGGGCGATTGCACGGGCAATGCCAATTCTTTGTCTTTGCCCACCAGAGAATTCATGGGGGTATTTATTGACTGCGTATTCAGGCATGCCCACGCGAGCCAATAATTGTTTTACTTTTTCCTGTCGCTCTTGCGGGCTTAGTTTTGTATGAATGACAAAAGGCTCTTCAAGTATGCTGCCAATAGTGTGTCTTGGATTTAATGATTCATACGGATCTTGAAATACATATTGTATTTTGGGGCGAAGCGGTCGCAGTTGCTTTTGAGTGAGTTGTGTTAGGTTTTGATTTTTAAAATAGACATCGCCACTGGTTGCTTCATATAAACGCGCAATGGTTTTTGCTAGTGTGCTTTTACCGCAACCTGATTCACCTACTATTCCTAATGTCTCACCCGCTTTGATGGTTAGGTTTACATTGTCGACAGCGCGTAATTGTTGTTTGCTATTAAATAAGCCTTTTGAGCTAACTGGAAACGATTTCGATAGGCCTGAAATAGCTAATAGATTTTCTTGGGTCATATTAAATCTCATGCCAGTGAAGGCAGTTTACATAATTACTGCCATTTTGATTGATAAAGGAATGATCTAGTGTTTTACAATCTTCTTGCTTGTATGGGCAGCGATTATAAAAACGACACCCTTGTGGCATGTTTTGTAAAGTTGGCACTTGGCCTTCGATAGTGTTCAAGCGGCTTTTATTTGCTTGGTTCAATTTTGGAATGGAATTTAAAAGCCCCTTTGTGTAGGGGTGTTTTGGCTGTTTGAATAGTTCCTTTACGCTGCTTTTTTCAGCCACTCTACCTGCATACATGACCACAACGTCATCACACAATTCGGCAATAACCCCTAGGTCATGGGTGATGAAAAGAATGCCCATGCCATACTCTTTTTGAAGTGACTGCATTAAATCAAGTATTTGAGCTTGTATGGTGACATCAAGAGCTGTTGTCGGCTCATCAGCAATGAGTAAATCTGGTTTGCAGGCTAGGGCCATGGCAATCATTACCCTTTGACGCATGCCACCGGACAGTTGGTGAGGGTATTCAAAAACTCGTTTTCCAGCATCTGGTATGCCAGCTTTATCAAGCACATTAATGGTTTCTTCGAACATTTGTTTTTTTGTGAGTTCTGGTCTGTGTAGTTCAAAAACCTCGGCGATTTGTTTGCCAATTGCCTTCACTGGGTTTAGCGCTGTCATGGGTTCTTGGAAAATCATAGCAATACGATTGCCACGAATTTTTCTAAGTTCCTTGGGTACCAAGCTAGACAGTGGCACGTCATTAAATGACACCGTGCCGCTGCGGATATTGCCCGCTGGCTGTGGTAGTAACTTCATTATGGCTAAAGATGTGACGCTTTTACCACATCCTGATTCACCTACTAGACCAAGTGTTTTACCTTTTTCAATATCAAAACTTACATGATCAAGCACATTTAATGTGCCATGATCAGTTTGAAAGTCTACACAGAGGTCTGTGACACTGAGTAAGCAATCTTTTGTACTCATGGTGTGGCGACTCTGAATTGTTCATAAGTCCTATTAACAGCAGGGTACTGTGTTTTACTTTTTCGTGCTGTTTTTGTTTCAATTTTTACTTTGTTATCTATCCAGAAAATACCGCCATCAGAAAATGGGGAGTATAAGGTGCTACTTGTTTTTGTGCCTGGTAGTTTCGGAAATTTAATCCAGCGCCAATGAGCACCTCGGGTATACGGTACTTTAAAGTCAGGAATGAACGCAGCTGAATCATGGATGATTTGTTCGATTTCTTTGGCCAGCTTTATACGCAGGTCTTTATTGGTTTCACTGCGATATTGCATGATCTTTTTATCAAGCTCTGGGTTATCCATATTAGTAATATTATTGGTTTGTGGTTTGTGAGCATTTTCGCTGTGAAAGTGCTGCCAGAATGCTGGTCTAAAACCAGTACTCCAGCCAAGAGAGGCGATTTGATGCTGCTTTTGCATGATGGTTTTGTAATGAGAAGATGAATCTTGTAAAACAAGGTTGATTTCAATACCTGCTTTTAATGCATCTTGTTTGAGTATTGACCAGCGTTCACTGTGTTCCTTGCGCCCATAAGATAGATCAAGACTTAAGCGCTTGCCATTGTTGACTCTGATGCCGTCGCCGCCACGTGTTGACCATGGGCTGTCATTTAATAGTTGGTTTGCTTTATCTAAATTAAACTCACGAGCTTGAATATTTTCATTTGAATATTCGCCGTAACCTGTATGGAAGGTTTGAAGTCTTTCATAGTCACCGCGTAAGACAGTATTTATAACTTTGTCAAAATTAAGTGCATAACTTAACGCTAGGCGTACATTTTTGTCTTTTAGTATTTCATTGTCTTGGTTTAAAAAGAAACCAGAGCTGGATCTTGGTGTGTCATTATAAAAAAAGAATTTTTCAATGAAACCTTTATCGTAAAGCATGCCTTTTGCTTTGTTGTGCCAGAACTCAGGTTGTATTAAGCCAAAGGTGTCTAGGTTGCCTTTCTCGAAGTGGCTGTAGGCGATATTGACGTCACGAATGACTTTTATGATGACTTTGTCAACATTAAATCGTCCTTGGTTGTACTTATAATCTTTTGCCCACCATTCTTGCTTGCGAGTAAATTCGACCTGCTTACCTTTTTTGATTTTTGTAATTTGGTATGGGCCTGTGTTAGGTACGATTGACCAGTTATTGTCTTTGATCCAAGTCTCTTCGATTTTTTTATAGAAATGTTTTGGGGTAGGACCGATACCGTAATAATAGTGTAAATCTTCTTTCGGATGGGCAACTGCGCCCGTTATTGAGATGGTATGAGCATCATATTTTGCGATATCTATGATTTGTTCGGTGTAGTAGTTGTTATACCAAGGTGCATTAATGTGCGGCGAGCGCATAAATTCAAGTGTAAATAAAAAGTCATCCGCGGTGACGGGTTGGCCATCACTCCATTTTGCTGCTGGATCAAGCTTGTAAAAGACGGTTTTACCATCTTTGCCATAAGCCCAAGATGTTGCTAACTGAGGGATGACCTCCAATGTATTTGGGTGCATACCAACAAGTCCTAATTGGTTTGCATTGATGTATGACCTAAATGAGCTATTCGAATCAGGGCCAACCGTTCTTAGTGTCGGCGGAAAGGTGAGCATAAACTCTGTAAATACACCGCCTTTTAACGCGCTTGGGTCTGCCCAGCTAGGGGATGTGTTATTTGTTTCCCACTTTAAATTATTTGGAAGCGAGTTGTTTTGTGCAAAAGAAATATGACTTGCCATCAGGCAACATAAGAGCAAAGCGCTTTTTATTATTTTCATGGGCAATTTCTCAGCTAAAGTAGGAATGCTTTTTAGGGTCAAAGGCTTCTCGAACAGCCTCACCAATAAATGTAACAAGTGTGAGTACAATGGTTAGTGCCACAACGGCTGAAGCGGCTATCCACTGATAATCTAAATTATTTGTACCTTGTTGTAATAGCTCACCCCAGCTTGGGGTAGGGGCCGGCAATCCAAAGCCAAGGTAATCTAAACTGGTCAATGCTGTAATACCGCTGACCACAGAAAATGGGAAAAAGGTAATTAAAATAGAAACGGAATTTGGCAATATGTGTTTAAACATAATTCTCCAATTTGAAGCGCCAATTGAGCGAGCAGCTAATACATATTCGCGGGTGTTTTCGCGATAGGTTTCCGTGCGCATATACCATGTGAGACCCATCCAGCTAAAGGCTCCTAGCATCAGTGCTAGTGTCCAGAAGTTTGGTGTGATAATTGATGCGACAATCATGATGATATATAGAATTGGAACATTGGATAAAATTTCAATGACGCGTTGGAAAATCAAATCAAATGTTCCACCAAGAAACCCCATTAGCGCACCAATAAATATGCCAATGACATATGTGATGACTAAAAGGAAAAGTGAAAACAAAATCGCAATTCTAAATCCATAAATAATACGCGATAGAATATCTCTTCCTGCCATGTCGGTGCCAAGATAATGCTTGTTTTCTAGAGAGGGTGCGTATGGAGGGTACTCACCTTCGATAAAGTGATTTTCAAACGGATTGTATGGAATGAGTGCTTTAATCATCCAATTTCCAGATTCTGGATTTTCTTTGAATGACCGGTTTAATTCTCGGTAATTGGTTTCCCAGTTGTAATCTAGCCCAAACGTATTGCCAGGTACTATGTCGCCGTAGCTAGGAAAATAGAGTGTGTCGTTATAATGAACGACAATGGGACGATTGTTGACCCATATCTCTGCAAATAAGCTGACAAAAATTAGAATACAAATTGCGATAAAGGAGTAGTAGCCGCGTTTTATGGTTTTAAATCGTTGCCATCTGCGCTTTGCTTGAGGTGAAAGCATTATTTGTTCTCCCCAAAGCGAATTCTAGGGTCTGCCCATGCAACACATATGTCGCTTAGTATGTTGCCAATTAAGTACAATACAGCTGATATAACAAGGATGCCCATCACAACAGGGTAGTCTCTTTCGACTAATGCCTCGTAGCCAAGTAGTCCTATACCATCAATGTTAAATATTTTTTCAATTAGGAATGAACCACCTAAAATTACACCAATATTTTGTCCGAAGTGAGTAGCAAGGGGGATTAAACTGTTTCTAAGGGCGTGACGTGATACCGCTTGTTTAAAACTAAACCCTTTTGCTGTTGCTGTTCTCACATAGTCGGCTGCTAGATTTTCCATTAATGCGTTTTTCATCATAAATGTCATCACGGCAAGTGATCCCATCATATAGGCAACCAAGGGTAGAGCGGCGTGGTTTAGCAAGTCTTTTACTTTTTCCCAGGTTGAAAGGTATTCAAACTCATCGCTGACAAATCCACCTAAAGGAAACCATTCAAGGTGAACGGCAAAATAAGCAATGCAGGCAATACCAATAACATAGCCAGGTACGGCATAGCTGATAAAAATAAATGCAGAAGATATGTGATCGAAAGGTGTGCCGTGTTTAATGGCTTTAATTATGCCTAGGGGTATGCATATCAAGTAAGTCAGTATCATGGTGGTCACACCATAAAAAATTGAAATTGGCAGTCTGTCTTTTATGCTTTCCCATACGGGTTCACCGTAACGAGTAGACTCACCAAGATCGAGTTTTAAAATTTTCCAAAGCCATTCAAAATAACTGCTTACAATAGGCTTATCAAAACCGTAATAAGCTTTTAGCTGATCAAGCTGGTCTTCACTTAAACTTTGAGAGCCAAAACCATTGGAGCTGGAAGAGGTTGCGGAGTTAGAAAATTGAGCTTCTGCTAGCATGCGCTCAATCGGCCCACCGGGCACAAGTCGGGTTAAGGTGAATACTAATAATGTAATCCCAATGAATGTCGGGATGATTAGCAATAACCGCTGTAAAAAGTAGCTTTGCATGCTTGTTTCTTATTGTTATGGATGTCGTTAAGTTAACAGATACCTAATGTTAAGACAAAGCCGTTAGCTAGCCTGCTTGTGTGACATCCACATACAGGATGAGTTCATCACCAGGCTGAAGGTATTTTCTCTTTTGTATTTGATTCCAGCGTTGTATGTCTTTAACGCTCACATTAAACTTATTTGCAATTCGATGTAGGCTGTCGCCATTGCGCACGCGATAGCGGATTTTACGAATGACTTCTCGATTTTGTTTTCCCCATCCGTTTTGTGTTTTTGACCATATGACTAGTTTTTGACCTGGGATTAATGGATCCTTGGGGGCCATTCCGTTCCATCGCGCAATACTTTTAACCGATACTTTATGCTCTTTGGATAAGCTCCAAAAGCTATCACCACTTTGCACTGAGTGGTTTATTTTCGAAGAGCCTTTTGGTCCTCGTGTATTGTTTTGTTTGGTGTTTTTACGATTTTTGGCTGAGTAAGTATAGCTAGCCAAATTATTGAATGCGGTTGGTATGAGCAGCATGTCGCCAATACGTAATAGATTACCTTGAATCGGGTTCACCTGTTTTAGGGCGTCAGGAGTAGTGTGAAACTTCTTTGCAATAGAAATAAGAGAGTCACCGCTATTTACTTTATATCTTTGCCACTTGATGCGCTGGTGAGGTTCAACTTCAGCTAATTGCTTTTCAATTTGTTCTTTATTTTCAATGGGCACCAAAATTTCATGGGGGCCATTAGGGCTGGTAGCCCACTGATTATATTGGGGGTTAAGCTTATAAATTTCCTCTAATTCTACGCCTGCCATGAGTGCAGCCTGGCTAAGATCCATTTGGCTGCCTGTATTAACGACAGCAAAGTAGGGCTTGTTCTCAATGAAGGGTAGTGTGATGCCATGTTTTTCAGGGTCAGCCACTAATTTAGCTAGTGCGATAAGCTTAGGTACGTAATCTCTGGTTTCCTTTGGCAAAGAGAGTGACCAAAAATCAGTTGGTAGGCCTTTTCTCTTATTTTTGCGAATTGCTTTGCGAACAGTGCCAGCACCTGAGTTATAGGCGGCTAATGCAAGCATCCAGTCCCCTTTGAATTCTCTAGATAGGCCTTTGAGAAACTTCAGGGCTCCCATGGTTGAGCGGCGTATATCTCTGCGCCCGTCATACCACCAGTCTTGATTTAAGCCATAGATATGGCCTGTACTAGGTATAAATTGCCACACACCAGATGCTCGACCATGGCTGTAAGCAAAAGGATCAAAAGCACTTTCGACAATAGGTAATAATGCTATCTCGCCAGGCATGTCTCTTACATCTATTTGCTCCATGATGAAAAACAAATAGCGCTCGGCCCTTAGGGAAACCCTGTTAATATATGATTGATGACGTTTAAACCAATTTAACTGTGCAGTTATAGGGCCATTACTAATGTCACTGTCTAGCTGGTATTGGTTGCGGACCCTTTGCCATAGATCACTGACTTCTGGATCGATTGTGTTATCTGTAGCCACCTCACCGGACTCGGGAGGAGCATTGGAGGCCTCATCTTGCTCTATAAGTAAATTGGGAGCCTGATAAGTATTGGCCTGATCCGTGTTGGGTTTGATTAAATTACAGCCGGCTAGGAGTAAAGATGCGCTTAGTGTGATGAAAATGCGTGAAAACAATTGTAAATACCGATATAAAAATATGCGGGCAGTGTATGAATACACGTGTAAAGGGTCAAGCCGGGTTTTGTTTAAATGGGCAAGCTGTCTCAAGGGATGTGATTATGAATAAGGATTGGCAAGATACCAAAGCGGCAAAACACTTGTGGTCTCTTGAGATTGATGCATTAAGTCAGCTAATGCCTGATTTGCATGGCCATTATTTGTTGCAGCTTAGTGCTTTTAATCAATCTGTTGTTAAGGCAACCACTCTGAGACACCATTTCTTTGCTTCACACCAAAAAAACAGCCAGCTGCAAGTCGATTACGAAGCCTTGCCTTTTAGGGAGAATAGTCTCGACTGCGTGGTTTCCCATCATATTTTTGAGTATCAAGGCGCAGCTCATCAATGCTTGCGCGAAGCGGCTAGGGTAGTTGTGCCCAATGGTTATCTTGTCATTATAGGTTTCAACCCATACAGCACATGGGGGGCAAGTCGAGTCTTTTCGAAATACAGCCTGGCTCCAAAAGGGCGCTATGTTTCGCAATCCAGGTTGCTTGACTGGTTAACTCTATTGGGCTTTAGAGTGGAGCAGGTTGAGCACTTACAATACGCGCCCCCCTTTCTTCTTAGGTACTTTCCTCGGTTTTCAAGACAGTTAGATAAATTATTGCGCTACATTGGCTTACCCGGAGCGGGTGTATATATGCTACTTGCACGTAAATTGGTTGCAGGGAGAACCCCAATTCGGCCACAATGGAGGGCTTTGGGTGGCCGTAGAATTCCGGTTGCTACACCTAGTGCAAGAGGTTTAAGTGTCCCAAGTCGTTGAAATGTATACTGATGGTGCGTGTAAAGGCAATCCGGGCCCTGGTGGCTGGGGAACTTGGCTGCGATTTGGCGCAAATGAAAAAGAATTATTTGGTGGTGAGATGAATACCACTAACAACAGGATGGAACTGATGGCCGCTATAGCGGGTCTAGAGCTTTTAACCAGACCATGCGACGTCGAGTTGACGACAGATAGCGAGTATTTAAGAAAAGGCGTTCTTGAGTGGATGGATAATTGGAAAAAGCGAGGCTGGAAGACAGCTGCTAAACAGCCAGTTAAAAATCAAGACCTCTGGATGCGCTTAGATAAAGCCATATCCACTCATACTATTAATTGGCATTGGGTAAAGGGCCACTCAGGCCATCCAGGGAATGAAAAAGCGGATCAGCTAGCTAATAAAGGTGTTGAGCAGTTACTTAAGGGATCAACATGCGGCAAATAGTTTTAGATACCGAAACCACAGGTATCGGCGAAGGTCATAAAATCATCGAGATTGGTTGTGTTGAGCTGGTTAACCGAAAACTAACGGGTAATCATTATCATCAATATATCAACCCTCAGCGCCTTGTGGATCCAGAAGCCATGGAAGTTCATGGTATTACGGATGAATTCTTAGAGGATAAGCCGCTTTTTTCACACGTGGCGGATGACTTTATTTCTTTTATTAAAGGTGCCCAGCTGGTTATTCATAATGCCCCATTCGATGTCGGCTTTATGGATAGGGAATTTGCTGCGTTGCGAGGCTATCCTAAAACCGCCGATATATGTACGGTATTGGATACGCTCACGCTTGCTAGACAGATGCATCCCGGTCAACGTAATAGCCTTGATGCATTGTGTCGTCGCTATGGCATAGATAATAGTCACCGTGAGCTTCACGGAGCTCTGTTAGACTCTGAGATCTTAGCGGATGTTTATTTGCTAATGACCGGCGGTCAAACAGACTTGACCCTTGATAGCAAGGAAGATGATAGTGATGAGCCGTCTGAACAAGAGATTCTTAAGAGCTTGATTGTCGATCCGTCAATAGCAGCCAACTTACCTATTTATGGTGTTAGCACTGAAGAGTCCGCCAGTCATGCAGCATTTTTGGAAATGCTCTCTGGCAAATGTGAAAAAGTTCTGTGGAATAAGTAACTAGGCTTTGAGAATTGAATCAATGATTTACCTAGTTTTTAAGAGTAGAATGGCATAAATGATAACTATTATAAAAAAGCACTTATGTGCCATGAGTAATTAGGCTCATATGAATCAAGTTTCTAACATTAGTGTTTCGATTGGCCTTGTTCGTAAAGAGCTCGAAACCACATTACAAAAAGCTGAAAACTACCTTTCTCAATTTAGTGAAAGCTTGGATGCTGCGCACCTTAAATTATTCGCGGATGAGGTCAATCTTGCCCGTGGCACATTTAAATTGCTCGAACTATCAGGTGCTGACACTTTGGCAACCGAAATGCTGTCACTTATTGGTGATGGAGCGGTTAAGCAGGTAATTAAACTTGATGTGCTTGGGCGTGCATTAATTGGTCTTACCCAATATATAAATGTACTTATGGAGCAAGAGGTCGATCACCCTATATTGCTTGTACCTGCAATCAATATGGTAAGAAAAGTAGGCGGGCATAGGCCTATTACAGAATCTCACTTCTTTAAGGTAAACCTTCGCCCTAAATTACCAGCCGTTGAAAAACCTAGCTTCAATGTAAAGCCACACTTGCCTCGTTTAAGATTGATGTTTCAAGCAGGCTTGCTGCGAGTCTTAAAAGACCAAAACCCTGTTGTTGGTTTTAAACTTATTCAGCGTTCTTTAGTGCTACTCGAAAGAGGGCTAAGAGGGACGATGGCTTGGCCGTTTTGGTGGTCTTGCTTGGCCGCTTTAAATGCTATGGCAGAAGACAAGTATGATTTAACACTTGCTCGTAGAATGTTATTTGCTCGCGTTGATATTTTGATGCGTAGCATGATTAAAAATGGTGTTAAGGTCTTTACAAGTCAAGCCGCAAACGAATTGCATAAAGATTTACTACATATCGTCAGTTTATCTTCACAGCAAAATGGTCTTATAGCTGATATCAAGCAAGCTTACTCAATACGCTCATCTGTAACAGAGGAGCAGCTAAAGATTGAACGTAAGTTGCTATCCGGCCCGGATATTGGATCTTTTGATACGCTGGCAAAAGCATTCAAAGAAGAAGTTCAAAATGTTAAGGATGCGTTGGATTTAGCAGAGCGTGATTCATTAAGTGAAAATGATTTTGATGAATTAAAAGCACGCCTTCAGCGTATGGCTAATGTACTTAAAGTGATTAATCAGGATGCCTTGAGCCAGAGACTTGAAGGGCAACTTAGTAATGTGATTGGTCTTGTGAGCCTCTCAAATGAAGAAAGGGTCATTGCTTTAGCAGGAATCGCAGATGCTTTGCTTGAGGTTGAGCTGGCCAGTGAAAAATTTGGGCGACAGGTAAATGGTGCCAATACTCAACAGCAAATTATTGGTGCTGGCCATTATTTTGAAGCCCGAATTGTCTTGTTTGATGAAATTCATTCAGGGTTGGCGATTTCAAAGCGTGCTGTTGCTGCCTTTGTTGAAAGCAGCGATAAACTTCATTTAGCAAATATAGGTCAAGCCTTGGCTGGGGTTAAGGGCGCCTTGATATTCTTAAATGAAACACAGTGTGCGAAAATTATTGCTATGTCTATTCGCTATTTAAACGAAAGAGTTTTAAGTAGTGATGCACCGGCTGACGAAGCTCGTTTAGAGGTTTTGGCCGACGTGCTGACCAGTATTGAGTATTACATTGAAACAGTCTCTCAGTCTGATGTGTCCGCAACAGATATTCTTTCATTGGCAGTCAAGAGTATCGCTCAACTGGGTTATAAGGTGACTTAATGGGGGTTTATGTTTTAATCGCAATTTTAGCCTTACTTGCTTTGATACTACTTTTTGTTTCAGGTAAGGCTTTGATTTCAAAAAACTGGTTTATGAAATGGCTGCGTGGAAGCCTTGGTTTTTTGGCGTTTACTGGAATGGCAATTAGTGCGGCAGTTGCGTTTAATTTGTTTCACTACTCTGTGGTTGATGATGGTCAGGTAATTGCTACGCTACGCTTTGTTGAGGTTGCCCCCCAAGAGTTTGATGTTGAGCTTGTTGGTCGAGAGAAAAATAAACAGTTATACCGCCTTGAGGGGGATCAGTGGCAACTTGACGTGCGCCTTATTAAAGTATCTGCATGGTTTGATGGTGATCTTCCTGCATACAAGCTAGATCGAATCTCGGGCCGTTTTTTATCTTTAGAGCAAGAGAACCAAGCATCTGATAATGCATATGATTTATTAGGCTCGCAATTTGTCGATACATGGCCTTGGTTCGCCAATAAAAAATGGTTAGGTTTTGTGCAGGCAAAATATGGCACCGCTACCTATATGCCGATGGCAAATGGCGCAATTTATCAAGTAAGACTTTTTCATGATGGCCTTGATGCTCAGCCAGTAAATCAACAAGCAAAACAAGCATTGAGCGGCTGGTAGGTTTAGAATTTATTCCATGCATTAAAAAAGGGGCCTAAGCCCCTTTTTTAATGCATACGCAAAATTGGATTATTGTGGGAACAATTCACCAAGTTTAGTCGCTAGCATCATGTCGCCTTCAGCACGTAGCTGGCCAGCCATGAATGCTTGCATACCGTCAGTTTCGCCAGTCATGATACCTACTAGGGTTTCAGTGCTCATGATTAGAGTTACAGATGGGTCGTCGTGTGAACCGCTACCGATTTCGAAGTTGCCGTCATTAACTGCAACGAAAAAATCATCACCATCTTCGATGCTGAATTGGAATACGTTTTCCATGCCAGCAGCAGCATCAGCATTAAATTTTGCTTTCATTTGTTCAATGATGTCAGCAACTGAAGTCATATCGTGATCCTTTGTAAAATGTAAGAAAGAAGCTTGTACTGATTAAACTGACAAGCACATCTGAGTGTTTCACAGATATTGTCAGACTAAGCAAGGTGCTTGTGGGTGTCAATAGTTAATCATACGATTGTTTGAATTTCTGGGAATAACCTTTCGATGTTTTATAAGACTAAGCTAGTGTCGAAGAAATAGAGTGGTTACACTTAGCCCAAGCTATTAATTAAGGAAGTAACGTGGAATTTTTATCTGAATATGGTCTGTTTTTGGCTAAAGCCATAACATTTGTAGTGGTTGTTGCCATGATTATTGGATTGGTAGCCAGCGCTGGGCAAAAATCCAAACCTGAAACACTGACTGTTCATTTTTTGAACGATAGCTTG
Organism: Bermanella sp.; assembly: GCA_049115935.1. Taxonomy (GTDB): domain Bacteria; phylum Pseudomonadota; class Gammaproteobacteria; order Pseudomonadales; family Oceanobacteraceae; genus Bermanella. The sequence goes on along the minus strand of JAGDZK010000026.1, from coordinate 31,964 downwards.
AATAAGCTGAAGCACAAACTACAGGAAAGCGTGCTTGATAAGAAACAGTTAAAAGCAATTAAAAAAGAAGAAAAAGAACAAGAGAAAAAGAGTAAAAATGAAGAGCAAGCCATTCGTAAAAAAGTGTATGTACTTAATTTTAATGGCGACATTAAAGCCAGCCAAAGTGAACAACTCAAAGATGAGATAACGGCGCTTTTAAGTATGGGTGACCATGTTAATGAGGTGGTTGTAAAAGTTGAAAGTGGTGGTGGCATGGTTCATCAATACGGTTACGCAGCTTCACAGTTAGATCGCATTAAAGCGCAGGGCATACCTCTGACTATTTGTGTCGATAAAGTTGCGGCGAGTGGTGGCTATATGATGGCTGTGGTGGCAGATAAGATTATAGCCGCGCCATTTGCTGTGATTGGCTCGATTGGTGTGATCGCTCAGCTGCCAAACTTTAATAAGCTGCTTAAAAAGAATGATATAGATTTTGAAGTGCATACTGCTGGTGAATATAAGCGTACTTTAACTGTTTTTGGTGAAAATACAGATAAGGCCCGTGAAAAGTTCAGAGAAGATCTAGCCGATGTTCATGTTTTGTTTAAAAACTTTATTCATAAACATCGCCCATCTGTTGATATTGAAAAAGTAGCTAACGGTGATGTTTGGTATGGCCAAGATGCTCTTACACAAGATCTTGTTGATGTAGTGTCTACCAGTGATGATTACTTGCTTGCACGATGTAAAGAAGCCGATGTCTATGAGCTTAAAAGCGAGCAGAAAAAGCCTTTATTGAAACGCTTAGGCGCTAGCGCTCAAAGTGCCTTCAATCAATCATTAGAGTCCGCTGTTAATAAGTTAGCATTCCATAAGTGGTATATGTAAATAGAGGTTGTGATGAAATACAGTGCATTAGTTGTTAGTGAACAAGATACAGGTAAATACAGTTCGCAGATTAAAGAACTCGATACTGCGGACCTACCTGAAGGCGATTTATTAATTAAGGTGAGCTATTCATCTGTTAACTTTAAAGATGCACTGTCTTTTTCAGGTAATAAGGGGGTTACGCAAGCATTCCCACATACACCAGGCATAGACGCTGTTGGTGAAGTTGTAGAATCTGCTGATGATACGCTGCCAGTTGGAACCAAGGTTGTTGTGACGGGATATGATCTTGGTATGAATACATCTGGTGGCTTTGGGGAGTATATTCGAGTGCCAGCTCAGTGGGTGATTAAGTTGCCTGAAAACTTGCCTGAAAAAGAAGCCATGGCTTGGGGTACAGCTGGGCTTACGGCAGCGCTGTGTGTTGATAAGCTCATCAATAATAATGTCTCTAAAGCTAAGCCAGTTTTGGTGTCTGGTGCCACTGGTGGGGTAGGCAGTATTGCCATATCTCTATTAGCAAAGCTGGGTTATCAAGTGCATGCGCTTACATCTAAAGTTGATAAAGCTGAATACCTAAAAGCGCTTGGCGCTCAAGATGTGGTTTTAAGGGATGACTTTATTGATGAGTCAAAGCGTCCACTTCTTAAGCCTGTGTATTCAGGTGCGATTGATGTAGCGGGCGGGCCTGTATTGGGAAGTATTCTTAAGACACTTGATTACAGTGGCTGTGTTGCATGTTGTGGTTTGGTGGCGTCTCCAGCATTAAATACAACCGTTCTGCCATTTATTTTGCGCGATATAAGCTTACTGGGGGTGGACTCTGTTGAGTTACCTTTATCGAGAAAAAAAGAAATTTGGAATAAAATTTCGGGTGAATGGCAGCTTGCTGCATTGCTTGACTCATGTGTTGAAATATCAAAATCAGAGTTGAGCGATACCATGACACATATGCTCAAGGGATCCATATCGGGTCGCTTCATCCTTAAGCACTAAATGCATGTAGAATACCCCTAATCTCGTCGCAACTTGCTAGAAGGTGCGATTGGGTTAGGGTATTTAAAAATTACAATGTAGGTAGAAATAATAAATGTAATTACGGCGGTTGCTTGAATGGTGTGTGCAGCATTTTCACCTATGAGGTTAGAAGCAATAGCTAGGTAGGCAATTAACAACGAAAACTCACTTATTTGCCCTAGGCGAAAACCTATATCCCACGATAACTTACTGTTTTCAGATTGAAGTCCAAGTAATAATTTAAATGTTGCAGGTTTAATAGCAAGCACAATGACACTTAAAATTATTGCGTAGAGCCAAATATCGGCAAGGACATGCAGTTTAAATCCAGCTCCAAGCGTGAAGAAAAATAACACTAAGAAAAAATCCCTGATTGGTTTTAATTTTTCAGTCATAAATTGCGCAACAGGGTGGGTTGCAAGTGTAATGCCCGCTACAAAAGCCCCCATTTCTTTAGATAAACCAAGGTAAGCACCCAGCTCAGCTAATCCTAAGCACCAACCAATTGCCATTAAGAATAGATATTCATGGAATAAATCAAATTTAACCAGTAATGGCAATATGACAAATTTAACACACACGTAAGCAAAAATAATAAGGCAAGGTAGAGCGAGCGCGGTAAGTGCAAAGTCTTGGATTCCTCCCCCTGAAGAAGCGCTTCCCAGCACCAATAAAACAATGATTGCGATCATGTCTTGCAGCAAAAGCAAGCCGACCATGAGCTCCCCCATGTGCTTGTGATGCAAAACGGTAGTTGGCAATAATTTAATACCGATAATGGTGCTGGAAAACATAAGTGCTGCACCGGTTACCAGTGCTTCGGTTTGTGTGAAACCGAAAGCAAGGGCAGCTCCATATCCTGAAGCAAAAAAGACGCACGAGCTTGCAAGGGCAACAAGGCTGGCTTTTTTTAGTACATGGGCAAGGCTTTTTGGCTGCATATCTAAGCCAAGTAAAAACAAAAGAAAGACGATACCTATATGGGCTATTTCACTTAGCTGCTGGGCATCGCTTACCCAGCCCATAACAGAAGGTCCTGCGATAATGCCAAGGGCTACATAAGCAATTATTATAGGTTGATGTGTGTATAAAGAGAGGGTTGCCAGAATAGCGGCACCACTAAAGATAATAAAAAAGGAAAAGAAAAGACTATGTTCCATGGCTAAACCCTAAGTAAGTAAGATTAGCCTGATATAAAACGCAATTACTGTAAAGCAGAAAATAGAAACAGCCTCAAATGAGGCTGTTTCTTAGCTACTAGGCTTTACGGCGAAACAAAGGGGTTTGCACGTCGTAAGCAAGTTGGTAGGGGTCACTAAAGGTTGAAAAATATTGCAGGGCTTTTTCAGCTTCAAGACCATCTTTAAGAAGATAAGTATCAAAGCCACAGCGCTTCATGAAATAAAGCTGATCAATTAGCACATCACCAATTGCACGAATTTCACCTTGATACTTGTAACGCTCTTTAAGTAAGCGAGCCAAGCTATATCCACGACCATCAGCAAAAGCTGGGAAGTTAACGGCGATAACTTTGAAATTATCTAACTGGTCTTTTAATGCTTCAAGATCTGCATCACCATTTAAATAAATACCAATATCGGAACGACCAACTAGTGCAGTTTGATTTTCTAGCCAATAGTTTGCTTCAACAAGAATATTGCCTTGTGGCAGTTCTGACTCCTGATCAATAACGATTTGCCAAGTGTCTTCAAGAACTGATTGTTGATTAATTAGATTTTGCATATACACGCTCCTTGAAGATGCTGTGACCAACTCGACGGTAAGTATCAATAAAACGCTCACCCTCAATGCGTTGATCAACATAGATCGCTAGTACTTTTTCTATAATTTCAGGCATTTGCTCACGAGCAAAAGATGGACCTAAGATTTTACCAATGGTAGCGTCAGGACCCGAGTCGCCGCCTAGTGAAACTTGGTAAAACTCCTCCCCTTTTTTGTCTACACCTAGGATGCCAATATGGCCAATGTGGTGGTGACCACACGCATTCATACAGCCAGAAATATTCAGGTCAATCTCGCCAAGGTCGTGAAGGTAATCTAAGTCATCGAACTTAGCCTGTAACGCTTCTGCTACAGGGATAGATTTGGCGTTAGCCAGTGCACAGAAGTCACCACCAGGGCAGCAAATCATATCCGTTAGAAGGCCAAGGTTCGGTGTTGCAAAGCCAGCCGCTTTGGCTTCTTGCCATAGCGCAAACAACTCATCCTGTTTCACATCGGCTAAAACAATATTTTGCTCATGAGTATTGCGAACTTCACCAAAGCTGTAGCGATCGGCTAAATCTGCAACCACATCTAATTGCTTGTCAGTAATATCACCAGGAGGTGTACCTAATTTTTTCAGGGTCAGTGTAACAATGGCGTAGCCTTCGATTTTATGTTCGCTGACGTTGCGGTTATACCAGTTGGAAAAGGCTTTGTTTTCAGCAAGCTGCTGTGCAAGTGATGTGCTAGCGCTTAGGGTTTCATAGCTAGGTGCTGTGAAATGCCCCTTAATGCGATCAATCTCTTCTTGTGTAAGGGTGCCAGGACCGTCTTTTAAATGCTGCCATTCAGCATCTACTTTTTCTGCGAATGCTTCTACACCTAGAGCTTTAACTAGGATTTTGATACGGGCTTTGTATTTGTTGTCACGACGACCGTTTAAATTATAAACACGAAGTACTGCATCTAAATAAGTTAGCAGATCTTTTTCTGGCAAGAATTCTTTAACCAGCGAGGCAACAATTGGCGTACGGCCAAGACCGCCACCTACGTAAACAGCAAAGCCAATTTCACCTAGGTCGTTCTTAACAATCTTAATGCCGATGTCATGCAGCATGGTAGCTGCACGGTCATCTGATAAATGACTGTTCACAGCAATTTTAAATTTGCGCGGCAAAAAGGCAAACTCAGGGTGAAAGGTGGACCACTGACGAATGATTTCACAATAAGGGCGGGCATCAACTAGCTCGTTTGGAGTTACGCCGGCAAACTGGTCTGTTGTGGTGTTACGAATGCAGTTGCCGCTGGTTTGAATGGCATGCATTTGAACACTAGCAAGCTCGGCAAGAATTTCAGGCACATCTTTAAGCTCAGGCCAGTTGTACTGAACATTGGTACGAGTACTGATGTGCGCATAGCCCTTATCATAAGTGCGTGCGATATGAGCAAGCTTGCGAACTTGTGTACTTGAAAGCAGGCCGTAAGGCACGGCTACGCGCAGCATTGGTGCATAGCGTTGTACATATAGTCCGTTTTGTAGGCGCAGAGGAAGGAACTGCTCTTCAGTCAGGCCGCCCGCAAGATAACGCTCGGTTTGTTCTTTAAACTGAGCTACTCGCTCATCTACGATACGTTGATCGTAGTTGTCATATATATACATATCGCTCTCATCACTGCCATTTAGATGGCTGCATTATTAGATTTGGGCGCACAATAGCAAAAGATGCATATCGAGAAAATGGTTTATTTCTTATAACGCTTATTTGAATTGTGGATATAGAATTGAAATACCTGACTAAATAACTATGGATTGGTTTTATGGCAAAAACCCAGTAAAATCGGACAAAATTTACCGGAGAGCGAAATGCTAAATATCACTGACGCAGCTGCGCAGTATTTATCTGAATTACTGGCAAAACAAAATGTTCCTGGTATGTCTGTGCGTGTTTTTATCACCCAGCCAGGTACGCCATACGCTGAAACTTGCCTTGCTTATTGTCGCCCTGAAGAAGTAAACGCAAATGATGAAATTATGGATGTTAATGACCTTCGCGTTTATCTAGATAAGCAAAGCGTTTTGTATATGGAAGATGCAAAAATAGACTTCGCAAAAGATAAAATGGGTGGCCAGCTGACGATCAAAGCACCTAATGCAAAAATGCCTAAGGTTACCAACGATAGCCCGGTTGAAGAGCAAATTACTTACATTCTTTATAATGAAATTAATCCAGGCTTGGCTTCACACGGTGGTGAGGTTAAGTTGGTAGAAGTGACTGAAGATGGCTTGGCTATCTTAGAGTTTGGTGGTGGCTGCCAAGGGTGTAGTGCTGTAGATGTCACACTAAAAGAAGGTATAGAAAAAACGTTACTTGAAAAGCTACCTCAGCTTAAAGGCGTAAGGGATGTGACGGATCATACCAATTCTGACAATGCATATATGTAAAAATTAGCCGTATAAAAAAAGCCCCTAGGGGCTTTTTTTGTTTTTAAGGGCTTTATAAAACAGAGTTACTCGCCACACTCAGTAATGAATGCATGCAAGCTTGAGATGCTGCTTTCTAGTTCTTGCTCTGAGTCAGCAATAAGATTGATGTGTCCGATTTTACGATTAACCCGTTCATCTTTGCCGTACGCGTGATAGAAGCAATTCGCTTTAGATAGTACTAAATTACGGTCACCATGTTTGCCGATAATGTTAATCATACCTGCAAATGGTTGACGTGATTGGGTGTCACCAAGAGGCATATCACAAATGGCGCGAATGTGGTTTTCAAACTGACTGCAATGAGCGCCCTCAATACTCCAGTGGCCGGAGTTGTGCACACGAGGTGCCATTTCGTTTGCTACAAGCCCTGTATCGGTATCAAACAATTCGAGTGTTAATACGCCCACGTGATCAAGTTTTTCAAGTAGGGTAGTGATAAACCCTTTGGCTTGAGCTTCTTTCTCAGGCGAGATATTTTGTGCTGGAACGCGTGAAACGCGCAAGATCCCAGCACTGTGATCGTTCTCAGCAAGGGGGTAAATCTTGATTTCACCGCTAACGCTGCGAGCAGCAATAACAGAAAGCTCACGTGAGAATGTGACAAATGCTTCTGCGATCAGCTCTTTATCACCTATCTCAGCCCAAGCCTTGTTAATGTCGTCTTGGTTTCTAATTAGAGCCTGCCCTTTGCCGTCATAACCTTCGCGGGTGGTTTTGAGGATTATGGGTAAGCCTAATTCTTTTACAGCAAGCTCGAGTTCATCTTTGCTTGTGACTTTTCTGAAATCTGCGGTTTTAATGCCAATAGATTGAAAGAAACTCTTTTCTGTTAAACGGTGCTGGCTATTCAGTAATGAAGCTGCACTTGGGTATACAGGGACGCTTTCATTGATTTCGTTTACAAGCTGAGCATCCGTGTTTTCACTTTCATATGTCACAACATCAACGCTACCAATAAAGCGTTGAAGAGCATCTTGAGTGCTAGGTTGAATTGATTTACCTAGATTTGAGCAAGGTGACGCGGCCGCTTCGTCAAAAAAAACAAACTCGGTGTCTAGGTGAGTGGCACCTAATGCCATCATGCGACCTAGTTGGCCAGAGCCGATGACTCCAATACGCTTTACTGCCATTTACTACGCGTCCCGTGGGTCTGGAATAGAAAGAACTTTTTCAGTTTGATTTGCACGAAATTCAATAAGTTTGCTGCGAACTGACTCATCATGCAAAGCGATAACTTGAGCTGCAAGTAGGCCAGCGTTAGCGGCACCAGCAGGGCCAATAGCCAGTGTACCAACAGCAATACCCGCAGGCATTTGTGCAATGGAGAGTAGTGAGTCTACGCCGTTTAGGGCCTTACTCTTAACCGGCACGCCAAATACAGGAAGATGCGTTTTAGCTGCAACCATCCCAGGTAAGTGGGCAGCGCCGCCAGCGCCAGCAACAATAACCTCTATGCCGCGCTCAGCCGCGCTGGTTGCATAATCAAACAATAGGTCGGGCGTACGGTGAGCCGAAACAACCTTTACTTCATAGCTTACACCAAGCTTTATCAGAACTTCTTCTGCTTTTTCCATGGTACTCCAATCAGAAGTGGAACCCATGATAATGCCGACTTTAGGTGAATTCATTTTGGTTGCTCAAATTTGAAAGCGCGAAATTATATCATAAAAATTGAAAAGGGGTTGTTGAGCAACCCCTTGTGCTTTTTAGCGCTTTGGAAGGACTTCTTTTAGCTTTTCGTGCATTTTAAGGATAGCTTCTTCGGTTTGATCCCATGAAATGCAGCCGTCAGTTATTGATTGGCCGTATACTAGGTCATCTAAGTTGGCCGGAATGCTTTGGTTGCCAAACTTAAGGTGCGATTCAACCATTAAGCCAACAATTGATTTATTGCCCTCAAGAATTTGATTGCTCACGTTGTCCATTACTAGGGGTTGCAGTGATGGATCTTTATTTGAGTTGGCATGAGAGCAATCAACCATGATGTTATTTTTAACATTGGCTTTTTCCATCTCTTGCTCGCACAGGGCGATGCTAACAGAGTCATAGTTTGGTTTGCCGCCACCACCACGTAAAACCACGTGCCCATATGGGTTGCCCTTGGTTTTAACAACGGCAACTTGACCGTCGCCATTAATACCCAGGAAGCGATGCGGGTTGGCAGTCGACTGCATTGCATTGATTGCAACGGTTAGATTGCCATCTGTGCCATTTTTAAAGCCAACAGCACAAGATAAACCACTGGCCAGCTCTCTATGGGTTTGGCTTTCAGTAGTGCGTGCGCCAATAGCTGACCAGCTGATTAGGTCTTGTAGGTACTGAGGCGAGATAGGATCTAGCGCTTCAGTAGAAAGCGGCAGGCCAAGCTCTGCAAGGTCGATTAAAAGCTTACGGGAGATCTTTAAGCCATCTTCAATTTTGAAGGTGTCATTTAAGTACGGGTCATTGATCAGGCCTTTCCAGCCCACCGTTGTACGTGGCTTTTCAAAATAAACACGCATCACAATAAGAATGCTATCGCTTACCTTATCGCTGAGTACTTTTAATTTTTCAGCATACTCTTTAGCTGCTTGAACATCATGAATAGAACAAGGGCCAATCACGACAAATAAGCGAGGGTCTTTACGATCAAGGATGTTGCGAACAGCCAGACGGCCTTGCTCAACGGAATTGATCGCTTTATCAGAAATGGGCAGCTCAGATTTCAACTGTTCAGGAGTGATAAGAGTTTCTGTACTCTCTATATTCAGGTCTTCGACGCGTTTGTTTGACATTGTGCTTATTATTCCGAAGCTGTAACAATTTAAAGGCGTAATAATAGAGCACTTGAATGGGCGACTGAAAGGGGTAAATGCAAGAAAATAGGAGAAAATGAAAAAAGGCCTGTTTAAAACAAGCCTTTTGGGATTATTTGCGGAATTTCTCGTTCAATTCCTTGTACTTAATGACATCTGACTCTGGAAATAGGAAGTCGCTACCTTGCTTAACGCTTTTAAGAAGGTGCTCTCTTGCCCATCGTTTAACGGTTACTTCACTGACATTTAAAATAGAGCTGGCCTCAGCCAAGCTTAACATGCGGTCACTCATAATCACCTCCTGATTGGGTTCAATTGAAAGTATAGACATGTTTTGAGCTGCTATGATTAATTAAGACATCGGCAGTAAGCGGTCGCCATGATTTCACGAATTTTATTTGCAACTGATCTTGGGCTGTACAGTCCGTATTTAATGAGGCAGTTAGTCCGACTGACCTCAAAAATGAAGGCTCGCGTCGATATTGTTCATGTCATTGAACCAATGGGGGTATTTGCGGAGTCGATTATTAATGCTTATGTGCCAGAAAAAGATAGAAGATACCTGCGCCAGCATGGTTTAAATGATGTAAAGAATAAAATAAAGCAGCAAGTGGAAGGCACCCTTAGGAATGATTATCACGAGATATTAAGTCAAATTGAACTGGGTGAGGTGATTATCGATATTGGCTTCCCGTCGGAAGTGATCATTCAAAAGGCCTGTGCGCTTGAAAGCGATTTAATTTTACTGGGGAGTCACGGGCGCTCAGCTTTCCAAGGGGGCGCAGTGGGTGCGGTTGTCAGTAAGGTATTGGGCAATTCACCAATACCTGTACTTATTGTGCCTATGATTAACTTAGGTGATGTTGATAGGCTAAATAACTAAAATACAATATATTTGACGCCAAGTATTAAGAGTAGGGCGGCTAAAATATTGCGCAACAAGTTCTCCGGTAAATGTGATCCTATTTTTGTACCAAAATGTATAGCTGGGATTGAGCCTACCAATAAGGCGCCAAGTAGCGCGTAATCTACGTTACCAAGAGAAAGGTGTACTAACCCTCCTACCAGGGTAAGAGGCACTGCATGAGCTAAGTCTGTACCTACAATCTGTATGGATCTTAGGTAGGGATATAAAATCAGTAAAACAACAGTGCCAATGGCTCCTGCGCCCACAGAGGATAGGGTGACAAAAATACCCAATATAACCCCCATGAATACAGTAATCCCTGCTCGGTTGGCCTGAAGCCAGCTACTTTTGTTTAAGTTGGCTTGGTTTTCAGCAAAAAGCTGTAGGCGCTTTCTGAATAACAACAAAATGGCAGTGACAACAAGCATGACTCCCAAGCTTGTGGTGATGATGCCTGTGTAATGCTGGTAGTCGTCAAAAAAAGCGCTCAAAATAATACCGGTTATAATGGCGCTAGGAATACTTCCGGCTACCATTAATAAGGTTATTGACCACTTTATAGTCTTTTGTTTGTGGTGAGCCACAACGCCACTGGCTTTAGTAATGGATGCATAAAGCAGGTCAGTACCAACAGCGATATGTGGTGGAATACCAAAAAGTAGGAGTAAGGGGGTCATTAAAGATCCCCCGCCAATGCCAGTGATACCTACAATTACCCCAACAAGGGCGCCTGACATTACATATAACAGAAATTCCATGAATATAGTCTATGCTTATAACATACAGTTTAAGAAGTTAGCTGGTAAATCTATAGATTTACATCTATTCTGGAAAAGAATATTTAATTCTATTTTTATAACCATTTGACGGGTAGTAGGGTCGTGTTAGCCTGGAGGGCTTATGAAGCTACAACAATTGCGCTACATCTGGGAAGTGGCGCACCATGATCTTAATGTGTCTGCCACTGCTCAAGTGCTTTACACCTCACAGCCAGGGATTAGTAAGCAAATTCGACTCTTAGAGGACGAACTGGGTGTTGAGATATTTGCACGAAGCGGAAAGCACCTCACTAGGGTCACACCAGCTGGCGAGGCTATTCTTAAGGTTTCTGGCGAAATATTAAGAAAAGTGGAGAGCATCAAACAGGTCGCTCAAGAATTTAGCAATGAAAATAAAGGCAGTTTATCGATTGCGACGACGCACACCCAGGCGAGGTATGCTTTACCGGGTATTATTCAAAACTTTATCGCGCAATACCCTGATGTATCGCTGCATATGCACCAAGGTACCCCAACACAAATAGCAGAAATGGCGGCTGACGGCACAGTTGATTTTGCGATTGCTACTGAGGCAATGGACCATTTCAATGACCTCATTATGATGCCTTGTTATCGCTGGAATAGAAGTATTCTAGTGCCTAAAACCCATCCACTGGCTCAACGAGCACAGCCTACCCTTGAGGAGGTTGCTACCTTCCCATTAGTAACTTATGTATTTGGGTTTACAGGGCGCTCTCGTCTCGACGAAGCTTTCAAAGATAAAGGTCTTACTCCTAAAGTTGTTTTTACAGCTGCAGATGCCGACGTTATAAAAACCTACGTGCGACTGGGTTTGGGTGTAGGAATCGTGGCTACTATGGCCATTGACCCAGAGAAAGACAGTGATCTTGTTGCTATCGATGCTAGTCATTTATTTAATGACAGCATTACAAGAATTGGCTTTAGAAAAGGCACTTTCTTGCGTGGCTTTATGTGCGACTTTGTTGCTCGCTTTGCCCCTCATTTAGATAAGGCAACCATAGAAAAAGCAGCCCAGTGTCATAGTAAATCGGAACTTGAAGAGTTGTTTTCAGGTGTGGAGTTGCCCAGTCGTTAGACTGGGCGAGGCCGTCTAGCCTTTAGATATGATGTTTGTGGCATGCAAGCCACATTCTTTTCCACCTTCGTTTTCCCACCACCAGCGACCTTCGCGCTCATGTTGATTGGGCAAGACTGGGCGCGTACACGGTTGGCAGCCAATACTGATAAACCCCTGATTATGTAAGGGGTTGTATGGCACATCAAACATCTTAATGTAGTTCCAAACGTCTTCCGAGCTCCAGTTTGCTAAGGGATTGTATTTATAAAGCTCACCGTTAGCGCCTTCAAAGCTATCCAATTGAAAGGTAGGGATCGAATTACGAGTACCTGGGCTTTGATCTTTGCGCTGGCCGGTAATCCAGGCGTCTAAGGTTTTAACCTTGCGCTTAAGTGGGCGAATTTTACGCACTGCACAGCATTCGTTGTGACCATCTTCGTAAAAGCTAAATAACCCTTTTTCTTTAACAAATGGTTCAAGTTCAGTGTGGTCAGGGCTAATTAATTCAATATCGATTTTGTAATGCTTACGAACCTGATCAATAAACGCATAAGTTTCTGGGTGTAGGCGGCCAGTATCTAAACTAAAAACCTTAATATCTTTTTTGGCTTTAAGTGCTAAGTCAATAAGAACTACGTCTTCTGCACCACTAAAAGAAATAGCGATATTATCGAATTGATCTAAAGCTTGTTTGATGATTTGCTTTGGCTGCTTTTCTGCGAGTTCTTTATCTATTGTTTCTATTTCTGTTGCAGTAAGGGTCATTTTGTAGATCTCGATTTAGAATTTTGCCACATTAGCAGAATAGTGATATTCGAAAAAATAATTATTAAGAATAATTTAATAATTATAGCTTATAAGATAAATTCAATTATACGATTGAACGGCTAGCCCATAAAAGATAGAGTAGCCGCCTTTTATGTAATTAGGAGTATTGAGCGTGGAGTTAGCCTGTCTTGACCTAGAAGGGGTGTTGATCCCTGAAATTTGGATTGAATTTGCCAATAAAACTGGCATTGAAGAGCTAAAAGCGACCACTCGTGATATTCCTGATTACGATGTTTTAATGAAACAGCGCTTAAAGATCTTGGCAGATAACAATCTTAAGCTCGATGATATTCAAGAGGTAATCGCGACACTTTCACCTTTAGAGGGTGCTAAAGAGTTTATCGACTGGTTACGTGAACGTTTCCAAGTGATCATTCTGTCAGATACCTTTTATGAATTCGCGCAACCCTTGATGCGCCAACTAGGTTTTCCTACGCTGTTTTGTCACAAGCTTGAGGTGAACGAAGAAGGTTATATCACTGATTATAAATTGCGCCAAGTGGACCCTAAGCGTCAATCTATTCGCTCTTTTCAGTTGTTGAATTATCGCTGCATTGCGGCAGGTGATTCTTACAATGACACAACCATGTTAAAGCAAGCAGAAGCTGGCATTTTGTTTAAGTCACCACAAAATGTGATTAACGAATTCCCTCAGTTCCCCGCTGTACATGAATATGCAGATCTTAAGGCTGAGTTTTTAAAGGCTAGCAATCGAAAGCTTTCTATTGATTAGATAGTGCCCGCATGAGCTTGGATATCTTATCCAGGCTCTCTTGATATTCATCTTCCCACTTTGAATCTGCGACAATACCACCACCCGCCCAGCAGGTGACTTCACCCTCGTTAAATAAAAAGCCACGAATCAATATGTTTGAATTCATTTTATTGTTGCTAGAGAGATAAAACGTGCTTCCGCAGTAAAAACTGCGCGGCGCTTGCTCTAGCTCGGCGATAATCTCCATAGCACGTTTTTTGGGCGCGCCAGTAATAGATCCGCCAGGAAAAGCATCAATTAAAAGTTGAATTGAATTATTGCTTTCAATATTTGCTGTAATTGTGCTGACAAGGTGGTGGACGGTGCTAAATGATTCAACCTCAAACAACGATTCAACTTTCACGTTGCTTGCATTTTTACTTAAGTCATTGCGCAATAAATCAACAATCATTAGATTTTCAGCTTTATCCTTTATGCTATTTTTAAGATCTAAAATCTGCTGTTGATCAGCCTCTTTATTTTTCAGTCTCGGCCTTGTGCCTTTTATGGGTTTAGTTCGAATAATATCGTCATCTAGCTGTAAAAATAATTCTGGAGTTGCACTAGCAAATGACCAACTCTCGGATTCGAAAAAACAAGCAAGCGGCACTTTTGCAGCATTTTTTAAAGCACTAAATGCGTATATTGAATCGCCTTCATATTTTGTTGAAAAAGACTGGGCTAGGTTAACCTGGTAGGTGTCACCATTTAAAATATAGTTGTGTATTTTATCTATTTTATTTTTATATTCGGCTTTATCCCATTTGGGTGAGAACGGCTTCAGTAAACTGAAGTTACTCTGGTTTTTACTTTGTGTATTTGTGGATTCAATGAATATATTTTCTAGATGGCGTTTCGATATTTGACTGACCTCTGACCAGTAAACTAGAGTTGTTTCTTTCTTTTGATGGTCAATTAAGTAAGCCCATGTGTACAAGCCACAAAGAAGTAATGGGAGGGATGTGTTTTGGGCTGTTTGAACTTTTTCAATACCAAGGTCGTAGCTGATATGGCCAATTAAGCCGCCACAAAAGGGCAGTGAACTATCAACTTTTGGGAGAACTTTGGATAGGTTGTGGACTTTAGTTAAGACTGAAGTGAGAGAAGTTTTATCCGTCAGCTCTAGCGACTCAATCGGTGCGGCTGAAATAATGCTCCATCTTCCGTTGGGGTGCTCGAAATTTGAACTCTCTAGTGCAACTCTATGACCTAGCTCGCTTAGTCTGATTGATAGCTGCTCTGTATTTTCAAGATAGGGGAGAAGACTTGTAGAAAAATTCATGGATGCCCGCCGTTTGCTCTGCTTATTTTAAGTGCTATATGGCTTTTTTGATAGGCTTTTGGTCCTTAATTGCCATTTGAGTTGTACACGAGTGCAATAACAGCCGAGGGTTTGAGTAAAAAATAAACGATGCAGGCATTTTTTGTCGATGGCACTTCATTAGGTCTATGGCCTAATAAGTTAATTAATGTAACAATGCGTAACTGACCAAAATAACAAAAATAACAAGTTAGGCCTTAATATCCCATGTTGGTTTTTTTGCTTGCCTCCATTATTAGCTACACCATGCTTACTGAGTTTCTCGAAGTAGAATCTCAGCCTAAAGGTATTGTGTACTATGAAACAGGCTACGGTACTGAAAGTACGCGCCAAAAAGAATTTATAGAGCCGCTATCTGAATTCCGATTTAACAATGTTGTGCGACAAGCATATGACTATAGCTGTGGTTCCGCGGCACTGACTACACTGCTTGATTTCTATCTCGGGCGTAACTTCCAAGAGCGCCAAGTAATGGAAGGTTTGCTTCAATTTGGTGATTCTGAAAAAATTGTAGAGCGACGAGGCTTTTCACTGCTGGATATGAAGAGGCTTGTTACCGCTCTTGGTCACCCGTCTGGTGGCTTTAGAGCCGAACGAGAAGATTTAATAAAACTAGACCACCCAGCTATTGCTCCAATTGAGTATGCGGGTTTTAAGCATTTTGTTGTAATTCGTGGTGTTAAGAATGGACATGTATTTGTAGCTGACCCATCCCTAGGTAATATTAGCTTTACACTCAATCGTTTTTTAGAAATATGGGATCGTAATGTACTTTTCATAGTTTTCCCGAATGGTCACAAACCAGTCGGTGGTTTAGAAATTCGTGATGAAGATCTTAGAGTAATAGATGAGCGTACATTTACTCAAATGGCTTTTCGTGACTTTAGAGACTTTTTCCCAATGGATCATATTCGTGAAAGTGCAGAGGTCAGCAACGGTCTTGCTAGAAGTAAGAACAATGCTCATTGGATTCGTGAAGACGATGCCGATAGCGAGGATCTTGGTGAATTAACTGCGGCTGGTGATGAGGGTTTTGATCCTACACTGGTAAACACAATTAAGACGGACTCTCTGGTAAATAAAAGCATTCGCTTTAAGAGAAAATAATAAAAAGAACATGGTGGTTTAAGTGAACGCGAGAATAATTTTATTACTAGCCTTTTTAATAGCTAACAACTCCAATGCCGATGTATCAAGCGCAAGGGAAGCACTATCTCAAAAAGAAGGGGACGCAACTCAAGAAAAAAGTCTTGAGGAAGTGTTTGAAGCAACAGAAAATAGCTACTCCCTTATGAAAAAAGGGCAGACATCGCTTGGTTTTAATATGAGCTATAGCT
Organism: Bermanella sp.; assembly: GCA_049115935.1. GTDB lineage: Bacteria > Pseudomonadota > Gammaproteobacteria > Pseudomonadales > Oceanobacteraceae > Bermanella. The sequence continues at coordinate 16,065 of JAGDZK010000026.1, read as the reverse complement.
ATGTTGCAGATCAGCGCTTAGATGTGAATATCGTAAATGGTCAGGTGACCGCTTTTGATGTTAACCCATCTGCAAGTCATAACCTTTCTAATAACTTCAACTTCGATTACGGGTATAAAAACAACTTAACGCTTGGCTTGACTTTACCTTTGGTTGTTAAGTATGACTCCTTTGAGTCACAAAGCGCTTCTGGGCTAGGTGATGTATCGATTAATGCTCGCTGGCAACCATATGCATACGTGCCGGGTGAGCTTAGTAAAACGGTTACAGGGTCATTTAAAACAAAGACCGGATCAAGTCCTTTTCATACTGTTGGCGATAAAACGCTACCTACCGGCAGTGGTTATTATTCATTAACTGGTGGTATGTCATTATCTAAGGTTGTTGACCCTGTTATGTTATTTGGCTCAGGCAGCCTGACTTATGCCATTCCTGAGAAAGACATTAATCAGCCTAGGGGTGGCGCAAGATTAATGGAAGTTAAACCTGGGTTGAGCATGTCTTTTTCCGGTGGTTTTGCCTATTCACTCTCTTACGACGTCTCAATGAGCATGTCATTCCAAGGAAGTTACAGTGATAAATCAACTTATGTCTTTTCTTCATCAGAAGTAGAAAGCTCTGCAACTGTTAGCGGAATATTTAATATTAGCCTAGGTGTTCGAGTATCTCCTAAAACGATAACTAATATCGGTGTTGGCTTTGGTATGACGGATGATGCCCCAGACGTTATTTTATCATTATCACTGCCTATAGATGTTAACGGCTTAAAAGCCAAATCATCTTCAAGCTCTTCTTAATTATGGTTGTTGTTATGAAGGGTTTTATCGCTTTTTTATTACTGTGTTTCAGCGTCTCCTCTTATGCGCAATTAGGGCAATCAATGTTGATTGACCCTAAGGCGCTTTCATTAGGGAATGCCGTTACAGCTGACCCTCCTGGCTTAGCATCGATACATTACAATCCTGCCGGTCTTACGAAATTAGATGATCGTCAAATCAGCATAACTATGCTGAATGTGATTTTAAAATCTGAAGCCACATTTAACTTACCTGAAGATTATGATGGTGACGGTGAGTTACTTAATTTCGAAGATGACCCGGTGATAGGTCAAAAAAGCGAGCCTATTGCGGGCGCATATATCCCCGGCGTTGGTATTTTCCCTCTACATTTGCCTGTTTTGGCCTTGCCATCCGCTGGTTTTTCAATCAAGCCGCCTGGCTCTAAGTTCACCTTTGCAACCGCCACTTATATGCCAATGGTTGCTGGCTTTGTTAAAGAAGAGCCTGATGATCCAGGTCGTTATCAAGCAAAACAGCTTGCTATGCAGCGAATGACTTACCTATCGCCATCCTTTGGTTATAAAGTGAATGATGAGTTGTCGTTAGGTGCTGGTTTTCTATTGTCTCACCAAGGCTTTGCAATTGTGCAAGACGCACGAGGCGTTAACTTAATTATGGCAGCAACCGAAATGCTTCAAGATGCATTTGGTTGTGAAGAAGGGGGTGGTGGTAATGATCCGCTTGTACCTTTCATATCCTTGTGTGGTGGTCGAGTAGGGCCGTATCGTGACATAGGCACCTTAAGTATGAAGCTAGAGAACTCAATGTCTCTTTCATATAATTTAGGCCTATTGTGGGAGCCTACCGACTGGTTTGCTTGGGGTATGGCATACCAAAGTGAAGCAAAAGATCAGTTAAGTGGTGATTTCGAGATGGATTATTCTCGCGATTTCTCTGGTTTTTTTAGTGGCTTTAGGGGTTCGATTTTTGGTGCCATTACAGCTGCAATGTTTCAATTGCCTTCAGGTGTAAGCAAAGAAACTGGTTATGTGACCACAGAATTTACATATCCTCAACACTTTCAAACAGGCTTTAAGTTTAGATTTTTTGATAAATTGCAATTTAATATAGATGCTGGTTGGACGGACTACGATGAGTGGGACTCATTCTACTTTGAATTCGATCGCCAATTAGATTTCTTAAATGCAGCAAAAATTCTAGCGCCAGGAGAAGTAACGGGCAATACATTGCGTCAATATTTAAATTATAAAAGTGTTTGGAGTCTTGGTTTTGGTCTTGAGTATCAGTTAAGTACTCGATTAAAAGCACGGATAGGTTATGAGCCTCGTGTGACATCTATTCCAGATGATAGGCGTAATGTTATGGCACCATTGGGTTTTGCACCAATGTATGGCCTAGGTTTTGGCTATCGCTGGGATTTAGATACCGTTATTGATGTTTCACTTTCATTCTTAAAAAGCCAAGAAACAATTGAGGCAGACCCTCAGGGATCTACTGAATACTCAACATCTAGTGGTTCTTTAAACCGTGACTGCTTGACCTGCTTGGTTGCAAATCCATACCCCGGATTAGATGTTGAAACCAAACTTACGGTTGCTGCCGCCGGTATTACCTTTAGAACAAAATTTTAATGAAAATCTCTTTTTATTCTTTGATACTTTTAATGCTAATTGGTTGTCAGGGTATGCCTCAAGGCAACCCTGATTTTTATACCTGGGTTGATGAGACTGGACAAATTAGAACCATTAAAAAGGAAAAAGATAAGGTTAGTAAGACAGCTGCTACTGAGAATAACAGCACTGAAACCATTCCTAATGCCCAGCTAGATGAGAGTGAATACACCTCTTCTGAGGAAATAGATAAAAGACTAAAAGACCAGCGTATGTTTGCTTGGCAAGATCAATCAGGCAATCAAATAGTACGAGAGGAAGCGGTTGTAAAAACTAATGAGCCTGATTTGTCATTAAGTTCAACACGGGTTAATGAAGTTAGCTTAATGACCTATAGAGAAGGTGAACAGGTTTTATTTAGTGATATTGATGGGGTCTCAATAAAGCTGAATCGTTACTATCGGTTCAATGAAGCGGCACAGCAAGATTATTTATTAATTGAATTAGATAAAGATTATAGACAAATAAAATTAAAGTCTTTTGTGCGAAACAACTCTGTTGCGATGCCTCAAATAATACCTCTGAATCATAAATTCAAGCAGGAGTATTCGTTTGAAAACCCATATCAATTTAGAGAGCCTGAGTCTTGGTATGGTTATGGGTATTTACATGGCGAGTTAAAACTTCCAAAAAACACTCAGTACATACTCGTACTTCCTAGCTTAAATTCCGGAGTCATTGAAGCTGAGGAAGGTCTCATTATAAAACAAGTGAATCTTGGTAGTTTAGTTTTTTACGCAGCTGAATAAGCTAATTAAGCTCGTCTATTTAATTTTGTTTCAACCATGATTCTTGTTGAGATTTCTTCAACGGATAAATCGGTTGTTGTCAAAAATGGAATGCTCATTCGTCTGAAAAGCATCTCCACTTCTTCGGTTTCATAGTAACACTGATTTAGTGATGCATAACGGCTGTTGGCTTTACGCTCATTTCTAATTGCAGCAAGTCTTTCTGGGTCAATAGTTAAGCCAAACAACTTATTCTTAAATGGCTTTAATGCAGAGGGAAGGTCTCCATTGCCTAAATCCTCTTCCGTCAGAGGATAGTTGGCTGCTTTAATTCCGAATTGAAGGGCAAGATATAAGCAGCTTGGTGTTTTGCCTGAACGGGATACACCCACTAGGATAATATCAGCTTTATCATAGTGTTTAATTTTACTGCCATCATCATTATCTAGAGCAAAGTTAACGGCATCGATTCTAGCCAGATAGCTTTTGTTATTGCCGCCAGCATGGGACTTACCAACGGTATAGCTAGAGCCTTTATTGAGTTCCTTTTCAAGCGGCGCTAAAAAGGTTGCAAAAATATCGACTTTAAATGCTTCAGCTTTTGATATTTCATCGCGTATATCTTGATTTACAATGGTATCAAAGACAATCGGCCTAGTGCCTTGCTCTGCGGCACTGTTTAATCTTTGTACAACTTCTTGGGCTTTTTCAATAGAATCTATATAAGGCAGTGTAATCTGCTCAAACTCTATACTCTCAAACTGAGCTAAGAGGCTGTGGCCAAGCGTCTCAGCGGTAATGCCGGTGCCATCTGAAATAAAAAATGCTTGTCGTTTCATTTTATTTAACAACTTTGTGAATAGTCTCTAGAATTAGAGTACTATATCGCCGAGTCGCGCACTAGGTTTCATGGGAGGTAAGCTTGAATAATCACGTTATTTGGTTCGATCAACTGGGTATGGCTGATGTAGATAAGGTTGGTGGTAAAAATGCCTCGTTAGGCGAAATGATCAGTAATTTATCATCTTCTGGTGTTAATGTTCCTAATGGGTTTGCAACCACTGCTGAAGCATTTCGTTTATTTCTAAAGCAAAACGACCTAGAAACCCAGATTAATGAAAAGCTGGCAAGCATCACTGATGGATCCCTGAGTGATTTGAATGCTGCCGGCGCCGAAATTCGCGCACTTATTTTATCAACCCCGTTGCCGTTAGCGCTCGAAGAGCAAATAAAGAAAGCATTAAAAACGCTACAGGGAAATGAAAGTGAGATTTCCGTTGCTGTGCGCTCATCCGCTACCGCTGAAGATTTACCTGATGCATCGTTTGCAGGACAGCAAGAAACTTTTTTAAATATTGTTGGTGAAGAGGCCGTACTTCAATCAGTAAAAGAAGTATTTGCTTCTTTGTACAATGATCGTGCAATCAGCTACCGAGCCCACCAAGGGTACGAGCATCATGATGTGGCATTATCTGTTGGTATTCAGCGCATGGTTAGAAGCGAATGTGGTTCTGCTGGCGTCATGTTTACAATGGATACCGAATCCGGCTTTGATCAGGTTGTGTTTATTACCAGCGCATACGGCTTAGGTGAAACAGTGGTTCAAGGCGCTGTAAACCCTGATGAGTTTTATGTTCATAAAAAGTCTCTCGCCCAAGGCCGGCCCGCAATACTTCGCCGTAATCTTGGTGCTAAAGCAATTAAAATGATTTACAGCCAAGATAATACATCCGATTCGCCAGTTGAAACCGTTCGTGTTGAGCGAGAAGAACGATTCAAATTCAGCATTACAGATACAGATATTAATACATTGGCGAAACAAGCCCTTATTATTGAAGAGCATTATAAGCGCCCTATGGATATTGAATGGGCAAAAGATGGTGTAACTGGTGATATATACATAGTACAAGCCCGACCAGAAACGGTGAAAAGTCGAACAAGTAAAAATGTAATGGAGCGTTACATTCTAAAAGAGACAGGTAAGGTTTTATGTGAGGGCCGTAGTGTTGGCCACCGTATAGGCCGCGGACCTGTAAAGGTATTGCGCAATGTCAATCAAATGCACGATATTGATGAAGGCGATATATTGGTTGCTGATATGACGGACCCAGATTGGGAGCCCATCATGAAAAAAGCCAGTGCTATTGTAACCAACAGGGGCGGGCGAACATGCCATGCGGCAATCATTGCTCGTGAACTGGGTATCCCTGCTGTAGTTGGCTGTGGCGATGCTACTGATGAGCTTCAAGACGGGCAGCTAGTTACTGTTTCTTGTGCTGAAGGGGATACAGGTTTTATTTACGACGGCGCACTTGAGTTTGAACATAAAACAAACTCCGTTGGAAATATGCCAAACCTACCATTCAAGATTATGATGAATGTTGGTAATCCTGATCGTGCTTTTGACTTTCAAGGACTGCCAAATGAAGGCGTTGGTTTAGCCCGCTTAGAGTTCATTATTAATCGAATGATCGGGGTACACCCAAAAGCACTTTTAAATTTCGAAACATTGCCTGAAGAAGTTAAAACTACTGTAGAGCGTAGGATTGCCGGCTATGCTTCACCAATTGATTTCTACGTTGAAAAATTAGTTGAAGGTATCAGTACGTTAGCTGCAGCATTTTATCCTAAAAAAGTAATTGTACGTTTATCTGATTTCAAATCTAACGAATATGCCAATCTTATTGGCGGGCGCTTGTATGAGCCAGAAGAAGAAAATCCAATGCTGGGTTTTAGAGGCGCTGCTCGGTATATCAGTAAATCATTTCGAGACTGTTTTGAACTTGAGTGTCGCGCCATTAAAAAAGTTCGTGAAGAAATGGGCCTATCTAACGTAGAGGTTATGGTGCCGTTTGTTCGTACGGTTGGCGAAGCCAAACAGGTCGTAGATTTATTATCTTCAAATGGTTTAAAACGCGGAGAGAATGGTCTTCGTTTAATCATGATGTGTGAGCTGCCTGCAAATGCATTGTTAGCAGAAGAATTCCTTGAGTACTTTGATGGTTATTCAATAGGCTCTAATGATCTGACGCAATTAACACTTGGGCTTGATCGAGATTCTGGCGTCATTGCTCACCTGTTTGATGAGCGCAATAGCGCCATTCGCAAGCTCATGCATATGGCTATTTCAGCGTGTAAAAAGCAAAACAAATACATAGGTATATGTGGGCAAGGGCCGAGTGATCATCCTGATTTCGCCAAGTGGTTAATGGATGAAGGGATTGATAGTGTATCTTTAAATCCTGATTCTGTTTTAGATACTTGGTTTTACTTAGCAGATAAGCCTCAATAAGGTTTGGCATGAAAAGTAGTAGCGCATTATTCCCAGTGGCTCTCATGCGAGCAGAGGCGTTATCTTCAGAATTTATAGAAGATACATACCTTTTGAAGCCAAATAATAGTCCAGACGTTTCCGCGCAAATTGCGCTATCGCGCTTGGGTTATTATGAAAATCAAACAGCCTCAAGAGGGATGCCTGTCATTCTTGTGCATGGTGCCTTTTCTAATCGTGGTATTTGGTTAGATAGTCACTTGCACGGAGCAGCAAGAATCTTGCTTGAAAGTGGCTTTGACCCTTGGATGTTAGAGTTAAGAGGTCACGGAGACAGCCCTGAAAATGCTTTTTATCACAATAATTCGCTAGAGCAATATGCCGAATTTGACTTGCCTGCTGTTCAAGCATTTGTAAAAGAACAAACCAAACAAAAAACATTTTGGGTGGGACATTCAAGTGGTGGCGTTTGTATCGCTACCGCATTGTCTGGTAAGCACCTTAGCTTAGAAGATGTGGCTGGCACAGCACTGTTTGGTACCCAAGTTTCAAAATATCCAGCTGCTATTTATTTACCTTTTGTTCGCACGATCATTAAAATCTGGTTAAGTACGAAAAAAAGGCTATCAAACCATAAGTTAGGCCCAGAAGTTGAGCCTAATGGTATTGGTTTCGAGTTTATCCGTTGGTCGGGTCTATTTACTCGCTGGAAGTCGAAAAAAGGCGTTTCTTTTTGGCAGGGCTTGAAAGACGTTAATGTTCCAGTTATTGGTTTTGGTGCTAAAAAAGATAAAGGTGATCCAGCTAAATATTGTGAAAAGTTAATCAATGCTTTTGCAGGTGATAAATCTTTTCATTTGCTTGCTAAAACAAAAGGTTATTCAAAAGATTACGGGCACGGGGATATGGTGAAAAGCGACTCGGCCTTTAAAGAAGTATGGCCATTACTCATTACTTGGCTAGAAGATGTAAAACACAATAAGTTAGAGGAAAGAAAATGACACAGTATATTACTCCTGATTTATGCGATGAGTATCCTGAAGTAGAAGTACTTGAACCAATGTTTAATAATTACGGCGGCCGCGAATCATTTGGTGGTGAAGTTGTGACTATTAAGTGTCATGAAGACAACTCTTTAGTGAAAGAAAATGTCGATAAACCTGGTGCCGGTAAGGTGATGGTCGTAGATGGTGGTGGCTCTCTGCGTAACGCACTTCTGGGTGATATGCTTGCAGAAAAAGCAGCTAAGAATGGCTGGGAAGGTATTGTAATTTATGGCTGCATTCGTGATGTCGATGTCATCATGGAAACAGATCTTGGTGTTCAGGCACTTGCTACGAACCCACGCAAGACCGAGAAAAAGGGCATTGGAGAAATGAATGTACCGGTTAAGTTTGCGGGTGTGGATATACGCCCTGGTCAATTTATCTATGCTGACAATAACGGCATAATCGTATCTGAAAAAGCACTTTCGATGCCTAGCTAGACTTAAATATTATTTAAATAAAAAAGGCCGCTAACTTAGCGGCCTTTTTTTTATGCTTAATTTATTTAGAGAAGTTAATCCATACACAAAGAGCCAGTAGCTTTGGTTTTGCTGCTTCAAGATACTGAATGGCTTCGTTGGTGTTGTGCTGAAGTGCTTTAATTTCTAACTGATAGCTTCCCGGTGTGATTTCCAGTGAAGTGTAGCGAGCTAATTCTTGATCACTTTTTTCTTTTAAGCTCGAAATTGCTTCTGCAATATTATCTTTAGATGTATGAGCTGCAAGTTTTTCACTTAAGATAACGGCATTTTCAATATTGGCTTGCTTCATTTCGATGACTTCTCTTGCCATATCTTTAGATAATAGCTCGTGGTCTTCGCGCATTTTTTCAATATTTAAAACCCTAGTAAGATTCTTTAAATCTTCGCTGATCACATAATGTCTTAACTGAGGGTTAAGTTGTCGATTTAATTCTAAGCGACCAGGGCCTTCAGCTTTGACTTGATAAAGGGTTTCAATAAATACTTGGCCGTTTTTATATTCAGGGTTGTTGAATAATGCGCAAGATGTAAATGCATCACCGCTAGCTTCTAGGTCATCTAAAATGCCTCGAATCCAAGGGTGATCCCAAGAAATAAACTCTAAGTCTTCACGAGCAGATGCTTGTTTTCGGCTAAATGTAACGGTTGCCTTTTCATCACGCAGACTATTAATAAAAGAGAATGGGCAGTTTTCTTGTGGGCTAACAATGATATTTTCATTACTAGCAATCTCAGTTTCAATATGGCCGTTATCAAATATATCCAGCATTAAGTTTTTTAGCTTATCATCGTCGTTGTCGGCTAAGCGAACAGAATCAATTAAACCGCTCACACGATTTTCTTGGAAAGAATGTTGCTCCAATAAGCGGTCACGGCCTTGTTCGATTTCAGCAAGCAACTGACGACTGGCTTCTTTTGCCTGCATAATAATGGTTTCGGCATTTTCACCAGATTCAAGCATCTCTTCAATTTCAAAACCGTATGCTTCAAATATTGGGGAAGCGGCAGGGTTTGGCTGACTAAACATGTCAAAACCATGATGGTAAAGAGCCGCGAGACGAGCCTGTTTAGTTTTAGACTGCACTGGAATATGAATATAAATATCACTGCCTTGACCAATACGGTCAAGACGCCCGATACGCTGATCAACCAAATCAGGATGCTCAGGCAAATCAAAAAGCACCAAATGTTGAGCGTGCTGGAAGTTGCGGCCTTCACCGCCAATTTCACTGCTCACCAGTATCTGAATACCATCTTCTTCAGTAAAGCGTGCTGCTATTTGATCGCGCTCGACCAAAGAATAATGCTCATGGAATGCACCTGAATGAATAAGGGTGCGCTGGTTTATGTTCTCACTAATAGACTGTGCAGCTTCAGCACTGTGACAAATAATCAGAACTTTTTTATCACCAATGCTTGGTAACCATTCAATTAACCAATCAAGAGTGGCTTGTTCTTTGAGGTGATAAAACTCACTGTGTCGAGTTGGGAATCCAGAAATACTTCGACGTGTATTACGGTATACCATACGACCAGTGCCATAGCGATCTGCCATCCAGTCGATGAATTGCATTTCAGATAAGCCGTCTTGCAAAACAGTTTGTGCGTAACTATTTAATTTTTCATCGTTTAACTGTGCGATTAAATCCAATGCGCTAGATAGGCCATTGACTTCAATGGTTTCAACAATCTCACTAACGATGCCATATTTTTGCTCTTCGTTTAAAAACTGGTCTAAATCAGGAAAACGAAGCGGGTCAAGTAAGTGCAGTCGCGCAAAATGGCTTTCAACACCAAGCTGTTCTGGTGTGGCGGTCAACAGTAAAACACCCGAGCTTACTTTTGATAAGCCTAAAGCTGATTGATAGGCCTTGGATTCCCATTGTAAGCGATGACTCTCATCTATCACCATCATGTCCCACTGGGTATTAAGTGCTTGATCAAGGTATTGACTGTGATTAAGCCAATCAAAATTACACAGTGCTACTTGAACTTGGTTGAATGGGTTTTCACCTTGTTGTTCGGCGCAATATTCGTCATCGATCAGTGTGCAATCTAAATTAAATTTACGTTTCATTTCAACCAGCCATTGGTTTACTAATGAAGAGGGTACGCAAATTAAAATTCTTTGTGCTCGTTGCGATGCCATTAATTGGTGAATGACTAAGCCAGCTTCAATGGTTTTACCCAGGCCAACTTCATCGGCCAAAAGTGCTCGTGGTAATGGCATGTTAAGAATTTGCTGAGCAACATCAAACTGATGAGGAATAATATTTATTTTAGGTCCCACAAAGCCGTGGCTTCTTTTTCCTTGTTGCTCGGTATAAGCACTGACCAGTCGCCTGTAAAGATTACTCCATTTAAAGCTACCGATTTGACCTGCTTTTAAGCGCTCAATAGGGGATACTTTTCCTTCGTGAGGTGCCACATCTTCTTCTTCAACCCAAATATGTTCGCTGATTTGATACTGGTAAAGGCCTGATTCTTCTTTAATAGCTAGAATGTTTGCTTCAAGACCAGAAATAAGCTGAATGCGATCATTGATCTCGAAACGACAGCGTATTAAAGGTGTATTGCCGATAGAGTAAAGGCGAGTATCTTCTGCAAGGGGGAAGTCAATATTTACGCGACGACCTTGTGACTCACTAACAATACCAAGGCCCAGTTCCGGCTCAGCAAGACTTATCCATCGCTGACCACAAATAAATTGACTCATAACACCCCCAAAATTGAACCGCGGATTTTAGCATTTAGTGACCTTAAGCTCAGCCATTTTTAACAACAATTTTCAGTTAAGTTAAATTGCTGATCCTGTAGGTAACATGCGAAAATGGGGCATATTTTTTGAGGTATTTCATATGTTGTCTTATATTGAGCCTGTATTTCGACCACCTAGTGAGGCACGCTCACTTATTCTGCAAGTGACAAACGGCTGTTCTTGGAATAAGTGCACGTTTTGCGATATGTACACGCAAGAGCAAAAGAAGTTTAGGGCCCGTAAAGAAGAAGAAATTGAACAAGATATCATCAAGGCCGCAGCTAGTGGTGTGCCATTCGAGAAGGTATTTCTTGCAGATGGTGATGCCATGGTGCTGCCGATGCGTAAATTAGAAGTAATATTAAGCCTAATCAAGCAGCATTTACCTACAGTTAAGCGAGTTTCTAGTTATTGTTTACCGCGTAATTTACTAAAAAAATCCGTCGAAGATTTGGTGTTATTAAAAAACCTTGGGTTGGATATTTTATATGTTGGCTGCGAATCTGGTGACTCTGAGGTGCTTGAGTTTGTCAGTAAAGGGGAAACCTATGAAAGCCAGCGCGATGCATTAATAAAAATCAAGCAAGCTGGGCTTCGATCTTCGGTTATGATTTTAAACGGTCTTGGTGGCCCCAAATACTCTGAGCAGCATGCAATAAACAGTGCCAAGCTTATGAATGAAACCCAGCCGGATTATCTTTCTACTTTGGTGGTGAGCTTCCCTTTAGGTGAGGATAGGTTAAAGCAAGGCTTCAATGAGGATTGGTCTTTAATGGATCAAACAGGATTATTCTTAGAGCTTAAGCACTTTATTTCTCATCTAGAACTCGAAAACACAATATACCGTAGCGACCATGCCAGTAATTATTTGCCACTAAAAGGGACTCTGGGCCAAGATAAAGCGGCCTTTTTAGAGCAAATAGATACCGTTTTATACCAGCCCAATAAAATACGATTGCGCCAAGAATGGCAGCGAGGCCTGTAATGGATTTAACCGTTTTAAGTGGTCAGCTGGGTAAATATCTTGATATGCCCTCATCATTGCCGCCCCTAGATAAGTGGGCACCAGACTTGTCAGGTGATATCGATATATTAATTAAGGGTGATGGCACATGGCTTCACGAAGGTGATGTCATCAAGCGTGAGAAACTTGTCAGGTTATTTAGCACAATATTAAGACGTGAAAATGATGATTATTTCTTAGTCACGCCTGTTGAAAAGTGGCGATTAAGCGTTGAGGATCAGCCGTTTGTCATTGTTTTGATGCATGTAATTGAAAAAGAAGGTCTGCAAGTAGTGCAAATGATAACCAATACAGGTGATGAGCTTGAGCTGGGGGTTGATCATGATGTCATAACGGATACACATGAATCACCGAAAGTGCTGGTTAGGTCAAATATGTATGCGCGATTAAGCCGCAATGTATATTACGCTCTTGCTGAATTGGCAAAAGAAAAGGGTGATGGGTTTTATATTGAAAGCAATGGTATTGAATTTAAAATAGGATAGCTGGTCAAAATATGTTCCACGGGGAACAAATAATGAACAGTTATAACATATAGTGAATTTGGATTATTTACGCCATAAGAAAAATTTAGGCAAATAAAAAAGGAGCTATAAAGCTCCTTTTTTATTGATCCAAAGCTGTATTGATTACATGTTTGGATAGTTGGGGCCACCAGCACCTTCTGGAGTAACCCAAGTGATGTTTTGGGCAGGATCTTTGATGTCACAAGTCTTACAGTGCACACAGTTTTGAGAGTTTATCTGGAAGCGTTGCTCGCCCGCTTCGTTTTCAACGATCTCATAAACACCGGCAGGGCAGTAACGCTGCGCTGGTTCATCATATAGAGGCAAGTTCTTCTCTAATGGGATGCTCGCATCCTTAAGGCGCAAGTGACAAGGCTGATCTTCCGCGTGGTTCACGTTACCAATGAATACTGAGTCTAGCTTAGCAAAACTAATAACACCGTCAGGTTTAGGGTAGTTAATTTTCTTAGACTCAGCAGCAGGCTTAAGTGTTGCGTAATCAGGTGTGGTGTCATGCAAAGTAACTGGAATCGGGAATATATTGTGGTGAATATAGTTAAACGCACCACCTAAATAAGTACCGAATTTGTGCATGGCAGGGCCAAAGTTGCGGCTATTGTGAAGCTCTTCATAAGCCCAAGACGCTTCAAACGCTGTAGTGAACTCAGTGATTTCATCGTTAGCACGACCTGCTTCAATTGCCGTCATTACTTGCTCAGCTGCCACCATACCGCTCTTCATTGCAGTGTGAGTACCTTTGATCTTAGAGAAGTTCAAAGTACCAGCATCACAACCAACCACTAGACCACCTGGGAAAGTCATCTTAGGAAGACTGTTTAAGCCGCCTTTGGTGATCGCGCGCGCGCCATAAGAAACGCGTTTGCCGCCTTCTAGGTATTGCTTCAATACAGGGTGGTGCTTCATACGCTGGAACTCATCAAATGGGCTCACATGTGGGTTTGAGTAAGACAGGTCAGTGATTAGACCAACAACTACTTGGTTGTTCTCTGTGTGGTACAGGAAGAAACCGCCCGTTGAGTTAGATTCACTTAACGGCCAGCCAGCACCATGGATAACAAGGCCTTCTTTGTGGTTCTCAGGGTTGATATCCCATAGCTCTTTGATGCCGATACCGTAATGCTGGGCATCTTTACCTTCATCTAGCTTGAATTCATTGATTAGCTGTTTACCAAGGTGACCACGGCAGCCTTCAGCGAAGATGGTGTATTTGCCGCGAAGTTCCATGCCTGGCATGTAGTTTTCAGTTTGCTCGCCTTCATGGCTTACGCCCATGTCGCCTGTAATGATGCCTTTAACTTGGCCATCTTCGACAATGTATTCAGCGGCAGCAAAGCCTGGGTAGATTTCTACACCTAGGTTTTCAGCTTGCTCGCCTAACCAGCGAACCACATTACCAAGACTAACAATGAAGTTGCCATCGTTATGCATAGGTTTAGGAATCATCCAGTTAGGTGTTTTAATGCCTTTTTCTTGGCCAGTTAAGAAATAAACTTCATCTTTAACAACTGGTGTATTTAGCGGGGCACCTAATTCTTTATAGTCAGGAAAAAGCTCGGCTAGTGCGCGATCTTCGATAACCGCACCAGATAGGATATGGCCACCCACTTCAGCCGCTTTCTCGACCAAACATACTGTTAGCTCTTGGCCTTTCTCTTGTGCCAATTGCATTAAACGAATGGCCGTTGATAGGCCAGACGGACCGCCGCCAACTATGACGACATCATATTCCATCGCTTCGCGTTCCATTGAACTCTCCTCGTTATCTCAAGCTAACTCAGCCGTTTCTAAATGCCGACTGTGGTCAAAATATGGCCAAATGAGCCAAAAAATTCGCCGTAGTATACTGATTTACTTGAATTTGGCCAAATCATAATATTGCTGAAAATCGGACTACACTTGATGTTCGTGAACATTTTCATGGTAAATCCACATATTCAGACTAGCATTCAAACGCGCGTTTGAATAGAATTCAGTTTACAAATGTTTAGCCAGGCAGAAAATTGGGTTGGCACTAGATATTTGCAGGGTCTAGGTGGCACTTATTGACCTTAATGAGAATTAAGTTCAATATCTGCAGCCGTTAAAGCGGACTCCTGTCGATATTTTTTATGATTCACATTTTTCTGCTTACTTAAATCCACTCAACTTGACGGGGAATCTATGAAGGTTCTTGTAGCTGTTAAGCGTGTAATTGATTACAACGTAAAAGTGCGCGTTAAGGCTGATAATTCTGACGTTGATCTGACCAACGTTAAGATGGCCATGAATCCATTTTGTGAAATCGCAGTCGAAGAAGCGGTACGCCTTAAAGAAAAAGGTGTTGCCACTGAAATCGTTGTGGTTTCCATTGGTCCTAAAGTTGCCCAAGAGCAAATTCGTACCGCTCTTGCGCTAGGTGCTGATCGCGGCATCCTAATCGAAACTGACGAAAAACTAGAGTCTTTATCTGTTGCTAAAGCACTTAAAGCGGTTGTTGAAAAAGAACAGCCTCAACTAGTTATTCTTGGTAAACAGTCTATCGATAACGATAACAACCAAACTGGTCAAATGCTTGGTGCATTAACCGGTATGCCTCAAGGTACTTTTGCCTCTGAAGTAGCGGTTGACGGCGATAAAGTGAACGTTACTCGTGAAATCGATGGCGGTTTACGTACTGTAGGTTTGACTCTGCCTGCAATCGTAACGACTGACCTTCGTTTGAACGAACCTCGTTATGCATCTCTACCTAACATCATGAAAGCTAAGCGTAAGCCGCTTGAAGTGGTATCTCCTGCTGACTTGGGCGTAGAGATCAAATCTACTCAAACTCTAGTTAAAGTTGAGCCACCTGCACAGCGTTCTGCTGGTATTAAAGTAGGCAGCGTCGATGAACTAGTTGAAAAACTTAAGACTGAAGCGAAGGTGCTGTAATGGGTATATTAGTTGTTGCTGAACACGATAACGCTACCCTTAAGGGTGCGACTTTAAATACCATCGCCGCTGCTAAGGCAATCGGTGGTGATATTGATGTATTGGTAGCTGGCCAAGGTTGTCAAGCTGCTGCTGACGCTGCTGCTAAAGCTGAAGGCGTAACTAAAGTTATCCTTGTTGATGATGCTGCTTATGCTCAACAACTTGGTGAAGCAATGGGTGACCTTGTTGCTGAACTAGGTAAAGGTTATAGCCACATTCTTGCTGCTGCTACTACTACTGGTAAAGACTTCTTGCCACGTACTGCTGCTCTTCTTGACGTTAACATGATCTCTGAGATTGTTAAGGTAGAATCTGCGGATACGTTTGCTCGTCCTATCTATGCTGGTAACGCCATCGCTACTGTACAGTCTAACGATTCAATCAAAGTAATCACTGTTCGTGCGACTGGTTTCGACCCAGTTTCAGCTGAAGGTGGTTCTGCTTCTATCGAAAACGGCTCTGCTGTTGCCGATAAAGGCATCTCAACTTTCGTTGGTGAAGAACTAGCTAAGTCTGATCGCCCAGAACTTACTGCTGCTGACATCATCATCTCTGGTGGTCGCGGCATGCAAAACGGCGATAACTTCGAAATGCTATACAAGCTTGCTGATAAAATCGGTGCAGGCGTTGGTGCATCTCGTGCGGCTGTTGATGCTGGCTTTGTACCAAATGACATGCAGGTTGGCCAAACAGGTAAAATTGTTGCCCCTAACCTATATGTAGCGGTTGGTATTTCTGGTGCTATTCAGCATTTGGCAGGTATGAAGGACTCTAAAGTTATTGTTGCGATCAACAAAGACGAAGAAG
>JAGDZK010000025.1:0-8342 GCA_049115935.1 Bermanella sp. | reverse complement strand
CCTAGACCTTGTGCACCAATACCCAGCTTGTTTACTTTTTCGTACAGCTCTAAACGTAATTCTTCTGAACGATTTTGCGCACCACGAGCTTGTAGCTCTTTGATGTTGATTGGCTCAAGCAAGGCTTCTTTAGCGATCATCATGGCTTTTTCAGCCGTACCACCAATACCTATGCCAAGCATACCTGGTGGACACCAGCCCGCACCCATTTTAGGAATTTGCTCAAGTACCCAATCAACCACAGAGTCTGATGGGTTTAGCATGGCAAATTTAGACTTAGCTTCAGAGCCGCCGCCTTTTGCTGCTACGTGAACATCGACAGTGTTACCTTGAACCAACTTGGTATGAATAACCGCAGGAGTATTGTCTTTGGTGTTAGTGCGCTTGCCGTCTGGGTCAGCCAATACCGATGCACGTAAAATGTTGTCAGGCAGCAAATAAGCACGACGCACGCCTTCATTGGCCATGGCTTCTACATCCATGGTGGCATCTTCGAATTTAACGTCCATACCAATGGTCAAAAACACGGTCACAATACCGGTATCCTGACAAATTGGGCGGTGACCCATGGCACACATACGAGAGTTGATTAGAATTTGAGCAATGGCGTCTTTCGCGCCTTGGCTTTCTTCTGTCTCGTAGGCTTCTTCCATCGCTTTGATGAAATCTAATGGGTGGTAATAAGAAATATACTGAAGGGCATCAGCAACACTCTGGATCAGATCTTCTTGCTTGATCACAGTCATGGCAGGGTCTCTCAATAATCAATTGAATAATAGTTGTGTGGGTATTGTAGCATGGTGGCTTAATATGACGTAACCGCCAAAAGCAGTTACCACCACCATTTCATGGTATTTGTGTCTTCAGGCTCTTCTTCGCTTAAGTCAATGACACGACTATCGAACACTTCTTCTAGCTCATCTTCGCTAAGATCGCTTTTAGATTTAATGAAACGACCACCTTCTGGCAGCATGCGTGTGGTCGCTAATTCGGTATGAGCAAGGTCTGTTGAAACCAACATTAGCGGGCCATCGCCTAAAGGCATGTCTTCTTTTAATGTTTGGTGTTCAAGCTCTGGTGGGTCTATTTCGCTATAACGCAAAAAATACACTTTATCGGCTTCAACCGATAAGTTCATCTGGGCAATACGCGATAGGTCAAATTCAAAGCTTTCGGTGGCAATACCTTCAAGACCCATAAGTGGGCGACGCATCACCACTTCATATTCACCTGGTTCCAGCTCAAACCAGGTATAACCATTGGCGCGAATATTAAACACGCGCTCGTCTTCTAAATAAAAACTAGGGGCTTCCACTTCGTCAGCCGCCCACTGACTATTAGGGCGATACACATAAAGGAGTGCCTTGTTTTCATAATCCCAGCGGTTGCCTACCTGAGAATATTCTTTGCCAGAAACCGTAGCAATGTAAGCACCAAAATTGTGACCTAAAGATTGGTAGATATGCAGGCAACCAGACGTATTTATTAGTACGAATGTTGCGAAAATCATTGTTATTATTTTTATCATTTCTAGACTCTATGCGCCTCTTAACGGTTAAGAGGTAACACGCTTTAAATATTCCGGTATGATGACATAATTACAAAAAATAACAAAATAAGTGCGACTGGAATTTACATCATGGAACGAATTTTAATAAAAAGTGGCAAGTTTCTGCTGTTAGTACTCCCCATATGCTTATTACTGCCTTTTGCCCTCGCTGAAGATAATATTCGCATGGGTGAAGATTATTATGGCAATGACATTCATGCCGCCATATTAGAGGCCAAGCAAAACGATCGTAACGTAAATTATTCCAATCGTTACTGGTACAACCGCACTACATCAAAGTCGTTTGATTTACCTAAGTTAGGCAGCCAAGCACTAGAGCAAGAACGTTTAGAAGGTGCCCTTCAACCAACCGCCGCAGGTAAAGTAAGCACCCCTGACAACATTCCAGATGAAGAACAAGCACAAACACTGCAAAAGAATTTAGAGCAATCTACTCCTAATAAAGAAACAGAAATCACGCTGCAAGCGCCTCCTGTCATACCACCTAATAACGACCGATTCATTCAGGAAATATTCCATGAATTCCCGCGCGGTGATACAGTGACCACAAACAATTTAAATACTAGTGGCACCATCACCAGTACACCTAGGCCTTAGCCTTGAGCTAACAAAAAAATAAGAATAGATATTTATGAAGAAGTTATTATTTATTTTAGTATTCGCAAGTGCACATAGTTTTGGGGTTGAACCCATGGATAACTATTATGCAGATGACTTAATTGATGCCGTCAATCAAGCAAAAGAGCGCCCTCATCATTACGATTACAGCAGCACTTACCGTTATAAGCGCACAACCGCACAAAGCATCGATTTAAATCGCCTAGATTTAAATGAGCTAGATGAAACACGCTTAGAAATGAAAGGTGAAACCTCTGAACTCATACCTGATGCCAGTGATTCTGAATTGTTATCACTGAAAGACAATAAACGCGTTCCCACAGAAGGCAGCGCCCCTGCTATTCAGGTACAAAACAATATCCCAGTGAATACCTATTACGAATCCAGCTACGGCAACCACTACAGCACAGGGGTTTTAAACCAAGGGGGGTTAGTTTCTACCCCTCGCCCTTAGTTTTAAGCCAACTCATGGCCTTTTCGGTGCGTGCTTGGCGCGCACCAGAGGCAATGGCAAATAATTTTTTATCCGCCAACCAAGCCTGCACAAGCGTTTCATCATAAACAGCTAAGCTTTCTTCAAACAGCTGACTTAATGTTAAAAATTGTTCAAATGCCTGTGCTAATTGAATGTGCGCCCAAGGCCCTGCATTCAAGTCCATGCCTTTTAATAGACCAATAATTGACAGTGCTTTGGCAACCACCTCCACCTGCCCTGCCCTATAAGCTGTATTTAAAATAAAGGCACTGGCTGCCATTAAAATATGGGCATCTTCAAGCACTCTAAATACTTTGCTGTACTGCGCATAACCATCGCCCTCTAAAACTTCGCAGCTCGCATGTTCTAGACTCAAACGACCGTGAGGAATATCGGCCAGCATTTTCATGGCGGGCATTTTATCTATTTTTACTTGAGTTTGATTCGTACCCACCAATACTGCTTTTAATACAGGGCGAGCATCATGGGCTTGAATGCCGGCATCTTTCGCAATCACAAGTAACTGTTGTGCTAAACCAGCCATTGACACAAAGCTCTTTTCACCGCTCACCGTGCCATCTGAATAAAGTTGAGTTTGGATATGACGCGGATGATTTCCCTGCTGCTCGGTTACACACATGGCCGCCCATTGTGTTTGGTTTAATTGCGGCACTAAAGCTTGCAGCGCACAACGATACGCCACCGCAAACCCTTGGGATAAATTTGCACAGCGCAGTCCAATATTTAACGCCACATCCATGCTATGAGATTTATCTTGTGATAAAACCGCATCAGAAAACTCATCAAAATGTTTAAAACACGGCAGCGCAAGGTGCGTTTCGAATCTGCTATCCATTTTTACATCCAAAAAAAAGCCCATTAAGGGCTTTGTTGAATTCACGTCATTAAGGTTGTGCTGCGGGGGCTGGCGCCTTAAGTGCTTTGATTTCTTTTTCAAGTGCTTGAATCCTGCGCATTAATTGTAAACGCGTGGCATCCATAGCTTTAATGCCCTTGTCGTGATCTTCTAGGGTTTTACCCACATTTTTAGGTAAACCCGACAAGCCTGAATCCAATTTTGTCTCAAGCAGTAGCACATTGGTTTTTGACTGTTCTAAATCACCTTTAATAGCTTTAATACTATCTTGCGTTTGTTTGTTTGATGCACTCACACTACTCAAGAGTTTTTCAGTTTTATCTAACTCTTTATTCAACAAATCAATTTTGCCCGCGTGCTTGGTTAACAACTTACTTTGGTCATTTAAACGATCGTCATGTTTATTAATATTTACTTTATTACGCTTATTGGCCAGATCCCATAATTTTCTAATTTCATGGTCTTGCTCACGCAACAGAATTTTCACCGCATCAACCGACAAATTTGCTTGCTCATCTGTTGATGTTAACTTCTCCTGTAAAATCGTTAACGCTTGCAGTTGTAAGTCTGATTGCTGCTTAACACTATAAAGTTCCACCAATAAAGCCACACAGAAAACAAGGGAAAAGACCGAAAGTGCCCACAACACCTTTGGCGCACCAGTGGAGGTCGTATTTGAAGTAGGTGTTTTAAGTTTACCCGCCGTGCGCTGGCGACTGGCAATTTCTTCACGGCTAAGTGCAATAGACGCTAACTGTTCTGGCTCTTTATCTTTATTCATAGGGGTTTACGATTATCTTGAGTTTTCGCTATTGTGGCAGTTAGTGAATTTTTGGCAAGTCAGTGTCTGTGTTTTGGTTAAATTGTTCACACAGAACAATTCATTTGTGCCGGTGATCAATAGAAAGCCATGGATTCTAGTGCTATTATTCATCCACCTATTTTTAGGTACTTATGATGTACACCTCATAAGTATTGATGATGAGAGTCCACACCAAAAATAACGGGAGCCCAACATGGCATTCGAACTACCAGCACTACCTTATGCAAAAGATGCTTTAGAGCCACATATCTCCGCTGAGACCCTTGATTTTCACCACGGCAAACACCACAACACCTACGTAACCAAGCTTAACGGCTTAGTTGAAGGTACTGAGCTTGCTAGCAAGTCTCTAGAAGAAATCGTTAAAACCTCTTCTGGCGGCATTTTCAACAACGCAGCTCAAATCTGGAACCACACTTTCTACTGGAACAGTCTAAGCCCTAACGGCGGCGGTGCTCCTACTGGCGCAGTTGCTGATGCAATCAATGCTGCTTTTGGTTCTTTCGAAGAATTCCAAGCTAAATTCAACGATTCAGCTGTAAACAACTTCGGCTCTAGCTGGACTTGGTTAGTGAAAAACGCTGACGGTTCTTTAGCCATCGTTAACACTTCAAACGCTGCTACTCCAATCACTGAAGATGGCGTAACACCTTTGATCACGGTTGATCTATGGGAACACGCTTACTACATTGATTACCGCAACGTACGTCCTGATTACCTAAAAGGTTTCTGGGCGCTAGTAAACTGGGACTTCGCGAACGAAAACTTCGCTAAGTAATTTAGACCCCAGTCTAAAATAAGAACAGGCCTTACGGCCTGTTTTTTTTTGCCCAAAATCCCGTACACTTAGCCAAATTTTATCATTTGGCAGATCAATATGGCCCGTTTAGTTTTAGGCTCAAGCTCACCTTACCGTAAAGCCCTGTTAGAAAAGCTCGATTTAAGCTTTGATTGCGACAGCCCAGACATCGATGAAACCCCACTAAAGGGTGAACACCCTAAAGACATGGTGGCACGCCTAGCCAAAGCCAAGGCACAAGCCATTGCTGAGCGCCATCCGCAATCCATTATCATTGCATCCGACCAATGCGCCACGCTAGATGGACAAATCATTGGGAAACCCGGTGACTTTGAAAACGCATTTGCGCAATTAAGAAATGCCAGCGGTCGCACCGTCACATTTTATACCAGCCTATGTGTGTTTAATGCCGGCACAAATCAATACCAAGAAACCGTTGAACCCTTCTACGTTTACTTCCGCCAACTAACGGATAGCGAAATTGAGAACTACCTTAAAAAAGAAGAGCCGTATAACTGCGCAGGTAGTTTTAAATCGGAAGGTTTAGGCATTAGTTTGTTTGAGCGTTTAGAAGGCAATGATCCGAATACCTTAATTGGTTTGCCGTTGATTCAGCTGATTAAAATGTTGGATGAATTTGGGGTGAATGTGATTTGATGCTAAACGTTAGACGTTAGACGTTAGACAGAATGCAGGGGGGTTAAGTATTACTATCAACAATTTAAACATGTCAATTATGCCGTCATTCCGGTTGCGAGGAACGAGCAAACCGGAATCCATTTCTCGTTTGAATTTTGAGACTTTTTTTAACGCAAGTGCGTTGTTTTGTGATTTTAAATTATGTTAGTTATTGCATAATTCGTCACTTTTTCTAGTACTGTTTTTTCTTGTGGGGAAGTATCCCCCCCCCCTCTTTGCTCATACATCACACCGCTCGTCTCTTATGGGTATATCAAAACACTTTGGTTGTAGCGGTGCTCTGAAATCGCATGTTGTTATCGATACGGATTTGGTTTGCGGTTTATTGAGTGAAACTAACGCCCAAAGCAGCGGTTTATCCGCTGCCTTTGTTTGTTACACATGTTCTGGCCAACCCTCAGGTAATTCTAAAGAGTCCCTTAAAGATAACCCGTCCACCCAGTTCATTTTATTTTCATTTAGAGTTGCGTGTGGGAATATTTTTAATGATTCTGGAATTTGATAATTTGCCCAAGGATTTATATAAACTGTACTTTTTCTAACTGCTAAGGTGGATGCATGTAGATCATTAAACAACCATGCTGCACTTACTCTTTTATACTGCGGGCCCTTTTCCCCGTACCATGCGCCATTCGGTGCCCGCTCCATTCTTGATTTAGGATTACTACCACGCTGGAAAATAATCTGCTCCTCTCCATATAAAGCCTGCATCTCATCAATGCGATCAAGATGAAAGCTATCCAAATTTACGGCAACTATGAGGGGCTTATCCAGCTCACCATATCTACCGCCTTTTAACTTTATAGCTTTACGAATTGGAGTCCATGAATTAACCCAGCCACCTCCGATACTACCTATGCCAACTAGATTATCGCTTTTACTTCTTCTTTCAGGCTTAAGCGGAATTGGGCGAATTTGTAAACACCATCCATCATGCTCCCATTTTAGTGGGCTAATTGAATCTAGCCCGTAACTTTGAATTTCAGTAATTATTTCATCAGGATCGAGAGTATCAAGCCAACTGTGTATTATTTTTAATAATTTCTTTCCACTAGGCGGACTTTTAGGACTGCCTTCATCATCAATTGCCACCATAAAATTTTTATGAGGTTTTGCAGATAAGCTATCTAAAACAACACCTTTCCTAAGTTCACCACCTTTATCTAATTCATTTTTTTCTGTAGCTAGAACTGCTTCGAGGTAGAACTCCTCACCATTTCTATTTTTAACAAGAAAATCTGGTTTATAAGAACTACCATTTGACAACTCTGGATGTGGAGTAAGCTCATAGCCTTGCCTAAATAGAATTTCATGGAGAAACAACTCAAATGAAGCAGACTTAAAGTGAATATCATCGCCTGACCTTAATCTAGATATTAATTCTATTACTTCATTTCTTGGATAGTTTAAAATGCAAACTTCCATTAAACCCCTTACCGACTCCATGGCAGGTAAAGAAGAGTTATTATAAAAATTAAAATATGATTCACTATTTTTCATTGGTGAATTATTAGTTCTCTCTACATCGTCAAAAACACTCAGGGTGAAATATTCAGCTTCAATATCTTTCAATGCCTGTTTAAGAGCCTTAGTTTTTTTCTTTCTACCAACTCTTCCCATCAAATTCCATCTTCTATGTGTAATATTTTAATCATAAGACCTTGCAAGGTACTAAAAATTCATTATCCACAGTCTACATCCATAGCACCAACAATTATAAAAAAACAAAGTCGATTGAGAATCTACAGTAAATCGCCCGAAACGATAACAAAATGCGCCATTTATTCGCGGCAACAACCAAAGCTTAACTAAATATATAAGATGCCTGCCGTGAATAGTTAGGCGCGAAGCGGGGGTTGGGGTGCAACCCCAAGAAAGAAAACCGTGCGAGCAAAGGTGATAAATCTTGAAACTACTCACAAACTCAGCAATATACATAAAACGCACTTGCGAAAATGGATACCCGCCTTCGCGGGTAAGACGAGGCAAGCAATACTCTTGCAGAGCAAACCTAAATCAAGCCCGAAACGATAACAAAATGCGCCATTTATCCACGGCAACAACCAAAGCCTAATTAAATATATAAGATTCCTGCCGTGGATAGTTAGGCGCGAAGCGGGGGTTGGGGTGCAACCCCAGAAAAGAAAACCGTACTGGCAAAAGCAGTGAATCTTGAAGCACGTGAAATAATTCAAAGCGAACGAATGACGCACTTGCGGAAAACTTAGCAGCTACCAAGGGTGCGCATCACCACTATTGAAACCTGCAACACCCAACAGGAGGATTGACTGCGCTTCGCGCCCGCAACCTAAAAACATAGGGGCGACTGCGCCGGTCTTGCCTTCAGTAATCAAAGAAACCCGATCACCCTGAGCGCGAGGTTGAGCCTGTCCCGAGCTTGTCGAAGGAAGCAGTCGAAGGGCCGTCTGAGCGCATCTTGCTTTAAAGCCACAAACTCAAGGCAAAAAAAAACCTGCATTA
>JAGDZK010000024.1:0-7781 GCA_049115935.1 Bermanella sp. | reverse complement strand
GCACTCCAAACCCAGACATCCTATGCAACCGTGAAATAAAATTTAAAGCGTTCCTTGATTACGCAAAAGTGCTAGGCGCAGACTTTATTGCCACAGGCCACTATGTGCGCCGAAAAGATGAGGACGGCAAAACGTTTTTACTGCGCGGCTTAGACAACAATAAAGATCAAAGTTACTTCCTTCATGCGGTTGGTGCCGAAGAAATCAAACAAACCCTTTTCCCTGTGGGTGAGCTTGAAAAACCAGAGGTGCGCCGTATCGCTGAGGAGCAAGGTCTTGCAACTGCAAAGAAAAAAGACAGCACGGGTATTTGTTTTATTGGCGAGCGCCGCTTTAAAGATTTTCTTCAACAATATTTACCCGCACAACCTGGTGAGATCGAAACCGCAGAAGGCGAGGTCATCGGCAAGCACGAAGGCCTTATGTATTACACACTAGGCCAGCGTCAAGGCATTGGTATAGGTGGCACTAAAAACCACGGCACAGAACCTTGGTTTGTGGTAGCAAAAGACCTCGATCGTAATACGCTTATTGTGGGTCAAGGCAAACAGCATGACTTACTTTTCAGTGACGCATTAATTACAACAGAGGTTTTCTGGGCAAACAATGAACCTGAAAGCTTCCCATTTACTTGCACCGCAAAAGTAAGATATCGCCAAGCGGACCAAGCTTGCACCGTGTATAAAGTTGGCGAGCATTACAATGTGGTTTTTGAAGAATCACAGCGTGCCGTTACACCTGGACAATCTATTGTTTTTTATCAAGACGAAGCCTGCCTAGGCGGCGGCGTTATTGAAAGCACCGAAAAATATTCTAAAGATAAAGCAAAGGCTTAAGATCAATGACAAAAGCGAGTATTGATAATCAAGCTCTTGCCCTTGCTGGTTTATTTCAAGCGGCCCACTTAGTTGAGCAACTTGCACGCACTGGCAATGTAAACGAAAAAGATCTTAAAACCTGCATTGAAAGCTTGTTTCAAACACACCCTCAATCCATAGAAGATGTGTACGGTGGTTCACGAGAAAATCTTAAGCTGGGGTACAAAGAGGTTCGGTTTTTAACAGACGGGAAAAGTCGCACAGGCTCAAGCCCTGACGTTATGCGCTATGCATTAGGCGTACTGCATCTAGAAAGTAAATTGCGTAAAAATAATAAAATGATGCCAAAGGTCAGCAAAGGAATCGAGCAAGCAAAGCGCCAGCTTGATCACTTTCATAGTAGTCATGAAAACTTAATCGCAAACTTATCTGGGTTATATCAAGAAACCCTGAGTACTTTTCGATTTAGAATTCACGTAACAGGTAATGCTCAGCACCTTCAAAACACACAAAACGCCC
The DNA here is from genome assembly GCA_049115935.1 of Bermanella sp. Lineage (GTDB taxonomy): Bacteria > Pseudomonadota > Gammaproteobacteria > Pseudomonadales > Oceanobacteraceae > Bermanella. Next base: position 6,444 of record JAGDZK010000024.1, on the reverse strand, counting down.
ATAAAATAAGAGCGCTTTTATTATGTGCGGTCAGGTCGGCCATTCTTTGGCGTCAAGTAGGTGGACGCCGCTGGCAGCTACTTTTTAATCGACCCAAGCTAAATAAGTCGTGCTTAGAAGCACTTGATAAAATGTAAAATAAAGCCGCTATTGAGCGGCTTTATTACTATAGAATGACTTCATTTGTTGAAGGGCTTTAAATGCAGCCTTTGGATTAATTTTTAACTCAGCACTCAATTGATCCTGATTATCCCTACTCTCAAGCAACCCGATAGGGTTTTGTATAAAGCTGCCCTGCTCTGTTACAAACGCATAATTATAATAACTCGCCATCACTTGCACCGCGCGAGACTCCTCTAAAAACAAACTGTCACCATTACTATGGTCGGCAATAGGGTTTTCACAGTTCAAAGCTTCGTTGATTAAAGTGGCCGCTACATCAATACTGGCTGTGCGATGCTTAAATTCTTTTGCTTGCTTACCTGGCCAGTGAACAACCAAAGGCACTTGAGTTTGGTATTTAGTATAATTACTGCCGTGACCAAATCGCGTAGGGCTGGTATCAGCAAATTCTTCTGCGTGGTCTGAAGTAATAATCAAAATAGTATTATCATACTTGCCCATTGCTTTAAGCTCAGAAATCAGTTGTCCAATTAAGTGATCCGCAAAGTACACGCTATTTTTATATCGATTTATATACGGCTGCGGATCTTTACCTGATTTAAAATCCACCAAGCTTGGTTTTTTAGAAGGCTTAAATTTATCAAACTCTTCTGGGTAATAGTAAAGATAATGGGTTGAGTTAAAAAACATAAAACCAAACACACTTTCATCCGTGCTTTTTAACTTCGAAACCATTTTATTTAGCACGTCCCGATCTTTTTCTATGGTGTCTGCACCCTCTGCGTGAAACACGTCAGACTTCACTGGCAAGAAACTGGTATCGGTTAGTTTAATGCGCGTAATATCACCACTTGGATAAATACCAAACTCGTAACCTTGTTTCTTTAATTCATTTAATAAAACTGGCCCGCCAGCTCCATTATGGGCAACAACGTTATCCATATAAGTGGGAGCAATGCCATACATCAAAGAGAAAATACCACGGGTTGTCACACTGCCACTGGAGTGGTGATCTTTAAACCAAAGTGATTCTTGCGCTAATTCAAACGTATTCGGTGATACCTCTTGATCAATCGTATCTGCACGCCAGCTTTCTAATACGACCATAATTATATTCGGTTTGTTATTATCAACTGCTGTGCACTGCATAGGTGATTTCGGATAATTAATATTCGAAGAGTCCACTTGCGATTCATTGCCAGCCATGCCGTCAAGCACATCGCTTTTTGCTATGGACTTAGAGTGCATTGGAAAATAAAAAGGAATATGACCACTAAGAGAAGTGATGGGCATGTAATTTTGTGCATAAGCCCAAGAGTGCGTCAAATTCACAAACAGTACATTAATAAAAATAAGCGCAGCAAATAGCCAACCCACACCCTTGAAGCGATTGCGATTAAGGATTCGCTTATTTACCAGCCATAAAAAGAAGAATTGAACAGCGGCCACAACCAAAGAGAAGAATGAAAATAAAAGGTACGTTTTCCAAGAAACATCAAAAAACTCCCCACCCTCATCAGCCCAAAAAGCCTCTATGAAGAACCAGTTGATGTGATAGCTATAAATGTCATAGATATAGCTATCAATAAAAACAATAACGGCTAAATTTCCAGCAACACTCAGAAGCAGTACCTGCAACGGCCAGTGTGCATAGGGAATAAAGGTAAATGGTAGTAGCAACACCAACACAACAACAGCATAAAGACCCCATACCGCCGGCAACACACCTAATTGATAGCTGGTATCTAAAAAGCTTGCTGGACTTGGAAAATGGGATGAAAAACCAGCAGAAACGGCAGTAATAAAAACAATATTAAGTAATAACAACCAACCAAGTGCTTTATTTAGCACCCAAACCTGTCTCAGGTAATTCATCTGTATATTCCGAAATACTAATAAAAAGCGCACATTCTAGCGCTCCCAGCCTAACGGGTATAGCCTAATCTGAAAAACCATCTGTTGCGCTAGGCATTAAAATACTGCTTTAAGCACATAAAAACTGTATAATTCGCGCCTTATTTTTGGCTTACACTAAAATCGTGAGGGTTTCATGGATCTTTCTGCTTTGACCGCTGTTTCACCAATTGATGGCCGCTACGGCAGCAAAACTTCTGAATTACGTAGTATCTTCAGTGAGTTTGGCCTAATCAAATACCGCGTTCAGGTAGAAGTTCGCTGGTTACAGCGCCTAGCTGAGCATAATGCTATCGCAGAAGTACCTGCTTTTAGCAAAGAAGCGAATGACTTACTTAACCAAATCATCGATAACTTCAGCGAAGCCGACGCGCAAAAAATCAAAGACATTGAAAGCACCACAAATCACGATGTAAAAGCGGTTGAGTATTTCTTAAAAGAAAAGATTGAAACCAATGCAGAACTGGCCGCTATTACTGAATTTGTTCACTTTGCCTGCACCTCTGAAGACATAAATAACTTATCTCACGGCCTAATGCTAAAAGCGGGTCGCGATGAAGTGGTATTGCCATACCTAGAAAAAGTTTCAAATGCCATTGCCGAGCTAGCAATTGAACATGCCGACCTTCCAATGTTATCACGCACACATGGCCAGACTGCCTCCCCTACCACGCTAGGCAAAGAAATGGCCAATGTGGTTGCACGTATGCGTCGCCAGATTCAACAACTTAAGAACGTTGAAATTCTAGGTAAAATGAACGGTGCAGTGGGTAACTACAATGCACACCTTTCAGCTTATCCAGATGTGGACTGGGCAGAAAATGCACAAGTGTTTATTGAAGGTTTAGGCTTAACATTCAATCCTTACACCACTCAAATTGAGCCGCACGATTACATTGCAGAATTGTTTGATGCGTTAGCGCGCTTTAATACTATATTGATTGATTTTGACCGTGACATCTGGGCATACATTTCAAACGGTTATTTCAAGCAAAAAACCATTGCCGGCGAAGTTGGCTCATCAACCATGCCTCATAAAGTTAACCCTATCGACTTTGAAAACTCTGAAGGTAACCTTGGCTTGGCTAACGCCGTTATGTCACACCTTGCCCAAAAGCTACCAATCAGCCGCTGGCAGCGCGACCTTACTGACTCAACCGTGCTTCGCAACATGGGTGTTGGCCTTGGTTACAGTCTAATTGCTTATCAAGCATCTTTAAAAGGCATCTCTAAGCTAGAAGTAAATGAAGCACGCATTGCAGCTGACCTTGATAATGCTTATGAAGTGCTTGCCGAACCAATTCAAACAGTTATGCGTCGCTTTGGTATTGAGCAACCATACGAGAAACTAAAAGCATTCACTCGCGGCAAGGCCATTACTAAGGATATGATGATTGAATTTGTTGACTCTTTAGAATTGCCTGAAGCACAAAAAGAAGCGCTTAAAGCAATGACACCTGCAACCTACACTGGTAATGCAGCACAACAAGCTAAAGCTATTTAATTTTATATTCGAATAAATCCCGCACAGGAGTATCCTCTTCTGTGCGGGATTTTTTTTATGTTTCCAAGGTAAGTATATGAACATGTTAGGCGACATCAGCATCGAAACTTTTCTGACCGAGTACTGGCAGAAAAAACCACTCCTTATTCGCAATGCTTTTCCTGACTTTGTCAGCCCAATTGAGCCTGATGATTTAGCAGGCCTTGCCATGGAAGAAGATGCAGAGTCACGCCTTATTTTTGAGCACGGGAAAAACAGCCCTTGGGAGTTACGCCACGGCCCATTTAACGAAGAGGATTTTGCAAGCCTGCCCGAGAAAGACTGGACCCTTCTGGTTCAAGCAGTTGATCAATGGGTGCCTGAACTTGCAGATTTAATGGATCAATTTAACTTTATCCCTAAATGGCGACTAGATGACCTTATGGCTAGCTTTGCCCCTGAAGGCGGTAGTGTTGGCCCTCACTTTGATCAGTACGATGTTTTCTTACTGCAGGCTCACGGTCAGCGCCACTGGCAAATTGGACAAAAATGCGACGACAATAGCCCACTCATACAAGAAACAGACCTCAAGATATTATCCAATATGAGTGCCACAGATGAGTGGACTCTTAACCCAGGGGACATACTCTACATACCACCCCAATACGCACATAACGGCAAAGCAGTTAATGACTGCATGACGTTCTCAATTGGCTTTAGAGCGCCCTCTGAAGCCGATATTGTCAGCCATCTTGCAGACCACATTTGCTTGTCGTTATCTGATCACGACCGATATAGCGACAAAGGCATAGCGAATGCAAAGCAACAACCAGCCCTAATTGATGACCAAGCGATTGAGCGCATTCAAAATATCATTAACAGCCAACTTAAAGACCCTGATACATTAAAAGCATGGTTCTCCCATTACATGACTGAGAGCAAATACGATGCGTTACATGAACCACTAGAAGACCCGTTAGAATGGGAAGAGATCGCCCCATTTTTTTCTCAAGATACAATCATCACACAAAACGAAACAGCACGCTGGAGCTACTACCGTTCGTCCAAAGGACTACAGTTCGTCATTAATGGTGAACCCCTAACAATCCCGCAAACCAAAAGCAGTGTTGAAATGTGTGAAAAATTAGCCAACCAGCGCCATACTCATGCCAGCGAACTAACCCCTTACATCGACGATGCTCACTGCCAAGAAATACTGCTAAACTTATTTAACCTAAACTACCTTTATTTTGATGAAGAATGAGCCAGATAAAAGTTATTGGAGCCAAATGGGATAAAGACCGCGTTGAATTAAAAGAAATTCGACGAGAGGTTTTTATTCAAGAGCAAAATGTCCCTGAAGAACTAGAATGGGATAACGATGACCTTACCTGCGAACACTTTATTGCCTATGCTGGCAATGAAGCTATTGGATGCGCCCGTTTAATCGACCAGAAAAAAATTGGGCGCATGGCTGTTTTGAAACCTTATCGCGGCATGGGTGTTGGCAAGCTTATTATTGATCACATAAAGCGTCATGCTTCGCAAAAGCGTTACACGCGATTAGAGCTGAGCTCCCAGTGTCACGCATTTTCATTTTATAAAAAATGTGGCTTTGAGGCGTTTTCAGCACCATATGAAGATGCCGGCATTCCTCATATCGACATGGCCCATAATGTTTTTTCTCAAGAGCAGGAGCCTGGCCAATACAGCTTTAGTCATGACGACGCCATTCATCATGGCAAAACCCTACTACAAGCCCAAGGCTTGCTTGATATCATGCTAAGCCAAACCAATCGAAGCATGATTTTATGCCTTAAAGATTTATCACACCCACTTTGCCGCCATGACGGCCTAATACAGAAGATAAGGCAGCTTGCACGTCACAATAGGCACTTTAAGGTTTATATCTTGGTAAACCATTACGTGGCTCAAAATAATGATCATGCCTTGTTTCGCCTGCAAGACAGAATTCCATCTTTCGTTGAAATTAAAAGTACCACTGACAACATTCCTTGCCAGTGGTTAATGGATAGTACAGCTTGGTTCGACTTTGAGCTAACCGACTCTCGAGCATGCTTTTCAAATCGCGCTAAAATCAAACACTTTATGGAGCGTTTTAATAAATGGTGGCACAGCGCACAACCCATAGCCGATGCAAGGCGCTTATCTATCTAGTGATTGCATTGCTGTGCGCATGCAGTGATAAAGAATATACAGTTGTTGAGTTGCATCATCTTGAGCCCAGCACGCTTGCTTCTATTTTAAACAAGCAACTAGGTGAAGATATTGAATACGATATTTCTGGGAAATCCATAATATTTTATGCAGGCGCATCTAAACTAACACCAATCATAACGCTGCTTAATAGCTTAGATAAGCCGCCATCAATCTACACCCTCACCTTTGCGTGGGCTAGTAAATATAAGCGCTCCACCACACAACTACCGCACTCAATCACCATTCAATCAAGCACACCCAATACAATCAAAATTTTTGATTCATTATGGCAGACCTCAATAGATCAAATTAATCAGGATCAAGTTCTGCTAACACTTATACAAAAAAACAATGCAAATGAAAAAGAGTACCAGCAAATATTTTTTAATGATCCTAAAGGCGTGATTGTGCAGCGAGTTGAATCTCAGACCGAACCTCAATTGCTTAAGCAGCAGTTTGTTTTAACACTCAATACAAAAGAAAGAATTAACCACGACATGCTGCCAAAGGATTTAGTGGTCACGGTAACGAGACTGGAATAACTATCAAAATCCAGACCATAAAAACAAAAAAGGCCATGTATTGCTACATGGCCTTTATTTAAATTGGTGCCCGGAGCCAGACTCGAACTGGCACGCTCTATGAGCGAGGGATTTTAAATCCCTTGTGTCTACCGATTTCACCACCCGGGCAAGACACGTTTT
>JAGDZK010000023.1:0-142483 GCA_049115935.1 Bermanella sp. | reverse complement strand
GTGAAGTAGAACGTGTTATGTCTATGGTGGATTCTGTACTTCTAATCGTTGACGCGGTTGATGGCCCAATGCCACAAACCCGTTTCGTAACACAAAAAGCATTTGCTCGCGGTTTACGTCCGATCGTTGTTATCAACAAAATTGACCGCCCAGGTGCGCGCCCTGATTGGGTAATGGACGAAGTTTTCGACCTGTTCGATCGTCTAGGTGCTACTGAAGAGCAATTAGATTTTCCTGTTATTTATGCCTCAGCAATTAATGGTATTGCCGGTACAGATTTTGAAGACATGGCTGAAGATATGACGCCATTGCTTCAAGCCATTGCTGAAAACGTGCCAGCGCCTGACGTTGACCCTGAAGGTGATCTGCAAATGCAGGTTTCATCTTTGGATTATGACCCGTTCAAAGGCGTTGTAGGTATCGGCCGTATTACTCGTGGTACGTTAAAAACCAACCAGCAAGTAACGGTAATTGATGCTGAGGGTAATACCCGTAACGGTAAAGTGGCTGAAGTAAAAGGTTACCATGGTCTACACCGTGTGGTGGTTGATTCAGCAACGGCAGGTGACATTGTTTGTATTACAGGTATCGATAAGCTTGGTATCTCTGACACCCTTTGTGTACCAACCAACGTTGAAGCATTGCCACCGTTATCGGTTGATGAGCCAACGGTAAGCATGACTTTCCAAGTAAACGATTCTCCGTTTGCAGGTAAAGAAGGTAAGTTCGTAACCAGCCGTAATATTGCTGAGCGTTTAGAAAAAGAATTGATTCACAACGTGGCACTGCGTGTTGAGCAAGGCGATAGCCCTGAAAAATTCCGCGTAAGTGGTCGTGGTGAGCTTCACCTTTCTGTATTGATCGAAACCATGCGTCGTGAAGGTTTTGAAATGGCGGTTGGTCGTCCTGAAGTAGTTCAGCGCGAAATCGACGGTAAAATCCAAGAGCCTTTCGAGCAAGTGGTAATCGACGTTGAAGAACAGCACCAAGGTGCGGTGATGTCTGAGATGGGTGACCGTCGCGCTGAGATGACCAACATGGTGCCAGATGGTAAAGGCCGTGTGCGTTTAGAGTTCATCATGCCTGCTCGTGGCTTGATTGGTTTCCGTGGCGACTTCATGACCATGACTTCTGGTTCTGGTATTTTAACCAACGTTTTTGATCACTACGGTGAAGTGAAAGCGGGCCCTGTGGCCACTCGTCACAACGGCGTATTGGTTTCTATGGTTGCTGGTAAAGTATTGGGTTACGCGTTATTTACTTTGCAAGAACGTGGTCGTTTATTTGTGGTTCCTGCTCAAGAAGTTTACGAAGGTCAGATCGTGGGTCTGCACTCTCGTGATAACGACCTTGTGGTTAACCCAACTAAAGCGAAGCAGCTAACTAACGTACGTGCATCAGGTACTGATGAAGCGATCAACTTAGTTCCACCTGTTAAGCACACTCTAGAGCAAGCACTAGAATTCATCGAAGATGATGAGCTAGTAGAAGTAACGCCAGAAAGCATTCGTATCCGTAAGAAATTCCTTACTGAGAACGAGCGTAAGCGTGCTAACTCTTCTAAGAAAAACAAGTAATACAATAATATTCAGTGCTCCCTGAGCACTGAATATTAATTGCTTGAGACATAAAAAAAGCGATGAAGAAATTCATCGCTTTTTTTATGTCTTAAATTTGAGAAAACTTAACTGGTTGAAACGGGTAAGGCACGAACCGGTAAGCGTAATATTTCAGCACCGAGGTATAGTTGCTCTAATAACTGAAATATTTTTTCTTGAATGGGAATGAGTAGTGCTTTACGTTTTTCAAGTGTGAGGGTGTTGATGTTTTTAGGCAGCTTGCTGATATCCAAAAGAAGGCGTTTAAACAGTGCCGTGCTTTTATCGGCTGTTTCTGCGTCTTGAGCTTTAATTTCACTTAACAAGCCGCCTTCCATATTAAAAAGACTTTCAATGCCAAATATTAAATCGTGCATGTTCTGTGTGTCTTGGCTGGAGAAAGGGCTACGCAGGTCATCTACTTGTTTTTGATTCATCAGTACGGCGAAATGTTTGTTAAGCAAGGTCTCTTGAATAGCATCAAGTAAAGACTGATAAATTAAGGCAAGGTTAATGGTCTGTTGTTCACTTTGAGTTTGGCGCCATTGTTTAGCGTAGTAACCGTGGGCAGGCTCCCAGCGATCCGCCAATTTCTGTAAGTTACTAACAACTAGGGCGCTTAATAAACGTAAATAGTCCCGACGACGATTATGGTTTTGAGGCCCGTTGATTTCTGCGTGCACGTGTTCATGCGCTTCGGAGCTGTTCGCTTCGTTAAGGTCATCTGCTTCGTTTTCTTTTAACGCAGTATCGGCGCTTACCACTTCAATACTATTTTCTTGGGGGATGAAATCTTTAGCACTGCGCTTGCCGTTTACACCAAATAATAAAAACTCCATTGGGTGAAAGCCTAAGCTAGCGAAACGCATATCAGAAAACCCATGCTGCGCGCTGATATCGCTTTCGTTCATTTTCAAAGTTAAATCATTGACGATGCCACTTAGAGGGTACATGGGTAAATAATCAATGTAGCCAGGCTCAATTGGCCAGCTATCTATACGCTCTTGGATAAGGGCATAGGTTTCGTTTTGTTCACGAAATTGTGGTTTTTCAAAGCGGGGAACATTGCTAAAAAAACTGACTTTTACATACGCGCTGTACGCTTTTATCCAAGCATCTTGAGCTTCTTCTAACGCACCTGGATTGGGTTGATTGAGCAGGGAGGTAATAATGGCATCAAGTTCTTGCGCCTTACTTAACGCATCAGACATCTGGGTATAAACGTAAAGGTTGGCGGCACTTAACAGCGATTCTGAATTAATGTCAGCGATGACGGGAGCATCTTCCACTTGCTTGGGCTTATCAAAAAATTGATCGCACCCCGTCAGGCTCAGCACAAGTGCGAGCCAAAACGTGAATTGCAAAGAGCTTAATGTGTTTTTTGACTTCAAGCGTCATCCCTTAAACTGATAATCGGCCAGTTATTTTGCTGCGCATAGGCACTTAAGGTTTCGTCGGCATCGACTGCCACTGGATATGTCACTTGTTTTAGTAGTGGCAGATCATTATGGGAGTCGCTATAAAAGTAACTTCCTTCTAATGATAACGTGTTTTGCTCTAGCCAAGCTGCCAAGCGTTTCACTTTTCCTTCTTGAAAGCTAGGTATGCCAGAAATTTTACCCGTATATTGGCCATTTATGACTTCTGGGTTGGTGGCGATGATGTCATCGACACCTAAAATAGTGGCGATTGGCTCGGTTACAAATAAGTTAGTGGCAGTGATGATTAATAAGTAATCACCTGCATCGCGATGCTTTTGCAGTAATTCACGGGATTTTTGCGTGATGATTGGAATGATTTTCTCTTGTACGAATTGCTCGCGTAACTGAAATAGACGCTCCGCTGGGAATAAGGTCAAAGCTTGTAGGGAGAATTCAAGGTATTCAAGAATATCCAGCTGGCCCAGTTGATATTGTTCTAGGTAGTAATCGTTCTTTTCTTTGAATAACTGAGCATCGACAAGGCCTTGCTCAACTAAAAACTGCCCCCAGCCATGATCACTATCGCCAGAAATTAAGGTGTTATCTAAGTCAAAAATTGCCAGTGCCACGGGGTTCCCCAGCTAAAAAATTTGTACGCATTTTAGCTTGTGAGGCCAACAGTGTCTTTAATATTGTGGAAACAGGCGATAGAAAACTTATTTATATTAAAAAGGAATAAAAAAACACTGGTTTCCAATGGCAATGTTTTAATAGTATGGTGGCATTATCAATTTAAAATTTGGATAAAACCGTGATCGATGCTGAAGGCTACCGCCCAAATGTCGGCATCATACTGGTGAATAAAAAAGCTCAAGTGTTATGGGCTAGGCGAATTGGGCAAGATGCGTGGCAGTTTCCCCAAGGCGGTATAAAAGCACAAGAGAGTGCTGAGGCTGCCTTGTTTAGGGAGTTGCGGGAAGAAGTGGGCCTTTTACCCGAAGATGTAGAAATACTAGGGTGTACCAAAGGCTGGCTGAGATACCGTTTACCAAAACGCATGGTGCGTCATAACAGCAAACCAGTATGTGTTGGCCAAAAACAAAAATGGTTTTTGTTGAAACTTGTGAGTAATGAGAATCGCATAAGCTTTGAATACGCTGATAAGGCGGAGTTCGATGGCTGGCGTTGGGTAAGTTATTGGTATCCACTTGGACAGGTGGTGCCGTTTAAGCGTGATGTCTATCGTCGGGCTATGCGTGAATTGGCCCCCAAACTGTTTGAGTTGCAGGCAAAACAAACATGCTAAGTGTATTGCGTCAGATTGTACAAGAGGTAAACAACGCAGGGGACCTAGACGCTGCGTTGAATATTCTTGTGGATCGCGTGCAAAAAGCCATGAATACAGAGGTATGCTCTGTTTATGTGTATGACGCTGATAGCAAACGTCATACTCTGCGTGCCACAAAGGGCTTGAATGCCGCTTCTGTGGGAAAAGTTAGCCTCAGTAATAACGAAGGTTTAGTGGGTTTTGTGGCGGCTCGTGAGGAGCCTATTAATCTAGACGATGCCTCAAAGCACCCCAAGTACCATTATCTATCTGGCACAGGTGAAGAAAAGTTTAATAGCTTTTTAGGTGTGCCGATTATCAACCAAAAACGCATCTTAGGCGTTTTGGTGGTGCAGCAATCCGATCGTCGCAAGTTTGATGAAAGCGAAGAAGCTTTCATGGTCACCATGTCTGCGCAATTGGCAGGGGTACTTGCCCATGCTGAGGCCACAGGACAGGTACTTGAGCGCCCTGATGAATTTCAAAAGAAAAAAGTAAAACACGATGTCGCCATAAAAGGTGCACCAGCGGCACCGGGTATTGCAATTGGTACGGTGGTGGTCCTGTCTCCCACGGCGGATTTATACGATGTTCCTGATCGCAAAGCGCAAAATGTAGATGAAGAGGTATTACGCTTTCAACATGCCATTGCAGGTGCGCGTGAGCAAATTAAGCAGGTTGGGGCGACGTTAAAAGATTTACGCCCAGAAGAGCAAGCGTTGTTTGATGTGTATATCCGCATGCTTGATGACGATGCTTTAGGCAGCGAAGTGATTCGTCGTATTACTGAGAATAACCAGTGGGCACAAGGTGCGTTACGGGATGTTATTTTTGAATATGTGGCACACTTTGATCGCATGGATGACGCTTATCTTCGTGAGCGAGCTACCGATATTAAAGACCTTGGGGCTAGAGTATTAACCCAGCTGCAAGACACCATCGAATTAGTTTCTGATTTAGATTTTCCCGATAAAACCATTTTAGTCAGTGAAGAATTAACTCCTTCTATGCTGGGTGAAATTCCTGAGCATAAATTAGTTGGTTTAGTGAGTGCAAAAGGCTCAGCTAATTCACATGTTGCGATTCTAGCAAGAGCCATGGGCATTCCCACTATCATGGGTGCGGTAGATCTGCCCGTGAAACAAATGGATGGTATCGAGCTGGTAATCGATGGTTATCGCGGCTATTTGTATACCCATCCCTCTGCAAAAATGCTTGAGCAGTTTCAAGCCATTGTGCGTGAAGAAAAAGCCTTGGTTAAAGGCCTTGAAGCGATTAAAGATTTACCGGCACAAACCAAAGATGGCCACCGCTTAAAATTATTAGTGAACACAGGTTTAATAACGGACGCTTACCGCTCTTTAGACAAAGGTGCTGAGGGGGTTGGTTTATACCGAACCGAAGTGCCGTTTATGATGCGTGATCGTTTTCCATCTGAGACCGAGCAAGCGCAAATTTATCGCTCACAATTAGAAGCATTTGCACCTCAGCCTGTGACCATGCGTACCTTGGATATTGGTGGTGATAAAGCATTAACGTATTTCCCAATCGAAGAAGATAATCCGTTTTTAGGCTGGCGTGGTATTCGTGTGACCTTGGATCACCCTGAAATATTTCTTCTGCAAATTCGGGCCATGCTCAAAGCCAGCGAAGGCTTAAATAATTTAAAAATTATGCTGCCCATGATTACCAGTACAAGTGAAGTAGAAGAAGCACTGCACTTTATTTACCGCGCCTATCAGGAAGTATTAGAAGAAGGCATTCAAGTGGATATGCCTGAAGTGGGGGTTATGATTGAAGTGCCTGCGGCTGTCTATCAAGCTAAGCAATTAGCCAGTATGGTGGATTTTTTATCAGTTGGTTCAAACGATTTAACCCAATACTTGTTAGCGGTCGATCGAAATAACCCTAGGGTTGCGGGTTTGTATGATAGTTTCCACCCGTCTGTATTAGCGGCCCTGCAGCATATTGTGGATGCAGGTAAAAGCGAAAACTGTCCGGTCAGTGTTTGCGGTGAGCTGGCGGGTAATCCTGCTGGTGCGTTACTGCTTATGGCAATGGGTTATGACATGTTATCCATGAACGCCACCAACGTGCCTAGAGTGAAGTCTGTGATTCGTCATTCCGAACTTTCATATGCGAAGCAATTGCTTGAAGACGTGATGAAGTTAGATAGTGGTCATGTGATTGGCAGTACGTTGGATTTAGCATTAAGCAAATTAGGTCACGGGCGTTTATTTGCACCAGTGAACGCTAAGTAAATAGTGACGTTAAATCTTAACGCTCAAGTTGACGCCCTTGTATTGCTGTTCCAGCATGATTTCAAAACGCCGGTTAGTGGGCTCTCCTCTTTTGCCTATTCGACGATTATCTTCACGAACTGAAGGCTTAATATGCTCTGTTGGTGTCATCAATTGGTCGTAGGCGTGACAAATCTCGATAAAGCGTTGGCGTTGATGGGGAGTTTTATCAGGGTGGTAAATACTCGCCAGACGACGAAATGCAGTCTTAATACTGGGTTGGTCGGCCTCGTTGTTAAGGCCTAAAGTGGCAAGATAGTTTTGACGCACGTGTATTTTTTATTATGTTTAAATAACGCCATTGTAACAAAATAAATGTGCTTTAAAAGAAAACCCTTTTAATTCAAACGCTTAGTGAGTAAGCGTTTATCGAATCCAGCTGCGCTGCCTGCCAGTATCTAGGTGAATAAATCCACTTTTCCGGTAGTAACCCACACCACCATCACTCACGGCTAATGTGGCTTTGTGCAGGTGAGAGTTGCTGATTCCAGGAATACGAAAGTCTAAAGCTCGACCCTGCATGTGGAAGCTATGTTTGGCGACGCCTTCTGAATTACCACGTAACTTTTTATTGGTTTCAGGGCTGCGATAACCGGAAACAAGGTAAATTTCTTTTTCAACTTCAAGTGCTTGCTGAATGCCATGTAACTCATCCAATAAGGTTAAATCCATGGCAGCGACTTGGTTGGCGCGATGGTCACGCATCAAAAAATAAATCTCAGCTAACCCCTCTACAAGGTACTCGCCTTTTTCCCAATAGGTTGTATTCACTTTTTCACCGGTATGCAGGTTCTTAAGTTTTAAACTGCGAGCTTCAGGGGTAGGCAAAATAAGGGGGGAATTTGCCGCAAAAAGCGGTGCACTGCTCATGCCCAGTGAGATAAAACCAGTATGTTTGATGAATTGGCGGCGGTTCACTGTAGATTCCCTGACGATTTTTATTATGTGGTAAAAACGGGCAGGGATTGTGCCACTTATGCTTGGTTATAAGCAAAGCGGCTATCTATTACAATTTATAAATCTTGAGGGAATTAGGGGTGTTTATGGGTTCTCAACTGAGAAAATCAAAGCACAATTGAGTCGAGCTTGTGGCTTTCTCCATGGATTTGGTCTCGTTTGTAAACATCGTCACGCACCTGTAGCTGACCATTGTCATCAACCCAGGTGGTCCAATACATTAAATAAACAGGAACCGGGTTCTTAAGATGAACAGCGCGAGTTTGTGCTTTTTCTACGACTTTGCTGATGAGCGCTTCATCCCAGTTTTGCTCTTTCAATAATGCATGAGCCAGCTCTAATGGTTTTTCAACACGAATACAGCCACTGCTTAATGCGCGCATGTCGTAATCGAATAGCTCTTTGTGGTTGGTGTCGTGCAAGTAAATAGATTGATCATTGGGTATGACGAATTTCACATGCCCTAGTGAGTTGTCTTCCCCTGGGCCTTGTACAAAGCGATAAGTGTTTACACGTGAATCAAACCCCTGCCAATCGATGTCAGTGGTGATGTCGATTTCTTTTGCAGGCATTTGCCAGCCTTCATAAATTTTGAAGTTATTCTCCTGCAAGTATTCTGGTTCACGTTTAGCGTGAGGGATGATATCTCGTTTGGCAATGCGATGAGGCACGTTCCATTCTGGGGCCAGTACAATGGTGCTGATGGTTTCGGCCAATACTGGAGTGCGTAATTTTTCACGGCCTATGATCACTTTCATGCTCATTTGGCTTTCGTTGTCTTTGATTAAGTCCAAACGATAGTTGGCCATATTGACGAGTATATAACGATCTCCTAAATGTTTAGGAAGGTAACGCCAGCGTTTCATATTTAATGCTATGCGTTGAGCCATGAAGTAGGGAGCCACATTTAGGCGTTCTAACGTGGAGGCATCAACGATACCGCTTTGTTTAATGCCGTTACGTTTTTGGAAGTGTTTAAGCGCCGCCACTGTGTCGGAATCCAGCTCATACACGTCACGCTGGTCATCCTGTTTATAATCTTGCTCAAGTAATAATGGGTCTTGTTTGACCTGCTCGGGCTTGAGCCAATCCAATGTGCCTTGATGAAAGTCACCGTATGATTGCAACATCCAACGAATGCGAGGCACTTGCGGGTGGCGGTCACCTTTTGCTAAATCTTGGGTGATTTCTAGGGGGTACCACATGCCGCTGTCAGCGATGTCTTGATAGCGGTCTAATTCACTTGTGAGACGCTCATAGCCTTTATGGCTGGGTACTAATTGGCTAACTAGGCTGTACAGCTTGCCTTGTTCTAGGCTTTGGGAAAGCAGGCTAATCACATCTAATGATGAAATGCGGGCGCCTGGCGCAGCCGCGACCTTTTTGAATGATGGGTGATCAAGCTCGCCGTTATTGGGCAACAATTCGTTGTTCATGACTTGCTGAGCAAAGTCGATGTAGGCATCACTTAAGAGAACATCAATGGCGGCGGCATGTTTTGGCTGATTACTTAAGCGCTCAATTTCTGTTTGCAGTTTACTGATGCGGTAACGATAGGCTTTCCATTCATCGCTGGCGGTATGGCGTAAACTCTTAACAAGGGCACTACCGGCTTTGTTGAGTTGGAAGTGGTCCATCCATATGGGCTGGTGTTTGTTCTTTCGATATACCAGGTGAAGCTCTTCGCGATATTGCAGGCTAATATTGCCTGCTACTTCACTGGGCGCATCATAAAGCCAGTATTCAATGCTTTCTTGGGCAACCAGTGGTGCAATGACAGGGCGAGTCGAACCACTGATAAAAATGGCAGCATACAAAAGTGCTAAGCATACGGCACCCAAAATCAACATTATGTGATTATTCGATTGGGCACGATGACGCCTGACAGGCGCTGTATACAAGTACTTATCCATAGTCAAAGTATGGCAGGGGTAAAAGCGTTATGTGATGGATTTCACGGTGCTTTGTGATGGGTTTTGGTTACGAACTGCAAGCGTTTGTAATTCAAGAATCTGACGCGTTATTTTTCAATGAGTTAGGTGCGTTTTTTTATTGTTTAGATTTATCGTCAGAAGAAAAAATGCCTTAAATTTCAAAATATTCTTAAAAAGAATATTTTAGAAATCAAACGTTTCTAAATGCACGGTTTCCCCGTTTGAATCGTAGCTCGCTTCTTGGAAATGCACACTGTCATCAGCAATGATTAGCCCAGTACTGGCACGGGTGCCATAGTTTTCACTAACAATAAACGCAGACGAAAGCAGGGTTTCCCATGGCTCTCCAATACCGGTATCGGGTAAAAGTGCCTGTGGGTAAGTCTTAGGGTCCCGCAATAGCGCATGTAAGCGGTCCGTTTCAGAATCAGGCTGAGATAACCAAGTTTGCAAGCTGTCTTTGGCTGCATTGAGTTTAGGCCAAGGTGTGTCTAAAGATGCGTTGCTGAGACCGTATAACCCAGGTGCGAGCTCAATGGGCCCTTGTGTTTGGCGGTTACTGTAAAACCAACAGGATTTACGATTGCCAACCACTAGGTTAAAGCCGTCATAGCACAGGGCACTGGCTTGAATGCGTTGTAAGTAGGATTGAGGGTCTGCTTCTTCAATTAGAAAGTCTAATACCAAGTTGCCCCTTGAAATGGTGCCTTGATAGGGTGCAGGCAATTGGCGAACATTGGTGAGTGCGGCGAAATAGCCCTGTTTGGTTACCCCTAGCCAAGTCCCTCCTGCCGTTAAGTCTTTACCTGCCAGTAAGTGTGGATGTTCCTGCCAAAAATGAGCCGGAGCAGCTGGGCGCTGATGAAACTCATCGCGATTGGCTACCAAGGTAAGGGGTATGGGGCTGTTGGGCTGAAAATCAAAGCTAAGTAAACACATTGGTGCAGTGTACTCACTGGCAAGCGTGTAGCCAATAGGGGTTTAAGCCTTCATAATGCAGGCCCTTAAAATAAGATGATATTGCGATGTTGTTATTAACCTATCTTGCTGTGGGTGCATTCGCTGGGTTGCTGGCGGGTTTGTTTGGCATTGGCGGCGGTATGGTGATTGTGCCTGTTTTGGTCATCACGTTTGAAAGCTTAAAGTTTGCCCCTGAGGTGTTAACCCACATGGCCGTGGCAACCTCTTTGGCCAGTATTGTGTTTACATCCATCAGTTCAGTGCGTACCCATCATCAAAAAGGGGCGGTGGACTGGCCGCTCGTTAAACAATTAAGTATCGGTATCTTATTGGGCGCGGTTCTGGGTGTGTTAACGGCGGACTCGCTAAGTGGTTCAGGACTACAGATTGTAATCGGTATTTCGGCGTTAATGATGGCTGCACAAATGGGGCTAGGTTTAAAACCCAAGCCAAGTCGTGAGCTACCAGGCACACCAGGTATGATTACCGCTGGCGGCGGCATTGGTTGGGCATCCGCACTATTTGGTATTGGCGGCGGCTCGTTAACCGTGCCATTTTTAACTTGGTGTAATCATCCTATGCAGCGCAGTGTGGCTACAGCCGCTGCCTGTGGTTTTCCGATTGCGTTAGTGGGTGCATTATCCAACGTTGCCGTTGGCTGGGGTAATCCAAGTTTACCTGCTGAATCGGTTGGTTATGTTTATTGGCCTGCGTTATTTGGCATGGTATTAACCAGTGTGCCGTTTGCGCGAGTGGGTGCTAAATTAGCCCATAAATTAAGCGCTGAAAAATTGAAAAAACTATTCGCTATTATGCTGGTCTTAGTGGCTATCAAATTTTTAACAGCCAATTTGTAAAAATTGAATTTTATAAAAATATAAATGGAAGCATCATGCTGACTTATCCCAACATTGATCCTGTCGCCGTAAGCATTGGCCCCTTAAGTATCCATTGGTACGGCTTGATGTACCTTGTGGGTTTCACACTTGCGTATTTGATGATGATGCACCGCGCAAAACAGCCAGGTTCAAACTGGAACAAAGAGCAAGTGAGTGATCTTATTTTTTACAGTGCCATGGGCGTTGTCATTGGTGGACGCTTTGGTTACGTGCTGTTTTATAACTTTTCTAAATTTTTGGACGACCCGCTTTGGTTGTTTGCTGTTTGGGAAGGGGGAATGTCGTTCCATGGTGGCTTATTGGGTGTGATTGTTGCCTGTATTTTATTTGCTCGTCGTTACGGTAAAACCCTTTTCCAAGTAACGGATTTTGGTGCGCCTATGGTGCCAATTGGTTTATTAACGGGTCGCTTGGGTAATTTTATTGGTGGCGAACTATGGGGTCGCGTATCGGATGTGCCTTGGGCTATGGTGTTTCCAAAAGGTGGTCCACTTGCGCGCCACCCAAGCCAATTATATGAAATGTTTTTAGAGGGATTTGTGCTGCTGATTATCTTGTGGGTATATAGCAGCAAACCTCGACCGACCATGGCCGTGAGTGGATTATTCTTGGTGGGCTACGGCGTGTTTAGATTCATGGTGGAATTTGTACGCGAGCCGGATAATCACATTGGTTTTGATTTGTTAGGCTGGATGACCCGTGGCCAAATTTTATGTGTGCCAATGGTCTTGTTTGGCGCAGCACTTATTTATGTGGCTTATAAAAAACAAGCTACCAAGGCACAGCAGAAGAGTTAAGTATGAAACAGTATTTAGATTTGTGCCGTCGCATTATTGATGACGGTGTATGGATTGAAAATGAACGCACCGGCAAGCGCTGTTTGACAGTTGTTAATGCAGACCTTGAGTACCGTGTTGATAAAAATGAATTTCCATTAATTACCACACGTAAAAGTTTTTACAAAGCGGCCATTGCTGAATTTTTAGGATATATCCGTGGTTACGATAATGCGGCAGATTTTCGTAAGCTAGGGGCAAAAACATGGGATGCCAATGCAAACTTAAACGACGCTTGGTTGAATAATCCTCATCGTAAAGGTGAGGATGATATGGGTCGAGTTTATGGCGTACAAGGACGCAGCTGGGCAAAACCGGACGGTGGTTTTATTGACCAGTTAAAGAAGATTGTAGATAACTTAAAAATGGGTATCGATGATCGTGGTGAAATTATGTCGTTCTATAACCCAGGCGAATTTCACATGGGCTGCTTGCGACCATGCATGCATACCCATAACTTTTCATTGCTAGGGGATACATTATATTTAACCAGTTATCAGCGCTCTTGCGATGTGCCATTGGGATTGAACTTTAATCAAGTTCAAGTGTTTTTCTTTTTAGCGATCATGGCGCAAATTACTGGTCATAAACCGGGTGTGGCGTATCATAAAATTGTAAATGCTCATATTTATGAAGATCAATTAGAACTAATGCGTGATGTTCAATTGAAGCGTGAACCGTTTGCATCACCAAAGTTGATTATTAATCCGGATATTAAATCGTTAGAAGATTTAGAAACCTGGGTCACCATGGATGACTTTAAGGTTGAAGGATATGAGTACCATGACGCCATTGCATATCCGTTTAGCGTGTAACTAATTAATCGACGTAAATAATTATTGTTATAAATAGGTATCCGATGAAACTTGCATTAATAGCGGCTTATGCTCAAAACCGAGTGGTTGGAATTGATAACAAACTGCCATGGCACTTGCCAGAAGATTTAAAGTATTTTAAACGCTGTACGTCTGGTAAAGCGATTATCATGGGCCGCAAGACATTTGATAGCATTGGTCGGCCGTTACCAAATCGCACAAATATTGTGATATCACGTAACCCAGAATTTAACGTGAACGGCGTTAAAGTCGTAAGCACATTAGATGAGGCCATTGAATTAGCGAAAGCGGTAAATGAAATCAACGGCATTGACGAAATTATGGTGATTGGCGGTGCCACTATTTATGAGTTAACGCTGCCTCTTGCAGATCGCTTATATCTAACACATGTGCACGCTAACGTTGAAGGGGATGCTTATTTTCCTGAAGTGGATTTCTCAAGCTGGCATGAAGTTGAGCGTGCTGATTATTCAGCAAGTGAAACCAACCCTTATGATTATAGTTTTGTAGTTTACGAAAAATAATTGATTTTAAATTAATTAATATCCGATTCAAACAGAACAACTTGATTACGGCCTTGCGCTTTAGCTTGATATAGCGCTTGGTCAGCTTGATTGACCATAAATTGTTGATGCTTATCATCACTTTTTTCTGGTTGCATACTGCTTATGCCTAGGCTTGCCGTAATCTTAAGTTGTTTGTTTCCCCAGGTTAAGTAAAGCCCTTCAATATCCTTGCGGATATTCTCTGCTACTTCTAATGCGCCTGTCGCATCTGTATTGGGAAGTACCACGGCAAATTCCTCCCCGCCATAACGGCATACAATGTCTGGTTCGCGAGCAGCGTGATGCGCAATACAATTAGCCACATGCTTCAAACACATATCACCGGCAGGGTGTCCATATTCATCATTCACTTTCTTAAAAAAATCAATATCTAACATGATGATGGAAACATGATTTTTATCGCGATGTGCTCGCTTGTGTTCTTTTGGCCAGTTTTCATTAAAATAATAACGATTATTTAAACCAGTTAACGCATCTGTGATGCTAATAGTTTTTAGTTTTTCATTAACGGTTGATAATTCATCAAGTGTGTTTTGGAGCTCCTGTGTGCGAAGATTTACTAATGACTCAAGCTTTTGAGTATGTTCGCGCTCAATTCTTAAGTTTTCAATTTCAGCATTAAAACTGCGCTCTTTTTCATGGTTAACCTGATGGGCCAATTCAAGTGATTGTTGTTGTGCTTTTATTTTATCTTTTTGAGTGTTTGCCATACGATCAGCTAGGGCGAGAGATAAAAACATAATTTCTAGTCCTGCACCTAATTGAACACCGTATTCGCTAAACATGGTAATTGGAATAAAACCAAGTTTGTTACCTAGTAATAGTAATGCTCCGACTAAAAAAGCCGTCCAAGCAATGATAAAAAATCGAGCGCTGGGGTGGTCTAAATTCAACATGTAAAACGCAATTACAATGACCAAAATAACTGAGTACAAAACAAAAAGGGTGGCCATATAAATGGAAAGATAGTAAGGCAAAACAAAGGTAGTGGCGGTTAAAAATAACGAAATATAAGCGCTTATTTTTATCGTTCGATAAAGATAGATATTTAGATTTTTAATGTGAAAAAAATCTTCAATAAAAGCGAATAAAGCAAAACACACCAGATTCATACTAATGGGGGTGATGTATTGATTGATAATAGGAAAGTTAGGCCATAAAAATTGGTAGCCAATCCCATGTAAACTGAGCTGGAAGATCGCAAAAAACATGATGTAACTTACGTATGAAACATAAACCCGCTCTTTTTCAGAGAGCCATACCATAAGATTATAAAGTGCCATGATTAACACCATGCCATAGAACAAACCCTGGAAAAGAAAATGAATAAGGGTATGAAAATTAAAGTCATCCCATTCCCAAAATACCAAAGGCACTTGAATAGAACCTTCGCTTTCTACTCGGACATAAACGGTTGTTAGCTCATAAGGAAATAAATCAACGGGAAAAACGATGTTAGGATGACGTACGAATTTTTCTTTAACAGATACTTTGTCGCCACCATAAAAATATGAGATTACTTGCCTGTGACTATTTACTACGTAGATGTCAACACTATCTAATATGGGATAAGCAAGTTCTAGGGCCCACTCTTGATTGAGGATATTATGATTTTCAATGCTAAATTTTAACCAGTATGCATGATTGCTGAAACCGAAATTCACATCCTCATCTTGGTTCTTAGTCCATTGCTGACTGGGTGATAAGATTTGTTCGATGCCGATTTCTTCGCCTTTTTCCTCTAGATACTCTATGAAGGGTGCAACACGATAATTACCGTCATTCGCCAATATTAGTGTATTGGCGTATGCTGGTAAAAAACTAAGTATCAGCGTAATACAAGCTAAGGCTTTGAGCATATTTGATCCGGTTGCTTTCTTTATATAGGCTAGATCAAGGCGTGGATTCGTCAATTATGCACAGGGAGAATATAGACTAGCTATCGATGGTATTTAAGCCAAGTAGTTCTTTTCGGCGCAATTTCAATGTCGCCAAGCTGCATTTTCTCAAGAAGAGTTTGCTGGGTACGTCTCAAAGAATACTCTTTATTCTTAGTGCCGTAGTCATAATAGGTTGTTGCCATTCAAACGGATTAATTTTAAAAGTATAGGCCTAAAAATCGTAAAAATATGACGAAGAAGAAAAGTTAAGTGCTGGCACGTAAAAAGACCATATAAAACAATATTTTAGCTTGTGGGTAGGTATATTTGCAGGCCATTTCGGCCACTGTTTTTAACTGCATATAGTGCTTCATCTGCTTGCTGCCATGCAATGCTTAGGTTAGATTTTATCTCGGTTACACCAATGCTCACGGTGACATTGATTGTATTTTCGATGCCATTGGGTTTGAAGTTATGCTCGCGTACTCTCTGTACAATATAGTTTGCTTTATCTCTGGCCTGGCTAGTATCACAATCACTTAATAAAATAATGAACTCCTCCCCGCCAACTCGAGCTACTAGATCGTGCATGCGACAGCAAGATTGAATGATTTCTGTAAATTCAATTAAGCAAAAATCACCCACATGGTGACCATACTGATCATTAATCTTTTTAAAAAAATCAATGTCTAATAGTAGAAGGCAAATCTTATTCTTTTGCCGACTTTCTAGGCTGATCATGCGTTCTGCATTTTCGATGAAACCGCGTCTGTTCATAATGCCAGTAAGAGGGTCACTGATTGCAAGGCTGGCTAGTTCTTTATTACTCTGCTTTAGGGCAAGAGATAATCGTCTAAAGTGATAGATGGCGATACTACCAATGATAAATACTGTGAAACTGATGGCCGTTATTAAGATAGGGAAAAAGTAATTTTCTTTTTCTACATAATTAAAAATGAAATCCTTACTAGGTTTGCTTTTATTGATGATTCCTAAATCTTTATACAGGTTGACAATGTGTTCCCACCGGCCTGGATTCATATGCCCTATTTCAACAAGGTCAGGTAGTATGGACTCTTTCATTACTTCGGCTTCATATAACAAATGGTCATAGCTTTTATTTTTTGCGTATTTTTTAGCAATAATATCAACAGATTCTTGGATGTTATTTAATGCATATTGCCAACCTTTTAAACTTGCCTGCTTGAAACGCTTGACGAGTTCTGGATTATCTTCAGCTAATTCTTTATGGGTTATTAATACATCACTATAAAAATTTATGCCGTAATCTCTAGGTTTTATGAGGTGGAAATCTATATTTCTCTGTTTTAAATAATATGGCTCATTTGAGATATAACCATTATATGCATCTACTTTCCCGGTAATTAAATCATTGATGTCAAAACTTGTTGGGATAATCTCAACACTTTCGATTGGGATGCTCTCTTGTTTGAGCAGGGAGAATAATTCAGAATTTTGTGGTTCCGGTAGAGTCATTAATTTATGACCAGGTAAATCTTGTACGATACGAATGTTTTTAGATTTTAAGGTAATCCAAACAAGGGGTGAGGTCTGGCTTATCGCAGCCACAGCAATAATAGGATCATTGTTTAAATAGTTAATGATAGAGGAAGAATTAGATACACCAAATTGCGCTTTATGCTGTAAAACAGCATCCACTGAATTTATTTTGCCCTTTCCACCGGCTAATATATCTACGTTAATGTCTTGCTCTTTGTAAAAACCCTTTTCAATAGCCATGTAATAACCTGCGAATTGAAATTGGTTATACCAGCGTAGCTGAAGGCTCACCTGATCAGCTGCTTTTGAAGTGGCAGGTATGAGTAAGGGGATGCATAGGCTAATTAACAGACATCTAAACTTGGCGTTCATGGTTGGGCCAAAGTTGATAAGATTGGTTATTAGTATAGGCAAATAATAAGATTTATCGAATTTTCAAGCTTTTACCATAAAATAAATCACATTTTTTTATTTTCATGCTTTTTAGTTCTTTGCCTTAGAATTTAAATTCTGCGGTGTTCTAAGTGAATAATACAATTCATACCCCTATTCATAATAAATAAGCCAGACCTAAAGGCATGATTTTAATTACAAAGATAAGTAGGAAGTGACTTCCTATAACCCGTCACAAAATACTGCGATGGCTTAGGTATGGCGTGATAAGTGACTGGGTGGTTATGAGGCTAACCACAACCATCCAGGGTGGTTGTGGTTGACGTAACGGCTTACGCGCTTACCGCATCTAGGGCCTGGCTAACATCAGCAATGATGTCATCGATGTTTTCAATACCCACAGAAATACGAACAAGATCCGTGCTAACACCTGCTTTTGCTAGTTCCTCTTCATTTAATTGACGGTGAGTAGTTGATGCAGGATGGCAAGCTAATGATTTAGCATCACCAATATTAACTAGACGTAAGATCATTTGTAGAGCATCAATGAACTGCGTGCCAGCGACTAAACCGCCTTTGATACCAAAGCTTAATATGCCACTGGCTTTACCATTGGTGATTTTTTTACAGGTATCAAAATAAGGGCTGTTACTTAAAGCGGCATAATTTACCCAGCTTACCTTCTCATGTGCATTCAGGTAATCAGCCAGTTTTTCAGCGTTTTCACAATGACGCTCCATTCGTAAGCATAGGGTTTCTAAGCCTTGCAGAATTTGGAATGAGTTCATTGGCGAAATGGCTGCTCCGGTATTGCGCAGTGGAACAACGCGACAACGACCAATAAAGGCAGCGGCTCCAAGCGCTTCGGTATAGACCACGCCATGATAAGAAGGATCAGGTTCATTTAGTATAGGAAAACGTTTCTTGTTGGCTACCCAGTCGAATTTACCAGAATCAATAATGACACCACCAATGGAAGTACCGTGGCCGCCGATGTATTTAGTTAATGAATGCACAACAATGTCGGCACCCAGTTCAAACGGGCGACATAACACAGGTGTTGCAACGGTATTATCAACAATGACAGGTACGCCATGCTTGTGTGCGATTTCGGCTAGTTTGCTAATGTCCACCACGTTACCAGCAGGGTTGCCAATAGATTCACAGAAAATAGCACGGGTATTTTCATCGATGGCGTTTTCAAACCCAGCGTAGTCATCATGAGAGATCAAACGAACATCAATACCTTGGTTTGGTAAAGAGTGGGCGAATAAGTTGTACGTGCCGCCATATAGCTGGCTGGTGCTGACGATATTATCCCCAGTTTTGCATAAACATTGAATGGCGTAAGTAATGGCTGACATTCCGGATGCCACGGCTAGTGCACCAATGCCGCCTTCCATAGCAGCCATACGCTGCTCCAATACATCCGTTGTTGGGTTCATGATGCGAGTATAAATATTACCTGGTACTTTCAAATCAAATAGATCGGCACCATGCTGTGTATCATCAAATGTATAAGATGTAGTTTGATAGATAGGAACAGCTGCAGATTTAGTCGTGGCTTCAGATGTATAGCCGTGATGCAGGGCGAGTGATTCAAGTTTCATGGGATATCCTTAGTAAATAGAGATTAATACCTTGCACGGTATAGGAATACTTTACTGTATTTTCTGCAACAAGTGCATGGTTAAAAGCAAACAATGATACAATTATCAGTATTTATATTTTTCATGATGGGTGGTTATTTTGAGCTTAAGCAAACAATTTTATTCAATCACGGTGAAGTTGTTACTACCATTACTAATTTTGGTCATGCTGGTTCAATTGATCATTCCTGCAATCGGTGTGCATTACTTAAAAAAGTGGTATGGAGAACAAGGTAATAATTATGAGCTAGCAATTAATAGCTGGTCATTTGTGCCTTGGAGAGGTTTTTTGAGCCTTGGGGGGGTTGTATTTCGCCATGACAGTGATGTATCGAGTATAGATGAAATTAATGTAAACGTGGGCGTATTAGATTTACTCAAAAAGACGATTACGCTCGAATCGCTGCTCTTTGATGGTTTAAAATTAGACATTAAAAGAGACGATGTGAGCATTAATGTTTTGGGTTTACCCATAAATACTATTACTAGTGAAAATAAAAACGATTCAACAGGTCAACTCTCTGAAGAAGTAGTTGAGAGTGATCCTTGGTCTTTTAAAATTAAAAGCATAGACATAAAGAATCATCAATTAGGTTGGATGCAGCCTGATCTGAATATATCACTTGAAATTAATACTATAAATGTAATTAACCTTAAAAACGCTAATGGATTAATGCTCAATAGCTTGCTAACACTAAAACAACTTTCGATGAATGATAATGAAATCGTTATGAGTAAGCCGATGAGCATTTCTGTCAACGGTGAAATAAAAAATGTATTTGAACAGCCTGAATTTATGGGGCAGTTGGAACTCGCTTCTTTCAGTGTTAAGACACAAGCTGTTTCCGGTATCGATTTTGAACGCTTAGTTTTAACGGATATTGATATTTCTGCAAACAAACAAACCTTGGGTTTACTTGAATTAGAAGGTTTAGCCATAGGTGAGAATCTATTAGCACTACAGCACTATGAAATAAAGGATATTAAATTAAATGATTCAGCCTTAACAACCGGATTGCATGAGTTTTCAGGATTAAATAGTGTTGTTGAATTCTCTCAAGATAATTCTATTTCTGGTTTAACTATGGCGAAGACGCCTGAAGTAGCTAATACAAACCGGTCACAACAGGATAAAGCCGTTAATATTAATAGCGACAATACTGATTCAGTCTTTGAGATTGGTATTACAGGAATTCAGCAAGCAAAAAATGATGAAGGCAATATTCGAATTATTAATAGATCGGTGGATCCAGAAATGGACCTCACGTTTAAGGTTAATCATTTTCGGCTATCGGATGTTAATAATATACAAAAACCTTTAAATTTTTCTTTAATAGCCAGCACAGATGAATATAGTAAAATTGACCTCGATGCATCGATGAATTTAGCTGACAAGCCAAATGGAAGTGTGAAACTTAATATAGAGCAGTTCGATTTAATTACATTAAGTGGTTATGTAGAAAAAGCGATTGGTTATCATGTTAAACAAGGCCAATTTAATTATGGAATGAATTTAAATATAGAAAATGGAAATTTAGCGGGGGAAGGAAAGCTTAAAATTACAAGCAGTTTGATGGAGCCATCTGATAAAGGTCGTATGGATCAAATAAGCAAACAGATATCAATGCCTATAGAAACGGTGCTGTCTATTATAAAAGATGATAATAATAATATTGTAATGACAGTGCCTATTAAAGGCGATATGTCTTCCCCAGATTTTGGTTTAGATGATCTCATTTCCCAAGTTGGACAAAAAGCATTGATGGCCGCAAGCCTTCACTACATCAAGCAGGCTATCTTTCCATATGGTTTATTAATGACTTTAGCCGACTATGCGAGCGATGAAATATTTTCAATTACGCTTACGCCAATTGAATATGAAAATGATGAACTAACGGATGAACAACTTAAATATTTAGATAAAGTCTTAAAAATTATGCAAGATAAGGAAAGCTTGCAGTTGTATGTATGCCCTGAAGTCAATGAAAAAGGAACATTAGAAGAAAGCTGGTATTCTTCTGCGCTAGAAAAAGCAAATAGAATTAAGCGTGTGATGGTAAGTAAAGATAAGGAGATTTCGGGTCGTATTGTACTTTGCCAGCCAAAACTTTCTGACAAAACACAAGTTAAGCTGGGTTTTTAATGGCTAAAAAAGTCGCAATATAAACATGTATTTACTGTATTATTCATACTATGAGCATAACTAATATTTATAATTCGCATATTTTAATAATCGATGACCATCCAATTTATTTGGATGGATTAGAGATGTTATTATCGATGTCTCTTGAGACAACCAAAATCCATAAGGCAAGTAATTTAGATGATGTGACTAAATTACTTAAATCAGATATTCAAATTGACCTAATATTGTTGGATCTACACCTAAATCAAATGAATGGTTTTGAGCTATGCCAATTAGAGCTGTTTAATGATCAAGCCGTGGCAATTTTGTCTGCATCGGAGAATGTGCAGGATATACAGCAAGCCAAAACGATTGGCCTTCTGGGGTATTTAAATAAAGGCTGTGATAATCAAAAGCTAATTGACGATGTACGCATGTTATTAAACGGTGAATGCGTCTTCCCTAATATACAGCCATCCGTCATGCTAACTCCCCGTCAGCAGGATGTATTGAATTTATTAGCACAAGGTTATCCTAATAAAACAATCTGTAATCAATTAAAATTAAGTGAGGCCACGGTAAAAACGCACCTACGCGCCTTGTTTAGTATTTTAGATGTACACACTCGTACGCAATGCGTCAGTGTTGCACGAGATAAAAATCTTATTTAATATTTATTAACTTTGCCCTTAAGCGTGATGGGCTAATAGGTTTTTTTAAAAAAGAGCTTTCATATTCTTTAGCGCAATTTGTAATAGCACTTCCCCCGTGTGTTGAAATTAATATGCTCGGTATCTTATGTTGATAGGCATATTGTAATATCTCTTCACCGCAACCATCAGCTAAGTTCCAGTCACTAATAATGCAGTGCCAATTTTTTTTAATTAGATTCATGGCATGTTGAATACCGCTTGCTGATGTAACGCTATATCCCCATTTATCTAACATATCAGTCAAGCTTGCGAGAACATCAGGGTCGTCATCAATGAGCAGTATCTTCTCTTTTTTATCCTCAGTGTTTTTGATTTCTAGGCTATCAATCGCTTTAGGTATGGAAATACTAAACTGAGTATGCCCAATTTCACTGGTAAACTCTAAAGGGTGTACTAGCTTTTTGCAAAATTGAGAGACAATGGCTAACCCCAAACCTAACCCATCTTGGGAGTCCTCTCCTTTTATAAATTCATTGAAAATAGATGTTTGCATGGTTTCTGAAATACCGCCGCCATTATCAATAATTGTGAGTTTAACCTCGTTATTTATTATCTTATTGCATATGGATATTTTGCTGCATTTACTATGATTAAGTGCATTTTCAAGTAAATTATGAAGAACGCGGCTAAGCATAGTGAAATCACTGCGGATATGACAGTCCTCTAAATCGACACTCAATTGAATATTTTCTTGTTGCAAACGAGTGATGAAACCTTGGGTGTTCTGCTCAATTAAATCTAATAAAGAGAAGTTATCTAACTTTGGCTGTATGAGATCTAAGTTTACTTTGGATATATCAAGCATCTGAGTGAACATAGAGTTTAGTGTTTGAATGCCTTTATTTAAATGTTGTACGTGAACGCTATTCGGTTGTGATTGTTTAAGAACATCTGCCATCAATGCAATGCCTTGTAAAGGCTGACGGATATCATGGCTAGCAGCAGCAAGGTACTTATTTTTTTGTTTTATTGAATGCAGTGTTTTTTCGTGATGAATATCAAGTGTGCGTTTTCGTAAAAAGTTTGCACGTTGATTATGCTCGGTAACATAGGCACCGATGGCAGCTGATATAAGTATGGCAGTTAAAAATAGTACATGATTTACATAGGTTGCAAAATCTAAGTACAGTAATGGCTCTGTCACGGCATAGATAATCACCACTAGAATATTAATACCAAGAGCCAAGTAAAAGGGTAGCGCCATAATGAAAAAACCATACATCATTACAATCATTAACCCTTCATATGGAAGATTAATTCCCTGAATATGAGCAAGCCAAATAATATAAATAATACTTAAACTTGAAAGGACTAAGCTGGCGCTATAAATCCATAAATAAAACTGAGGCGGTTTAAAATATAACCAAGTAGTGGAAATAATGATAATGGGAAGTACTAATCCAATCCGCACAATGGTTGTGTGCATGGCAACAGTTGGGTGCAGTAAATACCAATCAAGGGCACAAAAAAGCAATACAAATATAGCGGCTGAAATGCCTACCGGTAACACACGATTGAGAACACGCTGACGTACAAACCCTTGAAAGTCAGCTTCCAAGGGTTTCGGGAATTTCAACCAAGGGAAGCCCTTGGCCATGGTTTGATTGATCATTGAAAGTTTATCCATGGCGGCAGTTTGCCAATGGATGCTGTTTGGCTCAAGTAAAGTTTTACTATTGGCTTTGTTGTGCCAGTTGCCATGCTTGAACCATGCTGTATTCCTCACTGGTAAAATATTGTGAGGCAATGTCTTCAATAGCTTGTTGCTCACTGATCTTGTCTAAACCCTGACTGCTTATCTGGGTTACTGCTTGATTGAATTGATGGTACTTATCTTTCAGTAATTTTTGTGCTTGATAGTCTTCAATAATGGCCTGTGCTTGTTCACTATCAAAATTTTCAAATGCAAAATCCCTTACTTCCTCAGTACTTGCGTCATTAGCTAATAGGTTGGTATAGGTCTGCATGGCCTTGGCTTGTTGCTCTTGACGATTGATAACTTCATACATTTTTTCTGGTAGTTCTGCTTTAGCGAGTTCTTTGAGTTGCTGGCGTTCTTCCATGCTTAGGGATTCATCTAAATCTGCTTTCATTCTTTTGAGTGTATATTGTGCATAGGCTTCATCTTCTACGAATAATGCTTGGGCTATTTCACCACCAAGGTGATCACGGCGTAGGTCATAAAGAGTTTGTAGTCCTTGCTCTAAAATGTTGTAACGATA
Source organism: Bermanella sp. (assembly GCA_049115935.1). Lineage (GTDB taxonomy): Bacteria > Pseudomonadota > Gammaproteobacteria > Pseudomonadales > Oceanobacteraceae > Bermanella. The sequence continues at coordinate 118,346 of JAGDZK010000023.1, read as the reverse complement.
ATTTGCATCGTATTCAGAGCGATCAGAATCAATGGGGCGGGCTAAGGCTTCAAAGCTATCTTCTTTAAAAGCGAGATAATTTTTTAGTATTTCCATCGCTTCATTTGCAGCGTCTTCTGGAAGTCCATGATAAAAATGTAAACGCAGGCGGTGAAGTGCCTCTTGTGGAGAAACTTGCCCAACACTACTTAAAAAATAATCCATAAATGCTTTGAATTCAGTATCAACAATTAATTGCCCATTTTCATCTGTGCGAATTAAGCCCGCAATTTCGGTTCCTGCACTATCTTTAGAATAAGGTGTATCAAGCAGACTAAAGTCTAAAGTTTGATTGCTGACGTCAGCTAAAATGGTTTGCGCACCTCGCAACGGGTTACTGCTGACGGCTAAATCATTGGATGAGTAGACAGAAGCGCTATTATTAAATAGATAAACAGTAGTAAGTAGGGCAATTAGGCTGATGCCGAAAACATACTTCATAACGATGGCCTTATATAATTATTATTATGGTGCGCACCTCCTTGTGCGCAATGTCTATTTTACGACTAAAGTCCTTTACCCTTTAAACGATTTGCATGCTTGGTGTATAACGAAACTGGGTTAGTCCAGCCATTAATGCCTAGCACTTGGTTTGTCGCATCTAGGTGGTTCATATGGTAGCTATCACCGATGACTTTACCTAAATATGTTGCACAAACGCCCACTAAACCGTCGCTTTTCTCGCTGCCAAATACTTTTGATGTTAAGTATAAGAACGGGTCTGAAACATCAAAAACGTTAGTGGTTGCATCGTCTCCTGTCCAAGAAAATAACTTAATGCTTTTACCATTTACATTATGGGTTTCACTACTTTTAGCGCAGTAGCTAGAAGTATTTATGCCCCAAGGTGTGTAGTTATTTACTTGCGCTGTGCCAGCTGTGGTTAATGTTTCAAGTGCCGCTACTGAATTTTGACGAAGATTTTGACCGTTTGATGAGATCGCATCAATAAAGTCACCTACTGCATTTGCAACAGCTGCTACTGTTGTTTCCGTAACGGAGCCAGCAGGTAGTGCACCTCGTAAAAAATCAGCTACTTTAGAACCTTTATTTACACCATTTATAGAAGTAATTGAGGCTATATAGTTTTTAGAGTCACCATAATTCAGCAGAATTCGTGAAGTAGGTGAGCCTTGAGAGTGAGCCATAATGTTGACTTTGCCACTGCCATACTGCTGGGCACAACTTTTAACTTGAGGCGCAAGAGAGGCCGCGCGATCAAAGCTAGAAGAAAAACTACTAACCGCCGCAATACATACTTTAGCGCCGTCTTTGGTAAGGTTGTAAGGGATGTTATAGAAATAATCCACAATCCCTCCCAAGCTATCCCAGCCGGAAACGCCATGCACGAGCATGATTGGGTGTTTAGTTTTGGTGTATCCCCACCAGGCTAGGCTGGTATTGGAAAATAGCACCAATAGTAGGGCGCTTAGCCCAAACGTAATTGCACGCATGTTGTTCTCCACTTGTTATTTTTATATGTGAAAAATCTGTTTTTGCTGATCAAAAACAGTACAACATTTTATTCTAAGCACTGAAGTGTCACATCGCCCATATGGTCTGGGCTGGATGCGACATAGAGATTGTTAGGGCTGAGTTAACCTATTTTGTAAAATCAAATCAGCTTTTGATGAAATGATTGACCTGATCCATTGGCATATGATCACTGGTATCGCGTCCGTACCAAACATGCTCAATTTTACCCATTGGATTAATTAAAAAATCAGCGGGAACCAGTTTTACGTTTGGATTAGGTTGTGGGTATCCACCTTTTATCATGCCTTTAATAATACGAGGTAATTTGAAAAACAATGCCTTGAAAAGAGCGGTAGCACTATGTTCAACACCATATTGATTATAAATATTTAAATCAGTATCACTGATAATTCGAAATGGACGAGGATGTTTTGCTACGTAGCGGCGAACTTCGTCAGCAGGGGAGCTGAATACTGCAATGATTTCAAAGTCTTTATCTTTCCACGTTTTATATTTCTGAGTTAGCTCATAAACACGAAAATTACAAAGCGGGCAGGCAGCATCTCGAAAAAAGGCAAGCATGACTTTCTTACCTTTGTATTCGCTCAGCTTAATAGGGTTTCCGTAAACATCTTGTGTGGAAAAGTCGATACTCGGACATGGGGGAGTTAAACGCATAATGGTCCAAAATGAAGGGTTGTTTAACCTGTACGTGTATTTTTAGATTTTGGATCACCATGATTAGTAATTAAATTTAAGTGGGATCTATTAATAGACTCAAATTTAATAAGGGTATTAAGGTTAGAGATTCTTGGTGAAATGCTCACTACCAAATAACTGTGAAAATACATCTTGTCTATCTATGAAATATTTTACAATAATATTTTTACGTGAATTAAGCATATCTGATTTTACCCAGATGCTTAATCTGGCATGGTCGGGTAGTGTTTGTATAAGTGTTAACTTTTCTTTTATGGTGCGTGGTTGAAGTGTGAAAAAAGGTTTAGCTGAGATAACAGTATTCACTTCTTTTCGAAAGCATGCCTCTACGATTAAAAAATAATCATCATACGTTAGAATTTCGACCTCTTTACTCATGTTAGAGTAATAGTTTTTTGCTGAATATAATGCTGTTGAATTTTTTAAAATGGCAATCTTACGATCAGAGTCCTTGATAGTCTCTGTGTTGTTAAACTGGTACATATTGATTTGGAGTGGGCTGGAAACCAATTGCTGATAATCATTGTTTAACATGTATTGGTCAATTTCGTCAGAAAAGCCCCAAATTAGCAAGTCAAATGGGTTGTTTGTGACGGCATCCTTGATGTCGTCTATGGTTTGGCCACCATAAAAATTGACAGGTTGTTTAATTGTTCCACTGAAATCCTGAAAGATATCTTTTACACGATTTAAGGTCACTTGATCGCTGTATATACCTTGAAAGAAGAAACCAAAGCTCTTTGGATTGTCCGCCCAAGCATTGGATACTGTAAAGCATAAGAGAGTGATAATAATAGCTTTCATTTGAATGAGTCGTTTCATTTTTTTAAAAGTATAATTTCTGTGATTAGCTCTGCATCTGCTACATCGTTTGGGGTGTTGATATAACGCTCAATCCCCATGGGGCAACTTTCTATTTTAATTTTCTGTGTTCTACTTGCCATCATCGCTAGTGACCATGCGTTCCCCATAAATTGGTAAGCGCCTTTGTGCTGCACGACAAACGTCTCACATTCTTCAAGGGTGTCACAAACAAATGGAGGCTCCACATCAAGCGGCTGCTCAACTGGAAAGCAGCTAAAGAATTCAGATTCAGTTGTTGTCTTGTCCATGCTTTCATATAGAACGAATGAAGGCCCGTTGATCGATAAATTATGAGTCTCACAGAATGCATTTAAACGTGTAAATTGTTTTTTCATAACGCCTGAAAGTTCGGCAATAGTGGCCCGTCCCTTTAGAGCAATATAGTGAATTTTGGATTGATGGCGTTCCCCTATAATAGTTGGCAAGCTCGGGACTGTGTGCGTTTCCATTTGGCTTTTTAGCATTAAAAGGCCCCTATCGAAATCCATACCGATTAAGGCTTTCATCATGTTTTTCATGAAAAAAAAGAGCCAAGGCAGTTTGCTTATCATGCTCCAAGTAACAACACAGCTATTGTTGGTTTGCACAACCTCAAAATTCACTTCTGCTTTGGACTTAAATGGGCTTAAAAATTCCAAAGCCATATGTAGGCTATCGACATCTTTTTCTATCAGGGTCATTGTGCCTGCGCCGATTAGCTTGCCGCGCCACTGATATGAAGCACCAGCTTGCCCTTGAATACCGTCGAATTGAGTTAGGCAATTGGGTTCCAATACTAACCAAGGGGACCATTCTGGCCAATTTCTAAAATCAGATAGATAGCCAATGATGGTGGCACAAGGCTGGTTGATTGTGATTGTTCGGCGTACTTCGTAACTGAGCATGGCCACCTCGATTTGAGTAATCTTAATATCAGTGTAAATAGCTTTGCTCAAAAGGAAAGCATAAAACCTATGCCATGTGTCATAGATTTGCATTAAATGCGTCACATAACCCACATGGCGTTGTCATATTCCTTTTATAGCCTGTTGTTGGTCATTACGTGGTAGGCCAACTATTTAATGGCAGGAGAAACAACCATGGGTTTATACCGTAAACTTCAGACAAGTATTTTTATCATACTGGCGAGTGCACCGCTTATGTTTGCTCAAGCTGAGCAAAACCATAGTGGCTATCAATATTCAATTTCACATTTTTTCAGTAACTGGCATAACCGCCACAAACAAGCTCAACTTGGGCCTAGGCCTCAGTTTTTAGTGAATGATATGGCGCAAAGCGACCTAAAACAGAAATTGTTAAGTTGTGATAAGGGGCCGTTTAAATCGAGTAAATTTTCTATCGGTCACCGCGGTGCGGCTTTACAGTTTCCTGAGCACACAAAAGAATCCTATACCGCAGCCGCTAAAATGGGAGCGGGTATTATTGAATGTGATGTGACGTTTACCAAGGATAGAGAGCTAGTATGTCGACATTCACAGTGTGACCTACACACCACGACCAATATTTTAGCTACGCCACTGGCATCGCAGTGCTCAGTACCGCCAGAGTTTGACAGTGAAGGTAGGCTGGTGAATGCCAGTGAGATCAAATGCTGTACCAGCGACATCACAGTGGCTGAGTTCAAAAGCCTAAAAGGTAAAATGGATGCAGCAAACTTAGCCGCCACCAGTATCGATGAATACATGAATGCCACGGCCAATTGGCGCACCGATTTATATTCAGCGAACGGTACATTGTTAACCCATGCTGAAAGTATTGAATTGCTGAATGACTTGGGTGTGGATTTCACCCCAGAGCTCAAATCACCATCTGTGACAATGCCATTTGAAGACAGCTATACCCAGCAAGATTATGCCAATCAAATGATAGAAGAATACCGTGCCGCAGGTATTCACCCAAAACGTATTTGGCCGCAGTCATTTAATCAACAAGATGTTTTACATTGGATTCAAGAGTATCCACGTTTAGCTCGCCAAGCGGTTTACCTTGATGGTGTATACGATATCAATGTAAGCCTAGAAACCATGCTTGAATGGCGTGCGCAAGGTATGAATGTACTGGCACCACCTATGTGGATGTTATTGGATGTGAACGCTTATGGTGACATCGTCCCATCCCAATATGCATTAAATGCTAAACAAGCGGGTTTTAAATTGATTACTTGGACGTTAGAGCGTTCCGGTTTGTTAAAAGACAATGGCGGCTGGTATTACCAAAGTGTGAATGGAGATTTGGGTGGTGAAGACGTTATCAATACGGATGGTGATGTTTACGAAGTGCTGGATGCACTAGCAAAAGATGTGGGTGTAATTGGTGTGTTTTCGGATTGGCCCGCAACCGTGACTTATTATGCGAATTGTATGGGGTTGCGTTAGAAGAACTAAATCCGCCTGCATAAGCAGGCGGTATAACGTTCACTGCTTATTATTTTCTCTTTCTAATAAAGATAAGACTAAGCAATATAAATAGAAAGCCAAAATTCATTTGGCCAAGGGCGCTGGAGCTTTTACTTTTACCAGAAGGGTAATTGGTATCAATGTCTGCATTAAATGAAGAAAGTGGTTTACCATTGGCTCTCACCTCTCCCATACCTTTTACAAACATCGTTCCGCCGCCACTAAAGTTGCTAAGAATCAGACTTGGGTAAACCTCGCCCTTCCACTCGAAAGTTGATTCCGAGATTAATTCATAACGATTTATTGCCGGTTTGTCGCTTGCAATTCTAATTTCGTTTTCATAAAAACTACAACTTCCTTCACTTTCGATAAATTGCCCTAGTGTCATTTTTGCAGGTAAAAATAAATAATTCTTACAAACAGCTTTTTGGTTGTACGAGGGATAGTATATTTCAGTAACGTAGATACCAGCTTGAGTTCGCTCTAAAGTTAATTTGATTTCATTGTTAAAGTTAACTTCAAATTGATTACTTTTACCTGTCGAAGAGACGGTATTGGTAAGAGAAGATGCGCCCTCACCAAACACATAGGTTATATTGCCTAAAGGCATATATTCAAAAAGATTAAATGTTTTATAGTCATCTTTAACATCGGGTGACTGGCCATTAAATACTTCCCAGACATTAGACGCGCCATCATTATCAAAGTCGGCATAGGCATCGTTAGGGTCATTAGGGTCAAGCGCTTGATGTTTTTCTTCAACGCTATTTAAAATTCCATCACCGTCAGTATCTGCATCACATTTGTCGCCAATGCCATCGGCATCTAAATCTTCTTGCATAGAATTGTGAGTAAGTGGGCAGTTATCATAACTATCATCAAGGCCATCGTTATCTGAATCTTTTGGGCGGTCATCTGTTAAATCACATGCGTCGCCATAAAAATCATTATCTAGGTTGGCTTGGTCCGGGTTGTAAGTATCAGGGCAATTATCATCGTAATCGGAAATATCATCGTTATCTCTGTCATTACCCCAAGGAGTGGCATCACACTCATTGCCTTTGCCGTCATTATCAGAATCATATTGCGAAGAATTTGCATGGTTAGGGCAGTTATCAACCGCATCACTGATGCCGTCAAAGTCACTGTCCAAGGAGAAGGTGACGTTATCAATAAAGCGAACTTTGTCGGTTTTCCACTGATATTTTTTGGTGACCCTGAACTCTACAATATGCTGCCCTTCCTCTAATGAAATACTGTATTGAGCGGTTTCATTGTTTGGGTAGGTATAGCCCTGATTGACCTTCTCGCCATCGACATAGATGATAAAATCTTCGTGAGAAATAGGGTATCGATTAGTTTCAAACTGTAATACGCCTGCTGCCACATAGCCAGCCCAAAAAACAGAGCTGGTATCGTCTACATTCATCGCGTCCTTATTTGAAATCAGTTGACCATTTCCAAGCTCTGTACGAAGTGTCCAATCATTTATATCTGTAATATAAAAACCTAATGGCCAGCCTGCGTTAAAGTCTTCTGCGTAGTTAGTTAACTTGATTGGCAGTGAACTATTATTAGACATATCGGAACTTTGTATATGCTCAATCAAATTAGAAAAACCATCCTGATCTAGATCCAATAGTGCATCAGAAGAATTTAGAGGATCTAAGCCGTGTTCTGTTTCGATTGTGTCAGGTAAACCGTCGTTATCATCATCAGTATCACAGGCATCACCAATGAAATCGGAGTCGGTGTCTTTTTGATCCGCATTTTCTGTTTGTTTACAGTTGTCTGCTAAATCATGTTTACCATCTTTGTCGCTGTCTGTAATGTTATTAGCATCGTACTTGTCGATAACGACTTGCTGTAATTGTCGAACCAACACAAGATTTGATCCTTGTTGGAATACACCTGCATCCAATGCACCGCTGAGCGTTAATGATGACAGTAATTCGTATTGTTCAGACCAGAACTGAATAACAGGTTTAGATTCTGCGATGGTCACCAATTGGCCATCAACCCATGCTGCGCTGCGAATATTCGAAGACAGTATACCGACCTCAGAGCCATCGGCGAGGCTATGAATGACGCCATTGCTGTTAATGACCAGCTGTGAAGTGGCTTCGGCGGTAATAAGGTTATTTTGATTAGATGCAAGGTATTGGCTTGAATTGAGGGAGATTAATCCTTCATCACTTAATGTGTAGTTATAAACGTTATTGCCAGAAATGACGGTTAGAGTGTCATTACTATAAAACATGATCGACGCGGAGTAGCTAGAAATATCGGACAGTTTATTTCCCGCGCTATCCCAGCTGGAGGTATAGCCTCCATTATTAATGAAAACGAAGCCGCCACCGAATGTAATTAATTTGATGGTTTGGCTATTATCAAACTGTGCAAATTCAGCTTCTTGAGGGGTTGCTTGATTTAGCTCGAAATAAGCGACACTGGCATTTGCTCGCCCTACATATAGTCGATTATTGCTTAAATCAATAGCCATGGTTGTAATTGGTTTTTTCAGTTTTATAGATGCTAAATATTTATTAGCGGTCAGTGACCAGCGATTCACTTGAAGCGTCTCACGATCATATAAATAAATCACGTCAGTTGAATCAGTTTCAACCAAGTCGTAGTGATAGTGTAGTGAATCAGGATTAAGTGGTTCATTCACATTAATCAAAGTATCTTCAGAGATACTGTAATAGTTTGCCTGAACAGAATTGGTAGTAGAAAAGTCAAAAGTAAAAACATTACCTGAATGGTATGCAATGTAGTCACAGCTTGTAGATAATAATTGTTCGTCTTGAACGTCCATTGTTTGGTTATATACAACAAACCGATCTTGGTCGCAGCCGATTAAATTCGATTTAGCAAAGGTGGCATGTTCAAACAAAGGGGAGTTCGGCAGAGGTGAAAGATCAAATGCAATCAAGGACTCTCCCAGATTGTTAAGTACTGTATTACCAAAAGGATTTAATACATAATCCGTGTAATTCTTTTCATGGGAATGACGACTATGAGAAAGTGATTTAATGACTTTGCCATCTTTATCCAATGCGTACATATAAATCTTGCGTTCGCCTTCTATTACATACAAAGCGTGTTGAGTTTCTGAATAGCTGAGTTTATTAAAAGAATAACTGGAATAAACATTGTGCGTATGCAAGCTTTCAAAGCCATCTAAATTTAATGTCGTGAGTTTCTTCGATCCATCAATATAGAATAAATGATTTTGAGATGCCGCGATTGTTTCGATATCTTCAACCGTATTACGAATATACGTTTCACTACTGTCAGCTAAGTTAATCCATTTTAAGACACGGCCATAATTGATATAGATAGCGTCTTGCGAAACTGCGAATGCAGTTGGCTTAGCGCTTAAGGTGATTTCATCGTCGAATGCTTTATTTTCTAAGTCGTAAATCAGTATTTTATTAGGGGTTTCATTTAGAAAGTAAACTTTGTTTGCAACTTGTTTGGTGTCAATTATTGCAGCGAGGGCAGAGTTTGCCATGAGCACACACAGTAGTGCAGCTAGCGTCAAGATCCTTTTAAATAACACAATTAGTCCTAGTTTTTTAGATTTTAATTTTAGTTGGCGGGAATTAGGAATGCTGGGACCAAGTTGTCCCAGCAGGTCACGATTTAAGTATTTATTAATTACTCAGCATCAATCAACGCATTGTCACGCACCGCACCTTTATCGGCGCTGGTAGCAAACTTAGCGTACACTTTTAATGCACGGCTCACTTTACGCGGGCGCTCAGCAACAGGTTTCCAACCTTTTTTATCTTGTTCGTGACGACGATGTGAAAGTTCTTCAACACTTAGGTCTACATTGATAGAACGGTTAGGAATGTCGATATTAATGATGTCGCCATCTTTTAACAAACCAATGGCACCACCAGACGCGGCTTCAGGTGAGCAGTGACCAATAGACAAGCCAGAGGTGCCACCAGAGAAGCGACCGTCAGTTAATAATGCACAATCTTTTCCTAAACCTTTTGATTTAAGGTATGACGTTGGGTAAAGCATTTCCTGCATACCTGGGCCACCTTTAGGGCCTTCATAACGGATGATGACGATATCACCAGCCACCACTTCGTCAGCCAAAATGCCTTTTACTGCATCGTCTTGGCTTTCAAAGATTTTGGCACGGCCTTGGAAGACGTGAATACTTTCGTCAACCCCAGCGGTTTTAACCACACAGCCGTCTAGAGCGATGTTGCCGTAAAGTACAGCCAAGCCGCCTTGTTTGCTGTAGGCATTTTCAAGGTTACGGATACAGCCATTTGCGCGGTCACCATCAACGGTTGGGTAGCGAGTGCTTTGGCTAAAAGCGGTTTGTGTTGGGATACCAGCAGGGCCTGCGCGGAAGAACTGCATCACTTCTTCACTCGGGTTGCGCATGATGTCCCACTTGTCTAACGCTTCTTTCATGGTCTTTGAGTGAACCGTTGGCAGGTCAGTATGCAGCAAGCCTGCACGATCCAATTCACCCAGTAGACCCATTACACCACCGGCGCGATGCACGTCTTCCATGTGGTAAAGCGGGGAGTTAGGGGCCACTTTACTCAATTGAGGTACCACACGAGAAAGGCGATCAATGTCTTTTAGGTCGTAATCTAATTCGGCTTCTTGAGCGGCTGCTAGCAAGTGCAGTATGGTATTGGTTGAACCGCCCATGGCGATGTCCAGTGCCATGGCATTTTCGAATGCTTTAAAGCTGGCGATATTACGTGGCAATACAGATTCATCGTCTTGCTCATAATAACGCTTAGCATTAGCAACGATGGTGCGGCCTGCTTCTAGGAATAAGCGTTCACGGTCTGAGTGCGTGGCCAGTGTTGAACCGTTACCAGGTAAAGATAATCCCAGTGCTTCGGTTAGGCAGTTCATAGAGTTAGCGGTAAACATACCAGAGCAAGAGCCACAGGTAGGGCAGGCGCTGCGCTCGTATTCAGCCACTTTTTCGTCTGATGCGGTATCGTCAGCCGCGATCACCATGGCATCGACTAAGTCTAGCTTGTGCTCAGAAAGCTTAGTTTTACCGGCCTCCATCGGGCCGCCAGAAACAAAGATCACCGGAATGTTTAAGCGTAAAGAAGCTAACAACATCCCAGGGGTGATTTTGTCACAGTTAGAGATACATACGATGGCATCAGCACAATGAGCATTAACCATGTATTCAACGGAATCGGCAATTAACTCACGGCTAGGTAAGCTGTAAAGCATACCGTCGTGGCCCATGGCGATACCATCATCAACCGCAATGGTATTGAATTCTTTGGCAACACCACCGGCTCTTTCAATCTCGCGAGCAACCAGTTGGCCCATGTCTTTAAGGTGCACGTGACCAGGAACAAATTGGGTGAAACTGTTGGCCACGGCAATGATCGGCTTAGAAAAATCATCGTCTTTCATGCCTGTTGCACGCCATAGTGCACGGGCTCCGGCCATGTTGCGGCCGCCGGTTGAGGTTTTACTGCGATATTCAGGCATGTTTGCTCTCTTAAAAAAGTGTGGCTAACAAATAAAGTTGAATGGAGTATATCAAAGGATGCCTGTAGGGAGTATAGATTCAAGTCCTTGTTATCATGAGAAATCACCTTGGAAAATGTAGGCATAAAGGGTGTTTCGCGGTATAAATCATAGACTGGCTATCTATGTAATTAATGGTTATATAGTTCATCAAGTTTTGGAATAAATAATAAAAGAGATAATTATGTTAAAACGATTCGCCTTGCTCATTTTTGCTCTAGTGACTGGATGCAGTGACTCTTTACCGGCATTAACTTTGAGTGTTGAAAATGGTTATGTGGACTTGGCTCAGCAGGTTGAGGGTGACTGGGATGGTGTGTGCATCTTGACCCCCTACACAACCGATACAAAAGCAACCATTTTGACTGGCCTTAAGCAGTCCGATATCAGTGGTACTGGGATCGAAAGTTCTGACTCATTCCAAGTATTAGTGTTTCTTAAAAACCAAGCGCTTCATAGCAAATACCGTGTAAGTATGGAAACGGCACGCTTTGATCTAACAGCACCTTGGTGTTTCGATAAAGAGCAAAGCTACTTAGTTGCTGATTAAGATATGGTTTTTGCTGCTTTTAATTTGATTGTAATTTAATTCCACTGCATTAATGGAAGGTAACCTGTATTTCATAATATTTTTTTAAAAGCGGCCCATTAATACCATTTTATTTTGAATTTGTTATGATGGCGCGATTAAACAGTAAATGGAATTACTGATACTTTGAATCACTTCTTCTCAGTGCTCTCTTTCTGTACTTCTGCTTTATAAAATTACACGGAATGTATTAATGCGAATAATCATCCTTATTTTGTTCTTCACTTTATTATCGGCATGTGGTGGTAGTGGTTCACCTATCGGTTCAAATGATGAGCTAATGGGAACATGGCAAAGTAACTGCTATCCAAAAAGCGGCTTCTACTATGTTGATACCTATGTTTTTAATAACGCTAATTATTTTTTTGATAGTGCTGAATATGAAGATATCAATTGTGATACCTATAGTGGTACTACTAACTCTTTCAATGGCTCTTATACCGCAGGGTTAAATGTCACCGCTAGTGATGGCGCAAGTGTTACACGCTTAACAATGAGTCAAATAGATCCTTCTGAGAGAACTATTAAATTGGTATTTCGTATCTCTGGTACGCAGCTTTCTATGGGGGAATTTTTCGAAAGTAGAACACCAGAGTTGATTCCAGAAATGAGTTATACAAGGCAGTCAGATAACCGACAATTAGCTTGTACATCAGAAGCTGTATTTGGCATTAATATTTCGGTTTTAGATGCTTCGTCACGACAATACATTGGCTGTGATGCAAGTGTCATCATAAAAGGCGATAGTTATTATAAGAAAATTGATAACTTAGCCGGACCTAGCTGCAATGAGTCATTTGTATTCTCTGGAGCGCAAGAGCGTACCGGTACGTATGACATTATCGTTCAAAAACAAGGTTTCGATGATTGGCATCAGGATGATGTTGTGGTGACAGTCAATAGTTGTCATGTGAACTCAATATCAATTGATGCATTTTTACATAGTAGTGAAGTAAGTAATTAGGATGATTATGAAGAAGTATTTAGCACTAAGCTTGGCATTAATGTCTACAACTACATTAGCACAGGTGCAAACAGGTGTCGGTGTTTCTGTTCAGGATAGCGGCAGTAAAATTTATGTGCCTATTAATATAACCGAAGAATTTAGAATTGAGCCAACGTTTAGTTATGCGAATCAAAGCCGCGATCGTGAAGATTATTCAGAATTTGATTTTAAGATCTATGAATTAGGCATAGGCCTTTTTGGTGTGAAAGCCATTGCGCCTGAATTTAATTTTTTGTATGGCTTAAATTTAGGTTTATTGAGAGGTTCTTCAGAAAATAAATATGATGGATCAGATAATAAATATGAAAGCGAAATGAAAGGGGTATCTCTTTCACATATTGTAGGTTTTGAATATTATTTTGTTGAGAATATCTCGATTGGTAGTGAGATTGCTCTGGTGTATTCAAAGCTGGATGAGACTGACTCAAATAGTTTTGATGATGACGATGATAAAACTACTCAGAAAACCATTACCACTGATACTTCCTTGAATATTCGTTTTTATTTCTAATAATTATTGTGGGCTAATATGAACGGAAGCTGCCTTTGTGGTTCGATAGAATTTGAAATTAATCTTGATGCTTTTAATGCGTATCAATGCCATTGTTCTTTGTGTAAAAAACAAAGCGGTAGCTCATCAAACTCAGCGACACTTGTTGAGCGCTCAAATTTCAGATTCAACAAAGGCAGTCATTTAATTAAATCATGGGTGAAGGCGAGTGGGTTTCGGTCGGATTTTTGCTCTAACTGCGGCTCGCCCGTTCCTAATCCCGTTCAAGCCTTAGATATGATGTGGATTCCATTAGGGCTTCTATCTATAGATGTACAACCTCAGATCGTGATACACCTATGTACCTCAACCTTATCTAGTTGGCACAGTGTAGCTACCCATTCACAGCAATTTGAGTCACTGCCTGAACTAAATGAATTTAAAAAGCTGCTTCAAACGAAATAAGCTAATTTACGGCGAGGCGCTTCATTTTCTTTATATGGCCTGTCGATACCCCAAATAAGAGCTACAATTATTACCATAAATGATTTGCCCTTGGGTGCGATCTTAGTGGTTGTGAATGTTGGTGCCGGGGTAGGGAATAGGTATATGAAAAGTGTATTACCATTGTCGCAAGACAATAAACTTTCTTTAATATATCGAGTTGAACCTGGGTGTCTTGGGCCGACCGGTGACAGCCTAGTGGATGACTTTTGTGAGTTTGCTTGTGAAAAATTACAATCGTTAAATACGGATTACCTAGATTGTCAGTTCATTCCTAGAAGAAATAAATCCGCACCTGAGATGCAGTACAGTGTTGCGCAAAAAAAATTAAACCATTCCCAAGCTGAAAAATACTTAGCTTTATTTGATGAAAGTCTAGAAGAATTCGAAGACGGTTTGAACGATGCCCTGACTAGCTTGATCAATGAGTTTATGGGGCGGTAAGTTTGCAGTGCTATCTGCTTTTTTGTCTCACAAAACCCGTTTACATGACTGTAAACGGGTTTTTTATATGCCCTTTAAAGGGCTTTTATAAATACCTTACTGTTGCGCTGGTAGTTATAAAGTTCTTTTTTCTGTGGCGGTAAGTCGTCTATATCGGCGGCTTTAAAACCTCGCTCTTCAAACCACTGTGCGGTTCGGGTGGTTAAAACAAATAAGTTTTTGATGCCTTTATTCTTGGCTTCACTGACCAAGGTGTTTAATAGACGGTCACCTCGTTGGCCACTGCGGTACTCGCCGTGAACCGCAACGCAGGCAAGTTCGGCCATGTCTTCACCGTATGGATAAAGTGCCGCGCAACCTAACACCATACCGTCTTTTACTAAGACTCGAAAACGATCAATTTCGGTTTCAAGTACTTTGCGTGAGCGGCGTACAAGAATGCCCTTTTCTTCTAATGGACTGAGTAAGTCTAATATACCCATCACATCTTCCATGCGCGCAGCACGTAGCTGCTCTTGGTGATGCTGACTGACCAGGGTGCCGCAACCATCAAGAGTGAATAACTCTGTTAGTAGTGCGCCATCTTGAGTATGTTGAATTAGCTGACAACGTTTCACGCCACTATTGACGGCATAACTGGCAGTATTCAGATGCAGCGTTTGTTCGTTATTAAGCCCTTGTGCAAGCAGTTGAGGAATGGCGCTGGTGACCACCTCTTTTACCAACTGACCGTCACGTTTAATGCAGTTATTCTCACCGAATAAAATCAGTTTATCTGCTTGCAAAGCAATGGCAGTTTCAGTGGCGACGTCTTCAACTGCAAGGTTAAATGTTTCACCTGTGCGGCTATACCCTAAGCAATTGAGTAACGCGATGGCGTTATTATCGAGCACTTTATTAATAGCACGCACGTCGATTTTGCGTACTTCACCAGTATGGCCAAAATCAACGCCATCAATCACACCCATTGGCTTGGCAATAACAAAATTACCACCCACCACGCGAATATCAGCGCCGTGCATGGGGCTGTTGCTCATACCTGTGGTTAATATGGCTTCAATTTGTGAACGTAATTGTCCTACCGCTTGTTGCACTGTCACCAACATGGCTTTATCAGTAATACGTTTGTTATCACTGAAGGTGGCACTTTGATTTTTTAATTCACATAGCTCGTCGATTTGTGGTCGTGCACCATGAACCAAAACTAAGCGCACCCCTAAACTGTTCAGCAAGGCGATGTCGTGAATAATGTGTTGGAACTGGTCGGAAGCGAGTGTGTCACCCCCTAACATGATGACAAAGGTTTTACCCCTATGTGCATTAATGTAGGGGGAACTTTGTCTAAACCAGTTGACGTGTTGGTCAATAGAGTCAGTCAATGTGTTTAATCTTTTGTGTGTTAATCGGTTAAGTGTAAGGGCTTTTGCTACTTACAAACAATAATGTTTAATAAATTGTCCGATGTATTTCACCATGGGTTCAATTTGATCATGGGCCATATATTCATCAGGCTGGTGCGCTTGGTCAATGGAGCCCGCGCCCATTACCACGGTGTCGATATTAGCGGCGGCTAAAAATGGTGCTTCGGTTGCGAACGCTACCGCTTCTGCACCATGGCCTGATAATTTTTCAGCCAATGCGACTAGCTCGCTGTTTTCGCCACTGGCAAAGGCATCCACGCCATCGAATAATCGATAAAACTCAATTTGAGTTTGGGTTTGTTTGGCCACCATATCGAGGCGATCTTGAATGCGTTGTCGCAGTTGATTGGTATTCATGCCTGGGATCATGCGCAAGTCAAAATGCAATTCGCATTGCCCGCAAATACGATTGGGATTATCGCCACCATGAATGCAGCCTAGATTTAAGGTTGGACTAGGTACGCTAAACGCGGTGTGGTTGAATTCTTGTTTAAGCTGCTGGCGAAAATCTTTTAGTTCACTAATGACAGTATGCATGGCGTCCATGGCATTGTTACCCAGTTCAGGGTCTGAACTATGGCCAGCTTGGCCTGTGATTTTGATGCCTTCCATTAATATGCCTTTGTGCATATTAATGGGTTTTAAACCTGTGGGTTCACCAATGATGGCGGCACGGGCTTTTGGTAAACCCAGTGTGGCCAGCGCCCGTGCGCCACTCATGCTGGTTTCTTCGTCGGCGGTGGCAAGGATAAAAATAGGGGCTTTTAATTGGCTGGCGTCCACTTTTTCTATGGCGGCTAATGCTAAGGCAAAAAAGCCTTTCATATCGCATGAACCCAAGCCATAAAAACGGTTGTCTTTGTCGGTTAATTTAAATGGATCGCTTTGCCATTTTTCAATGTTGCACGGCACGGTGTCAGTATGGCCGGATAGAATTAACCCACCTGGGCCACTACCGAGTGTGGCCAGTAGGTTGAACTTGCCACGGGCTTTATCCACACATTGAATATCCACTTTAAAACCCAATGTTTCACACCAGCTGGCAATTTGATCAATGACACCTTTGTTACTCATGTCGTAAGCGGGCAACGCGCTGGAGATACTAGGCAATGCTAAAAGTGTGCTGAGCTGCTGTTTGATGTTCGGTAAGTGCTTCATGCCCTAAACCTGTAGTAAGGAGTGTCATCAGTGTATCAAAGCGGTTAAAAATGTCTTGGGGTTTCTATGGATTTAACTGTGATTAATTAGTCAGTGTTGCATTTAGGTTACTGAGTCTTGAGTGGCTTTCTGCTAAGCTTGCGCAGATAAAAAATTATAAGTAGAAGGCTATGGCGAAAGAAGTCGAACTGAAGCTCTCATTACCCAGTCATGGGGTCGCAAATTTCATTCAAGATGAGAATCTAGGTTTACCCCAAGGTGCGCCGTTAGAGCTGGATAACCAATATTTTGATACACCGGATTTAGCACTTAATAAGGCACACGCCGCTTTACGAGTACGTAAATCTCAGCACGGCTATAAACAAACCCTTAAAAACAAAGGCCAAGCGATCGCGGGTTTACATGAACGTGGTGAGTGGGAGTACGATATCGCATCCCCACAGATAGATTGGTCACTCTTTGCAAATGATATTCAGTTAGATGCTGAACTGCGTGAGCAAATACAGCCTATTTTTAAAACCGATTTTTCTCGTCATGTGTGGTTAAAGCAATTTGGCGAAAGTGAGATTGAGCTGGTATTAGACGAAGGCTTAATTCATAACAAATCTGAAAATCAATCTCATAACGGCACTAGCCAAAGCATTAATTTGTGTGAAATTGAGTTAGAACTGAAGTCGGGTCGTGTAGAAGACTTATTTACTTTTGCAAAACAGCTCGCTCAAAAACACCCGTTAGTGCCATGTGATATTAATAAAGCCGAACGTGGTTATGGTTTGCTGTTTCCTAAGTTGAGTTTTTTCAGCCCGCAAAATTTTGTGGATGCGTGGTCAAAGAATGAATTACCTGCTTATGATTTGCTACAAGAATCATTAACCCGATTAAGCCGTCACTGGGATCAATTCTCACAACAAGAAAACTGGTGGTCATTGTTGGTGATGAGTCGTCAGATCAGTGCCATT
Source organism: Bermanella sp. (assembly GCA_049115935.1). Classification (GTDB taxonomy): domain Bacteria; phylum Pseudomonadota; class Gammaproteobacteria; order Pseudomonadales; family Oceanobacteraceae; genus Bermanella. The sequence goes on along the minus strand of JAGDZK010000023.1, from coordinate 100,736 downwards.
TGTTTATTGCTAAATGAATTACCAAATTGTCCTGATCCTATTAGGGGTCGTTGGTTGGTGTTGCAGCTTGATCTGCAAAAGTTATTACAACCGGCAGGCGTTGCGGTGGGTTTATATGTGGATAACAACAGTCACAGCCGCGGATTGAGTCAGCGATTATTATCGTTATCGGCGTCACAATTAAGCGCGGGCCTTGAAACTTGGATCGCGAATAATGGTCTGGGTATGGCCATGTTAGAACTGGGCGAATATTTATATGCCCAAGCGCAGCAAGCCGATGTAAATGGTGCTCCTTGGATTCAAGATTTATTAACCCGGGTAGGGCAGGGCCATGGCGAGCATGAATCATCATTACAGGCGTTAGCGTATGTATTACTACGTTGCCAAGATTCACGTTATCAAGCGGTGAATGAGGTGATTCGATGTCAGCTGGTGGTTAATGCCATGATTGCAGCACAAGATATTCAGCAGGCCATTACAGATGAAACCAGTCGCGCCAAGTTGGCCAGCTGGCAGCGCCGCATAACGGTTGAAAGACGAAACTTATTGGATGCAAAGCAGGCGTTAATGACACGCCTTCAAGCTGATGCATAATCATTTTGCTAAAGATACTCGCCTTGAAATAAGCGGGTAGTGGAAACAGATATGAGCCAGGTACAAGATTTAAAATTATCCATAGGGGCCATTACTAACTTGCTGAAGCAGGACGGCCACCTAAGCCCTGAACACCTGGCTGATATTAAGCAAAAAGGCATGAATGGCAAATCCCATCCTGCTACGGCCATTCAAAGCTATCAATTTAAAAGTGCGGTAAATCAAGATGTAAAACTGGATGAAGAATTCATCATGGGTTTACTGGCAAAAGAATCCAACCTTGAATACTTCACTATTGACCCGTTAAAAGTGAAAGCCAGTAAAGTCACCCCCACCATGTCGTTTGCGTTTGCTAAGCGTCATGGTTTATTACCGGTTGGGCTTACGCAAGATGTGGTGACAGTTGCCACGGCTGAACCATTTGATCGCCGCTGGATTGCTGATATTGAACACATTAATCGTCGCCAAGTTGAAATCGTTGTGGCGAAGCCGTCTGATATACAACGTTTTCAAGTGGAGTTTTTCTCGTTGGCGGCATCGGTCAGTGGCGCCAGTGCGTTACACCAAAAGCAGGGCAGCAATTTAGAGTCCTTGGTTGAACTGGGCAGTAAAGGTAACTCAGACGCCAATGATGAACACATTGTGAATATCGTTGATTGGTTGTTTCAATATGCCTTTGAACAGCGCGCCAGTGATATTCATATTGAACCGCGTCGTGATATCTCGAAAGTGCGCTTTCGTATTGACGGTGTATTGCATCCTGTTTATGAGTTTCCGGCAACCGTATCTAACGCTGTTACCTCGCGCATAAAAAGCTTAGGGCGCATGAATATCGCTGAAAAGCGTAAACCACAAGATAGCCGTATAAAAACCCGCACACCTAATGGCCATGAAGTAGAGTTACGCTTAAGCACCATGCCCACCGCGTTTGGCGAAAAGTTAGTCATGCGAATTTTTGATCCAGATGTATTGCTGCGCAATTTCAGTGAGCTGGGTTTTAGTAAAGAAGACTATGCCCTGTGGGATCACATGGTGCATCAAACCTCAGGGATTGTATTGGTAACAGGCCCCACAGGGTCAGGTAAAACCACCACGCTTTACAGCACCTTAAAGCAGCTCGCCACAGAAGAAGTTAACGTGTGTACCGTGGAAGACCCAATCGAAATGGTAGAGGCCACGTTTAACCAAATGCAGGTGAATCCAACCATCGATTTAGATTTTGCATCCGGTATTCGTGCATTAATGCGACAAGACCCAGATATCATCATGGTGGGTGAGATTCGTGATAGCGAAACCGCCGAAATGGCCATTCAAGCTGCGCTAACCGGCCACTTGGTTTTATCTACTTTGCATACCAATGATGCACCCAGTGCCATTGCTCGATTACAGCATATTGGCGTGCCCCATTATCTGATTAAAAGTGCAGTATCAGGGGTGATGGCGCAGCGTCTAGTGCGTACTTTGTGCCCCCATTGTAAACAGAAACAAGCCACTGACATTAAACAATGGAATGAACTGGTTCAGCCATGGAGCGCCAAAGCCCCTGAATTTATTTACGAGCCTGTCGGCTGTTTAGAGTGCCGCAACACAGGTTACATGGGTCGAGCTGGGCTCTATGAAGTTATGCCTATGAGTGATACATTGGCAGATCTTATCCAAGTACAAACAGATATGGCGCAATTAAGACGCCAAGCCATGAAAAACGGCATGCGTAACCTACGCTTAAGTGGTGCGCAGAAGGTGGCAGCAGGACTCACCACCATAGAAGAAGTATTGCGAGTCACGCCTAATGAAGTGGGTTAAGCAAAGGACGAATCGCTTACAGCCGTTATTACGCCCGGATTCCGCATCAAGCACGCTTGGTGCCATAAAAAAAGGTATAACATAATGGAAATGCCGGCCATTATTGATTTAGAAGCGTCCGGATTTGGACGCGGTAGTTACCCCATTGAAGTGGGTATCGCCCTTGCAGATGGCTCCGTCCATGCATTGCTGATTAAACCTGCCGAAGGCTGGGACCATTGGGACGAAAAAGCCCAAGCCATTCACGGCATCACCCGTGATTACCTGCAAGAGCACGGTAAAACCCCCCGTGAAGTCGCCATATTTCTAAATGATTTATGCAGTGGCCTCACCCTCTACAGCGACGCTTGGAGCTTTGATAGTTCTTGGTTAGGTCGCTTGTTCGATGAAGCTGAAATTATTCAACGTTTCAAACTTGATACTCTCACCCGCTTATTATCCGAAGACGATATGGCTGTTTGGAGCGATACCAAAGACGCTATGGTCAAACAGCTTGGTTTAGAGATGCACCGTGCTGCTAATGATGTGATGTTGCTGCGTGAGACGTATAAAAAATTGAAAAGTGCGTAGCACTAACTTAGAAAGTCATATTTTCATTATTTAACTATATACGATTGAGGACCTAAAAGTGTTGGAATCACTGAAATATTGGCCGCCTATTGTAGCTTTAACTATCATTATGACTGCGTGTGGAAGTAGTAATGAAAAAAGTAACACGCCACCAGCAGAAGACGTTGAGAAAATAGATCTTCATCTTTCCCCAGATTTGTCCGTGAATAACAGTACTTCTTATGAAGCTCAAAAGTCTGAGTTTCGTCATAACCGTTTATTTGGCTTCGAAGAAAATAGATATTCAGGCGTTTACCATGGGGTTGGATATGGTGATTTTGACGATGATGGGGATATTGATTTTTTACAGTCAGGTTCAAATTTAGTTGATAAACAGCGTCCCTATTTTTATAGACAAAACAATAATGGTGAGTTTGTAAGAGAAGATAGCTTTATAACGGGTGGTGAAGGTTTAATTCATCCTAGAAAAACCATTGTAGGCGATTTTAATGGTGATGATATACCTGACGTTGTTAACTTTGGTCATGGTTTAGACCAAGAGCCTTTTGCTGGAGAAGTGGCGGAGCTTTATTTGAGTACGAAAAGCAACTTAGAATTCAGTAATGCCCTTAGTTCATATACAGGTTATTTCCATAGTGGCGCTGCTGGTGATATCGATAACGATGGCGATCTTGATATATTAATGGGAGATGCCACAAATGATGGCTTTTATTTTTTGATTAATAATGGGAATGCACAATTTACCAAGTCCAGCGATCGAATTACCAATGCAGATCAAGTTCAGCATAGAGGCTATACCACGGAGTTAATTGATGTGAATGAAGATGGTTATCTTGATTTACTTAAAGGCGGTCATGAAATCCAAGGTATGGATACCGCCATTTATTATGGTAATAGCACAGGGCGATATGAATCTCCTGTTATTCTGCCAACAATAGATAAGTTGGGCACGGTACTGGACATAGAGGCTGAAGACATTAATGGTGATAGCCTCAAAGATATTATCATATTAAGAACGGGTGATAATTCAGGCGGAAAATTTACCCTTTACCAAGGGTTTTATGTACAGTTACTGGTTGCCACAGGGGAAAAAACCTTTATAGATCAATCAAACAATATTGAGAGAAGAACCGATTGGGCTAAAAGGGGTGGTGAGGATTTTAGAGATCGTGGTGTAGATGCTGAATATGATGATTCAAATTTATCAGGTGAAGCCCCGCTTGGTGGTTGGATAGATTGGATTAGAGTGCAGGATATAAATAGCGATGGCTTACCTGACATAATCGATTATCAAGATGCCAGAAACATTACTTGGATAAATAATGGAGATGGTTCTTTTTCTTCAAACTTTAAACTTGAAGGTGAAGATTATTGGGCTGGCAAAAACGATCCGTACGAAATTTATGAATAGTGATTTTATTTCGTTCTAAATAATAAAATTTATTACAAAAAAACCGCTTGTATCTCTACAAGCGGTTCTCAATATAGGACGTCTAACGTCTAACGTCTAACGTCTAACGTCTAACGTCCAACGTCTTAGCGATTCTTCAACGCCCTCATATCACTTTGCACATTACGGTGAAACTTAGTGGTACTTCGATCGGTCTCTCGCTTTTGTGCAAGAGTGGCCGAATTAAAAGCCTGTTCACGAATGAGCTTGTGATAACTTTGTAAGCGCCGCAATTCCAAATCACCATCATCAATGGCGGCGTTTACCGCGCAATCAGGTTCGCCTTGATGTTGGCAATTGGTAAAACGACAGCCTTTTGCAAGTTCTGCAATATCAGAGAAGGTATGTTGTATACCGCCTTCGCAGTCAGCCACTTGCAGTTCACGCATCCCTGGTGTGTCTAACAACATTCCACCTTGTGGTAAAAAGTGTAATTGACGTGACGTGGTTGTGTGGCGGCCTTTACTGTCGTCTTCACGAATGCCCTGAGTGGCGCTGGCGGTTTCATCCCCTAAGCTTAACCCTTTAAGTGTATTCACTAAGGTCGATTTGCCGACACCTGAAGAGCCTAGTAGAGCGATGGTACTACCACTTTTACACCAAGACTGTAAGCCACTTAACGTCTCAACATCTAATGCGTTCACTACTTCGATCATTAAATGGTGATCAATTTTCCGAAGTTGCTCAATGTAGTCATCTGTATCGGCACAAAGGTCTGCTTTGGTTAGTACGACCACTGGATCGCTTTGAGCTTCATGGGTGATAGCAAGATAACGTTCAATGCGACTAAGATTAAAATCATCATTTAAAGACGCCACAATAAACACGGTATCCACATTACTGGCGATACTTTGTGCCTGTACTTTTGAGCCACTGGCTTTGCGATAGAAATGACTTTGACGCTCTAGCAGACGCTCAAACTGTCCCTCTTCATTTAATAACACCCAATCACCGACGGTCATAGGTGGCATGTGATGGTGAATCACAAGGATGCCTTCCCCTTGGGCCGATAGATAATGATATTGGTTTTTATGCTGTTCACTGATGCGAACAGGGTAAAACGTTTCCAGTTCTTCAAAGTTTAATTGTGTTTGAAAAAAACCGCGCCAGCCAAGTTGTGGCAATGTAAAACATGTACTCATGTATAAACCCCAAGTAACAATTGTTACTCGTTAAAATTAGTAAAGGGGTAAATCCCCGGTAAACCGGAAAACCGAAAGCTTAAGAGCCTGGTTTCTCCGCAAGGGTTTTACATACAATCATCAACATGTTCCTTATTCAGTTAGGTAGGAATGTGTATAGTAGCCTTTTTTTTTCAAGCGTCTAGATGCTTGAATGTTTATTTTTGTAAGCTTTTACCAAGTTCGAACAATAAGGCACTTTTAATATCAGGATGCAGGAATTTAAAACCATTTTCTAATAATACATTGGGTATGACCTTAGCCCCCTTAAGTAAAAGCAGCTCTCCCATTTCCCCAAACATAGTTTTGATTAGCCAGGCGGGCATTGGCATTAGAGTGGGGCGTTTTAAAGCTTTACCAAGGGCTTTGGTGAATTGTGTGTTAGTAACAGGGTGGGGAGCACATAGATTAACTGGTCCATTAATATGGGTTTGATTGAGTAAAAAATGAATGGCGCGAAGTTCATCTCGCAAGCTTATCCAGCTCATGAACTGCTGGCCACTGCCCACCTTGCCACCTAGGCCCAGTTTAAATGGCAGTAGCATTTTTTGAAGCGCACCGCCTTGGGGGGTGAGAACGACACCACTGCGAAGAAAAACGGTGCGTATACCCACGTCAATAACAGGTTTGGCTGCAGCCTCCCATTTAGACACAATTTCACTGAGAAAATTATCACCTGCAGTGCTGGATTCATTCACAGAACGATTTCCAGTATCGCCATAAAATCCAATGGCGCTGGCATTGATGAATACGCTAGGGGAGTTAAATCGCTCTGCAACTGCTTGTGTTAACAATTGAGTGCATTTAACACGGCTTTCAATGATGTCTCGTTTGCGTTGTGCATTCCAAGGTTTGTCTCCAATATTTACGCCGTTAAGGTTAATGACGGCGTCTAGCTGTATATCATTATCAAGATGGATGAGGCCTTTTTCTGGCTGCCAAAAAAAGCCGCCGTCATTGCGGCCACGGTGCAATATGTAAACTTGATGACCTTTGCTTTCGAGGTAAGGGCGTAATGCCGAACCAATAAGACCAGACGCACCGCTTATAAGAATATTCATATGACACCCAAGGTTAGCACTATGTAAAGCATAGTACGGATAAGCGTGTTGTTTAGATTAATCCAGTTCTGCAGTTAAGTTGGCTTATATGATTTTTAGCAGCAAAAGTACTTGGCTTTTTCAATACCATTGCTGCTAAAGGTCAATTAATGCTTTCACTCATGTCATTGGGCTCACTAAAAAAAAGAAAAAACTCTTTAATACTCATTGCTCTTTCCTTAAGAAGATTGATGTTTCTTTATTGTACAAACTTGGTCACCGTAATAATTATTGGCGTAATTGCACTCTTGGTTTTGAGTTTGTGCTGGCGGTTGTGCTTTGATTAGGCGTTTCATTATTTTCATAGGTAACCTCTAGATTTACTGATGCTGGTATTTTTTGCATAGGGTAAATATAGGGGGATACGGGTTTTTAATAAAATCAATTATATGTTTCATTAAGATAGTTTTTAACTATCACTGGTGTTGTCAGGGTCGGGGAGGTTTTAAGTGACACTTGGGGAGTGTCAAGCAGAGCTGCGTCACTAAAAAAGCCGGTCAAAGACCGGCGAGTGGAGAACAAAAAAGGTTGCTAACGATTACTGGCTTACTAGGTGTTGTCCTTCGTCTTGATAATAAGCTTCTACTCTTGGGTTCATAATGGCTTTCCACAGTGGTGGAAACAACGCAATGACAAACATAGTGGCGTAACCAAAAGGTAATTGTGGGCTTTCATCGTAATGACGCAATACTTGATAGCGGCGGGCCGCGTAAGCGTGGTGGTCACTGTGGCGTTGCAGCTGGAATAAAAACATGTTGGTTAAAAAGTAATTACTATTCCAGCTATGTTCAGGTGTCACTCGTTCATACTTGCCATTACCCATTTTACGACGGTGTAAACCGTAATGTTCTATGTAGTTGATAATTTCTAGCAAGGTGAAAGCGACAAAACTTTGTAAGAAAAACACACCCACGCCCAGCCAAAAGCTGCTACCAAGCATTTCAAAAAACGTTCCTAAAATAATACTTACGACCAGTGAAAACAGGTAGTACCAAATTAATTCGTTATTTGCGCTTAATAAGGTTTTACCTTTTTTAGCCAATCGATTTTTTTGTAATTTCCAGGCATTTAAAAAATTATGCACATAAGCATGGGGTAAAAACTGATACAAGGTTTGATTAAAGCGGGATGAACTTGCATCTTCTGGGGTAGAAACATGAACATGATGACCATAAACGTGTTCAATAGTAAAACCACCGTAACTCACAAGTGATAACAATAAACCGCCACTGATTTTTTCAAGTTTGGTATTTTTATGAATTAATTCATGGCCTACATTAATCGCAATAATACCGCCTACAACGCCTAACGAAAGCACATAGCCGATTTGCCCAAGAAGTGACAGTTCGGGCCAATTTAGAAGCAAATATCCGCTTGAGAAAATGCAAATAAAATAAAGTGGTAAACAAGAAAGCGTTAACCAGCGATAAAAGCGTTCTTGGTTCATCCCTGGCACTTGATCCTCTTCTGGATTAACCGGGTCTTTACCCAATATGACATCAACAATGGGCACAATCACATAGACTACTAACAGCGGGAAAAAGGCAAAAAAGGTATGCAGCCCTGTTTCATGGGCCCAGTAAAAGCTAAGAGCAGGTAAAAACAAGGGCATTAAATAGATGAAATAACCGTACTTTTTAATGGTTAGGGCCGTTTCGGGCTTGAGTTTGTCCAGCAACATGGGGCTCTCCTATAGCTTAGGCTCTTTGGCCTATTGACTGTTTATTATTGGTACAGGGTTGAGATTAGTCTCTGTCTGATAGGATTGTCAAACAATCTGGTTGTTTTATGCTGAATATGGCCGATTATGTGGCATTTTCGGACAAAGGTGGCGGATAAAGCCTGAAATAAGGTGTTTATGATTTAGCTGGAGGGGAAGTACGAAGGTATTGCTGTTCAAATACGTCAAGTGGGATTGCAGGGCACCAAAAATAGCCTTGTGCATAGTCGCAACGCAGTGACGCGATGCAGTTGAGTTCGCTTTCGTTCTCAATCCCTTCGGCAACTATGATTGCGTTACTTTGATGAGCAAGCTGCACAATAGTTTTGACGATATGTTGATTTTTTTCATTAAGGTGTATATCCCTAACAAATATCATATCTACTTTAATTTCATCAGGGTCGATATTTTGTAAATACATCATCGAACTGTAGCCAGTACCAAAATCATCTATAGAAATTTTAAATCCCATTTCTTTTAACTGATTTATAGTCTCAACAAATAGACTTATATTCTCCATTGCAGCTGACTCAGTAACCTCCAAAATAAAATGCTTAGCATCTAGCTGAAACTGATTCAGTGTAGATTCAATAAATGTGACAAGATTAGGCTCGGCGATGTCTAGCGCCGATAAATTAATTGAAATAGTAAAGTCTTCTGGCATATTTTTATGATCTTTAACAGTTGCAATCCAACGACAACTTTTTATGAATACCAGTTGAGTAATTTGAAAAATAAGACCACTTTGCTCAGCTAAAGGAATAAATCGAGCAGGTGAAATACTGCCATGTGTTAGGTGGTTCCAACGTAATAAGATTTCACCAGCGCATACTTCATCAGTTTTAATGTTTATTTGTGGCTGTATATAAATATCTAAATCATTTTGTTTTATTGCCATTTGCAAATCGCTTAGAATAGAAATTCTTTGGCTAATAGCTTGGTCTTGCTTAGTATCATAAAGTAACCATTTTCTATTTGTTTTTACACTGCTCAGTAAGGCTACTTGGGCTTGTCGGAATGTTTCTTGAACATCATTCTGTGCTAAAACAGCACATCCTAAAGTGAACTTAATTTGGCTTGTTTTTTGTTTGTTGATATAGGCTTCTTCAGAGACGGCTGTTATTTCTTCAATAACATTAGCTAATGATTCAGTTGTATTAATAGTTGGTAGATCTACTAATAATAATATTTGCTCAGCAGGCAGGGCCATAATAAAGACAGTGTCACCAAATGGCATAGGCAAAGGAATCGCCCATGATTTATTCGAAAGGTATTGAGTGATTCTATCAGTATGTTTTTGATATAAATCGGTTAGAACATTAGGGCCATACAGACTCACTACCTCGCGAAATCCCTGTATGTCAGCAATGATGAATACAGGATTTTTATAATGAGATTTTATGTCATTAATGTTTTCTGGTAGCTTATATTTTAAATAATTAAGGTTTGCTATACGGGTATCAGGATAGTAGTAAAGTTGATTTAATAGGCTGTTTTCCATATGTTTCATGCGGCTGGCAAGTGCCACTGATAATAAAAAAAGCTCTAATAATGTGCCAAATAAAAAACCATGTAATGTAATGAAGTTAATTGGGATGACATTAACAACAGTAGCCATGCCGACAGCTCCACCAGCTAACGTGAAAATCCATGAGATAAGAAAATACTTGGCCGGTGTGAAGCCGTTTTTATAGGCCACAACCCCCATGCTAATACCATAAACTGTTGCGAATGTTTGAAAAATCACAAAGAACGGAATCATATTATATTCCGCAATTATTAAGCTAAATAGAGCACCTACTGCAGTGATAATACGGAAGTGAATAATATACTTATAATGCCAGGGTGTATTTTTTTTAGCTTCTAAAAATGCATTGGCGAAATTGACCACAAAAAATATCAATATGAAATTAAAAAACATAATATTTTGTGCAAGCCATATTTGAACTGATTGAGGCCAGAACAAATTGCCAAAACCATTTAACGCAGAGAAATAGCAAAATGCTAATATGTGAAAGGCGAGATACCACAAATAGGCTGTACTTGGATGCATGGCATAAACCAATACATTGTAAATGGCCATGGCAATTAGAACCGAAATAATACTGGCCCAAAACGTATCTTGAAATCGAACTAATTTGTTAAAGCCATCTTCGTTATAGATACTCATGGGTAAAATGGCCGGCCCATCATTTTGCTTTTCTATTAATACAGTCAGTTTTTGCTTGTTGTGAAGATAGAATTCGAATTGATTACCAGTAAAGTCCTCAAGTGGGTCGAGTGTACGATCCAGTAGACCAAGTTTTTTATGATCGATGAGTTTATTGCCATCAAAAATATAAATATGTAAATGACGAAGGATGTGACTTTCCACATCGATAATACGCTTTTGGCTATAAGGGCCATCAAATTGACCTTTTACCGTAAATTTATGCCAACTTGCATGGGGGCTAGGTTGCGTAGATGGCACAAAGGCTTCTAATGAAAAGGGCTGCTTGAGCCAGTATTCAGGAGGTTGCTGGACGTTATTTGTGTTGATAATGGTAGGCAGAGGCTGGCGAAGCTGGATGCGTTCTGTGTCATCCAGCACTACTTCCATGCTAAAAGCGCTTTGGCTTATAAGCATGCAAGTAATGCACAGTCTTATTAACGAGCCCATAGGGTGCCTACAAAATATTTTGTTCCCTTAAGATTAGCCTAAAATTGCTTAAGCGGCACTCCTTTGTATCTGCCAGAGACTGCCCTTATCCTCGCTACTTTCGACACAAACTAATCGCTGATCAAAACAAGGCAAAAGGTCAGTGTTATGGTGAGTCACATAAAGCATGGTGGTATCTTTTTGTTGAGCCAAAAGGGCAATAAATCCTAATACCAGCTGTCGATTCACATCATCTAATCCTTGGCATGGCTCGTCTAAAATCAATAGGGCAGGTTGTTTGATCATGGCGCGACAAATAAGTACTAAACGCTGCTCACCATAGCTTAACTGGTGTAACGGGTCGTTCGCCTTATGATCCAGTTGGACCTGCTTTAACCAGTCTAAGGCGAGCTTTTTTTGATGATCTTCAACTTGGTTGTATAAGCCGATACTGTCAAATAAACCGCTGACTACGGTACTGATAACGTTGGTACTGGCTTTGTAATTCCATTGTAGTGCTGCACTAATAATGCCGATATGCTGCTTAATATCCCAAATACTTTCGCCACTGCCACGCTTAATGCCAAAGACGGTTAAGTCATTGGCATAACACTGAGGGTGATCACCGCTGATCAAATTGAGTAGGGTACTTTTGCCACAACCATTAGGACCCAGTACTGCCCAATGTTCTCCACGATTTATCGTCCAGTTTAAGTTGTCAAAAATGAGTCGATCACTATAGGCCACACGCCCATTGGCCAGACTAACTAAAGGGGTATCACTGGATGTTAAATATGGGCTGCAGGCATCGCGTTCGGGTAGCTGTAAGGTTTGATTGTTGAAGGTTAGAAATGCTTTTACGATTTCGTTATCAAGTACTGTTTCTTTTTCACCATGAGCAAGTAATGACAAATTATGCAGAAACCCAAGGTGGGTTATCCAGTTTGGTACTTCGTCTAAACGATTTAAAATAAAGATAATTTGACGGCCACTTTCAAATTGCTGCTTAAGTATGTCTTTAAGTGCTTGCTGACTGTTTGCATCCAAGCCATCAAAAGGTTCATCTAGTACTAACAGATTATTAGGCTGTAATAGTGTACGAATTAAAATCACTTTACGGCTTTCGCCGGTACTTAATTTACGAAACCCTTTTTCTAATAAATGCTCAATGGCAAACGCGTTTACCCAATGTTGAATTTGTTTGCCATCGTTACTGACTTCTTGCAGAAGCTCCAAAACAGGGGTGCCCGGCCAGACTTGATTGGTGATATCCGAGTCATCCCGTTGTTGTTCTCGATCAATCAACTGCTGCTGTACCTCAAAGCTAACGGTACTAACAGTTGAAGTATCTAAACCTGAAATAGAGCCTTTTTCATATGGGATGTGGCCGCCAAGTAACGATGCAAATGCACTTTTACCACTACCATTGCTGCCGATGATTGCCCAGCTGGTTTTATCAGCAATAGTCAGGGCTTCGACATGTAACATCGAAAATTCCCCTAGTGGGGCGTGAATGTTTCGCAGGTGAATCATAGATAGCTCAGCATAATAGAATAATGAAACAATGATGCGTAATGATGAAGTGTTGAGCCTTAGTAAGGCTCGGGTTGTTCAATTTCCATTAATGCCATATCAATGGATTGAAACTGATCATCAATGACCTCTTTTGCGTCTTCGATTCCCTTGTTATAAAAGAAAACACCAACTTCTTTAGCAAAAAAATCCAATAAAAATTCAGCATCAAATTGACCAATATCTTGTTGCAACTCTTGGTCAAAATACGTCTTTAATTTATCAACGATAATGCTTTTTTGCCGTGCATCTAATTCAATCATATTTATCCAATGGTTATAGCCAGCGACGTACGGTTTCACAGTATTGTAAATATTGTTCGCCAAATTTTTCAGTTAAAAAACGCTCTTCAGGTTTAATTTGAAAACGTGTGAGATAAAGAGCAAACACAAAAGATAACAACAGGCTAATAATATTGCCTTGCGCTATGCTAAGGGAGATAAGGCACAGTAGCATGCCAACATACATAGGGTTACGGCTGGCTTTGTACAAACCAGATATAACCAGTGTGTTGCTTTTATTTGGGGTTCTTGGATCGACGGTTGTTTTTGCCTTAAAAAAACTAAGTGCCGCGGGCAAAATAAACAATAAGCCCAAAATCAATAAGAAGCTGGCGATGAATGTTTGGCCTATAAAATTAAAGCCTAAGGGGAGTAAGTGGTTAATCGCCCACATAATTACTGCAAATATAAAAGTAAGAGGTAGGGGCGGTATTTTTAATTCAAGCTTATTCATGGGTTAGCCTATGTTTTTAGCATAAGGGTATCCATATTCATGGTGGGGATCAATTAGTAGCTTCATCAAAGTAAATGTCATTATAAAGCAAGTCACTTAAACCCTGTGATGCGCATAATATTCTTGAGTCATCGCAATCAGGCAGAAAAGATGCCGTAGGACTTAGTGACTGTTAATATCTGTTTTTGTATTGCAGGGCATTCAATTTGTAGGCTGTGAAATACCTGACGTACAACACTTTATGGAAAAGCTAAAAAAGGCGCTTTCGCGCCTTTTTTATTTTTAAATGTTTAGATTACTCAACGATTTCAGCGTTGTGATAAATATTTTGCACATCATCTAAATCGTTCAGCATGTCGATGAACTTTTCAAATAATGCCACGTCATCGCCTTTTACTTCGGTTGTATTTTGCGGAATGAATTGAATTTCATCCACATCAAACTCAACGTCACCTAACGCCTCAGTGATAGCGGTTTTGGCTTTGAAATATTCAGTATGTGGTGCAAAGACAGTGATTTTTCCGTCTTCGCATTCGATGTCAGTTACATCAACATCGGCTTCCATTAGGATTTCTAAGATGGCTTCTTCGTCTTCACCAGCAAACACGATAATCGCACTGTGGTCGAACATGTGACTAACGGCACCAGAAGTACCAATTTTACATTTGGTCTTGGTGAAGGCTTGGCGCACATCACCAAAGGTACGGTTTGGGTTATCGGTTAAGCAGTCTACGATGACCATGGTGCTACCTGGGCCGTAGCCTTCATAGCGAGCCGTATCAAAATCTTCACCGCCGCCGCCTTTGGCTTTGTCGATGGCCTTATCAATCACGTGGCCAGGTACTTGGTCTTTTTTGGCGCGGTCAATCAAGCTACGTAATGCTAGGTTGCCATCGGGATCAAGGCCACCTTTTTTGGCGACTACATAAATTTCACGGCCGTATTTGCTGTACACCTTGGCTTTAGCGTCAGATGTTTTGGCCATGGACTCTTTACGGTTTTGATAGGCGCGACCCATTTTGTGCTCTCGTTGATTTCTAAAGGGGCAAATTCTACCTGTAAGGCGGGAACTAGGGAACCTTTGCTCATTACCCAGCAATAACTTGTATTTCTATTATATTAGTATTTACTGATATAAATCAGGTCGTCTACCTCTTTTTAAGTGCTTAATGACTAATACAAGTGATTACACCCAGTGTATTAAGGGGTAGAAGGGTGAAAATGGGCTTTTTCTTGACATAAATCAGTTTAAGTTCATAATTTTCAGAAATTTCTGAAACTTTAAAAGATACGTACATATGGAATTACCAGAAAAAGCCAAGGTATTTGTTTTTCACTTTGGCGAAATGGGCAGTCGCTGGGGCTTCAATCGCACAGTTGGGCAAATATTAGCCTTGTTGGTGATACACCCTAATGCTTTGAACGCAGACCAAATTGCCGAAACGTTAAAAATCAGCCGTGGCAATGTGAGTATGGGGCTTAAAGAGTTGCAGTCTTGGCGCTTGATTCAGATGCAGCATGTGGCAGGTGATCGTAAAGACTATTTTGTAACGGCAGGTTCCATTTGGGATATGGCTAAAACCGTGTTCGAAGAGCGTCGCAAGCGGGAAATAGACCCCACTATGTCATTATTGCGTGCCAACTTATTAGAAGATGCGCAAAACGAAGATGAAGTTTATGCGCAAAAGCGTATTGAAGAAATTCATGATTTGTTAGAGCTGCTCACTCAGTGGGGAGATCACTTAAATACGTTAAGTCCTGAAAAACTAGAAAGCTTGATGAAGTTAGGCTCTGGCATTAGCAAGCTTTTAGATATGAAAGACAAAATAATGGGCAAGAAAAACCAGGAATAAGCTGGGGGCATTGTGCAAAGCGAACGACCCAAATCAATATTTAAAATACCACTGGTACGCGAAATTACCATCGTGCTGCTGATTAAGCTTGTGGTTATTTTTGCCATTAAGTGGCAGTTTTTCTCAGACCCTGTGGATTTAACCCAAGCCAATAATAGCGTTGAGCAGCAAATGGGTTTACCCGTTTTAAAAACAAATTCCCTTAAAATTAATAAACAAACGGAGAATAACGATGGATGATACGGTTGTTGATCTGTCGCGGTTGCAGTTTGCCATCACGGCGTTTTATCACTTTTTGTTTGTACCGCTTACCATAGGGTTAGCGTTTATTCTTGCCATCATGGAAAGCGTTTACGTGATGACGGGTAAGCAAGTTTATAAAGACATGGTGAAATACTGGGGTAAGTTATTTGGTATTAACTTTGCCTTGGGCGTGACCACAGGTCTTACCATGGAGTTTCAGTTTGGTACTAACTGGGCTTATTACTCACATTATGTGGGTGACGTATTCGGAGCACCGCTTGCCATTGAAGGTTTGATGGCGTTCTTTTTAGAATCCACCTTCATTGGATTATTCTTCTTCGGCTGGGATCGTTTAACTAAATACCAACATTTGATGGTGACATGGTTAGTAGCGATTGGTTCTAACTTATCAGCACTCTGGATTTTGATTGCTAATGGTTGGATGCAAAACCCAGTGGGTGCCGAATTTAACTTTGAAACCATGCGCATGGAAATGACCAGCTTCTCCGAGTTGATTTTTAACCCCGTGGCGCAAGTTAAATTTGTGCACACAGTATCAGCAGGATATGTCACGGGTGCCATGTTTGTCTTGGCGATTAGTGCTTACTTCATGTTGAAAAAACGTGACTTACCGTTTGCACGTCGCTCATTTGCCATCGCTGCTAGCTTTGGTTTGGCGTCTATTTTATCTGTGATTGTTCTGGGTGATGAATCCGGTTATGAGTTGGGCGATGTTCAACGAACTAAGCTTGCTGCTATTGAGGCGGAATGGGATACCCATCAACCACCTGCATCGTTTACTTTGATTGGCTGGCCAAATGAAGAAACCATGCATACGGATTACGCCATTAAAATTCCTTATGCGTTAGGTTTGATTGCTACCCGTTCATTAGATGAAGAAGTGACCGGGATTAAAGACTTAATTAGCGAACACGAAGTGCGCATTCGTTCTGGTATGAATGCTTATGGTATTTTGCAAGAACTCAAATCCGGTAACGATAGCCAAGAAAATATAGCCGCCTTTAATGAAGTGAAAAAAGATTTAGGTTATGGCTTATTGCTTAAGCGTTACACCGATAACGTAGTGGATGCATCAGACGAACAAATTCAAATGGCCGCACAAGATACCATACCCCGTGTGGTGCCTATGTTCTTCACCTTCCGCATAATGGTGGGGTTAGGTTTCATTATGCTGTTCTTAATAGCTGCATCATTTTACTACTCGGCGAAACACACAGTGG
The DNA here is from genome assembly GCA_049115935.1 of Bermanella sp. Taxonomy (GTDB): domain Bacteria; phylum Pseudomonadota; class Gammaproteobacteria; order Pseudomonadales; family Oceanobacteraceae; genus Bermanella. The sequence continues at coordinate 84,036 of JAGDZK010000023.1, read as the reverse complement.
AGCATCAACGTTGGTTATTGAAAGCATTAATCGTGTGTTTGCCAGCGCCATGGATCGCCTGCGAGATGGGTTGGTTTGTAGCGGAGTTTGGCCGCCAACCTTGGTCTATTGGTGAGATCTTACCGACGGCATTATCAGTGTCTTCACGCAGTGCATCGGACTTGTGGTTGAGTCTAAGTGGTTTCATTGTCTTTTATACTGGCCTGCTAATTGTTGAGATGTACTTGATGATTAAGTTTGCACGCTTAGGCCCAAGTGCTCTGCATACTGGTCGTTATTTCTGGGAACAAAAAAACTCAGGTGGTGTTGAAGCAGCTATGCCTCAGCAATCACGCAAAGAATTAGTGTAAGGAGCCATCATGGATTACGAAAGTTTAAAACTGATTTGGTGGGTGCTCATAGGGGTGCTGTTGATTGGCTGGGCGGTGACCGACGGCTTTGATATGGGTGTGTTGAGTTTATTAAAAGTTGTAGGAAAAACGGACAACGAACGTCGTGTGATGCTTAACACGGTCGGCCCGCACTGGGATGGCAATCAGGTATGGTTCATCACCGCAGGTGGCGCTATTTTTGCGGCTTGGCCTGTGGTATATGCCACTGCTTTTAGTGGTTTGTATTTCGCATTGTTACTTGTGTTGTTCGCCATGTTTTTTCGTCCGGTAGGATTTGAATATCGCTCAAAAATTGAGGAAGAGAAATGGCGCAATAACTGGGACTGGTTGTTAACCATAGGTGGCGCGGTACCTTCATTGGTATTCGGTGTGGCATTTGGTAATTTATTTTTAGGGCTACCTTTTACCCTTGATAACACCATGCGCAGCTTTTATGAGGGTGGCTTTTTTGGGTTATTGGCACCGTTTGCTTTATTGGTTGGTATTGTCAGTTTAGCCATGCTGGTTATGCATGGCGCTGCGTATTTACAAATGCGTACTCAAGATGAGTTACATGAGCGTACACGCAAGGCTACCATAGTGACGGCATTAATTACTTTGTTTGCCTTTATGTTTGCAGGTGTTTGTTTGATGTTTTGGGTAGACGGTTATGTCATCACCGACATGAGTAAAGAAGTGGGGCAAGCCATGACACCTATGGCGAAAACCGTGACAACAATGGAAGGAGCTTGGTTAAACAATTATACGCTTTACCCTGTGACTATTGCAGCGCCTATTTTAGCGTTTGCAGGGTTATTGTTGACGATGTTATTTACGCTTAAAAATAAAAGTGCATTGACGTTTATATCAAGTTCAATTGCTGTGAGCAGCATTATATGTACTGCAGGATTTAGTTTGTTCCCATTTATTATGCCTTCTAGCATTAATCCGCAGGTAAGCTTGACGGTATGGGATGTGGTTTCCAGTGAGAAAACCCTAAATGTTATGTTTGTAGTGGCAATGATTTTTGTACCGATTATTTTGCTTTATACAACATGGGGATATTACAAAATGTGGGGCCGTATTAGTACGCAGCACATTGAAGATAATAAGTACGGTACTTATTAAGGCATTAACCAGATGCTATTGTCATGGGCCAGTTGATCAGCCCATGGCACGATTGAACGAATAATTTGAGGTGATGACAATGTGGTATTTTGCTTGGATTTTGGGTGTATTACTGGCGTGTAGTTTTGGTATCTTAAACGCACTTTGGTTAGAGGTGAATGAAAACCTAGACCGCGAACCGGACTTAAAAGATTAATAAGTTGTATTAATAAACGCAGAGTTAGGTAATAAAATGACAGGTGATAATTTGCTAACCAAGGTACTAGAAAGCTTAAACCATCCGTTAACTCGAGTGTTATCCTTCATAGTTGGTATTGGCTTATCTGTGTTTATTTTATTGTTTCCACAGCATATTGCCCGTGATTTGACCGAATTAGATCACGGCTTATTAAGCTTGGTGATGCTCGCTATGTGCGGTTGCTTTGTTCATGGTGTTGGGTTTAAACCTTATAATATGGTGGCTAAAACTATGTTTAGCCCCATATTATGTTGGCCTATAGCAGGCCTTGCGGTTTGGATGTGGGTGCTTTAATTAATCAATACTATCAAAGGGCAAACTGAAGTTTAGTTTTGTTGGTCTTGAGTAACAGGTGGTTTTTTCGGTCGAAATAACTTGCCCGCCTGAAGTGGTTGTTTCAGTTGTGACAATTGCATATGTATCGTCACCGCAGTCTGCTTGAAGAGCGCTCCCAAAAAATAGTTCGCCATCTTGAATATAGGCAATATCGTACTTAACTGCGTTTTCATCACGATCGTAGGTAAAGTTTATTTGATAAGCTTCTGACCCTCCCTCACTTGTAATGGGTTCTTCCAAAATTTCAAAGCTTCCTGAAGATTCAACTAATTGGTAAGTGTCGTCGTTATTCTTAATCGAAATCAGTTCTTTAAAGTTATTGCCGCTGAATTCATAAATAATATCGGAGGTTTTGTCGCTTTGTGAATCAATAAATTCTGCTGATTGCCAAGTACCTTGCAGCGCTGTTGGCTCATCCTCTTCTGTTGTACAACCAAATAAACAAAGAGGTGAAAGTAGGAAAAGTGTCTTTATAAGTTTCATTATGTTGCTGCCAATAAAAAGCCCATTTTAACCTAATGGGCATTTGAAGAAAGTGAACTGGAATCAATAATCTGTAAAGCTAAGTAAAGTAGAGAAGCTAACCCGGTGGCCACTGTAACGTGCGACCACCAATTACATGGTAATGCAGATGAAACACACTCTGACACGCCCCCTCACCATTATTGACCACTAAGCGAAAGGCATCACCAATACCAGCATCAGCGGCTACTTGGTTGGCAACTAGATTTAAGTGACCTAATAATTGTTTATCTTCGTCTGTGGCATCACATAGCCGTGGCAATGGTTTTTTGGGGATGACTAAAATATGCACAGGGGCGCATGGGTGAATATCTTTAAAGGCTAAGCAAAGCTCATCTTCATAAACGATATCCGCTGGGATTTCTTTATCGATAATTTTACTGAATATCGTGGCATCAGCCGGTACAGGTTTTTGCATGATGATTCTCCAATATTAAAGCTAAGATTTTGCTTTTGATAAGTTATCGCGCAGGCTCGCCATGTCTTTTAAACGGTTAAACCAAAATGGTGCGCCTAGTGAAATTAATATGCTGCTAAAAATAATGCCAAGCCAATGACTTAAGGTAGAAACTTCAAAGGCAAAATAATAGTTGGGCCACTGTTTGGGTGTTATTTCGAATTGTAACGAAGATAAGTGGCTTTGTACGGTATCACCTTTCATATCTGGCACTGAGGTTTGGGCATTGAGTTGATCAGCCAATTGTAATGTTTGTTGGCGAAAAACACTGTCATGATTTAGCTGGCTTAATAGTGAGAAGCAATTCAGTTGGAATACAAAACAAATCACAAACGCTAACGCGATACTAATTTGGTGCATCCATTGTTTAAAGCGCTGACTCATGATTTCTTCAAGTGTTTGAAAATGATCTTGTACCTTCTTTTTTAATTGCTCTTTTTCTTCAATGCTTACATCACGAGTATTATTAATAATGGTAATGAGTTCTTGCTGGCCAATACTGGTGAGTTTTAATCGATTGCCAGGGATATTCAGTGGTAAAGCAGTGGCATAGAGCCCATTGGGGAATTGATTTTCAATGTGAGTGAGGATGGCATTTGTTACTTTTTGCTCAACAAAATCCATATTATTAAAAAATTGATTTAAAACCACTTTAAGGTTTTTAAAACGCAAGTTCAGTGCCGCTTGCGCACCATGCACCAATGCGGTGACCAGTAAACTGAACAGTAGCATTATTGAAATAAATCCAATTAAAATGCCCAGCACATCCATTAACATGACTTTCCCTTACCACTTTTTATTTAGGTTAAGTATGCCAGCCTAATGCCACAGGGACTAGCCATTTACTTGCCTATGGCTTGTGAGTGTCCTTTAAGGTCAACAATCTGTTCTAAAGTAACCTTGTTAGCATAAAGTTTGAGACTTAGTATCACAGTATAATTGGGCTCAGGAATTGGCTATGACAATGAACATTGAATCAGCAGAAATAAAACCTAGGTTAGCTGTAATAGGTGCTGGTTTAGCTGGGTTGTCTGCTGCTTGGTTATTAAGTAAGCAGTACTCAGTGACATTGTATGAACGTCATCAAAGCGCAGGTATGGGGGTATTCACTACTGATTATCATTCAAATGGTTTAAGCACTCGTATCGATATACCTTTGCGTATTTTTACTCCCAGCTATTACCCCAGTTTATTTGCACTATATGAATATTTAGATATTGAAATGGAAAGCAGTGATCATGCTGGTGTATTTCAATATCTATCTGATACTCATTCTATTACCCCTTTCTTCCAGTACCACAATCGTAAGTTACTTGGTTTGAAACTAAGCTATTTAAATCGTAATAGTTTAACCAGAACAGGTTTGGCACTGGCTTATCAACAATGGTGTTTCTTTAAGGTTATTAAAAAAGACTTTTTGAAGAATCGGTCTTATTTAGCAGGTATTACGTTTAAAGAGTATTTATCAAACCAAACATTTTCTGATCAATTTATTGATCATATGTTATTGCCGGCTCTAGCCGTCACATTAACGTGTGATTTTGAATCTGTAGGGAATTATCCTGCTGACTTAATCTTAGAATATTTAACCTGTGGTGTGATGAAACAAGGTATTGTGCGTGCAAAGCTAGGCGTTGATGGCATCATTCCTAAGATCACAAAAGGCTATGAAGTGAAGTGCTCTCATGAAGTGATAAAGGTTGAACAAGGCGCGGGTAATGTACGGGTAACGGTTAAAGATACTCAAACCAATCAATCAAGGCTTGATGAGTTTGATCAGGTTGTGGTGGCGTGCCAAGCTGATATTGCAGCAAATATATTATCGCTTAGTGATGATGATTTGCAGCAACAGCAAGCCAAGTTACTTGGCTCTATTCCATTAGAGCATTCAACCATGGTGTTGCATACGGATTCTACGCTTATATTTGATGCAGAAAGTGCAAGCCCTGTCAGTTACTTATTAAGTAAAAATGAAAGCAGAGCGGCCACCACGGTGGATTTAACTAAGGCGTTTAGTACGTATAAAGATCAACAGCCAGTTTTTCAAACATGGCACCCTATTAAACAGCCTGCGCCAGAATCTATTCTCAGCCAAGCACAGTTCTCACGTCCACTGGTCACACTAGAAAGCCGTCAATCTATCAAACAGTTGCAACAGCTTAACAAACAAAGCTCAGTTAAAATCTGTGGCTCGTACATGGCTAATCGCTTTCCATTACTGGATGCCGCCGTGGAGTCCAGTGTAGCAATAGCAAAAGAACTGGGTGTTGATGTGCCTTGGCAGGTAACGTCTTCGAGGCAAGAAAGCGATATCAATACAGCTGTTGATGCTTAATGAATAATACACATCAATGGCCCGCTGATTTTGGCCAAGAGTTTCACGATCTACAAGATATAGTTCTGAACTTTAACTGCCAAAGTTTAGAGTTAGATGGCAGCTGGGGAAACTTAGGCTGTTGGATTGATGAAAACGGTAAACGCATAAATCAGTACAGTGCAGCCGCCGCTAGATTGGCTGATGTTCTAGCGAATTTCACTCAATTAAAATCTTCCCATAACGTGTTGGATGTGGGTTTTGGTTGCGGTGATCAAATTATTCATTGGCAGCATAAGTTTGGTGTAAAGAATATATGGGGCATCAACTATTCACAGATACAAACTCAATATGCCCAGCAAAAATTACCTGTATTTCATTGTACTGCTCAACTTGCTCAAGGTGATGCAACACAAGCTTATGCATGGCAAATACTACCTGATCAATTTGATCGCATCATTGCGTTAGATTGTGTCTATCATTTTGCAAATAAATCGAACTTTTTTAAGTTGTGTGCAGACCATTTTTATCATCAAAAAGAGCCTGGCTCTGATGTTGATCAAGAGTTGGCTTTAACTGACTTAGTATTAACCAAGCCAATCCGTAATCCTATTCACTTTTTACTATTAAAGATGGTGTGTTATTTCAGCCATATCCCATTTGAAAACATTAAGGTTCGTAAAGACTATGAGGCACAACTAAAACAAGCAAATTTATACTTATATGAATACAAAGATATATCAGCAGATGTGATGCAGCCTTTTTCGAAGTGGGTATTTGTATTTAAGCAAGATGTTAAAAAGCTTGATGAAAAACATGGCGCGATTAAAAATATTGGCTGGTCAAAATATATAGGAACAGCCCTGTTTTTACGCTGGGCTGTTCGTCATGATATTTTTCAATATGTGATGATACGTATTCGAGCAGATTAAACCTAGGATTTTAGGCTTGATCTCCCAGCTTTCCATGGCTTGCAGTGCTTTCAAATGAGGTGCCCTCAAACAAGCTTTGCTCGTTTAATGCTTCAATAACTCGTTCTGAAATATCCGTTGCCATAGCGCGCTCTAAACGTACATCTAATACGTAGGCTTTAACGGTTAGATTGTAATAAAACTCTTTATCAAATACGGGGAAGACTGTAGCGGTTATGGGCTTTTTTAAGTAAACATAATGGCTACACTTTGCAGCATTTAGGGCGATGGACTTCAACTTTGCAACAGGAATACTCACAGGTAAGTGCAAATTAATGGCGACTAATTCATTCAGCTCACCGCTATTGGCATTACTGATGGGCATTTTTAAAATGTCACCATTAGGTACCGTAATTAAGTTGTCGTCAAACGTGCGCAGTTTAGTGGTGCTTAAATCTAAGCTGGTGACCTCGCCATAATGTTCACCAATTTGCACCATGTCACCTACTTTAAAGCGAGGCGCTACCGCCATCATCACACCCGCTACAAAATTACGAATAGCATCTTGTGAGGCTAAACCCAATGCTAAACCTAAAGAACCAAGGGAGGCATAAACAATGGATTGTGGTGGCTTTAAAATAATAAAAACGATGTAGTGAATGGTTATCACCCAAATCATGATGCGCACAGCAGGAAAGATTTGAGATAACTGAATTCGATACTTAGGCTTGTAAGCCACCAAAGTATCAATTGACCAGCGTGTGCCAAATAATAAGGTCCAAGTGGCTAGAATAACGCCCACAATAGACAACAGCGTAGTGAAAGAAAAAAGCGAGAAAAACTGCTGAACAATATTATCTTCCATTAGGCACCTAGTATAAATAATTCATAGAAATTAAATAACGAATAACAACTGCAGATGTAATTAGCTTTAAACTATACGCATCACTGCGGGTGATCTCTTCATTTTTGTCTAAAAGACCTAAAACCCGTAAGTGCTCTAAAATCATTTTACTTTCATTTAAATTGATCCGAAAAATTCGGTGATGCTCTTTAATTGAAAGTTGGCCATGAGTGCTGATTTCGGCCAAGGTGAAAAGTTCGCCCTGTGTAAGATTTTTAAGGGCGGTCATGTCTACCTCTTGTGGTGACATGATGAAAATACTTTGTGGTTTGGTGCCATAGGTTAAATTGTTCAAACAATAAAATAGTCCGAGTTCAACGCAACCTTTACTGCGTTTTGCCACCTCATTCACTGGGCTTTTTTCCTGAGCTAGCTCCTCTATAGAAATATCGTTAATGGTATGAAAACCACCATAGGAAAAGCGCTTTATTAATAAATCACGCATTTGACGTTCATTAAAATTGGGGACTTGCTGCTGGTGAGAAAATAAATGTTCAAATTGATAAGCGTAACATAATCGACGCCATGCTTGCTCTTCACTGGCAAGTACCCAGAAATGAAGTCCGCGACTGGCTAAAATAATAGCGCTTAATGTGTCGATAACGATCTGTGCATCAATTGTACGCTGTACAAGAAAATGAATATTATCAAGCACAATCACTTGAGCCGGTACTTGATGAATGGCTTCAATAAATTCAGTTAGTTCATATGTTTTAGGCTCAATGGCTAATAAGCGGCCAATGATATCAATCACATCTTGTTCAGTGCTTAGGCGTCTCTCTAGGCTTAGCAATTTAAACGCTTGATTCTGTTGTTTAAGTTCTTGAGTAAACATATTAAGCAGAGTAGATAAACCCGTACCTTTTTCACCATATATGCCGCAGCTCACATTTCGGCCGCCTTGCCACAGGCGATAGCAGTCTCTTAAAAACTCAATATCTTTACGTTCGATAATACGAGAATCTAAGCCCCCTAGCGGGCCGTCATAAAAGGCACTTTTAAGACTATCATCAAGCGATATGTAAAAATCGGTTTGGTAAAATCGGCTTACTTGATCAAGTGGTACAGTGGAGCCTTCTTTGCTTGGAAACCAGCGCTCCTTGGCTTCTTGCCAAACTTCGATGATAGATTGTTTGATGTTGATCATATACACGTCGCCCTGATGATTAGATCAGTATGCCAGTGTTATAAGGTCAGTGCCATTGATGGCGTAAGTGGATGAAAATAAAATATGAAACCAAAATTAAAAGATCGGCTGCAAATGAGCCGATCTTTATTTGGGCCTTAAGAAATAGTTAAACTATTTTCACCGGCTTTAACCAATGCAGTGGCACTACGAGATGTGACTTCTTGGAAAGAGGTCGACAAAATTGTATCCACGTAATGCCATTGGGCTTTAGCCTGATCAGGGGTGAATGTTACTGTCATAAAACCGCGATCACGCAAGTTACAATATTTAAGGTTTTCGATTAACCCCACAATGCCCGCTTCATAGGTTGGCGCAGAAGCCGCAGGAATATTCAGGTAATACTCAAGGCCTGGGGAGGAAACCGAAGACGTTGCAAACTCAACACCCACGTTGTCACCGTTTAAATCTTTAAGATCACTTGCCCAGCCATTATGGGTATCACCGGCCAATACCACTAAATTTTTACCGTAGGCTTTTGCGGTTTGTAAAATAGTTTCTCGCTCAACAGCGTAACCATCCCACGCATCTAAATTATAAGGCACAGCAGGTAATTGCAATTGCGCCATGACTTCATCGGTTAATTTACTTTTGTTCGCCTCAAGATAGGATTTTTCGCCATCGGTAAGGCTTGGGTCACCTGCTTGCATGCGCCCAGCTAATACAGCTAACGCCCCCAGTTCGCTGTATTGCTCAAGTGTCATCAAGGTCAGTGCAACCGCGGCCGGTAAATACATGCTGCCCATTAAAACTTGCTGGCCTAGAAGCTGCCATGTGCCAGTGCTGTTACCCAATTGAGTTTGTAGCCATTGCAGTTGCTCTGAACCTAACATGGTGCGGCTAGTATCGCTGATGTCTTGGGTGAATGCGGCGCTATCAAACGCGCCCGTGGTTGGGTCCATGTAATTGGCGTAATCCAATTGAATATCGCGGGCTAATACACGGGTGTCGAGCATGTGCAAATCCACTAAATCACCAAACTGAAAACTGCGATAAATTTCCAGCTCGTTATCTTGTGCAATAGGGCGAATAGGTAACCATTCAAAGTAGGCTTGCAGTGCAGCTAACTTGCGCGTTTCAAAATCCCCTTCACCTTCGTTGTGATTTTCAGCGCCATCTTTATAAGTGTCGTTAGTCACTTCATGGTCATCCCAAACCGTAATGAATGGCACGCCAGCGTGAAGCGCTTGTAGATCGGCATCGGTGCGGTATTGACCATAACGAGTACGGTAATCATCTAGGGTGAATAATTCACCCACGGGCAGTACTTCACGGTTTAATTGTGCCGCATTGTCGCTGGCATAACCGCCGCGAGGGTATTCATAAATGTAATCCCCTAAATGCAAAACCGCATCAAGGTCATCCATTTGGTTGGCTAGGTTATACACATTAAAGTGACCTGCTGGGTAATTTGCACAGGACATGACCGCCAGTTTGGCAGAGGCAATAGCCCCTTCAGGCAGGGTTTTGGTTTTACCTGTGGTAGTGGTTTTACCGTTGGCAATAAAGCGATAAAAATATTGTGTGCCTGGAGCTAAATCAATGGCATCCACTTTTACGGTGTAATCACGTGCTTGATTGGTGAGGGTATTACCGCTGTTTACGATATTAGAGAAGGCAGCATCGGTAGCGATCTCCCATGCGACATTAATAGCGGCGGTTTCTTCTGGGGTTACCCGTGTCCATAAAATAATGGCCGTTTGTGTGGGGTCGCCACTGGCCACACCATGATTAAAGCTAACGCTCACATCACGATCGCCGTCTGAACTGTTACAACCCATAAGGCCAGAGGAGATAACCGCGGCCCCCACACCCTTTGCCGTTAGGATTAAAAAGTCACGGCGTGAAATGCTTTTTCTCATTATGAATACTCATCAGATAATGTGGTGAGCGCACATGCTAGGGGGCAATTGTTAAAATATAGTTAAACGCGCGTTTAATAAAAAATAAGATTGTTCTATACACGCAACCGTGAGTTTTTACTAAATTTTAAGTGAATGCTTTCATTCCAAGACGATCGGTCATATTCTGGCCCAATGAGCAGACCAAGACGCAGCGAACATATACGTGAAGCCCTGATTCAGGCGGGTATTGAGCAAATCTCAACCCATGGTTATCACGGCACAGGTATCAAACAAATACTGGACGAAGTAAACGTGCCTAAGGGCTCGTTTTACAACTTCTTTGCCAGTAAAGAGGCGTTTGTAGGCGAAGTGATTGCTCACTACAGTCAGGACTTATTACAGCAGCTCGATGATTTTATTAAAGGCCCCGGTCAGTCATTAAGCGCCAAAGAGCAGCTGCAATCTATCTATGAATTTAGCCTTAACAAGGTGGCTAAAAGCGATTTCAAACAAGGCTGCTTGATTGGGGCCATGTCCAGTGAAATCGCCTCCGAAAGCACCGAGTGTCGCGAGCAACTTAAAATAGCCACGCGTAAATGGGTGGCCTTTTTTATTGAGCGCATTATTGAAGGACAGGGCGCAGGCCAATTTAGGCAAGATGTCAGTGCCAAAGAATTAGCCAGTGTGTATTGGGCCACGTGGGAAGGTTCTCTCATTAAAATGAAAATGAGCAATCGCCTAGAACCAGCCAAAGAAGCCATGCATCTTATGCTCAACGTATTAATGGCACCGGCAAAATAAACAGCAAAAATGAAAATGCAGCGCACCTGCATTTTTTTATAAACAGTTAAAAGACGATCGGTCTAATTAACAACATGAATAACAAGAACAACTAGGAGCAAGTTATGACTCAAGCCGCACAACAGGCCAACAGCGCAAACACCCTAAAACTTGGGGATAGTTTCACGTTAAAAAACGGCCAAGTGATTAAAAACCGTTTATTTAAATCCGCCATGAGCGAGCAGTTAGGGGACAAACAATGCAACCCTCAGCCGGGTTTGGCTAAGTTGTATGGTCGCTGGGCTGACGGTGGCATCGGTATCGCCATGACAGGCAATGTGATGGTGGATCGCGGCGCATTGGGTGAACCTAAAAACGTGGTATTAGATGAGCAGTCAAACCTTGAGTTGTTTAAAGCATGGGCACAAGCGGGCAAAAAAAATGGCGCGCATATTTGGCCACAGCTAAATCACCCAGGTAAACAAATCCCAAGTTTTATCGTGAGTGAGCCGGTTGCCCCTTCGGCAATTTCGCTTGGTCGAGGTTTGGAAAAAGGCTTTAACAAACCGCGTGCACTGACTGAGCCAGAAATCGAAGTGATCATTCAAAAATTTGCAACGGCGGCGCGCTTATCAAAACAAGCGGGTTTCACCGGCGTGCAAATTCACGGTGCCCATGGTTATTTAGTTAGCCAGTTTTTATCCCCACGCCATAATCAACGTGACGATCAATGGGGCGGCAGTTTAGAAAACCGCATGCGTTTTGTGGTATCGGTTTACCGCGCGATTCGTAAAGAAGTGGGGGAAGACTTCCCAATTGGTATTAAGTTAAACAGCGCTGACTTTATGAAAGGTGGCTTTAGTGAAGAAGACTCCATGCAAGTGGTGCAAACCCTCGCCAATGAAGGCATGGATTTAATTGAGATTTCAGGCGGCACCTATGAAAGCCCATCCATGATGGGCGCCGACCCTAAAAAACCAGTAAAAGACAGCACCGTAAAACGTGAAGCCTACTTTTTAGATTACATGGAAAAAGTACGTGAAATGGTGGATACCCCGTTGGTGGTCACCGGTGGCTTTCGCAGCGCCCCCGCCATGACCCAAGCCTTGCAAAGCGGAGCCACCGATTTTATTGGCATTGCCCGCACCACCGCCGTGGATTCAGAATTCCCCAATAAACTCATCGCTGATGACCAATACAGCATGCCACTTGAAAACCCAACCACAGGCAATAAAGGCTTGGATACCATGGGCATGTTAAGCATCACTTGGTACGAACACCAAATGTGGCGCATGGCAAAAGGTAAAAACCCTAAACCAAATTTAAGTGCAAAGGGCGTGGTATTTAAAACCGTATTAAGTGCCGGTATCTATGCGTTTAGAAAACGTCGTGCTTAATTGATTTTTAATAACCTTGTAACATGTTCAAACCAAAGGCCCGCGAAAGCGGGCTTTTTTGTGATGATTAAAAAACCCTCTTACTATTAGTAAGGTAAGCCACGCAGCCAACAACCTCCGTCATATCGAGAAGGCTGGTGTCCAGATTCATTAAAGCCCTACGTCATATCCGCGAAGGCGGGTATCCAAGTTAGTTTGTGATTTAGTCTTTATATTTGGCAGAAATCTCACAAACTTTGCATCGCTGTCTTAAATATCTAGAAAACTCAACTTATATCGTTCGCACTGAGCAGTGAGGATCGAACGGTTGTCGAAGTGGGGCACTATTCAAGGTGTAAAGTCTTGGTTAATTTTAGAAAGACTCAGCGTTTTCAGGACTAATCATGTGTCTTAGTTATTTGTTATTTCAATTGTTAGCATTAAAAAGACATGTACCATATATTGTGCGTGTCAAATAATTGAGCTATAGTTGTACAATACATTGTACATATAGGTGATTTATGAGGGTTGTATCTTTTACTGAAGCAAGAAATGGACTAAAAGCTGTTTTAGACTCTGTCGTTAATGATGCAGACACCACCGTTATTACGCGCCGAGATTCAGAAGATGCAGTAGTGATGTCATTAGATTATTACAATAGCTTGATGGAAACAGTTCATTTATTAAAATCTCCTGCAAATGCAGAGCACTTAAACAAATCTATAGCTCAATATAAAAGTGGTAAAACTACACAAAGAGATATAGCCGATGAGTAGTAAGCTACTTTGTTGGACTGATGAAGCTTGGGATGATTACGTTTACTGGCAAGGTCAGGACAAAAAGACATTAAAACGTATAAACAAATTAATCAGTGATACGAAGCGTTCACCATTTGAGGGTATTGGTAAACCTGAGTCTCTTAAAGAAAATTTGTCAGGTTTTTGGTCGCGTCGAATTGATGACACTAATCGTTTAGTTTATGCCGTTGATGATAAAAGCCTAACTATAATATCGTGCAGATATCATTATTAATTACACGCACCAAATAATACAGCTAACAATACGCTTACATTAAAAGAAATAAGACGTCATGTTAAATATATCTAGCTCAACGCCATACCCGTGATGGCGGTTATCCCACCTTAGTCCCTCGTTTGTTATTTAATTATCGCTGTCATACCTAGCCTAACATCATACCTGTGATGGCGGGTACCCAGTGCACTCTTTATAGATATATCCGTTGTGTGATAGCTCAACCTATACCGTTCGCACTGAGCAGTGAGGAACGAACGGTTGTCGAAGTGGGGCACTATTCAAGGTGTAAAGCCTTGGTTATCTTATTAGTTATTTCATTGGATATTCGTCACTCGACATATATCCAAGAATTTAAGGTCACGTGACAGTGTATTAAGATAAACAGTCATACGACGTATATCCCTGAAATAGCGTTTGAAAAAGGTGATAATCAGCTAAAAGCAGTGGTTACAAAAAATGATAAGTAAATGAATAGGTTAGAGGTGTACAAGTGTTTTACCTTGACGCAAAAAATGTACGACATATTTGCTAAAGCGGGCTGAATCCTCCATGATTGCTGCCATATAAAAAATGAGAGGCGTGAAATGCCCCGGCAAACACGTCACCGATAAAAAATCTCATGCGACGTTGAATAAACTGTTAAGTGATAGAGGGAAAAGTTACCGGTGAACGTGAAAAAATGGTGGGATGGAGAATACATTCCCGAGCCGCCCGGCAGCCCGTTGTCGCTCGGCTATTATAAAAGGCATTGGACTTCAGAGGCTGCGCACGCCGTAGTAATGTTTTATATCGCGCACTGGAAATGGCTCTGGCCAGTTTTAATCTCTACCGCTGGGCTTATTGCAGCGTTTGTGAAGCTGTAAAAATGTTCCGAAAAACACTTAACAAAAACAGGCAAGGCGACGCCAAAAAGCAGCGCGCTTGCTGTTGGCGTTAACCGCTATCAAAATTATGAAAAAATCATTTTTATTTCTGTTTCTTCTTTTAATCACCTTTTTAATTTATGTGGTTATAAATAGTGATACGAAAAAATATGCGGTAAATGAAGCAAATAAAATTTGTAGTTGGTTGAATTCTGACAAAGCGGAAATTACTTTTCGTGTCGGCCCAAATGCATTTTATCATTTACAAAATTTTAAGAAAATAGATCAGGAATATACTTGTAAGGCCAGCTCTTCCGAACATATGCACGGGTACAAAGATGAAATAGCAGTTGTTGTAAGTGCTAATGGGAAGGATCAAATAATGTTGATTTACGGTCTTGGTGTTAGCGGTAGGCACTTTTATCAACCAAGGTATTTTCAGCATTGGACGGGTAATAAAGTCAGGCACCATGAATGATGTGAAGTTAACAAAACTAGCCTAAATTACCCGCAAGCTGCTTAATAATTTGAACTTCCATCATCATTGCTCGAATGTCTATTCATTCCAATCTAGTTTCCATAACTGAGCGTACATAGTCTAAAGCCAGTAAAAAGACTAACTCCAATGAATACAATCAGTAGTAAAAAACTATTAAACAGTAAATGGACAGCCCTAAAGCCCACCAATAAAGAAAAGCACTTTATGATCACCGAGGTGGAATATGATGAAGAAGGCAACGTGATTTTATGTGTGATTCAAGCAGTGATGACCAAGCGTGAGCAATCCATAAATTGGCAAAATCTAAAAGATGATGGCCAATGGCGTCAAGGTTGGAAGTAAAACGGCTGGCTGAGTTGGCAGGCTAATCAATAGACCTGTTCAATTTTGGGTATATTATTTATTCACCGATAGGAGTCAGCCCAAGCCCATTGCTAACTGTATTCTTTTCGATTAAGTAACTTGATTGTTTTATTAAGGATATTAGGTTCGCTTGTTCTGACCATGGATGTCTGGTTTATCTGTCATTTGTATAAGCAAAAACTATAATCTTCGCTAGTTTTGGGCTGGATTTACAGCATCGACCAGTGCTTTAACGTTTAAGTTAGATTTTGTTTTACAGCGATCAGAAAACCAAAATACTTGAACACCGTTTTCTTCTTTTATTTCAAAGCAGGCTTCATTCACTTTAATAAATGTTTCACCCTTTGCGCCGTGCTGCATTGGGAGTTGTTGTGTTATATGTGTGCTAGGTGTGTTGATCGTGCTTGTGATGGCTTGATTGGCAAGCTGTTTAAGCGTCTGGTTCATCCCGTAGCGTGACATGCTGTGTTCTGTTAATTTTTTGGTTTTTATATCGCGTGGCAATTGCTTAAACCAATTTGGTTCTCTTAGATTATTTGCTGTGTCTATCGTGTTTAAGCTATCAGGTGTTTTCTGCCTGGTAGTATGTTCTTTCTTTGATGAGTCCTCTGTTTTACTGGTAGCGGGCTGTTTTTTACTTGTTTTGGCCTTCTCAGAACTTGCCTTATTTAATATGTCAGTGACATGAGGAGACGGTGCGGCTACTAGGGTGATGTGAACGTTATTGGTAAGGTTTTTTTCAGACTTCCAGTTGATAAAACCTTCAAATAAGGGAGCCGATATAAGTATGACATGTATGGTAAAAGAAATAGCAGCGGCGGCATAGAGTGTATGATTCATCTGTCTGTCTTACTGTGGTATATCTTCTTAGCAAGCATGGGCTCATCACTGGGTTTTATGTATTACGGCTCTGTGTGATGTGCCTTGGAGTGGGTTTATCCAATAATGTTCCATAGAATAGCTGCTTTAATTGGGCGTTTGAAAATATGCAGTATTGAAATGTGGTGCGTATTGGTGTCTGGTTTAGTTACTTTACAATATAAGCGGTATTTTAATTTAAAGTCGGATTACTATTACTAAATCGCCCAAAGTTAATATTCTTATTATGGGTGTGGATTATCTTTGATAACTCAATATGCGCATAAAAAAGCCAGTTATAATGATACTTAACAGATCTGACTTCAGTACTTGTTTTATAATAGCGGGCACCTACAAGACTCAGGGCGATTGAGTACGGCTCTAGAGCAAAATAATTGGAGAGTAAATTAAATGGAATTATCGACAGTCTTTGGTATTTTTGGGGTGGCCGTTAATGCATCTTGGCCTCTTATAAAGCATCGAAAATTCCTTTTATGTGGTCAGATTTTAGCGTGTATTTTTATGTTTGCACACTTCTGGTTGCTTGGTGCTCTTACAGGTGCTGTTGTTATGGCAGCTGCTGGAGTGCAAGCCGCTTTAGCAATTCCTCTTGAGTCTCACCCAAAGTTTAAATCAGTTTATCTCGCATCTCTTTTATTAACACCTTTAGTGGCTTGGTTAAGTTGGCACGGGTTGCCATCAATTTTTTCAACTCTTGCTCTAGTGTTTTTCAGTATTGGTAATCTTCAAATTAATACCAAACGTCTTCGTATTTTTCTATTGTTATGCCTATTTTGCTGGGTCGTTCATAATCTAGTCATATCATCTTATCCTGCATTAATATCCAACCTTATTGCGTTATGTACCAGTATTTATGGTCTTTCACGGGAGTACATGCCTAACAATGCGAAGCACAAGAATGCGTAATTAGTGCGCGTTTCGACTGGAGGTGTTAGATTCTATTAATGAATAAACGCTTGTGCTTATCATGCGTATTTTAATGTGAATAGGAGATGAAACATGGCATACGAAAGAATTATGGGATTGTACATTAGCGATGATGAGCAGTATCAAAAATACCGCGAAGGAATGATGCCTATTTTACACTCTTATGGTGGTGCGTTTGGGTTTGATTTTAAAGTGTCAGAAGTTCTACTCTCAAAAACCAGTGATGATATTAACCGTGTATTTACCATTGAGTTTCCAAGCAAAGAAAAAATGGATGCGTTTTTTGAGTGTGATGAGTATTTAGCGGTAAGAGAGCAGTATTTTGATAAGTCAGTGACCAGTAAAACGGTGATTTCATTGCATGAGAAAACCTAAGATTTTTTAAAATTTTAATCGCTGTTTTCGGGCGCGGTGCACCCTCGTACAATCATGTGTTTTTTTCGGGGCGGGCACCCTCGTACGGTTTTTTAGATACTTTATCGGGCGCGGGGCACCCTCGTACAGTTATTTGAATAGTTTTCGGGGGAGGACACCCTCGTACAAATAAAAAAACCGTTTGTGGAAATACAAACGGCTTTTGGTTTTCTTAGCAGCATTTTATAAACCGCTAGGGTTTTGAAAAATTAAATCTTGGTTAACCATCCAAATTTATCTTCTGCACGACCCCACTGAATGTCATTCAAGGCTTGGCGCAATTTAAGTGTGGTTTCACCAGCTTCACCTGAGCCTACGGTAATTTCTTCACCGTTATGAATCAAGGTGCCAACGGGTGTTAGTACAGCGGCTGTGCCAGAAAGGGCCGCTTCTGTACCGGGTTTTTGTGCGCGTTCGATTAATTCATCTACCGTGAAGTCACGTTCGGTTACGGTCATGCCGGCATCGCGGGCGATGGTTAAAATAGAGTCGCGTGTAATACCGTGCAGGAACGAGGTATCTAATGCTTTGGTGATGATCTCGTTGCCGTCGATTAAAATAAAGTTTGCCGCGCCAGTTTCTTGTACGTCACCGTTAGGGCAAAACAAAACTTGGTCTGCATTACTTTGTTTGCGTGCACGGGCAATTGGGCCAAGGGCGCTGGCGTAGTTGCCGCCACTTTTAATCATGCCCATGTGCGGCGCGCAGCGCATGCCGTTTTCTTCAAGCAATAAACGTAATGGTTTAACGCCACCGGCAAAGTAATCACCAACGGGTGAAAGTAATACATAAAGCAAAGAGGTTTCAGAGGAAACCGCGGCTTTACCAATACTTGGCTCAGTACCAATGTGCGTTGGGCGAATATACATTGAGCCTGGTGCGCTGGGTACGTCGTCAACATACATGGCAACGGTTTGTTCAATCATTTGCGCAAGTTGTTCTTTATTGATTTCAGGTAAAAACAATAAATCACTGCTTTGTGCCATACGTTTGATGTTGGCGTCCATACGGAAAATATTGACGCTGCCGTCTTCGTGTTTAAAAGCTTTTAAGCCTTCAAAGCAGGTGCTTGAATAATGTAAGACGTGCGCACCTGGGTGCAGTTCTAGTTTGTCCGATGCAACAATGCTCGCGGGTGTCCATTCGTGGTTTTCGTATGTTGCCAGTGCCATTTGTGGCATGAAAACGGTTCCAAATGCGGCCATTTCGGTTTCCTAAATTATATTGGAAGCTTATGACGCTCCCGAACTTAATAGTGTTAGGTGCAGTGTGTAGACGATGTCGTGGATGCTCGTTCGGTTACTGCCCTTAATTCATAATCTCTTGCCAAAGTGTTGTAACCGTGTCGATGTGGGTGGTTAACCCAGCTTGGTCGAGCTCATTGGGGTCTAACAGTAACTTTTGGTTCTGTAAGACCCGACGGTGCGCCAATGAGCGGTAGGCGATATAGGCCTGTATGAGGGCGTCACTTTGCTTAGGGTCGATGATGTTTTGGGACGCTAAGGTTTCCAGCAGACGGATATTATCTGTCCAAGACAGAAGTTGCGGATGTTGTTCACAATTAGCCAGTACGAGGTACTGTACGATGAATTCAATATCCACAATGCCGCCAGCATCTTGCTTAAGCTGAAACTGGGTTTTGCCCACACTTTGGGAGCCGAGATTATCGCGCATTTTATCGCGCATTTCTCGTACTTCTTGCTGTAGTTGGGCGGGATTTCGATCTTTTGTCAGGATTTCACGTCGGATTTGTGTGTATTTTTGCGCAACACCCTCATCCCCAGTGATGACTCGGGCGCGAATCAGGGCTTGGTGTTCCCATGTCCAAGCTTCTTGTTGCTGGTATTTCTCGAAGGCCGCAAGGGAGGCCACAATCATACCGCTGGCACCACTTGGGCGCAGACGCATGTCCGCTTCGTATAATTGGCCTGCGCGGGTGGTGGTGTTGAGTATGTGAATTAAACGCTGGCCCATGCGGGTGTAAAACACGCCGTTTTCTAATTCGCGCTCACCCTTGGTGTATTTGTTTGGGGTGGCGTTATGCAAAAACACCATGTCTAAATCTGAGCCATAACTTAATTCAATGCCCCCCAGTTTGCCGTAACCTAATATTAAAAATTCAGGTTCCATGACGGCTTCACCTTCGGCATTGCTTGGGTAGCCGTACTTGTCGACCATTTGCTGCCAAGACATCCACAAAGCCCGCTCTAATATGGTTTCAGCTAACCAGGTTAAGTGGTCGCTGACTTTCATTAACGGCAAGGCGCCTGTGATGTCACTGGCGGCAATTTGTAATTTATTGGCACTGGCATAATGCCTTAGGGCATCCATTTGTTCTTCTAGATCTAATGGATCAATACGCAATAAGCGTTGGTCAAGGTCGCCAATCATTCCCGCTTTGTCATTGGGGTTGTATAGGTGAGCAGGGTGAAGCAGCTCGTCTAATAACAATGGTGCTTCAGCGATACTTTTTGCAATCCAAGGGCTGGCACCACATAAACGCACTAACTGCTGTAACGCCGCAGGGTTTTCACTTAATAAAACTAGGTAAGCGGTGCGGCGTAATATCGCCTCAAGCAGGGGCACTAAGCGCTCTAGGGTTTGCTGGGGATGTTCACATTGCCATAGGGCTTTGAGTAATAATGGCATCGCCTTATCAAGACGCTGCTTACCAATGGCTTGCATTTTATTTTCAGCAAGGTCGCGTAATTTTTGTAACGTTTGTTGCAGCAATGGGGTGTTAATCGGGTCACTGGCATTGTCAGATGCCTGCTCATCGTCCCCATGTTGAAGCCAAATACTTTGCCAAGGCTCTAGGTCTTCTTGCTGATCTTGTTCGTTGTCATCGGCCACGATATTTTTAAAGTGCAGCATGACTTTGTCGCGGTGTGCATCTAATTGCACACAGAACGCAGGCCAATCCTCGCAGCCCATGTAACAAGCAATACGCGCTTGGTTGAATTCATCACTGGGTAATGTTTGGCTTTGCTCGTCATTTAATCCTTGAATCGCGTGTTCGGCGTCGCGTAAAAATTGATACGCCGCTAATAATTCTTTAATGGCATCAAAGGGTAGGTATTCATTTTCTTTTAGGTAATTAAATACTTTAAAAATATTGGGTTGTTGTAATTCAACCTCTTTGCCGCCACGAATTAGTTGAAATGCTTGGGCAATGAATTCAATTTCACGAATACCACCACTGCCAAGTTTTACGTTGTTACCTAAATTGCGGCGAACGGTTTCTTGGCGAATGCGTGCTTTCATTTCACGTAAAGATTCAAACGCACTGAAGTCTACGTATTTGCGATAACTAAATGGGCGCAAAATTTTCATCAGCTCTTGAATGTGCGCTGGGTTGCCTGTGACTGCGCGAGCTTTAATCATGGCGTAGCGTTCCCAGTCGCGCCCTTGATCATGGTAGTAATTTTCAAGGGCGGAGAAATTCATCACCAAAGGTCCAGATTGGCCATAAGGTCGCAGGCGCATATCAACGCGGTATAC
The DNA here is from genome assembly GCA_049115935.1 of Bermanella sp. Taxonomy (GTDB): domain Bacteria; phylum Pseudomonadota; class Gammaproteobacteria; order Pseudomonadales; family Oceanobacteraceae; genus Bermanella. The sequence continues at coordinate 63,188 of JAGDZK010000023.1, read as the reverse complement.
AAAACCATCTTGGGTGACCTTGTCTAACGCTTGAATAAGGGCCTGCCCTAATTTTATAAAGTACTCCTGATTCGAAATACTTTTTTGTCCGTCACCAGCGGCGGTGTCGCCGTTTTCATTGAAGGCAAAAATCAAATCAATATCACTTGAAAGGTTTAGCTCACCAGCCCCTTGTTTACCCATGGCAATGACAATCAATGATTGAGGATCACCACTTTTTTTAGCCATTGGTTGGCCATAGCGCAATTGTAGCTTTTTATCTAACCAAGCAAGGGTGCAACGGATATGGGTGTCCGCTAAAAACGACAGTTCAGTTAGGGTGTCAGATAAGGGTGATAAACGATTTAGATCACGGTGAATCAAACGCATTTGATGCAAGCGGCGCAGTTCTCTTAATGCTTTATAAAGCTCGGCTTCATCTTGGCACTTCTCTAATGTCTGATTAAATTCATCTTCAACTTCATTTAAGTTCAACGGCTGAGTCAGAAAATTGTTGCTTAGAAGCTGCTGTGCAATAGCCGGACACGATTGCAAGCTGGTGAATACATAGTCGCTTAAGGTAAGAGTTTTCAGTAATGCATCGTTCGACTGTACGCCGTTAAACTGTGGATAAGCGGCAATATGGGCGGTTAACAGGTCTTGGCGCTTTGAGGCAAATTCATTAAGACTGTTAGGTACCTGAGACCACATGTGGTGCTTCCTTATTAATAGCTATTTAGCTATTAGATTAATCCTCTTAGGTCTATGACGCCAGTATTCTAGCGGACAATTTTCTATATTTTAAATTATGAAGACGTCAGCCTTGCATAGGTTAGTGGCCAAAGAGAAGGTTATGATGTTGATTTGATTAAACAATGAAACCTGCGGTTAGTTATACTGAAAATAAGTCACCTATAACGAGCTTTACACTTGAGGGTATATTAGGCTTTGTGCCATAGTGCGGGCTCAGTTGGATTTTGATTTACTATGAAAATTTTACCGTTACGTGATAATAAAGAACCGGCCGTTAATAAGGCGTTAATTGGCTCGGATGCGCGCATCTTGTCGAAAATTAAGCGCACGGTTTTTATGATCATGAGTTTAATGGTGTTGCATGTTTTATCCATGATGACACTGGAATCACTCACACCATGGCAAGCTATCTGGCTAACATTAACAACCATTACAACGGTTGGGTATGGTGATTTAAGTGCTCAGACCATGCTTGGGCAAGCATCCACCATTATTTTGATTTTTATGTCGGCCATTACGCTGGTTACTTTTTTAGTGCGCGATTATGTGGATTATCGCATTGCACGCAATGAACGCATTCGCTCTGGATTATGGGATTGGAATATGAAAGACCACATACTAATTATTAACGCACCTAAATATAACGCCGACCAGTTCTTTCAACGTTTAGTCACTCAGATTCGTGAAGATGAAGCCAATGCCGACATCGATATCTTATTGTTGAATACTGAATACGGTGATGGCTTATCGGCACAACTAAAAGATTTAGGTGTACGCCATATTCTAGGTAATGGTAATAATGATGCGGATTTAGCCCGCGCCGAAGCGAAAATGGCCAAACATATCTTTGTTTTAGCCCGTGATGAATACCATGCAGACAGTGACAGCATTAGTTTTGATATTGTGCATCGTCTAGCAGACTTGCGTTTGGCACATCTTACACTTGTTGAATGTGTGGTGGATGCAAACCGCCCACGCATGATTGATTTAGATGTGAAATCCATTTTACGCCCGATCCGCTCTTACCCTGAAATTTTGGTGCGAGCCATGGATGCACCTGGCAGTGAAGTGGTGATTGAAGATATGTTCACCCGTAAAGATGATCACCCAGAGCGTTACAGCATTTGGTTAGAAGGTGAAAGCTGGGCTGATGTGGTAACTGCCATGTTAAAAGCGGGCATTGGTACACCCATGGCGTTTATCAACAAAGATGGTGATATTACGGTTCACCCTCGCGGGGATGTGCGTGTGTATGCACAAAGTTTAATTGTATTGGTGAAAAGTGATCAGGTTCCGACTCAAGAAGATGTGACCAATGCGTTTCAAAATGAATTTCAAAAATTCGCAGTAGAGCCGGATGCGAAATTAAACAGACCGCATTCCTCACCTGCTAGCGATCAATAAGTTCAGCGTCGTTTATGTAAATGTTGCAAATAAAAAAAGCCGATCAGTGATCGGCTTTTTTATGGGTAAATGTTTAATTGTCATGAATCAGACGCCTCTGTTTCGGTTTTATAATGCACAAAACCACGAGCCTCATAGTTTGCTTTAGCGCTAGGATGATCAAGAGTGCAGGTGTGTAGCCAAACGCGTTTGGTGTTAGGTAATGACCATGCTTTTTCAAGAGCATAGGTTAATAAGTAGCCCCCCATACCTTTGCCTAAAAAGTCTGGGGTTAAGCCAAAATATACAATTTCGACATTGCCTTGATCTTGTTGTAACTCAAAGTAACCAGCAATGGCCCCTTTGTAATAAGCCACCCAGGTGTGTAAGTTGCTATTGGCGACGTAATCCTGCCATTGCTCATCTGTTTCATTGAGTTTATCGGTCCATGTCCAAGGGCCGCCTACAAAACTGTATAAAAACTTATTAAGCGCCCATTGTTTGATTTCGCAATATCGAATTTCTAACCCATCAATGGCTGGTTTACCTTTGATTTGTGCAGGGCTGTTCATTTCCAAATAAAAAATATCAATATTAGACATGTAGTAACTTATTCAATGTTGGTGTGTTGGGCCGTGTTTTGAGAACGATGACGCAGCCACATTATTAATCCTAATGTAATGCCGCTGCAAATAATAAAACCGAGCACCATGGGTGTCACAGTGCCATTATAATGTTGACCAATATAGGTGCCAACAAACACAGAAATTAATGTTTGTACGGTACTAATAACTGACGTGGCAACCCCAGCAATATGACCTAAAGAATGAACGGCAAGCGTATTAAAATTGCCAAATAAAATACCAAAGCAAAAAAATGTACTCATCATATACAGCATGAAACTGAGTAAGCCTGGATGCTCATTTACAATATTAATATACAGTAAAAATAATGCCGAGCTGGCAAATACAGCCCATAGAGCGACCAAGCAAAGAGTTTGCATGGACACCTTCATAACGAGCTTTGAATTGGCGAATGATGAAAAACCAATGGCTAAAGCGAGTATGCCAAAATAGACTGAGAATAAGTCTCCTGTCTCATACTGCACCTGTAAAATCTGTTGTGATGAAGTTAAATAACCAACAAATGCACCAAACATGATGCCGGCTGCCAAAGTATAAGTGCGAGCCTCAGGATGTTTAATGGTTTCGACCATACCGCGTTTAATATTTTTAAATGAAAAACCGATACGCTTTTCATCCGCTAATGTTTCAGGTTGACGCATGTGAAGCCAGACGCAGCTGACTAAAGCGAATATAAATAAAACCACAAAAATATAATGCCAATTAGCAAACAATAAAATAAGTTGTCCAACCGAGGGGGCAAGAGCGGGCACCATGATGAAAACCATCATGATGAGCGACATATTTTTTGCCATCTCTTTGCCGTCAAATTTGTCGCGCATCATGGCAATGGTGATCACTCGACAAGCCGCTGCACCAAACCCCTGTAGCACCCGCCCAATCAACATGTGATTAAAGTCTTGTGCAAAAATAGAGATTAAACATCCCACAAGAAAGATACCAATGCCTAGGTAAATAGCGTTTTTACGACCGAACGAATCAGAAATTGGGCCATAAATAATTAAACCAAAGGCCATGCCTAGAAACACACTTGAGATAATGAGTTGGCTATCGTTGGGGTTAGTAATATTTAAGTCTTGGCCAATAATACCAAGCGCGGGCAGCATGGCATCAATGGATAAGGCGACCATTGACATAAGCGCCGCCATTAAAGCAATGAACTCTAAACGGCTAATAGGTGAGGATGCATTGGGCATAAATAAACTCTAAGGAATTAAGCAAGCTTAGATGAAAATGGGGATGCTGAGTAAAACATAATTTTAAATGTACTGTGAGCATAAAAGGTGAGACAGACTATTGCATTAAGCTATAGGTTGTTAGATCTTTTTGATATGAGGAAATCGTTTGATCTAGGGTAAAGAGCGCATGGTATATAGGGGAATATTGGTTGATACAACTATTTACATATAAAATGTTTTTCAGATTGAAGCAAATTGCCACAAATCGTATGATAGCCATCATGAAACCTATCCATTACCCGCGCATGCGCAAACATAATGGCTTAATAGCCTCTATGTTGACATTGGTCATTTTGATCTGTGGCAGCTTGCAGTTGGTGCATGATGAGTTAATTGACCACCAACATACTGTTGATTGCCCAATGTTCGCTTTGGACGGCAGTGCAGCGGTTCCTGCAGCCACTACTGGTTGTGTCAGTGCGAAACAAGCACTTGAAAAACAAACCTTTCATCCTATTGCTTTGGTGCTATCTCAACTTGAGAAGCAACAAGCGCGTGCTCCCCCTATCTCTCTTTAATTTCTAATACATAAGTGATTCAAGACACAGCCTTGCTGCGTCTGTTTTTTGTGTTTGGCTCATGGATATGGGCCGTATTGTTGCGTCGTATGGTCGATTTGCTGTTGTCAGCAGGACGTTGCGTCATTAAAAGAAATATTTAGAGAATTCAAAAATGAAAACATTTAACAAAAATTTATTATGGGTAAGCATCGCTGCTTTGGCGTTAACTGGTTGTGGCAGCAGTAGCGATAGCAGTAATGGCAATGCAGGTGATGACCACGATCATGAACATGAGTCCTCAGTACTGGTGTCACAAACGGGAACGACTGCGCTTTCATTATTAGAAGATGGCGAACTTGAAATATTAGATGACGCAGCAGCAGGAAACGGTGCCAAACTCGTATTAAGTGAAAACGGAGCTTATGCGGCTGTGCTTGCTAGTGGTACCGTTAACTTTGTTCATGGTTTGCATGAAGAAGAGGAAGAAGAGGAAGGCCACGATGAAGAAGAACATGAGCACGAAGAAGCTCATGTTTTAGAGTATAGCCTTTCAGGTACTGATATAAGTGTGGTGCCAACAAGCGGTCATTTTGCTGTGTTAGTTGATGGCGACACCACGTTCATTGAATATGATGAGTTAGCCAACGAAACTCCCGCCACAGAATCCACTTCAGAATTGTCAGTTGATGAAGTTTACCCTGCCTTAATCTTAGATGAAGCGCACGACCTTAAACTTGTGTTTGATGATACCAATGCCAAGGTGTTTGAAGGAGCAACTGAAGAACTCAGCTTTGCTTGCGCTAACCCAACGAGTCATGCACAAACGAGTGAGTTGATCATCATCAGCTGTACAGAAGGGGCGGTAACCTTACTGGTTGAAGAGGGCGAAACTGAACATGAGTTAACGGCCGGTAATCTTGCTGATTTAGATGGTGCTGATTCTAGTTACATTTGGCGCGCCCAAGGTCATGTGATTGTGGGTTTTGAACCAAACACTAAAAACTATGCCATTGTTGAATTAGACGAAAGTGGTGAAACCCCTAGCATTGTAGTGGTTAAAAGTTCAGATACCGGTACTTACGCATTTACACAAAATATTTGTAACCTAGTTTTAGACACTGACGCACAAGATATTTTAGCCATCAGTGCAGCAGGAAACTTTGTGGTGTTGAATCATGAAGCCCAGGTGCTTAAATCCATTACGCTTGATGAATCAGCCGCTTCAAGCTGTGGTGATTTTGTAATGGCCAGTGCCGCTAAAATGGCGTTAGTAATCGATAACAAGGCACAAAAAGGTTATGAAATTGATGTGGATGAACCAAGCACTAATGCAAATGGATACCACGTGCATGAACGCTTTGACTTAAGTGTAAGCGATGTGGCGAGCATGGTTATTTTTCATGACGTAGGTGAAGAAGCAGGTGACCATGCACACTAATTTACTACGCTCACTGACGGCCAGCCTTGTGCTGGTTGTCAGTGCCAGTGCCGCCAGTGAAGAAGTGGCATTGGATAAAGTAAAAGTGACAGCATCAGGGCAAGTGCTTGATGATGTTGCGCAACCAATGCGAGTGCTCAGCAAAGAAGACATGCAAGCGCAAAACGGCGACACCATTGGTGAGCTATTGGAAGGTTTGCCCGGTATTGCTAATGCCAGTTTTGGAGCCGGTGTTGGCCGGCCGGTTATTCGTGGCTTAGGTGGTAATCGCGTAAAAATGGCCATCAATGGTACCGACAGTGCCGACGTGTCTGCCATGAGCAGTGACCATGCACCTATGGTCGATGCCGCAAATGCTGATCAGCTAGAGGTGATTTATGGGCCGAACACATTACGCTTTGGCAGTGGTGCCATGGGCGGTGTGGTCAACATGGCGGACTCACGTTTTCATGAAGTGCCGTTGCACGGTTATCAAGGTCGAGTGCAAAGCTCTATTAGTAGCGCCAATGAAGGCACCAATCTCAGCGCAAGCTTTGATGTGGGCCAAGGTCGCTGGGTGATGCATGTGGATGGTTTTGCTCGCAGTAGCGAAAACTTTCAAGCAGGTAATGGTGAAACCATTAATAACACCAGCAGCGATAGCCAAGGGGTAAACTTAGGTGTGAATCATATTCACACGAATGGCAACGCCCATGGTATTGCGGTTTCTATGTTGGATTATGATTATGCTGTGCCAAACCCAGATAATGATCGCGCCACGGTAGATCCCACCCAGCTTAGATTAGATGCACAAAGCATTGTCTATTCGTTACCGTATGTTGAAAAAATCAAAACACAATTTACCCATATTGATTATGAACATGGTGAAACCTTTGACGACACCGTAGTGGGGTTGTTTGATAAAACATCCAGCGAGTTTAAAACCACATTGAGTTGGTCAAACATTGCAGGTTGGCAATCCAACTTAGGTTTGCAATGGTCCAAACAAAACTTAGAACTTTGTCACGATCACAGCGGATGCCCTGATATTCCAAACTACAGTCAGCTAAGTTGGAACGGCGAAGCAGGCGATAACCTAGATAACGATGTGGTAGACGGCATTCAATTTTCTCATGATACGCCTATGCCATTAACCGACACACAAGACCTAGGTGTGTTTTGGGTGATGGAACGTGATTGGGCAATGGGCTTGTTAGAGCTAGGTGCCCGTTATGATCAGCGCACCATTAAAGCGGACCCTGTTTCAATTCGACCGTCATATCGCCAGGCGGCTAGTTATTATGACGACAAAACATTTGATTCGGCTTCGTTAAGCGCTGCCATGACTTGGCGCATTGATACTCACAAACTGGGATTAAGTGTCTCCCGTTCACAGCGGGCACCCGCAGCCGATGAAATGTATTGGAATGGTGACCATCATGCGACGTTTAGTTTTCAGTTAGACAATACAGCGTTAGACCTCGAAACTGCTCACAGTTTAGATTTAACCTGGTTGTACGACGGGCGTGATTATCGCATGCAGGCAGCAGTTTATTATTATGACTTTGACGGTTATATCTATAATGATCTGAAAGCCATAGTGGATCCGTTTCATGGCAATCCGGTTTATCGTCATGAACAAAAAGACGCGTGGTTCAGTGGTGTCGAGTGGCAATTGGATTATCATTTAGATTCAAACTGGCAATGGTTTATGCGCGCGGATGTTGTTAAAGCCCAATTAAAACAGGGTGATAATAAAAACTTACCTCGCACGCCTCCGGTTACAAGCACCACGGGTGTGAAATATTTTGCAGGTCATTGGCAATTTAGCAGTGATGTTAAATACTACGCTGAACAAAATGACGTTGCCGAAAACGAAAGCCCTACTGCGGATTATTATGTGTTTAATCTTTATGGCACATACACGCTAGTCATGGCTGAATCTTCTGTGGAATTTTACGCAAAAGCCCATAACCTAACCGATGAGTTTGGTCGTAATCATGTCAGCTATCTTAAAGAATATAGTCCGGTGGTTGGGCGTAATATCAATTTAGGTGTGACGTATACGTTTTAATCTTGGCGCGGGTTATTCGGTTAACTAAGGCTTCCTTGATGCAAATCAAGGGAGCGCTTTTATTGAGTTTTAGAATGATTCTGTTACTTAATAAAAAATAAGGACGCGAAATGCCAATCGAAAACCATAGCTTAGCCAATGAATTTCCAGAGCATAAAGAACGCATTCATGAATTGAAATCAAGCGATATGCATTTTCATCGTTTGTTTAATGAATATCATGATGTAGATAAAGACATTCATCGTTTTGAAAGTGGTGCCCAAGCCACGACCGATGATTACCTTGATTCGCTAAAAGTACAGCGCTTAAGCTTAAAGGATAAGTTGCTGGCTATATTAGTTGCTCAGCCCGCTTAATTTATTTAAGTGTTAATGCTTCGTGAACATATTGCACTTTAATATGTTCATGGGGTGTTAATGACGTTTGGGTTTCAATCCAAAGTGTAAAATCTTCAAACTTAATTTGGTTACGATAGCGATGACCTATGTACAAGCTATCAATGACTAATCCGGTTAGACCTTGATCCTGTGATAACGCAAAACCATTCTCACGTAATAATACCCAATTGTCTTCAACGCTTAGTTTCGGCGCAATAGTGAACAAGTCTTTAGGCATCCGTTGCGCTTCAATTAAATTACCGGATTCCATAAAGTCAGCTACAAATGGATTAATAGGTTGTTCAAAAATTATCTGCGTGTGATCCACTTGTTCGATCTTGCCGTTATTTAATACGGCGGTTTTATCGGCAAAACTAAATGCTTCTTGCTTGCTGTGTGTGACAAAGATACAAGTAATATTGTACTGCTTAAGTAGCGTACGCATTTCAGACATGAGTTTGTACTTTACTTGGCTATCGATGTTTGAAAATGGCTCATCCATTAACAAAAGCTTAGGGCGTTTTGCCAGCGCCCGTGCCACTGCGGTACGTTGCTGTTGGCCACCACTTAGCTCATGAGGATAGCGCTCACCTAAACCCGTTAGGTCCACAAGACTTAGGCTTGCTTCAACTTGTATTTTTTTGGCTTCTTTGCTGAGACTTGATAATGAAAACCCAATATTTTCCGCCACGCTCATGTGAGGAAACAGAGCATAATCCTGAAAGATAAAACCAATATCGCGCTGTTCAGGGGGCAGCTCATAGCTATTCTTTTTTAACAGCTGATCAAATAAATGAATCGTGCCTTGTTGCGTATCCATTAAGCCGGCAATGGCTTTAAGTGCCGTGGTTTTGCCGCAGCCACTTGGCCCAAGTAAACACAAAATATCCCCCTCGTTTAATGATAACGAGAAGTTTTCGAGGATAGACTTTTGTTGCAGTGTCACCGCCAGATTTTCAATGTTTAGTGCAGTTTGGCTCATGACATCCTCTGGGTACGGCTAAGTAAAATAATAGGTAATAGACTGACAATAATTATTAACAACGCAGCCAGTGCACCATGCTCAAGTTGATCATCACTGGCATGTTGATATACGTAAGTTGATAAGGTTTCAAAGTCAAAAGGGCGCAATAAAATGGCCGCTGGTAATTCTTTCACACATTCGATAAATACCAGTAAAAAAGCACTTAATGCCATTGGGCGTATTAAGGGTAAATGAATAAAGCGAAAAACCCCTCGATGACTTTTACCAAGACTAGCAGCTGCTAAATCAAGATTCGGACTTATTTGCTGATAACCGCTATGAATACTGCCATTGGCAATGGCTAAAAATCGCAGCACAAAAGCAAACAGTAACGCCACACTGGTGCCGGAAAATATTAAACCTAGGCTGTCCATATTAGCCCATGTCATCACATCATGAATGGCCACATCCAGTGCACCCAGTGGGATCAATACGGCAATGGCTAATACCGTGCCTGGAATGGCATAACCTAAAGAAGCAATGCTTAATTGAGTTTGATTAAAACGAGTGGGGCGAAGACGTAATTGAGCATTGAGCATCATGGCAATGATCATGCAAATGGTAGCGGCAGCGGCTGCTAATAAAAAGGTATGCAAACTGTGCTGCAGTAATTGAGGCTGCCAGTTTTGCTGTAAATAAGTAATGGTGAAATCTAACAAGTAAGCCACGGGAATCACAAAACCCAGCATCAAAATGGCACCGCAGGTAAACCAAATGTTGATTGCTTTTTTGGTGGTCGCTGTTTTGCGTTGTAATAATTGTTGGCCACGAGATTCGTATTGTTTTTGTGCCTTGCGTTGACGGCGCTCAAGTAGTGAAAGGGTGACGATAAATACTAATAACAAACAAGACAACTTAGCGGCTGTGGATAAACTGCCATAGACCAGCCAGCTGTCATAAATGGCCGTTGTTAATGTGCTAATAGCAAATAAATGCATGGTGCCAAAATCAGCCAATGCTTCCATGGCAACTAACGTGCAGCCGATCGCCAGTGCTGGGCGAGCCATGGCTAAGCGAATTTTAAAAAACACTTGGCGTGAACTTGCGCCTAGTAAACGAGCCGCGTGATCAAGGTGGTCACTTTGTTTGGCAAAGCCATAACGCAGTAATAAATAAATATACGGATATAGCGCCAGTGCCAACATAAGACTGCCACCAGTAATGGAGCGCATATCAAAAAACCAATAATCATTAGGACTTTGCCAATTAAACCATTGGCGTAATGAGGTTTGCACGGGCCCCGGGTAATCCAATGCCTTGGTGTAAATATACGCACTGACATAAGCCGGAATGGCTAAGGGAAACACCATGGCCCACTGTAAAAAACGGCGACCCTTAAATTCATAGCGTGCACACCACCAAGCAGGCGCAATGGCAAATAGGCAAGCAAAAATAAGTGTCGTCCCCACCACTAATAAACTGTTTTTAATGTATTGCCAAAGCACGCTGTCGAGAATGTTATCAAAGGTGTGGTCGTTGCCGTCGGCAATGAAAAACGCTTGATAGATCAATGCGAGAATGGGGATGAACATCAGCAGTGAAACACTCAGGCTAATGCTAGGTAATATTTTATGAGATTTGGCCATGGCGGCGATTATAAGGGATGCAGCTAAGAAGTGGAAAACATCTGCACGTTTTATCCATGCAGATGTTTATTAACAAGCACAATAGAAGGTTAAAGGTCGAATTGAACCTTATCGACTAGACGCAGGGCGTCTTTACGTTTAGCGGCGACTTTCTCAAGAGCTAGTGGGTCAGCTTTAAACTCGCCCCAACTTTGCACGAGCTTAGAAGGCGCTACACCCGGTTTCACTGGGTATTCCATATTCAGTTCAGCATACATAGCTTGCGCTTTATCAGAGCTTAGGAACTCTAGCAGTGCTTGTGCTTGTGCTTTATGAGGTGCGTATTTAGTAATGACGGCACCGCTTACATTAATGTGAGAGCCACGATTTGCTTGGTTAGGGAAATTAAGCTCAACGGCATTCGCCCAATGTACCTGCTCTTCATCTTGCAGCATTTTACCGAAGTAGTAGCTGTTGCCTAATGACACATCACATAAACCTTCTTTAATGGCTTGAACTTGTGCTCTGTCGCTGCCCTGTGGTTTACGAGCTAGATTCGCTTTCACATCTTTTAACCATTGCTCAGTTGCGGCTTCACCGTTGTGTACGATCAATGATGCAATTAAGCCTAGGTTATATGGGTGTTTACCAGAGCGTGTACAAATACGGCCTTTGTATTCTTTGTTGGCAAGATCTTCATAGTTGATATCCACTTTGCCTAGGCGAGCTTTAGAGGAGTAAATATTACGCACACGTTGAGTTAAGGCGACCCAATGCTGCTGGCTATCACGAAATTGTGCAGGAATGCGTTGATTAATCAGCTCACTGTTAAACTTCTGGCTTAAGCCTTCTTCTTTTACTTCAAGCAATTTAGAAAAGTTTGAAGTTAAAACCACATCGGCAGGGCTAAGCTTGCCTTCGCGTTTCAGACGCTGAATCAGGCCGTCTTTAGCAAATACTACTTTGGTTTCGATACCCGTTTCTTTTGTGAACTGCTCTAAGATGGGCTCAATTAAAAACGGCTGACGGAAAGAATAAATATTAACGCTATCAGCTAATGAAAATTGAGCGGTAAGGGCCAAACATGCTATGAGAATAAGATTGCGCATCGACTAGGTTCCTATTTGAGAATGCTTATCATCTTAGCATAGGTCATAGAGGAACCTAAAGGAATGTCTTTAAAAATAAATGCTTATTGAGTATTTGGAAAGTGAGCACTAATGTGTTCGATTTGACGCTCAATCAAAGCTTGGTAATTAGGGTTCAAGGACTCAACCCAATAACAGACAACGGGCTCTGTAAGATTCACCTGCACCAAGTTGTGGTGCTTGTTCAGGGTCAATTGGCTCGCTAGCTGACCTTGCTCAAAACAAGTTTTGCTCATTAATAGGCCACCTGACTCACTTTGTTCACACAATAAAGCGGCGCCATTGCAGGCTTCTGTTTGGTTGTTCATGGGCAGCCAAGGGAAAGCATCTGCTTGGGCTGTACTTGGGAAGCGCCGAGTGAGTATGTCACCACAATGCAGTGCTAGCTTATATTGCACTAAGCTTTGCTGATTTTTAATGCGAGTTTGGTTTGATATATCAATTAGGCCAAGGGCTAATAAGCCCGTGCACACACCATGAAAACAGTGCTTATGATCACTTTCTTCTTGGTTGAATAACACCATCACACCGTCACCTTCAAAGCTCACCACGGTGCCGTTATAAAGCTTAGCCGCTTGTTTGATTAGGGCGTAGTGTTGATCAAGCAGTTGAGCCAGCTCTAATTTGTTCATGTCTTGCTGGGCTTGTTCAAGGTTAGCCAGTTTGAAAAACAAAACGGCCCCTGTTTGATATTCGTCTTCAATGACTAAATTACGGCTTTGCCAAATGGGAAATAACTGTGGCTGCATAAAATGGCTTAAGGACTGGTGTAAGCTTTTTTGCTGATTGGTTAATTGATGATGTTTGGCCAAGGCCTCAGAGAAGTCTTTAAATTCACCGTTTTGATGTTGAGTGACTTGTTTAATGGCCCCAAGGTGTTCAAGTTCATAACGGCTTTGTTCAAGCTTTAACCCTAAACGGTGACCAATGAACCAAGCCACCACGGCACAAATGGTAGAAAAAAGTAGGCTCAATACCAGCCATAAACCATATAACTGCCAGATGCGCTGCTTGAGAGGCTCATCGTTCAAGCGCACTTCAAGTAGGCCGATCACTTCGTTTTGATACTGAATGCTCATGGGAATACCGGTGCTGTCATCAGCATTGCCTTGTTCGGCCACGGTTTGGTTGTTTAAGTCATAGACCGCAGCAAAGCGGATATTGGGGTATTCGGTAAGCGTGGATAAAATGACATTAAGGCTAAGTAAATCTTGGCTAAAAATCGCTTCAGCGGCTTGCAGGCTCACCTGTCGCGTAAGGGTATGGCGCATGTCAGCTTGTTGCTGCTCTAAGTGCTCAACGGCAGATCGGGTAATGGGTAGCCCTAAGATGGCGCTGGCTAAAATGGAAACGAGTAAGGCGATAAATAAGGCGCGGATACTTAAAGGCCAATTTTTTTCTAATAATGTCATGGCAATGGTAAATCTAATGAAAACAAATGCTAATAGTATCGGTAATTCAAGTGTGCGCCTACCTAGGGGATTAACTATAGTGATAAAAAACAAAAATTGTTTTTGTTTCACGCCTAAAGGCTAAATGGTTTATCATAACGGCCTTTTTGAGCAGGCAGTAAGCCCCGATTTAACATTCGATGCATAAAAGGTGTACACCATGAGCGATACTAAAAAGCTTCTAGAAGAAAAAACAGCCCAGCTAGAAAAGGGCCTGTTCTTCATGAGTAAAGACCGTGCTCGCGCACTTTCTAACCACGAAACAGAAGATTTGATCGAAGAGCTACGCGCTGCGGTCGCCGAGTTAAAAGCACACGCTAACCAGCTGTAATTCCCCTTATACACAGGTGCCCTAAGTGAAAGAAGTTGTTCTGATTAAGGTCAGCGGTGAAGATAAACCCGGTGTGACCGCCAATATTACCGGTATTTTGGCTCAGTATGGTGTGAACATATTGGATATTGGCCAAGCAGAAATCCACGACAATCTTTCCTTGGGGATTCTGGCAGAAATGCCAGGCACAGCAGAATCAGCTGCTGTGCTCAAAGACGTGCTCTTTCGTAGTCACGAGTTAGGCATGTCAGTGCGCTTTACTCCCGTTTCCACCGAAAAATACGATAGCTGGGTAGCGGCACAAGGAAAACCTCGTCACATCATCACCTTACTTGCCCGCAAATTAACCGCTGAGCACATTGCTCGAGTGACTGAAATTGTGGCCAACCATGAGTTAAACATCGACAATATTTCCCGTTTGTCCGGCCGTATTCCCTTAGAAGACGACGAACGCCAAGGGCCAAACAAAGCCAGTGTTGAGTTTTCTGTGCGTGGCCTTGTTGATCAAGCGGCTATGCGCGCCGAATTTTTACAAATCTCCAGCGATCTTGGTGTGGATATCGCCATGCAAGCGGATAGTCCGTTCCGTCGTAATCGTCGCTTGGTGGCATTTGATATGGATAGCACCCTAATCGAAGCCGAAGTGATTGATGAACTCGCCATCGAAGCCGGCGTAGGTGATGAAGTCATCGCCATTACTGAAAGCGCCATGCGTGGTGAAATCGACTTTAATGAAAGCTTTCAGCGCCGTGTGGCTTTATTAAAAGGTTTAGATGAATCGGTATTAGAACAAGTAGCGGCCCGCTTACCAATCACCGAAGGTGCTGAGCGTTTAGTCAGTACCCTGAAAAAGTTAGGTTATAAAACCGCCATCTTATCGGGTGGCTTTCAATACTTTGGTCGCTTTTTACAGAACAAGTTAGGCATCGATTACGTACATGCCAACGAATTAGAAATCGTTGATGGCAAAGTGACAGGTAACGTAACCGGCACGATTGTAAACGGTGAACGCAAAGCGTTTTTGCTAGAAGAGATTGCCAAAAACGAAGGTATTTCACTTGAGCAAACCATCGCAGTTGGCGACGGTGCCAACGATTTACCCATGTTAAGCAAAGCAGGATTAGGTATCGCATTTCGTGCAAAACCCTTGGTTCGCCAAAATGCAGAGCAGGCCATTTCAACCCTGGGCTTAGATGGTGTGTTGTACTTATTGGGCATTCGCGATCGCGACGATATTTAAGCTCTTTATCTTGGCCAGATAATAAAAAACCGCGTGTAGTGATACTCGCGGTTTTTTTAAATGAGAAAAGCAGGCTATAAAACATAATCAGTTCGGATAAAATGAAAAGGTGTAGTGCACCTCAAAATCAGTCTCAGACATAGGTGGGTACTGAATAAGCATCAACTTTTTTACCAGTTTAGTAACCAGCTCGCTGGGTAAGTCAGAATCTTTTTTAAACACCATAAGGTGTCCATTCGGTTTAATATAAAAACGAAACGTTACACTGCCTTTAAGATTAGGTTGCTTTTCAAGATAGGCTAAATATTCTTTATAAATACTGCCTCTTGCTTTTTCCATATAACATTTAACTGTATTCAATCTTCTAGAGCTTAACGTCTCCGCTCTCCATTGGGCCAACGAATACTTAAGATTACAAGGCACCTCATCATATAAAAATGCTTTCGCTTCTGGATCAATAAACGCTTGATCCGTAGCATCTACCATAAGTGTATCAGGTGCTGCCCACGTGACTCGCAACATATCAATATCATTCGATAATTGCTGAGCTTCTTTGTTCATAACGAGGTAGTGATCCTCTTCCTTACCTTCCAGTCGTTTTGTTACATTAAGCATTAAGGTATTCATATGATTTAAACGCTGTCTTTCCTCGCCACTAAGAAATGGCTTATTAGATATTAGTGCCATATTCTTTTTTATTAATTCTAAATCGGCCGTTATTGAATCATCCGATACCGCAAAATGAGATATGGATAAAACAATCATCAATACCAGCGGTTTTACAAATATCATCTTAAAATCATTCATTATTTTTATCATAAAAAGTAAACCAGACACGCATTAAAACTACGACTTATTTATTGGGCTGCATCAAAGTCCTAACAAAAAAAGCTAATTACTCAACATTGAGCACATATCGCCAGCCCTTTAAGCTTAATATCAGTAAACCAGTACACGTTAAAATAGAGACAAGATGATAAGAAATATGCACATGGGTACCTTGGGTGACACTAATTAAAATCAAGTAGCCTGAGACAACCCCAATAAACAACCACAAGAAATTGAGCTGTACTTCTTGAGCGTATTTTTCAAACGTAACCAGCGCTAAAGCAAACACAGCAAAGCTTACAGCACTCACTGGCAATTCCATCAACCAAAGTAAGGTTCTTGCTAAAGGGCGGCAAGCATTAACGCTAAAGGCATCACGGCATGGGCCAATCAAAGAGTGATGATTAATATTAAGAAAGAAGTCTTCAAATAATACAGGGAAGCTAATTGAGTACCAATACAGGCTTAACCAAGCAAACATAATATTAATTAAAGGCTTCATAGTAATCGCTCACAAGTGTAGCGTTTTAGCCGTTTGTTGGTTTTAACTTTCATTTAGTATTCATCCTTGATCACCTGAGATGGCTCATGTATTACTATGTATAAAATATATATACAGGGTGCTAGTCTATTTGATTTTAGAATCATTTTCTGAATTTTCAGACATTAAACCCGCATCTAATTAATACCCACTCTGACAATAAGTTTTCGAATGAATACAGTAGATGCAAGGGAATCCCTAACGGGTAGCAATAAAAAACCGCGTGTAGTGATGCACGCGGTTTTTTTATGGCTTAAATCTAAGCAGCAAAGAAATTAATCGTCGTTAAATTCGTAATTCATTTGTGTACTTGGGCCACTTAAATAGAAACCTTGGATAAAGTTGACACCACTGGTCCACAGTTGCGCCACGATGTTTGCGTTTTCAACAAACGGTACGATGGATGCTTTTTCGTGTTCACTTATACCCGTTAATAGCTCTTTTAAGCTAGCCATGCCTTGCTCTGTATTGAGTTCTTGAGTAAACGAGCCGTCCACTTTTACAAAGTCACTGTGGATATGTTCAAACAATTTATACGGATCAATGGCGGAACCAAAACGGCTAATAGCCACTTTACAGCCAAGCTTGTTCAATGACTTCGTCATGACTTGGGCTTGTTTTAAATGGTTAATGGCATCAGCTTCTGTGAACTGAAAGATCATGGCATGACTTGGCAGCTTAGATGCTTGTAACAGTTTTTGTAGCCAAGGTAATAATGACTCGTCGGTAAGAGACTCATTGGTTAAGTTAATGAATAAGCGCGTGTCATGACCTTGAACGCGCTGCTGAGCAAGGCGCTTACCTGTGTTAAGAATCACCCAACGATCTAGTTTACGTTTTAATTCAGGGCTGATGTCCGCCAAGAAATTTTGTGGTGAAATATCGGTTTCATCACTGTCAATTAGACGCAGCAGGGTTTCATAATGTTCGCCACCTTCATCACGTAAATTGATGACAGGCTGGAATAACAGTTTAAGGGTGTTATTTTTAATGGCGTCTTGAATTTTAGCTTCTAGGCGTTCGCTGTCGGTGTTGGCAAGTTGGGCTGGGTTGTATAAATATACGCCATTGCCTTTCTCGTGGTTTTCTAGCTTGCGCACGTAGTAGCTAGCTTCATGAGCATGTTGCAGCACGTCCTTTGGTGAGCGCGAACTTTCATTGATCAGAGCCACACCAATACTACAGGTCACTTGAATGGTGCGTTGGTCCACCGCCACTAGATGTTCAGAAATGGCTTTTCTGATGTGTTCAGCAAAACCTTGCGCTTGCTCAGCTTTACTGTCGTGCAGCAAGATGGCAAATACATCCTCGCCAACACGGGCAACCAAATCTTCTTCGCGGCATTTGCTGCGAATTAAGTGGCCCACATCACAGATCACCATGTCGGCCCCTTCAATGCCAACGTCCACTTTGCATTTACCAAAGTGATCGATGTTCACATAGGCAATAGCCCCGTTTGATCCGCTAATAACTGCTTGGTCTACGGCATCTCCCAGTTGTTCGTTGAAGTATTGCTTGTTGTATAGACCAGTTAATAAGTCTTGTGAGCTAATCAGCTTGAGTTTACCTTCAAGGTCAGCGTTGCCATTGTTGGCCCGTATCATCACTTGAATACATGGCTCATCATCATAGGTGGCGCGGGCAAACATCATGCGGCTGTCTACTTCTTTGCCTGCGATGTCGAGCATTTTACATTGGAATTCTGCGCTGCGGGTTTTGCCTGCATTGAAGTCTTTTAGGAATATTTTAAAACGGCCTTGGTCTTTACTGTAAACCATGTCCATCAGGGGAATCGTAAGAAGGTCGTCTGAATCGTCATAACCAAAAATAGACGCGTAACTGTCATTTGCGAATAGGTGCATGCCGTCTTGAATGTAAGCGATGGCATCTTGCGCACTTTCTAGTAAGACCTGACAGCGTTTTTCAGCTTCACGTAATAAGGCTTCGGCTTCACGCAGTTCACGGCGTAACTTAAGGTTTTTAATTTCCCTAAGCACCACTTGTAATATGTGGTTGTATTCACCAGATGGCACTAAATCAACTGCACCACTTTTTAATGCTTTTTCAGCCATGACGCTGTCGATATCATCGTGGAAATAGATGGTGGGGATATCTTTGCCTTGACGCTGAATCTCGGTTAATACGTCTTTGCCGCTGAGCTTGCTCATTTCCATGTAGCACAAGCATACATCCCATACTTGCTCGTTCAGTTTGGCTTTTAGGGTGTCCATGTCTTGAGCAATGTGCGCTCGGGTTGCGTGCCCAGCGTTACGTAACAGACTGGTGACGGTCTCGGCTTCGTGCTGAGATTCTGAACAAATCAGCAATCGAATCGCTTCTTTAGCCTGCATATATTTAAGCTCGCTGCCGTTCTTATAATTAGTATTTTCGCGATTATAGCGGTTTGTGGCGTTTGCTTTAAGTGTTAGGGAAGGCTTTTCGTGTGAAAAAGTACCGTTTATCAGTGAATTATGGCCGTTGGTGGTCAATTGACTGGTCAGGTAACAAGATTTGACATAGCAAAATCGTTATTAAAGCTTATCCCAAATAGAAGCAAATTCGTCATCGCTATTATTATCTTTGCTTTCTTTTTTCTCAGTGAAGACTTGAGTCAGGGATTGATATTGGTATTGCACAAAGCTTCTAGAGGCACTTTGGCGTTTAATTAATTGAATGCGCTGCTGCATGTTACCGTCTACAAGTTCCGCTTTACAGCCTACTTTAAATGGCAGGATAGGCAGCAGTAAGGTTTCAGCAAGCCCTGCAGCAGGCAAAGCAGGTAAGCGAATGCCTCGTAAGTATTCCCCGTTATCCCCTGTTTTATTGAGGATCCGTACCGCGACTGCTTCGGCTTTGGGGGCTAATAATTCAATACCAAGTTGTGTTGGTTGGTTATGACGAGTACGGATCCAGCGAATAGAGCCGATAGACCAGGTGTTCATACGTGGCTCTTTTATCACCACCAGTTCACCGGTTTGTACAGTCGCCGGAGGATCAGCCAGTAATATGCCATATCCACCTGGGCTGGTGTTTTCAATTTTAGCGGTTAACTCTTTGCCTTTGGGGCCGGTGTCTTCGTCTTCAGTGGCATTTTTGCTAATAAAGGCGATGCTATCAAAGGCAATATTTTCGGCATCATGGGTAAAGTGGTTGCCGGCATCAAAGCTGTTATCCCACACATCGCCACTGTGTTTTTTCTGGGTTTTATTTTCGGCTAAATCCACGTTCCATTTTTTTAACAAATACGGAAAGCTTTTTTCAGATGCACAAAAAAAATGGGATGACACCAGACCAATACCAATTTGCATGTCCCCAGAGTTTTGGGTACGCCGGAAGCTACGTTCTTTCATGCCGCCCCAAGCGTGTAATAAGTGATTTAATAATGATTCTGAGATATTACCGGGCACGGTAATAATGCTGGCTTCTTTGTTGATGTGTTTTTGCAATGCTTGCACTAATGCACCTGGGTGAAATGTACGTACATAACCACTGGGCGCTGTTTTAACCAGCGAACGGTAAACGGGGGCACTATCACCGGTTGCCATGAAAATAAACTGGGCTTGTGTGTCGGTAATAGGAGTCAGTTTTGTTAGATTGCTCCATAATTCTGTGGCGGCGAATAGGTTAGCTTGTTCAGACTGGCGAAGTTGATTGGGCTTGCTACAGCCAAGTAATAAAATACGTACGTAGCTATCAAAGATATTGGTGCTGGCACGAAAGCTGGTTTGGCTATCTTTAACATCGTATTGTTGAATTTGTTTTCTTTCGGCCAGTAAATAGAGCTGGTGAAGTTCAAGCCAAGTATTTTTTGGGGCCTGAGTATATAGCTGAAAGGCACGCAAGATAGTTTGGCTTAAGTCGCTAATGGCTCGGTGAATAGCAAAGGTGAGCAATTTGGGTGTGTCATTCTTTTTAACAGGCGTATCGCAAATATCGAGCACGATACGCTTATATCCGATTGCCAGTTGGCTTTGCAGGGTTTGTGCAAGCATAACGATTTTGAGGTCATTGTCGTTTAGCACGACGGACTGGTTTAAGAACCGTTTTGCTAATAATTCGCAGATACTGTAAATCTGGCCACGAATGACTTCGAGCATTTTATAGCGTAATACAGGATTAATTTGCGTTAGGTTTAACTCGCGGCTGGCCTGATACAAAAGTTTGGCAGCAGCACCCACGTTTGCCATCGGTAGTTTTTTGCTCCAAGCTTCAAAACCACTTACGCTGCCATCGCAAAAGCTCAGGCTATTTTGTTGAATGTCTGGGACAGAAATTCGAATGCTACTATTAAGCCCTTCCATGTGATGTCTCTCGTCAATTTCAGCCAGCAATTGAAATTCCTCTTTGAACTTTAAATGGGCTGAGCATTGTGAAATGCTGAAAATCCATTCTTCCTTGAACGGCTATAGGTTAAATAGTAATAACTAACGTCAGTATTCGCCAACATTTATGCGTTATTGCGGCACTAAATGGGTAAAAATGGCGAGATTGGCGCAGAAGGTGAGAAGTTTTTAGACATTTCGGGTAAGCGGCTTCTATTGAAGCCGCCAAGGGGTTACCAAGTGCTAACCTTTAGTTGAGTTTAAAAGGCCCATTTGGTTCCAATATTGATTGAGCGGGATTTTCCTGGGCGATAACCGTATGGTTTTGCGGATACCACGTATTCGTTAGCCAAAAGATTATCTATAGAACCATAAAGCTGAATGCTTTGCTTTAGGTCATAGCTTGCAGATAAGTCCACTACAGTGTGGGCATCAATGCGGTCGGTGTCGGAAATGCTGCCGGTTCCTGGAATATTACGCATTTCACTTTGGTATAAGATAGATATATTTGCCTGCCACTGGTCTTGGCCAATGCCGGCTTGAATATTAAGGCGATGTTCTGGCAGATAAGCAATTTCAAACCCTTTTTCGATCTCGAGGTCTTTTTCTCCAAACGCACCACTGCCATCTGTAAATGCTTCACCAAATTCACCATGGCTATAGGTGTAGCTTGCACTTAGTGGCAGGTTTAAAGCGGCTAGTTGGATATCGTGTTTCCAACTGGCTTCAATACCGTACACTTGAGCATTACCAGCATTGGCTTGCTCACCCACTTGGTTATTTGAACATGAGCCTTGAGCAAAACTACAGGTGCCGCTGAATTGGCTGTAATCATTTAAAAACGTAATCACTTCTGCATGGCCTAAACCAAAGTAACGCAAGCCCATTTCATAATTGGTGCTTTCCTCCGGTTTGATGTCACCGCTGCCACCGGGTGTGGCAGCTGTAAAACCTTTATGAATTCCAGCTAAAACACCGATGTGTTCACTTAGTTGGGAGTAAACTCCAATGCCTGGCAAGGTCACCGTTTGTTCTAATTTATCTTCTTGTTCAATAATCCCTGTTAGCTCGCCATAGGTGGTTTTAGTAGATGTGATACGCTCATGACGAATACCGGCTGTAATCGTGGTGTCATTTATATGAATATCGTCTTTTACATAAATGGCAATGGCTTGGGCGTCGTTTTTATTTAATGTGGTTGTGCGGTATGAGCCGTCTACGGCTTGTAATGAACCGTCTGTTAGGGTGGCGTAATCTTGCTCTGTATGGGTACGTTTGATTTGGTCTTGATGATAACGAATACCTAATTCTAATTCTTGATTTAAGTGCAATACCGTAAATGGTTTGTTGATACGGGTTTGAATACCTTGAGAAATAAATATGCGCCCGTTATTTCCAATACGTAAATACTCATCACTATTGCTGCTGGCGGCTTGGCCACTTAATACTTGGTAATAGGATTGGTAGGTATCAGGATTGATTAACACCTCTTGTATAGATACATCAGTTGACTTAAATCCGTTCACCTTAAACCAATCACGATCAAAATTATTGCGATAAATGTCAGAGGTTATTTTCCAATCTCGAACGTCCATTTGGTGCGTTAATTGAATTTGTTCGTGTGTCCATTCCATTTCATCCATTGACGATGCGTTGTAGCGGCGATATGGATCACTATTTAAATCATCTTGAGTTAAACCAAGATAGGTCTCGTTCGAGTGCTCATCGGCATAACCTAATTTTAAGACAAACGAATGACTATACTGACCAAAGGTTTGCCAACTGGTTTTTAGATTAATATCGTTTCTTACAAAACCAGTATCACCACCGTTATCTAAATTTTTAAAACCGTCAGCGCTAACACGTAAGCCTTCAATTAAGTAACCTAAGTCACCCACTTGCTGGCCTTGGTATAGGTTTAAACGTTGAAAGTTATCACTGCCGTACTGTAAATCCAATTCGCCTTGTGAGTCATAAGGGATCGCGCGGCTCACCATATTAATGGCACCACCTACCGTGGCAGGACCATATTGTATGGTGGCGGGCCCCTTGAATACCTCAACGGCACTCATACGTGAAATGTTTGGAAAGTAATATGCGGCTGGTGCGGCATAAGGGGCTGGCCCTGACAGAACACCGTCTTCCATTATGGTGATTTTTTTACTGCGCTCAGGTGAGGTGCCGCGTAAGCCAATGTTTGGGCGCAAGCCATAACCATCTTCTTCTTGCAGGTTTACCCCAGGAACAGCATTGAGCACACGGTGGATATCTGTGTACTCAAATTTTTCCAGTGCCACATCATCAATGAGTGTGGCAGATCCCGGTTGACGTAGAATATCGTCAGCGCCACCTGTGATGTACATTTTTTCAAGTTCTGCGGTTTCGTCTTCACCGTATGCACTTATAGAGAAAAATAAGCTGGTGATCACGACAATAGAAAAACAACGTTCAAGTTTGAGCACAACACGTCCCGTTATAAATAATGTAAAAATACGTGTGAAAAGTTTTTAAAAACCTAAATAAACAATTACAGACCGCAGGCTGTGACTTTATTTGCATCGAGTAAATGCTCATAACGTGCATCGGTTAGACTCATAAAGAAGCACACTAACGCCTCGATATTTTCAGGGGTAAGGTTTTTATCATTTTTACCCAATACATCGTGTTCGATGTTTAAATTAACCTCAGGCTCTGCCCAAGCTAATCCAGTTTCTGGATTGAGCGTGTTATCTGTTCGATTTAATGCACGCAATTTGGCATGCTCGTAAAACTTAATGACGGTTTCTAGATCGTTAAACACACCATTGTGCATATAGGGTGCGGTGACCGCCACATTACGCAGAGTAGGTACTTTGAATTTACCTTTATGGTCGTTGGCGTCCGCTTTTTCGTTAACCTGTGGGTTATTAAATAATCCTAAATCAGGTTCAGTGACCCCATTGATAGCACGCAATGTTGTGTTTTCTGGCACGCCAATGTTGTGGTATTCAAAGCTTGTAAATAGCTCACCTTTCACGCCAATTTCCCGTAGCTGGTGGCATGCTGCACAGGTGAAATCGGTACCAAAAAATAAAACTTTACCAAGAGACGCTTTACTATTTGGATCGTAAGAATACTCACCTGTCAGAGACAGGTCATATTTAGAATCAAACGGATAAAAGGTCTCTCGATTATTAAATTCAAAGTCGCCAATCACTTGGCTCATGGCATCGTAAGCCGTATCTACATCATTAAAGATTTCGCTATTGAATAAACGCTCGAAGGCATCGACATATTCTGTATTTTCTTTAATACGCTCGATCACAGCCGCTTTGCTCGGCATATTCATTTCACCAGGGTTAAGTGGTGGCCCGCCGGCTTGTGCGGCAAGACCTTCTGCTCGGCCATCCCAAAATTGCCCACCTAAGAAACCTGAATAGCTGCCAATGTCTGCGCTTTGGTTTTGTACTCGAGTGCGGGTGCCATATTTAAAAACGGGACTGAATGCAGCATAAGCGGCGGTGGGTGCGTTACGATCACCAATGGACACGCCGTCATCCCCTAAAGAGCCTGCGGCAACCTGAGTGCTGTGATAAGTGGTGCTAATGCGGTTATCGACAAAACCATGTTCTGGGCTGTGGCAGGTGGCGCAAGACTGGGTGCGCTCTAGGGATAAATTAGTATCAGAAAATAGCGCTTCCCCTAGGGCTTCCTTAGTTTGAATACTAGGGTTATTACTTGAGCTGCCACAGCCTGCAAGGGCCAATACAAGGGTGCTAGCTAATAAATTGAAGGTGAAGGAGGCGTTGATCTTGATCATGTAATGCAAACCATAGGTATAAGGCCTTACTGCCGAAAGGGATATTACTATAGATGTGGTCGCTTTAAAATGATAAGTGTTCTCATACTCTTTAGTTATTGCTAATCATTGTCATTTGTATTAGTGTGCGGTTCATATTTCGCCTCAATTTACTAAAAAGTACTAGGATTCAGTATGAAACTTAACCAATTAGCGGCTTGTATCGCAGCGGTATCTTTTCTAACAGCCTGTGGCAGCTCAAGTGATAATGATTCGGCGCCAGCCATCAACATGGAAAAGGCCCAGCTTGTATTAAATACCAATGCGGACATTGCTCTTGCTGCTTATACTGATTCAGTTGAAACCGCAAAAGCACTGAAAACTGCATTGGCAACATTTAAAGCAACACCTAATGCAGCTAACCTAGAAGCGGCAAAAAAAGCGTGGCTGGTTTCTCGTGAGCCATACGGTCAAACAGAAGTGTACCGTTTCCGTAATAGCCCAATTGATTCTACCGATTACTCAAGCGAAGATGGCCCTGAAGGTGACCTAAACGCATGGCCACTGGGTGAAGCACTGATTGATTACGTAGTAACAAACTCAACGGATTTTACCGCCGACCAAGTAGGTGTAACAGCCAACAGCGCAGGGGTTAATAATAATGGTGCTGTTGATGGCGACCCGACGACTCAAAACATTATCGGTACGCCAAGCATTACCATTAATGCGGATCTTTTGGCGAACACTGCAACCGCCAGTGACGAGCATGATGTCATTGCGGGTTATCACGCCATTGAGTTTTTACTTTGGGGCCAAGATTTAAATACAACAGACCAAACCGCGACCAACGGTGCAGACCGTGATGAAGCAGTGAATTTAGGTGTGAGCGGTGGCCAGCGACCTTTAACTGATTTTACAACGGATGTGGCTAACGCTGATTCACCAGCGGCACGCCGCCATGCCTACTTAGAAGTAGCGGTTGATAAGCTAATTGCTGATTTAGAAAGTGTGCGTGACGGTTGGAAAGCCGATGCCAATTACCGCACAGCATTTACAACAATCGAAAGTGCGTCTGAAGCCAAACAAAAATTAACCGAAATTTTGACGGGTATGGGGACTTTATCTGAAGGTGAATTAGCAGGCGAGCGTATGCAAATTGCTTATTCTTCTAACTCACAAGAAGATGAGCACTCTTGTTTTTCAGATAATACTCATCGTGATGTTTGGCTAAATGCTGAAGGTGTATCAAATAGTTTTTATGGAAGCTATGCAGGTTATGACGGCAACCAAGACGGTGTGGATGACGTAACCACAAACGCTGTTGATGGTTATGGCATTAATGATTATTTACGTGATGTGGGTTTAGATTCATTAGCCGATGAAACGGTAACGGCGCTAGCCGCGACACAAACTAATTACACAGCCATCGATGCTAAAGCACGTGATGCTCAAAACCCTCAGCCATTTGATGTGTTAATCATGGATGAAAATCGTAATGCAACCAACCCAGTAGCACTGACTATTATTGCATTAAATAAACAGTCAAATGTGATTCAAGATATTGCAAGTGAGCTAGGATTGGGTGACGTAGTAGATGATGAAGCATCATCGTGTAACACCACGACACCTGGCGTAGAGTGCGACTAAAACCTTGCACTAGCGAGTGTGTTTTTTGAAGCCGGGCAATGCCCGGCTTTGTGCGGTTTGAAATCTGTATTTTGTTGTTCAGGTATGACGCGTTATGAAAAAAATGTTGGCGTTAACATGTGTGTTACTAAGTGCTTGTGATTCGTCATCCCCCTCATTAGATTACCGCACATGGCAAGCCCCAGATTACCAATCAGCCGAAGCATTGCCTGGTGGCGCAACATCAGTGTCAACCAAGCCATTTGCGAGTTTAGAAAAACCTGCTGCAAATATGGCTGATGATTTACGCCCAAATTTTCATGCAGGCAAAGCATTAGCTCGTCAACCTTGGATTAAAGCACCCACTGCAACCGATGCACGGGACGGCTTAGGGCCAGTCTTTAATGCGCGCACCTGTTTAACCTGCCACATTAAAGGTGGCAAAGGTAATATACCGCAAGATAATGATTCGCCCATTACCACGACGCTCGTGCGTTTAAGCAAGCCGATACTAAATAAAAGTGATAATGAAGCGGCGTTACTGAAACATGGTTTGATTCCTCATCCTGTTTATGGTGATCAAATTCAAAATCATTCTACCTCCCTTGCTCATCATTTTCGTAATAATAAAAGTGCTCAGAATCTTGCCCATGACGTGGCACCTGAAGCGTATATGTATGTGCAATGGGAGTTTTCGACATTCAGCTATCCAGATGCTCGTGAGGTTCAATTGCGCAAGCCAACCATTGATTTTCGCTTTTTAGGGTATGGGTCATTAGGCGAAGACACGTTATTGAGTATTCGTATGGCGCCCTCTATTCACGGTATGGGCTTGTTGGAATTAATTGAACAAAAAGACATCGATGAGCTCGCAGATGAGCGGGATAAAAACCAAGACGGTATATCGGGTCGGGTAAACCAAGTATGGGATATAAAAACACAATCCATTCAACCGGGCCGATTTGGATTAAAGAGTAATAAACCCACATTAGAAATGATTGTGGCAGGGGCATTTGCAAATGATTTAGGTATTAGCAATCCGCTATTTCCTGCTCAGCCTTGTACTGATCAACAGCCCACTTGTAAAACCCAAGTGACAGGCAATAATGCTAATGGTTTTGAGTTACCGCAGCATCTTTTAGATTTGGTTGTAGATTTCAACCGTAATCTCGCACCGTTAAAACGAGAAAACACGCAAACGAAAACCCTTATGCAAGGTCGTGATTTGTTTTATCAAACCGGTTGTAATCAATGTCATCAACCAAGGTTTATAACCGGAGAAAGTGAACGTTTTTCCCATTTGTCCAAACAAGAAATTTGGCCATACACTGATTTACTCTTGCATGATATGGGGCCAGATCTAGCGGATAACCGCCCAGAGTTCTTAGCCAATGGTCAAGAGTGGCGAACCGCGCCTTTATGGAATTTAGGAGATCAGCCTGCGGTGAACGGCAGCAACGTCATGCTCCATGACGGGCGCGCTCGCAATGTAGAAGAGGCCATTTTATGGCACGGCGGCGAGGCAGAAAGTACAAAAAATAAATTTATCCATCTGCCACTTTTGCAGCGTGAAGCGTTAATGGAATTTGTTTATTCTTTATAATTTATGGCACATAAAATTTTAAATCACACACTATCACGTCGTCGTTTTATACAGTCAGTATTAGCACTGGGTGTGGCCGCACCTGTGGCTGGTGGGTTGTTTGCACAATTTCACTCAGCCTATGCTGGTGAGTTATGGCTATCAGCCCAAGGTAAAGAAGCAGATGCGTATAGCTTGGGCTGGGTTAATCCTCAAGTGCAGCAAAGCCAAATGGTATTGTCAGGCTTTCGTGGGCACGGCATGTGTCAAAATCCACAAAAGCCTGAAGAAGTGATCATGTTTAGTCGTCGCCCTGGAACCTTGGCAATACGAGTAAATGCTATGACGGGTGAAGTTGATAAACAATTTCACAGTAATACCAATCATCATATGCATGGTCATGGTTGTTATAGTGCAGATGGGGCTGAGTTGTTTTATACCGAATCAAACTACGTGACTGGCGAAGGAAAAATTACGGTACGAGATGCAGACACGTTAGCATTTAAACGCAGCATGCAGAGCTTTGGAATCGGTCCTCATGAAATGGCGCTCATGCCAGATGGTAAAACGTTAGTGGTAGCCAATGGCGGTTTACGTACGCACCCAGACAGTGGTCGTAACGTTTTAAACTACGAAACTATGCGCTCAACGCTTACTTATATTCATAGTAAAACCGGTCAGTTAGTGAGTGAGCATACTGTCGGTGAAAGCAAAGCCAGTATTCGCCATTTAGATGTAGCAGCGGATGGTACAGTGGCGGTTGCACTGCAAGTGCAACGCTCAGCCATGGTTGATGATCATCTTGTACCGCTAGCGGCTGTGCATAAACCTGGGCAGGCATTACAGATGTTAAATGCCCCTGAAGCACTTATTAGTCGGCTTGATGATTATATGGGCAGTGTAAAAGTGCATAGCCAAAATCGTTTAGCGGCTTTTACCAGCCCAAAAGGGGATATGGCTTTGTTTTGGCATCTTGATGATTTAACTCTACAGGGTGTTCATATGTTCCATGATGTATGCGGATTAACCTTAAGTGCTGACGAACATTATTTTGTACTATCGAACTCTGCTGGTAAGATTCGCCAAATTGATAGCACCACGTTAAAAGAACATAAAAGTAAACGGTTGTACTTTGCAGATAAAAGCTGGGACAACCATATGATGACAATAAAATTACCCGTTTAGATCAATGAGTGGGCTAGTATGTTTGCCTGCGTTTTGGAAGTTGTATGTTGAATAATTCGCAAAATTTTAAAATGAGCCTGTTAGGGCTGGTGGTAAGTTTATTACTGACTGCTTGTGGAAGTGATAGCTCTACCACCTCAAAAGTACTAGGCAGTGAAGCCGATTTGGCCGCTTATCAAGTGGCTAAGAACACGATTGTCCCGGCGGTAAATGGTTTTCAAGCCCAAGCACAGTTATTAGATAACCAAGCTGAACTATTTTGTAGCACAGCTAACACTACACAAGCTAATTTATTGAGCCTTCAATTACAGTGGAAAGAGACAGCAAAGGCTTGGTACCAATTGTTGCCTTTTAAATTTGGCCCAGTAGAAGGTGGTTTAGACATTAATTTAGTCGAGCCAGTTTATGCCTATATTGATTATTTTCGATTCAATAAAGGCAGTGATTTAACCTCAAGCGTACGTACTCAAATGAAAGAATGGGTAGATGGGCCGACACCTTCAAGCATAACGGATGCTTTCATCGCTGGGAAAAGTGCAAGTCTAGTGGGATTTTTACCTCTTGAAGTGACTATATTTGAAACAACCGATACACAATCCAGCGTGATCACTGATGTGCTAACTGAATTTTCCACTGCATCTCGTAAATGCCAATTACTAAACGCGTTAACAAACCAGCTACTTGTTCAGGCTAATATTATTCAATCAAGTTGGCAGAGTAATTATGCGAATACGGGTAAAAGTTATTTAGATCTGCTGGTAAATAATGAGCTGGAAAATGCAGAAGTGAATGATGACGGTAAGAGTGCTATTTCAAAAGTAACGGTATCGGTTCAAGATTATTTTGATTATTTAAAAAATCGTGATGTCACCCAAAGTACGGGGCAGATTTCCAATTCTATTTGGCAAAGTGTTGACGCTTCGGTTGAGTCTGTCGAGCAAGTGTTAGCGGGTACAGAGTCCACCACGTTAAGTTTGTATCAAATCATGATGAATAACGGTAATGACACAGATATCGCAGTCATTAAACAGAACATCACAACCTTGAAGGCGACTATTGCTGAACAAAACAGCATAGACTTTAAAGCCGCTGCGGGTGTTTTAGATGGTAATTTTAAACGAGAAATTCCTGATGCTATTGGTGTCAGTTTGGGGCTTAATTTTAGTGATGGTGATTAGCATTGAACGGTAAATAAAAAGGGCGAAAGCCCTTTTTTTGTATCTACAATTTAGGTTTACTGAGTAGAGATTGGAATTAAAGTTTTAGACGGTCGTCCATCGACCTCGCGCACCAGTTTCGGCACAAGAAAACCTGGCAATGTTTTTTGTATTTCTAGCACTAATTGAGTCGCCGCTGATTCATTTACATCAAAATGATGAGCACCCACCACTGGGTCTAATAAATGCAAATAATAGGGCAGAGCATCAAACTCAAATAAGCGCTCGCTTAAATCAATTAAGCTTTGTGCATCATCATTCACGCCTTTTAATAATACGCTTTGATTTAAAACATGAATGCCAGCGCGCTTCATGGTTTGCAATGAGTGCCCCACCTTGTCATCTATTTCGTTAGCATGATTAGCGTGCACTACCATGATGGTTTTTAAGCGGCTATGAGTTAAGTGCTGAATCAGTTCATGTGTGATGCGATCAGGAATCACGATAGGCAAACGGGTGTGAATGCGCAGTCGGCTCACATGGGGGATCGCTTCGATGGCATTAATCAAATCAAACAATCGCTTGTCTGAACTTGATAATGGATCGCCGCCACTAAAAATCACTTCATTAATCTCAGGGCGTTGTTTGATGTAATCCAGTGTATCTAGCCATTGTTGTCGACTTAAACGGTTTTCGTCATAGGGGAAGTGACGGCGAAAACAGTAACGGCAATGTATCGCACAGCTGCCGTTTACGATTAGCAGTACACGGTTTTTGTATTTGTGCACAATACCAGCGGTGGTATTGCTGCTGGCTTCACCTAGTGGGTCCAGTATAAAACCAGTGGGTGGGGTTTGGGTTTCTTCAAGTAAGGGCCAAACTTGGCGCAACAGCGGGTCATTAATATCGCCTTTTTTAATGCGATTTAAGTAGGCCAAGGGCACCCGTATAGGAAAATCTTGTGCGCCTTTTTCCCCGGCACTGAGCAAACTTTCAGGCAGTTCTAGCTGCTCCAGTAAGGCTTTTGCACTATGGGAAATATCGGCGAGTTGTTGCTGCCATGAGGCTTTTTCAGCACTTGTGACAATAATTGGGGCGACATTTGATTGGGGTGTGTTCATGACAAGCGTGGTTACCAAAGCCGACCTTAGGCCGCATATACAAAGCAAAAAGGCTATTTTGAGCTATTTTGCGTGATTTGCACATGGCTTTATACGGTAATGCTATTTTCTAGCTAGTGCCTAAAACCATGGTTATGGGGTATTATAGCGCCCCTAATTTTTTGTTACATACAGCTAATCGGTGATTCCCCATGGCGAGCTATTCTACGAGTGAGTTTAAATCTGGTCTTAAAGTGATGTTAGATGGCGACCCGTGCTCCATCTTAGAAAATGAATTTGTAAAACCAGGTAAAGGTCAGGCCTTTAACCGTGTGAAAATGCGTAACCTGAAAACAGGCCGTGTGTGGGAGCGTACGTTTAAATCTGGTGAGAAACTAGATGGCGCAGACGTAATGGATTACGACATGGAATACTTATACACAGATGGTGAGTTCTACCATTTCATGGCCACAGATGGCTCGTTTGAGCAGTACCCAGCTCACCCAGATGCAGTAGGCGATACTAAAAACTGGCTTAAAGAACAAGAAAAGTACGAAGTAACGCTATACAACGGCGCGCCGATCTCTGTGACTCCGCCTAACTTTGTTGAGCTGGAAGTGGTTGAGACTGACCCAGGCCTTAAGGGCGATACGGCACAAGGTGGTTCTAAACCTGCTTACCTGACTACGGGTGCTATGGTTCGTGTGCCATTATTCATCAACATTGGTGAAGTATTGCGTATCGATACCCGTACTGGTGATTACGTTTCTCGCGCGAAAGGCGAATAAGTTTTTAGAAACCTAAAACCTTGTTTGTGCTCAATTCGTAGGGTGGGCAGCGCCCACCATTAATTTGTCGGGCATTGCCCGACCTACGGTTTTATTACAGCAAGCCATTTAACAAGCGCTCTTCTTTTTAGTGTCTACCCTAAGCCTTTCTTTAAAAGGACTCCCATGTCTTGGCAATCATCTGCTTCAATTGAATCATTACAACAGCGAGCAAAATTAAACGCGTATATTCGTGATTTTTTTCGTCAGCGTATGGTCATGGAAGTGGAGACCCCAGTGCTGTCAAAAGCCGCAGTAGATGATGCAAACTTGCAGCCTATGATGGCTCAAGCATGCGAGCAGAACGTGTACTTGCATACCTCACCAGAATACCCAATGAAGCGATTACTGGCTTCAGGCAGTGGTGATATTTATCAAATTTGCAAAGTATTTCGTGATGGCGAAGTAGGCCGCAGACACAACCCAGAATTTACCATGCTGGAATATTATCGTTTGGGTTTTGATTTAAAAACCTTGATGGATGAAGTGGCCTACTTAGTGGGTGATTTTTTACAGATCCAACGTCGTATTGATTTAAGTTATAGCCAAGCGTTAAAGCAGTATGCACAGATCGATGTCTTTGCCATTAGCGATGAGCAACTTAGGGATTGTGTGACAGAGTTTGTGGGTGATGAGTTAACCCTGACTCGTGATGAATGCTTAGATATTGTGATGAGCCATGTGGTGGAACCAAATCTGCCTAAAGACGCCATGGTTTTTATTTTTAATTACCCAGCAAGCCAAGCGGCATTGGCGCAAACGTTTGAAATTGATAACGGTATTGAATTAGCAAAACGATTCGAGCTTTATGTAAATGGTTTAGAGCTTGCCAATGGCTATCAAGAATTAACTGATGTGCTTGAGCAGAAAAAACGGTTTGTTAATCAAGCGCAGCGTTTTGATCAAAACAGACCGCTGGATGAAAACTTTTTACAGGCATTAGAGCAAGGCTTGCCTGATTGCAGTGGTGTGGCCATTGGTTTGGATCGTATTTTAATGCTGAAACAAAACACAAGTGACATTAATGATGTACTTAGTTTTGGTTTTTCTCGAGCTTAAGTTTTTAAGCTTATTGCGTTGCAACGGTTTTTAATGCGCGATTGAGTTTTTGTTGTGGCCATTTTCGTGGCGACAGTGGCGGCTTATTTGGTAGCAGTGTGGTGCCTTCCCCTGTTTGAGTTAATACCACCTTGCCATATTGATTACTTACCTCGACGGTATGTTCGCTTTCAAGTAACACCACATCAATGCTTTCGTCATTGTTTAAATTGCCGCTCCAAAAATCTGTCCCCCTAACACCAATCGAGCCAATAGGTGTATTAACAGTAAAATTCGGATTAGAGGTTTTAGTGATGGCCCCCGTGACCATACGAAACGCTCCTTTTAAGAATTCAAAACGTGCCTGTTTTTGACCTTCGGTGAAAGTGAATTCTTCAATTTTTATTTGTGTGTTGCCACTCATTGTTAGCATGGTGCCTTCGTTAAAGCGTAAAATTGCTCGAGCATGCTCGTCACTGGTTAGGGTGTCTTTGTGATAAATTTTATCGCCTCGATTTATTTCGCGCTCAGGTGAATCCGCTGACTTAGCCAAGATACTTGGATTAATTAAAATAGCTTTAGCAACAGGCTCAGCCTTTGTTATTTGAGCAAAGGCAAAGAGCATCAGTAATGTCAGTGTGATGGTTTGCTTACCAGAAAGCATCATCTTGAACATCCGGTGGTGGTTGATCATATTGTTTGGTTTCTTCGCTGCGCTCTTGCAGCTCTTGTAATAAGCTGCCGGTTTTACTCACGGCCTCATCGCGCTCTTGATCCGCTTCACCTAAATCGCCTTCGATATCTTGTTTATCTTTATCAGCGTTATAACCGCCGGCACGGGAAGCAATGGCTTTATCGCTGCGTTTATTTAATACCACAATGGCAATACGACGGTTGATGGGGTCAGTTGGCTCGGCAATATTAAAATGGGCCTTGTCACCCATGCCCACAACCTGAGCGATTTTTATTTCAGGTAAACCTGCATCGCCTAATGCACGGCGAGCAGCATTGGCGCGACTGGCGGATAACTCCCAGTTACCGGCATCCCATACATTGGCGCTGCCACTGCTATCTGTGTGACCAGTTATAGAAACGCGATTAGGCACAGAAACAAGAATCGGCGCTAATTCATAAAGAATATCTTCGGCGTAATATTTTAAACGAGAAGAGCCTGGGTCAAACATGGGGCGATTGGTTTTATCCACAATTTGAATGCGTAGACCCTCACTTGTGATGTCCACTTTAAGTTGGTCTTTATATGGGCTGAGTGTGGCGCTGTCGTTTATTTTTTCTTTAAACTCCGCTTCCATGGATTCAAGGCGTGCTTGTTCAATGGCCTCTGCAGCACTTTCGATTTCTTCTGCTTGTAAGACTTGAGTAGGGTCAACGGTTTGGCTGGTGGCCACGTTGTTTTGTACCGATGGGCTACCGCCTAAATCAATGACCCATTTGCTTGGGACTTTTTTGCCGTCTTCATAAGCAGCTGGGTCATTAAAATAACCCGCAACCGCGGCAATTTCTTCTTCGTTGGATGAGTTGATTAACCACAGGATTAAGAACAAAGCCATCATGGCCATGGCAAAGTCAGCTAGGGCCACTTTCCATGCGCCACCGTGGTGAGCATGGCCACCTTTTTTAATGCGCTTAATGACGATGCTTTGTTGGTCAAACTTATCCATGTTAAGACCTCAAGTCACGCAGTGGTGATATTCATTAACGACCCCGTACTTTGGATTCGAGTTCGTTAAAACTTGGCCTGCCATGGGCAAATAACACTTTACGACCAAACTCTACCGCTAACTGAGGTGGTAGCCCGTTGACTGAGGCAACAATGGTGGCTTTTGCTGATTCATACAGCTTGATTTCTTCATGGGCGTTATGCTCCATTTTACTGGCAATAGGACCAAAGAAACCGTAACCAAATAAAATACCGGAGAAGGTACCCACTAACGCTGCTGCAATGTGTCGACCTAGTTCTTCCATGGGGCCATCAATGGCACCCATGGTGATTACAATACCCAGTACGGCTGCCACGATACCGAAGCCGGGCATGGCGTCTGCAATCTTTTGTACGGCGGTGGCTGGGCCTGTGAGTTCATGCAGGCGTGCGTCTATTTCCATGTCCATTAACGCATCTAGCTCGTGGGCTTGCATATTACCGGCGGCGATCAGGCGGAAGTAATCAGCGATAAAGTCGGCCAAGGCGTGATTGTTTTGAATGGCAGGGTATTTAGAGAACACACCGCTTTGCTGCGGGTTTTCCACATCCCCTTCAATGGACATCATGCCTTCTTTACGGCTTTTATTAAGGATGTCGTAGATTAAGCTCAAACAATCCATGTACATGGCTTTATTTGCTTTGCCACCTGTGATGACTTGGGGCAATTGCTTAAACGTATCAATGTGAACCGCGCCGGGGTTACTGATGATATGCGCACCAATGCCTGCCCCGAGGATGATGAGGAATTCCCAAGGTTGCCATAATGCGGCCAACACACCATGGCTGCCAATATAGCCAACGACTACACTGGCGCACACTACAATTAAACCAACTATGAATAACATTCCTGTTCATCCCTCTTAGCCCGTTCGTCCTTTTGAAATTAAAGGTGAAATCCGTGGGCCAGTTTGCTCAAAGTCCGACTATAGTTAATTAAAGTTTAGAAAAGGTCTTTCCTCAAATCGAATGGAAGCAAAAACCATAAAAGGGGCGCGAGCTTGGCTTGAATTGGCCACATCGGCTCAGTTGCCTATCTTAAAAGTCTCTGCCCAACTGCTGACTAAGCAAATCAAATCTGGGGCGTCTCTTGCAGATATGGCACATACCATTGAGCGAGACCCTGCGCTGTGCCTGCATTTATTTCTAGCGGCGAATAGAAAGAACCCTAACCCAGATACCTCCATTTTAAGTTTGAATCACGTTATGACCATGCTGGGTATGCAAGGGGTGATTCATTACATCAAACAAGCCCCTAAGATGACCCTGCATAAGAGCGATGCCATGCAAAAGGGCTATTTGCAGGCACAAGCCGTGAGCACATTGGCAGGCACGTTAGTGGAACATTGGGCAAAACAAACCCATAGCGGCTCAGGTGAAAAACTTAAATGGGCCACAATATTGGCAGGTGCTCCAACTTGGTATATGTGGCAAGTGGGTTACAGAAAAATGCTAGAAAGCCAGTATTTAATTCAGCACGACTTTAACGTGAGCGCGAAGGTTGAAACCCGTATATTTGGTTGTTTGCTTGAAGATATTTACCGCATGATTGGGCGGCAAATTCAATTACCTGATCTTTCCCAACAAATATTAGAGCGTGCTCAATGGCCCAGTTTGCGCCAGTGGGCGCAAATTTTAAGTCAACATCATATGCGTTTAAGTGATGATGACCATGTGTTGCGCCATTTAAAAAGCAAACCCAGCACCATTATGCTGCTGTTGAGTCATTTGGCGCAGCAAGTGCAAAGCGGTTGGATGAGTCACCGAGCCTTGCGTAGTCAGCGCGCACTAGCTCATTTAAGCGGTTTAGACCTGACTCAAGTGGCGGCTCAAAATCATCAACTGGCCATTAATATGAGCCGCCAACTTATGGTTGAGCAAGTATTGCCACCCGCCGTGTCATTGTTATGGCCACAACAACGTATTAATGATCCTGCTTGGGTAAGGCCTGTGTATCAGTGCTGGTTTGATGTGCCAAAAGATCAGCCTGAAACAGATAAAAAACCGCAGGCGAAAAATACAGCAGGGCGAATTTTAACACTTTCAGAAACACCGCCGCGAACGGTGAATCGCAAAGTCATTGTCGATGCGCTGTCGCACCTTAATAAAGAAATATCGGACTTCGATGAAATACATAATATCTTTTTAAGCTGCAATAAAGCGCTTAATCAAGGCATAGGTATGAGGCGAGGCTTCATTTGCATCTTAAATAAAACCGGGGATTGCCTGCGCCCTGTTTATTGTTTTGGCGTAGAAAGCACAGACCCGGTACGCAGTCTTAAAATAGATCTTAAACAAAATCGTTTATTTGAAAAACTAGTCACTCAAAAAGCAAGCTTTAAAGTGGATCGCGCCAATGCAGAGCAAGCCATGAATATGCTAGCGACGGATACAGTCAACACATTAGGCAGCAAAAACTTTATGCTGATGTCATTATTTTCAAGCAATCGCCCTGTGGGCGTCGTGTATACAGATGTGAGTAATGGCGAGCAGCCCATCAGTGATCAAGAATACAAAGCCTTCAAAACCGTTTGCCAAAGTACCAGTCACGCCCTTGAGCGGTATAAATTGTCCCGATAACACCTGACACACGGGACAAGCTTGTTTAAAATGCCCCCAAACTTATCGAGGCCATCATATGACGTTGCCACTCATCATTGAACCCAGCCAGCTGGTCAGTGAGCTGGATCAAGGGAAGTTATTGATTTTAGATTTGGGCAAAGCTGAAACCTATACAGCCGCTCATGTTCCTGGTGCGATCCATGTTCCCCCTAGTCATATCCAACTAGGCGTACCTCCTGCCCCCGGCTTATTACCTAGCAAAGAGCAATTAAGCTTATTGTTTGGTCGTTTGGGTTTAACCGCCGATACTCACGTAGTTGTATATGACGATGATGGTGGCCCATGGGCGGGTCGAATGATCTGGGTGCTTGATGCCATTGGCCATAAACATTACAGCTTTTTAAATGGTGGTATTCACGCGTGGCTTGCCCAACAATGCCCAGTTCAAAGCAAAGCCAATGAAGCGCAGCCTAGCGATTATCAGGTGACACAGATTGATGAGACGGTGACCATTGATAAAGAGCAATTGCTGCAAGCGATCAGTGATAACAGTATTGAAATATGGGACGCTCGCTCATTCCCTGAATACACAGGTGAAAAAGCCGTCAGCGCTCGCGGTGGGCATCTACCCGGTGCAAAAAGCTACGAGTTTACCCGCGCATTAGATACACAAGCGGATTTAGTTCTGCGTGATTTAGATGCCGTAAAACAAGAATTAAACGACTTGGGCATCACAGGTACAAAAACCATCGTGACCCACTGCCAAACACATCGCCGTTCAGGTTTAACCTATGTGATTTGTAAACAACTAGGTTGGCCGGTACAAGCATACGCAGGTTCATGGAGTGAATGGGGCAATGACCCAAGCACCCCCATCGAAACCGGCCAATAATTTTCTAAAAATAAGTGGAATACACAGTGAATAAAAACGCATTATTTGTTTTAAGCCAATACATTATCCCGCAACATACTTTAAGCCGTATTGTTGGTTGGTTTGCCAGTACCAAAATTGAATTGATTAAAAGCACCTTCATTAAAAAATTTGCTGCTAAATATGACGTAAATATGAGCGAAGCGAAAATCGAAGACCTTGATCAATTTGCAAATTTTAATGACTTTTTTACCCGTGAATTAAAAGATGGCGCGCGCCCAATCGCCGATGCAAAATTAGTAAGCCCTGCAGACGGTGCTGTTAGCCAACTTGGCAAAATTGAATTAGGTCGTTGCTTTCAAGCCAAAGGCCGTGACTTTAGCGTAGTGGAATTGTTAGGTGGTGATAACGAGCGTGCAACCCCATACATGAATGGTGAGTTCGCCACTATTTATTTAAGCCCAAAAGATTATCACCGCGTACACATGCCATGTGCAGGTACACTAAAAGAAACCGTTTATGTACCGGGTGATTTATTCAGTGTGAACCCAGCCACCGCAGAAGGCGTTGATGGTTTGTTTGCACGTAACGAGCGTTTAGTGTGTATGTTTGATACCGAGTTTGGCCCAATGGCCATGGTGCTGGTGGGTGCCATGATCGTAGCGGGTATCGAAACCGTGTGGTCTGGTCAGGTTTGCCCATTACCAAAACAGGCTCAAGTACAAAACTATTCACAAGGTGAAATCAAATTAGAAAAAGGCGCAGAGATGGGCCGCTTTAAATTAGGCTCAACCGTGATTCTGTGTTTCCCAGAAGATACGGTTAAATTCTTAGATGAAATTAAAGCCTCTTCACCGTTGATGATGGGTCAAGCCATTGCTTAACGGTTAGTGTGTGATTGAGTCAGTCAGTATTAAAGGAGCTTCGGCTCCTTTTTTGTGCGTGCTGGTTTTTGATTCATTGGCTTTACGATAGGGTTATAGTGCAGCTTATAAAAGTTGGTACTTTTGAATTTAGGTAGACATAATGGGGTGTTATTACCTTGCAAGATAGGGAAGCTTGTAAGGTCTTATGATTAAAATGTTATGCATAAAAACTAATCTCTATCGTCGTACCATTACTTTAAAAGGATTCAAATAAAATGAGTGATAATCCTAAGTTGCAAACAGATGCTGTAGCTTTAATTAAATTCTTCAGTAGAGAAGAGCATTATTTGTCTTTTAAAAAAGGAACAAACCTTTTCAGAACTCCTCATTATTATAGGAAGGATAAAAGTATTGGGAGAGGAGATAGAAGTGAATCATGTCTTGGCTATTGGGATAAAACATTAGGTAATGAGATGCCAAACATCATTTATAATGGTGATAAAGTCAATTTCGATGATGCTCAAAGCCTTTTAATCTATCCTGCGGCAGAACAGAAAGATGCATGGCTGCAATCATGGGCAGTAATCGGGCCACATAATGATTTTGAAAATTCATTAGAGCAAATGCTAAATGAGTTTGGGACTTACTTTGTAATTTTACCTGCTACTAAAATTATCGCGTACAAGCACCTACTAGCTAAGACAAGCGGTTGCAAAGTTAATATGGGGGAAGTTAGGTATTCTGATGACCCATTAGAAAGATCTCTTGTAGTTAAAGATTCCAAGTTTAGTTATCAAAAGGAATTTCGTTTTTTTCTCGGGGAGTGTTCAAAAGATGAGAAACGAGACAAAAAAATTCAGCTACAAGGGCTAAATAAAATGTTACTTGAGGCTTCGACTTTAAAGCTTGCAAGTCCATCTGGTGAAGTTAAATATTGCTCCTTAGGTCATCAGAAAGTGGTTAGTACACATAAGAATTAA
Organism: Bermanella sp.; assembly: GCA_049115935.1. GTDB lineage: Bacteria > Pseudomonadota > Gammaproteobacteria > Pseudomonadales > Oceanobacteraceae > Bermanella. The sequence continues at coordinate 23,084 of JAGDZK010000023.1, read as the reverse complement.
GTAAGACACTCAGGTTAATGATATAAGCTGAGGTGAGCTATTTTAATCTTCGCCACATTGAATGTTTAAGTGAAAGGTGAGATTTCACCCTCATTAGTCTGATTTATTTGTGTTTAAATCTTGATGCAATCGTTTTTTGAAAAACCGTGCAGAAGTCATCCCGCCAATGAATAGCGTCTTAAGTTGATTTATTGTGTGATGTTTACGTAAGTAAGGTTTGGCAATTTTTGAGGTTAGGTCGCCGCTTACGATCAAGCAACTCGATTGCTTTACCTAAAGCAGTCGGGTTGCCAACTAAATCTTTAAAATTCGATTCAAATGACGTGGTTAATTTTAACCAGTTATCTGGCTCTATGTTCAAACGCTCTAAAATAGACGGTAATGTATTTGAAATACTGCCATGTTTATCATCCCGAATCACTCGTCCAGTCAGCTCAACCAGCTCTAAATAATCGGTTAATTTAAACGGTAAGCCAAACGGCATTTCTTGTTTAGGGTTGCCTGCAAACGGCATTAAAGATTTCACTTGTTGGTTTGGGTGATTAGCCGAATGTGCGGCTTTAGCTTTCTCTGCTCGTTGTTTGATTGAAGTAAATTCAGATGTTTCAGGGGTATTAGCCATACAGGCTCTAACAGGGTTTAAATCTACATAGGCTAAACATGCTGCCAATGCCTTGTCATCAAGTAAGGCTTGAGATTTAAAGCGACCCTCCCAAAAACGACCTGTGCAGTTATCTTCATAATTAGCTTGGCGGGACACAAATTCATTTAAACGGCGCATAAACCAACTGATATCCATTAAACGTTTACGCCATAATTCTACGTATTCATAAAGTTTATCGATTTCAGCTTCTGATAATGCAATACCTGATCGAAAACGCTGACTAAGTGCATTACCTTTATAAAGTTGATGCCAACGATCAATTACCTCATCAAAAGACCAGTTATCGGCTACTTCTTTGTTGATATGTAAAACAACGTGATAGTGATTCGACATAATCGCATAGGCTGCAATATCAATTGAAAATATTTGTGCTTGTTTGATTAACTCATTTTCAAGCCAACCACGGCGATGTTCATAGCTTTCATTGGTATTAATATCAACGCCACATAAATATGCTTTGCGTACACAGCGAGAAACACAGTGGTAATAAGGCGTGGCTTCTAAACAGACTTGTTCTTTCCTTGGTTTTGGCATGATGCTCTCCTTTGGATTGATCATCAGCCTTTAACTTATTTTGTTAAATACGAATTTAGTTGGAAATTTAGTAAAAGAAGAAAAGTATACCTAGGCGACCTAGGACTATTTTCTTACCATGAGTGTCTTAGTTATTTTTTATGCATCTTTAGCCACTAAGAGCTAATGATGTGGTGCTAAATTATAGAGCTGCCTAGGTACAGCAAGCAACGACTTATTCTTTTAGGTTAATTCAGATTAATAGCGGCTCCACGATGTAGGTGTCTTGTTTGGTTGGAAATTATTGATAAAAAGTAATTTAGGTATTCATTGTAAAAGTTAAATCAGGGTGTACATGGTGTATTTTATCATCGTTTCTTCTATATCGATTGTAGAGAGACGAAAGCCCAATAACCTATATAGATTATGAACCCTTTGCTTATACGTTTTTAATTCATAACGCATTTTTTATTTCCATAGTTGTCTTGTTTTGATTTTAAGACCTAAACTCAGATAATTATTATGGGTGAATGGCAGGGCGAGCAATATCCATGAATCGAATATCTCTGGTTATGAAAGTTAAGTCACTTATTGCTTTTCTCGTGTGCTTTCTCTTGTTGTCATGTTCAGGGGGGGACAGTGAATCGGCAGGATTTAAAATAGGGGTACCATCACAGAGTTATAAAAAGGTATATATTCATTATTTACCTTGGTTCGGTGGCGACACATCATCTGGTCGTCATTGGATAGATGGTACGGTCAATACACCCTTAATTGGCTATTATGATTCGAAATCTTGGGCGACGCATTTCTACCATATCCTTTTGACGTCTGCTTTAGGGGTCGATGGCGCCATGATTAATGTGAAGACGGATTATGATCAAGAGGCATTCGATATTTTTTTGGCTTCATTAAAACGAGTGCATGATATATACCCTGATTTTGATTATTCAGTTTTTATCAGTTTGGATGATCAAGATATGACAGTGAGTTTAGCCAAAGAAAAACTTACCCTCTTGAAGCAGAATATGACATCTAATATCAACGGCTACCTTCATAGGGATGGGGAGCCTGTTATTTTTATTTGGATGTATGATTACCTTAATTCATCAGAGTACCGATCGGCTGTCAAAACGGTTTTTGATGAAAATACTCCTGTACTAATAAAAAATGACATTGATATTGATGCTACCCCTAATGTCCTGAACATGGATGGCTTTTATCCTTGGGTTAAAGGGTTTCAAGATGACGGTTCAGACTGGGGAGAAGAATATCTTGATTGGTTTTATGAAACCTCGTTTGTTTTTAAACAAGCCAATAAACAACGATTTGTTGTGGGTGCCGCTTGGCCTGGTTTTGACGATCGAAATGTTACTTGGGGGCAGCACAGATGGATTGATCGAAAAGATGGTGAGGTTTATAAAAACACTTGGGAGAAAGTACTTAAGTATACCGACCAAGACACACCAACACTTGATACTGGTATCGAATGGGTTGTGATTGAAACATGGAATGACTTTAATGAGGGCTCTGAAATTGAACCTGTCGTATCGAATGACACTTCCGAGAGATTTAAGTATGCCGAATTGACGGCTGAATACATCGCTCGATTTAAAGGACGCGAGCTTAATATTGAGCTTAGTCAGGAGCTATTACTGTCTGTGGTTGAGATTTATTATGCGGCTCGGTTAATCGAGCAAGGTGAGAGAAGTGAAGCTGATTATTATCCTAAATTACAAAAATCTATAAAAAGATATTTACAGGGGGATAGTACAGAAGCGTTGAAAGTAGCAAGAGAGATCATTGATGGGTAAAGTTTGTAATTAATAAGCTAAGTTTCAACAGTAACCTTAAAATTAGAATTTTAAAAAGCCATGAAGTCGCTTTTTTAACCACGTTCATTATTTTTAAAACGAGCATAGTCTTTAATGAAGTGACTGATCCAGGATATGATTTGCTTGCTCGATACTTTGAAGGTGTTTAGATAGGCATTTCGCAGCTCTTCTAATAATGACCAGTCTTGAGGTTCATGCTCGGAAAGATCAAATGCTTTCATGCTCCAACCTTCAATTTCTCGCTTATCAATGGGTTCATCCATTAAAAGTTTGAAGTTTTTATGGCGTGTATCATCTTTAATATGTTGGATAAGCGGGTGAAGTTTGTCTTTTTCACCTTCTAGTATCTGGATGAACTTGCCATTATCAAAAAATAAAACACCCGTAATATCGTTGTTTTGGTTGTGCTCGACTGCAATGGTTAAAATCTCATGCAGGTCCACATCTAAACATTCTAGTGGGCGATTATAATCGCTCATATACATAACCAGCTGCATGGGGAGTCATCTTTGTTGAAGTATAAAGAGTATGGCTGGTTATGTGAGGTTTTCCAGATTAAGAATGGGGTCGCATGGCTACATCTAAGAGGCTGTTGATGATCTGCTGGTAGCTGTCATAGCGGCGCTCACTAATGTGGCCATCTTCTAGGGCCTTTTTAATGGCACAGCCAGGCTCTGCTTGGTGTTTGCAGTCGCGGAACTTGCAGGTGCCTATGAAGGGCTTAAATTCCACAAATCCTTCAAGAATCTCATGTTCTTCCATGTGCCATAGACCAAACTCACGAATCCCTGGGCTATCGATTAAGTCACCGCCGCTTGGGAAGTGGAATAAGGTGGCCGTGGTGGTGGTGTGTTTGCCTTTGCGGCTTTGTTCGCTTAACGCGCCCACGCGAATGTCTTCATCCGGTAATAAGGTAGAAATAATACTAGACTTACCCACGCCGCTTTGGCCTACAAACACGCTAATGCGATCTTTTAAGAAGTCTTTTAAATCCTCTAAGCCGTTTTTGGTCTTGGTGCTGGCATGCATGAAGCGGTAGCCGATTTCTTGGTAATCATGCACAAGATGTAAAAAGTGCTCTTGGTTTTCACCATCGATGAGGTCAATTTTATTCAGGCATAAAACCGGCTCAATACCGCTCATTTCAGCGGCTACTAGGTAGCGGTCAATGAGGTTGCGGTGGGCGTATGGCTCAGGCGCCACGACGATAATCATGTAGTCGATGTTTGCAGCAACGCTTTTAAGCTCGCCATACATGTTGGGGCGGCATAGCTCAGATTCACGCTCATTACGCGCAACCACGACGCCATGCTCGTCCTTGCCGATGCGCCAAACGACCGAGTCGCCGGTGACTAAGCCACCCAGGTTAGCACGCATGTGGCAGCGTTTTTGCTCGCCATCAGTGCCTTCTACTAAAACCTGTGTGCCAAAGTGAGCAATTACCTGACCAGACTGCTCAGGGCCAAGGTCGCCCCCTTCTAGTTCGTCGTGGATTTGCTCTTCTTTTTTATCAGCGCGTTCACTGCGTTCTTGTTGAATTTTGTTGATTCGCCAAGTCTGACGCTTGCTGAGCTTTCGTTTTGACATAGATATGTGTTCAAATTGGGCTTTAATGAATTATATAGTGCTTTGCCACGTAAAGCAGTGTTCAAGGCAAAAAGGATACAAGATGGAAAACAAGCATAACCTGATCTGGATCGACCTTGAAATGACGGGCCTAGAGCCTGCCACCGATGTGATCATTGAGATTGCCACCATCGTCACGGATGGTGATCTAAATATCCTTGCGGAAGGCCCTGTACTGGCCATTCATCAGCCGGATAGCATCATAGATAATATGGACGATTGGAATACCAAAACCCATGGTAATTCAGGTTTAGTGCAGCGCGTGAAAGACAGCAAGATTGATGAGGCGCAAGCGGTAAAAGAAACCATCGCATTTTTGCAGCAGTACATTGGTAAAGGTGTCAGTCCTATGTGTGGCAATAGCGTGCATCAAGATCGTCGCTTCTTAAATAAGTACATGCCTGAACTGGAAGACTTTTTCCATTACCGCAATATCGATGTGAGCACGTTAAAAGAATTGGCCCGTCGTTGGGCTCCAGAAAAATTAACAGGCTTAACCAAAAAAGGCTCTCACAAAGCGTTAGATGATATTCGTGAAAGCATTGATGAAATGCAGTATTACCGTAAAAATATTATGAGTATTTAAGGCTGTATTAGCATGTTAAAACGCCCAGTGCTTAGATAGACTGGGCGTTTTTGTTTTTATAATTAAGTGACTTTAACAAACGAGTATCAAAGCGCACATTTGTTAACGTTAATAGGGTAGTACTCACCTTTTAATTTACATACTATGCGTTTTTAATGTGGATTGTTTGGTATCGAGGTCAGAGCAGAGTTATGAGAAGTGTATGGATACTTATCAGCATATTAGTGCTAGTGGGTTGTGGCGATAAAAAATCAAAACAAGACACGGCTATCGTCTGCGATTTGTCTGGCAGTGTTGTCAATTTTAAAGACCAAGATTATACCGTGGGTAATATAGGCGGTGAGGTGACATTTACATTACCACAAAACTGCAACGCTAATCGTGTAGAGGCTCATTGGGTAAATAACCAAGGCCAGCCACTAGATGACATTGCCTTTAGTACCATGATTAACGACTCTACTGCTTTACAAACCATGACAATCCCTTTTGCTACACATATTCCTAGTGACGATGGGACGCTCCAGTTACAAGTCGTGAATGAGGATGAACAGCAAAGCCCATCGCAGCTTGTATCTATTGTTGATTTAGCTCATGTAAATGGCCCTGGCGGTAATTATTATTCCAATTGGGTATATGGTGTTGATCGACCTGCGTTAGTAGCGACAGTGCGAAAGCAAGGAGATGATTATTTTTGTGTGTTCGATAACGGCAATGTACTGGTTCATGACGCTAACTTCGAAGAAGATTTAAACGATAAAAGTGGTTTAACCGTTGTTGTAGATGACATCTTGTATCCGGCTTATGAGTTTGATTGTACTGACTCTCAATTAAATGAGCATCGCAAAGTCGTGACATACGACCAAGATGGTAATGAGGATCTGCATACATATTCCATGATTAATGATGCAATGTTTTATGGCTCACTGGTTTTTGATATGTATGAAGAGCTACTGGGTATCCGCCCAATGGATAAAATACGCATTCGGGCCCATTACGGCAGTCAAATGAGTTTTAATTTATGGGCCCATTGGGATGGGGCGTATGTGAATTTTAATGATGTCATATTTCGCGCTTATGGCTCAGCCTCTTTAGATACTGTTAGTCATGAAATCACTCACGGAATATTACAGCAACACACTGCTTTAAAATTTGCACCACAGACTAGCTATCATATGGATGGTCGTATGCTGCATGAAGCGTTTGCGGACATGGCGTCCGTGATGGCCCATTATCAACTTTATGGTGAATTAAATTGGGTAATGGGCGATGAAAATCATGCCTCACAGAAACGTTATTTAAATAAAATTGAAACCGAAAAAGGCGCCATCGAAAGTTATTTTGACTATACCGATGCTGGTAATAATTATTACAAACGCATGGGCATGATGACGTATCCATTTTATTTACTGACTAAGCAGTGGGGGATTAACGATGCGTTTACTTTATTTTTGGAATCGGCGAAATCCTGCTGGCTGCCAGATGCAGAAATATTGCACGGGGCAAATTGTGTTCTTCAAACGGCTAAGCTTAAAGGTTACCCAGAAGAAGAGGTGGTTGCTGCATTTCGTGCGGTTAAAATTCAATTAAAAGATGAAGACACATTAGCGCACTATGAGTTTGAGGCGCAAAAACTACGGGTACAATTCACCGACACTACACACAGCGATCGTGTTGTAACGGAATATCTTTGGGATTTTGATGACGGTACGACCAGTACGCTGGCTTCGCCTTATCATGAGTATGCAAACAGTGGTGAATACTCGCCTAGCCTGAGGGTAACGGATCATCTTGGCATGAGCGATACGTTTACTCGTAACGTTGAGGTTACAGATCAATATTGCTCACCCTTTATTTCCACAGTAAGGCGTCAGTTTGATAGCATTTTAATCAACGGTGTAGCGATTGATTTTAACCCTGCCGATTATGATTATACGGATATTGAACCCATAGAAGTCACTGCCGGCACACCTTTTTCAATTGCGGTGACGGGCACGGTAATGGATCCTTTGCCCCCTGAATCAGAAGATTATGATAAATATTCCAAAACACGCTGGCATGTCAGAGTAGATTTAAATGACGACGGTCAATATATTGAGAATGACGGTGAATTATTACTTGAGCTCGATCAGATTGATAACGAATATGACCTTAACGAGAGCATCACAATAGTTAATGAATATATCGGCAAAACGTTATATATGCGTCTAAATGGCGATACGTTTAAAAGCTTTAATGCTTGTTACACAATATTGGGCAGTGTTGCTGATGTGCGTTTAAAAGTCATAGCGCCTTAGTTTTATGTATTGTGAATCAGGTTATTAGCCATGTGAAAACTGGCTGACTTTATGATAAATATTTAATTTATCTTGCATTTTGACGTGCTGCTCCCGTATTACCTTTAAATTTTCAACTAATAATTTTAAGTCTTCTAGTTTTTTATCTTCCGTACTTTCACTGTTAAAAAATGAAGGGCGCGCTTTCTGTATTACCGGTTGGGAGACGGTGTTTTCAAGATGATCTTTACTGGAATTGGTTGTATTAATAGGGGTTGAAAATTCAAACTCATTTGCGATTTTATTTTGAAAATAACTTTGAATAGATGCACGTTTATCAGCTTCATTATTCGACTCTGTAACAGCCTGATTAGAAGCACTGGTGATACTAATGTTGGTATCGTCTTGTTCTTGGATGACTAAATTTTCTTGGTTAAGATTATCACGGTTATGGCCAGAAAGAGGGGCGCTAGCAAAATCGACTTCTTTATAAGAATCAAACGCCACCCGATTTGAATAGGCAGGTAATTCTAGTGTCACATGGGTTTCTTCATTACGGCCATTAACGATGGCATTATTGAATTGAAATTGAGTAAGTGGCGAAGAGTTTTCAATAAGATCACCGGTATTCTCATTATCTAGTTGTGAGGTGCGCTCTAACCGACCTTGGCCAAATGCTTGGCCTGGGTAATAAATTTCTTGAATACTCACTGCGGCGCCGTTTTCCATTAACGCCACACCGCTGCGGGCCACTTGCGCTTGAAAGTTACCTTGGCTGTCGTACAGATCAAAGTCCATGGCTGCTGATTGTAACGCGATGGCGCCTAAGCCCACGGTGCTTAGGTCTTGTAATTGTTGCTCGCCATTTTCATTGAAATCCATAAAAGCAAGTTGCGCGAATATGCTGTCGTTTTCATCGATCCAACCATTGCCATCTTCATCGTATGCACTTAATTCTGCAAAGCCATAACCGGTTTGGGGGCCAAACATTTCACTGCCGTCATCGATAATCCCGTTTTCGTTTTTATCAAACACTAAAAAACCGGTACCGGCTGCGGTTTGATGGAGGCTTTCACTATTGCCATCACTATCTAAATCAAATTCAAAATAGCTGTCACTGAGCTCAGCTGGCCCACCGGTTAAGTTAATCACCAATGGGTCAATTAAATTACGATTGCCGTTGAACTGACTGGTTTGTGTCACCTGCATGTCACGCTGGTAATTGAGCTCTAATAAAAAATCAATCTCGCGGCCGTCTTCTGTGGTAACGCTGCCAAGGGTATTCATTTGAATATTGGTATTGGATTCAAACGCAAACACGCGGTTAATGGACACGCCTACCGCGTTTGTATTTGGGGAATTATTCTGCCCAGTGGCGGTGACCGCACGCACGGTGATTTCTTCTTCAAGGGCGAGCTTGGTAATGGCTTCAATGGCATAGGTGCTTTGGGCAACTTGAAAGTTGCCATCGGCATCTTTGATTAAGCTCATGCTATTACTGTTGATCAGGCTTAATGCTTCAATAAGTTGAGATTGCTTAATTGAGGCAGTCAAGCCATTGGATGTATTGCCATTTCCATTTCCATTTCCATTTCGATTATCAATGGTGACAGTGGATTCCACAGCTCTTGCCGCGGTTTGTTGCTTTTGTGTATTTTGGTTCATGACCAAATTGGAGGAAGTGATTTTCATAAATGCACCTTTGCCGATGGGTTATTTATCGGCATGGCGCATTTTGTCTTGAGTGGTTTTTTAGATGGATTGGCTATTTAAAGGGTTACAGCAGCATGTCTTTTTCTATATTCACAAATTCATCGCAGCTTTGAATGAGGCCATTGGCGGTTAAAAACTCCACGCCATAAACCTTGGTTTTGACTTTAAATTTGCTGCGCACCTTTTCTAATAAAATAGCAAAGTCGCCATCACCACTTAGTAATACTACTTGGTCAACATCGGGTGAGGCTTCCATGACGTCTATGGTGATGCCCACATCCCAGTCTCCTTTTGCGCTGCCATCACGGCGTTGAATAAAGGGTTTAAGTTTCACTTCAAAACCGATGTTGCGCAGAGCATCTTGAAATTTAATTTGGCTATCGATACCACGATCAATGGCATAGGCATAGGCGTGTGTGATGGTGCCTTGCTCGCTTAAATCGGCCCATAGTTTTTTGTAGTTGAATGAGCGCTTATACATGTCGCGGGTGGTGTAATAGATATTTTGCACATCCACAAACACAGCAATATTGGTCATGATGGTTTCGATGAGTAATTTATAATGACACCCATGATAACAGTTTGAGGCGCTAAATCTTGCTTTGTGAAATTTTTATGACAGGCAGGACATGACCATTGGCCTGCTTTAGTATTGGCTACACTTTTTGTATGAGGTTAGCTGAGAAATTAGCCTAACCATGATGTGTAGGAACAATCAAAATGGATGTCAATGTGACGCCCAATTCTCCAGCTGAAAACGACACGACTAAACTCGCGTTTGCCTCTCAATTTGTTTTAACCAACGACTCTGAAATTACACTAAGCCATGGGCAGGTATTGCATGAGTTTGTGCAGTGTCACAAAGGTCAGCTTAAAACCTATGTGCCTGAATATCTTGAGCTGGATAAAATTATCAGTCAAAACCAAGACGTGATTGATGTTGAGCTGTTGGCTGAAATACCGGTTAATAATATTCAGCTTCCTATTCCTATGCTCACCATAGGTAATCCGCAAACCAGTAAGACCACTTTCTTTATTAGCGCGGCCATTCATGGTGTTGAACGTATCGGCACGCAAGCTTTGTTGGCATGGATGCAATCTTTATTACAACGTTACCGCTGGGATGGGCTTTGGCGTAGCCAGTTTGAAAGCGATGTGGCATTGGTGATTTTACCCATGGTGAATCCCGCAGGTATGTATTTAAATACGCGCGCCAATGGCAATGGTATTGATATTAATCGCCATGCGCCCATTGAAGCCGAAGACCCTGTGCCATTTTTGTTGGGCGGTCAACGGGTTAGTGCAAAACTCCCTTGGTATCGTGGTAAACAAGGTGGCGCGGTTCAAACTGAATTTTCCGTGCTTGAGCAAGTGATTGAGCGTATTACTTCAAAAGATAAACCTGTAATTGCATTGGATATTCATAGTGGCTTTGGTTTTAAAGACCAGTTATGGATTCCTTATGCCTTTCGTCGCCAGCCTATTAGTGATGTGCCTGTGTATATGGCGCTTAAAATTTTATGGGAGCGTAATTACCCCAATCATAATTATTTGTTCGAGCCGCAATCCACTGCTTATTTAAGTCATGGTGATGTGTGGGACTACTTTCATCGTAAATGCCAACAACAGGATCGTACCTTGTTGCCCATTACGCTCGAAATGGGGTCATGGAACTGGGTAAAAAAACGTCCCATTCAGCTATTAAGTTTTAGTGGTTTGTTTCACCCTACGGTGCCTCATCGTCATGCGCGAGTGTTAAGGCAGCACTTGGGATTGATGGATTTTTTACTGGCGGCCACCCGTAACTTTGAGCAATGGACACCAACAGGTGACCAGTGGTATGCCATGGAGCAAGTGGCACTGTCTATGTGGTACAAAGATTAAAAGCTATGCCGCTTTTTGTTTTTTGTTTTCGTTCTGAATATTTTTATTCAAAAGTGGCCCATGGGTTTGTTTTAATTTATGTGCCTGTCTGGCTTGGCGTTGAAAATAAGTATCAATGATGTCCATTAGGACACCGCTTGCGATCAGTACCATTTCAGAGGTGTATTTAAATTCAAAATTAAGCACCCATAAAAACACGCAGTAAGAAAATATTCTGTGTCCGCGCTCTAAATAATAAACCCCATCCCGTAGTCGATTGGAACTATGCCTGCCACTTAAACGCCAAAACTGTTCAGCCCAGCGCCATACATCACTGCTTACCCAAAGTAATGCGCCAATGGCCATGGCATCGGTAAAGGGCACAAAACTCAAATGCCAAACAATAAATAAGCCTAAGCTGACACCATGATGGACGGAATAAAAAGTACGATAGCTGGGTTTAAGTTGTTGCCAGTCGCGTGCAATGATGCATAAATCATAAAGGTATAAGCCCAGTAATATTTGCATCCAATAATGGCGAAACAGTTCGCTGTCTAACGGAAATAACGCAAGATAACAGCCAACAGAAATAATGCTTAATAAGTAATGGCTGCGCTCAGCACGGTGTTTGCCTGTTAGCATCGACATGATGAAGGCATCTAAGAAAAGGCATGCGCCACATATGGCAAAAATTTCTAACCAATATTGTATTGATGATGTGCTAAATAAGTTTAGCCAGATAACATCCATGTTATGGGTCTCGTGTTTTTTTAAATCATAACGTGACACACATAAAAAAAGGAGCCTTGCGGCTCCTTATCTTTGCAACGTGTGCAATCGGTCACTTACATGGCCGCGTTTCTTGCCGCTTCTAACCATGAATCGAATAACTCACGGTTTTGAGCAATCCAGTTAGTTGTGTGGCGTTCAATATCGGCAGCGGTATTTTCGCCTTCTGAAATGAGTTTGTTTTGCGCCGATATGGCGTTGATGTTCAGTTTAGCCACTTCAAATAATTTTTTCGCAGCAGGGTTAGCATCGGCAAAGGCTTTATTCACCACAATACGTTCGCTGTTTACATTGAAGCCATAGTTATCACCATTTGGCAGCTGTGTGTCTGTGCCTAGTGGATGTTCAGAGTGCGGTACTTGTAACCAAACAACGTCTTTACCAGGCACTAATACACCGGAAACCCAATAAGGGGTCCAAGTGTAATACACAATTGGTTGGCCAGCTTTGTAGCGAGCAATGGTGTCAGAAATGATGGCGGCATAACTGCCTTGTACATGGTTCACGGTATCACGCAGACCAAATGCATCCAGTTGATGATTGATTACGGCTTCACACCCCCAACCTGGTTGGCAGCCTGTTAGATCCGCTTTACCGTCGCCTGTTGCATCAAATAACTTGGCGAGTTTTGGGTCTTTTAAATCATCGATGGTATCGATGTTGTATTTCTCTGCGGTGGTTTTATCCATTAAGTAGCCCTGTGCTGCGCCGACAATATACTGTCCCAGTTTAATGATGGTGTCACCGCCGCCAGAGTTTTTAAACATGTCATTGTGTAGCGGGTCCCAGCTTACGGCGCCCCATTGAATATCGTTTTGTGAAATGGCGGTGTAGCCGGCGTTATATTCCACTTCTAAAATAGGCTGTGTGTCATAGCCCAGCTCTTCTAATGCACGGTTGATGACTAAGGTTTGAAATTTTTCTTCAGCGATTGGGCTGTGAAAACTTTTCACGCTCACGCCCGTTCCAGGCTTGTCGCTGGTGGCTGTGGCGGTGTCAGCACTTTCAGAACAACCGGCTAATAGGGCTGCTGTCAAAATGGGTAACGTTAATAATGCTTTAAGCATTCTCATGGGTTCACTCCTTGTTTTGTTGAATCTGGTTTATATTATTTTTTGCCGCGACCAATATGTTGTGTGATGCGATCTAAAATAATCGCTAATACCACAATACCAAGGCCACCAACGGCGGCGATACCAATGTCGTTTCGACCAATGCCTTGAAGCACCATTAGACCCAAGCCCGGTACCGCGATCATAGAGGCGATTACCACCATCGAAAGTGCCAGCATTAGGGTTTGATTGACCCCTGCCATTATGGTGGGTAGGGCAAGCGGTAATTGCACTTTAAATAGTAACTGCTTTGGGTTGGTGCCAAATGCTTTAGCGGCTTCAATTAAATCTGCAGGCACTTGGCGAATGCCTAAGTTGGTTAAACGAATCATGGGCGGCACCGCAAAAATAATGGTGACGATGACTCCAGCCACTTTGCCTGGGCTAAATAACATGACGATGGGAATTAAATAAACAAACGCAGGGGTGGTTTGCATAGCGTCTAAAATGGGCCGCACAATTGAAACGGCTTTATCCGAACGTGACAGCCAGATGCCCATGGGTAAACCAATGGCGACACAAAAGAACAGTGAGGTAATCACCAGGGAAAGGGTAATCATGGCGTCATCCCATGCGCCAATTAAACCAATGCTGAGTAAGCCTACAAAGGTGCCGATGGCGATATTACGGGTCGATAGCTTCCACGCAAGTAATGCCAGTGCCACGATAATAAAGGGTGCTGGTACCCATAATAAAAAGGCTTCAATTGAATTTAAGATCCAGCCGATAGGCTGAGACAAGGCTTGAAAAACAGGGCGTAAAAACGGCACTACGGCGTCTAGTGTTGAATCCACCATATCATTGAAAGGTATGATGCCGCCGTCCACTTTGAATGGTTCGCTCCAGTCAAAAGTAGGAGCTACTTCATTGGATTTATCCGCAAGGTAGGCGGAGTCATTATTATCTTGAGTACCCCATGGGTTATCTTGGCTCATAGAGATTCTCCTGTTTGACGGTCCAGCGCTTCCAGTAAAACAGTTTTACTGATTACCCCTAAAAACTTCCCTTGTTCATTGATCACAGGGGGGGAGCAAGGGGCTTGAGCCACATCGGAAATCAATTCACCCAGTGGCGTGTCGGCCAAAATGGTTTGCGGTTTTTTCAATAACGCCGCTTCCATCGTCTGCCCTTGTTGTTTCGCTTGTTTTAACGAGTCGGTGGAGACCACACCGATAAACTGATTACTGGCATCCACCACGTAACCAAAATCTCGGTCGTTGTCTTTGAGTAACTGCAGGCTGGTACTGATGCCTGTGTCGGAGGTTTTTTTAATAAGGGTTTGCTGGGTACGACGGGCTACATCCTTGGCACTTAACACTGTGCTCACATCCACACCGCGGAAGAATGAGCGCACGTAGTCATTGGCTGGATTGTTAATGATGTCGTCGGGCGTGCCTACCTGCACCACCTCGCCCCCTTGCATGATGGCGATGCGATCGCCGATGCGCACCGCTTCATCTAGATCGTGAGAGATAAATACGATGGTGCGCTTGTCTTCAGCTTGCAGGCGCAGTAGTTCATCTTGCATTTCGGTTCGAATAAGAGGGTCAAGGGCGCTGAAGGCTTCATCCATTAATAAAACATCTGGGTTTATGCACAGAGCTCGGGCAAGGCCAACTCGTTGTTGCATACCGCCTGATAGCTCACTGGGGTAAGAGTCTGCATTGGGCAATAGACCTACGCGATCCAGTGCCGCGTCGGCGCGTTTTTGGCGCTCTTCAATGGATACATCACCTGCTAAATCTAAACCAAAGGCGACATTGTCGCGCACGCAGATATGGGGCATGAGCGCAAAGGATTGAAATACCATTGAGATTTTATGCAAGCGTATTTGACGAAGTGCTTCTTCGTCTAAAGAGGCGATGTCGGTGTCATCTAAAAATATTTTACCCTGGGTAGGCTCAATCAGTCGGTTGAGCATACGCACCATGGTGGATTTACCGGAGCCAGAAAGGCCCATAATGACAAAAATTTCTCCTTCGTAAATATCGAAAGAGGCATCTTTCACACCAACAGTTTGGCCGGTGGCGCTGAATATTTGGTCTTTTGTTTTACCCTGTTCCACCATTCGCATGGCTTTTTTAGGGTGTTTACCAAAAATCTTATACACGTGCTGTATAGATAATTTTGTTTTCATGAAATCGCCTTTGGCGTTTTGTTGCTTAAGTTTAGACGGGGCTGACGAATGAGGAGCTTTTCAATAGCAAATATATCTACTTGCTTATTACTCCCTTAAAACACATTTAGATGTCTAATTATTATTTTATTCAGCCTTGAGCTTGGGGTACAAGCTGACCTAAACATGATGATATGAGCTAAACCATACCATCGTGGCACGCAAATCGCCAATCCAAGGGGATTTTGGCTTATTTGTTGGGAGGGGGCGACAAGCTATTAGGGCTTTTGTAACTGTTGTTGTAATGCCCAGCTAACGTGTTCTTGTACTAATAGGGAGTCGCTGTTGGCTTTATCGTTTAGAGCTATAATGATTTTTTCACAATACGGTGCATTGCCTAATGCCACGGCAATGTTGCGAATCCAACGCTCATGGCCAGCGCGGCGAATTGGGGTGCCTTCCGTTTTTTGTAAAAACGTGGCTTCGTCCCAGTTAAATAATTCAAGCAAGGTGGCGGTGTCTAAATTGTGGCGCGGGGTGAAATCTTTCTCTTTTGATGCCTTGGTGAATTTATTCCACGGGCAGCATAGTTGGCAGTCATCACATCCAAAAATACGGTTGCCCATTTTACTGCGCAGCTCTTCAGGGATGGCGGTTTTTAATTCGATAGTTAAATAAGAAATGCATTTGCGTCCATCTACCACATGGTTATCCACAATGGCCCCAGTGGGGCATTCGGTCATGCAGGCGGTGCAACTGCCGCAGTTCATATCGTCGTATGGTTGATCAATCGGTAGAGGTAAGTTGGTAAACAGTTCGCCCAAAAAGAAATAGCTGCCCGCTTTTGGATTAATCAACATGGCATTTTTGCCAATCCAACCCATGCCGGCTTTTTGCGCAAGGCCGCGCTCTAATACAGGCGCACTGTCCACAAAGGCGCGAAAGTTAGGGGTGAGTTCTAATTCGCTGATAGCCTGTTCGATTTTTTTGCCAAGTTGGGTGATGCGCTTGCGCATGAGTTTGTGGTAATCGCGCCCTAATGCATAGCGGCTGATATAAGCTTGGTTTGGGTTGTTTAATACACGAATGGTTTCTACTTCGGGGGCCATGTAATCCATGCGCAAGGTGATGATGCGAAAGGTGCCTGGGTGGAGTTTTTCAGGGCGATAGCGCATATCATCGTGGTCCGCCATGTAGGCCATGTCACCGTGATAGCCTTTCTCAAGCCATTCAATTAAGCGTTCACCGTGTTCTTGTAGATCCACATCGGTTATGGCTACTTGGGCAAAGCCCAGTTCTTCTCCCCAGGTTTTGATGTTGTTCGCCAATGTTTGGCTTTGTTCTGGGGTGATCATAAACACTGAGAAACCTGAAGAGTATTTGCCGATTTTACGATACTTCACGTTCTATCTCTATGAAATGCTGCTAAGAGGCTGCTTCCGCTAATTTGAACCATGGAGAACTTTATTGATGCAGGTATAATCGTTTGAGTTTTTTATGATTGTGGTAGACACGGATGACGACACAAACAGCGCTGCGCTTTAAATCTGACATGGGTATTGCGCTATATACAGCGGAGCAATGCCAAAAGTTAGATCGCCATTGTATCGATGACCTTGGTTATTCAGGGTACGAGTTAATGCAGCAAGCGGCTCAAGCGGCCTTTGCGGTTTTGCTTAGTGAGTGGCCCCAAGTACAAGAGCTCATTGTTTTATGTGGTAAAGGCAATAATGGCGGCGATGGTTTTGAAATGGCCAGCATTGCACAAGAGCACGGTATTGATGTGCAATTGGTGTTTGCAGGGGCTATTTATCGCTTAGAAGGTGAAGCGAAGCAGGCTGCAGAGGCCGCGATTAACTCAGGCTTAGATGTTATCTCAAGCGAACAAATTAATTGGTATAAACCTAATTGTGTCATCGTAGATGCACTCTTGGGGGTAGGTATGAAAGGGGCGCCCAATGATGAGGTTTCCCAGCTCATTACCTTGGTGAATGAAAGCCCATTGCCAGTATTGGCCATTGATGTGCCTTCTGGTGTTAATGCGACATCTGGCTATGTGGCGGGCGTTGCGATTATTGCCGACATCACCGTTACCATGTTACTCAATAAGCAGGGTCTATTTACCGGACACGCCCCTGATTATGTGGGGCAGGTACGCATGGCTAATTTGGGTATCCCCAAAGCGGTGCGCTCACATTTACAAATCAGCTCGCGCTTGCTGAACTGGCACAGTGTTCAGCAAGGGGCGTTATTTAGCCCAAGAAAAGTCACCGCCCATAAGGGGGACTTTGGCCATGTGTTGATCATAGGTGGTGATAGCGGCATGGCGGGTGCGGTGAGTTTGAGTGCCTCGGCAGCATTACGCTCAGGTGCGGGATTGGTAAGCGTAGCCACACGGCCAGAACATGTAGCTGCCATCGTGGCGAGACAACCTGAGATTATGGCTCATGGTGTTGAATCTGGGCAGCAATTGATTCCCTTGTTAGCAAAGGCCGATGTGATTGCCATTGGCCCAGGTTTAGGCCAAAGCAGCTGGGGTCAGCAAATGCTGCAACAGGTAATGCAAAGCACATTGCCAGTGGTGCTGGATGCTGATGCTTTGAATTTATTAGCGTCTGGCAAAATACAGCACAATTTAGATCAGCGCATAAGCGTGCTGACGCCTCACTCAGGTGAGGCCGCCAGAATGCTCGGCACAGATGTGCCCAGTGTGATGCAAGATCGTTTCACTACACTGCGATCCTTAAGTGAACGATTTAACAGTTATGTGGTATTAAAAGGCGCGGGTTCTTTAATGGGGGATTCAGCGGGTATCAAGATTTGTACCGACGGCAATCCTGGTATGGCCAGTGCTGGCATGGGTGATGTGCTAACCGGTATCAGTGCAAGTTTTATGGCGCAGCATTTACAGGCTTTGCCAAAGCATCTTCATCAAGTGATCAGCGGGGCCGTATGTTTGCACAGTGCAGCAGCCGATGAAGGCGCAAAGAAAGGTCAAAGTAGTTTACTGGCCAGCGATTTGCTAGTTGAGTTACGCCAGTTATTAAATTGACAGTGCCAGCTTGGGCTGGGGATTGTCATAAATAAGTAGAGACATAGATGGATCAGATTACACAGCAATTTACCGATGAACAGGCCATGTTAACGTGGACTCACAACAAAGCCGAAGCATTGCAGGCGGGTTTAGTGATTCATTTACATGGCGACTTGGGCATGGGGAAAACCACCTTAAGTCGCGGTTTGATTCAGGGTTTAGGTCATAGTGGCAATGTAAAAAGCCCCACTTACACCTTGGTAGAACCTTATGAGCTTGGTACTCTGCGTGTTTATCATTTTGATTTGTATCGTTTGGCTGACCCAGAAGAGCTCGAGTTCATGGGTGTTAGGGACTATTTTGCCGATGACACGGTGTGTTTGATAGAGTGGCCAGAAAAAGGCGCGGGTATTTTGCCTGAGGCCGATATTGATATTGTGATTGAGCCTTGGCAGCAAGGCCGTCAATTAAGCTTCACCAGTCATACCGAAAAAGGACGCGCCCAGCTAACCGCTTGGGCATAGGTTTCACTAAAATAAAAAGAAGTAACGTGCGTACCGTATTAGCCGTTTTATTGATGACATTAACCAGCGTTTCTCTTGCCGATGTGCAAGGGGTTAGGCTTTGGCACGCCCCAGATAGCTCACGTTTGGTGTTTGATTTAAATCGTGAAGCTGAACATAAGATTTTCCCATTAAGCTCCCCAAATCGTTTAGTGATTGATATTGAAAACAGTAAAATGCTGGATTCACTTAAAGATCTGGATGTTAGTGTTGGCCCTATCAAAAAAGTACGCTGGGGCATGCGTGATAAAAAAGACCTGCGCATTGTACTGGATTTACGTGAAGCCATTGATGCCAAAAGTTTTCCATTACCACCCAACAATCAATACAGTCACCGTTTAGTGGTGGACTTGTTACCGCGCACACAAAATACACGCCCTCTTACATTGTCGAAGCCTGTACTTGATGTGAAACAAACTCAAACGACCAGCCGTGACATTATTGTCGCCATTGATGCAGGCCACGGTGGCGAAGACCCAGGTGCCATTGGTCATGGTGGCATCTATGAGAAAAAAGTAGTGCTGGGCATTGCAAAAAAGCTGGCGGCTTTGTTAGAGCGCGAGCGCGGTTTTAAGCCGGTGCTTGTGCGTACTGGTGATTATTATATTGGTTTACGCGAGCGTACTCGCAAAGCCCGCTTATCCAATGCAGACTTGTTTATTTCGATACACGCCGATGCTTTTAGTAGTCACCGCGCCAGTGGCAGCTCGGTATTTGCTTTATCCCAAAGAGGGGCCACCAGTGAGGCGGCTCGCTGGTTAGCGGATAAAGAAAACTCATCGGATTTAATCGGTGGTGTTGGCGGTGTAAGCCTTGATGATAAAGAAGATTTATTAGCAGGGGTTTTATTGGATTTATCCATGACCGCAAGCTTAAGTGTGAGTTTAGATTTAGGGCAAATGGTGCTAAACAGCATGGGTGGTGTGGCCAAGTTGCATAAACGCAAAGTAGAGCAAGCAGGTTTTGCGGTATTGAAGTCACCGGATATCCCTTCGTTGCTCATAGAGACTGGTTTTTTGTCTAACCCAGGAGAGGCAAAAAAGCTTAAAACGTCGTCGTATCAAAGCCGTATGGCATCGTCTATTCATCAAGGGATCAAACGCTATTTTATGCAGTCGCCACCGCCTGGTACTTACTTAGCCAGTATTCGCGATAAAAGCGATCGCTTAAAAGAATATGTAATCGCCCCAGGTGATACCTTATCTGTCATTGCCCAGCGCCACGCCACTTCTATGTCCACGCTCAAAGAGCTAAATGGTTTAAAAACCAGTATCATACGCGTTGGCCAAGTGATCAAAGTCCCAGCCACCTAAGCGCTGGACATTCATCAAATTCGAAAAGAACTCCATGAAACGTATTGAAGTTTTAAGTCCTCGTCTTGCTAACCAAATTGCAGCTGGTGAAGTAGTCGAGCGCCCAGCTAACGTGGTGAAAGAGTTAGTTGAAAACAGTTTAGATGCCGGCGCTACTCGTATCGAAGTAGACGTTGAGCAAGGCGGTGTGAAATTAATCCGTATTCGCGATAACGGCTTTGGCATCGAAAAAGGGGACCTCCCCCTTTCGTTAAGCCGCCATGCCACCAGTAAAATTAAAGACCTTGATGATTTAGAATCCGTGCAAAGCTTAGGCTTTCGTGGTGAAGCTCTGGCCTCTATCGCGTCTGTATCGCGCTTGGTTTTAAGCTCCCACGAACAAGAAAGCGAAGAAGCTTGGCAAGTTCAAGCGGAAGGTCGTGACATGGCTACCGAGGTGAAGCCGTGCGCACACCCAGTGGGTACCACCATCGAAATGCGCGACTTATTTTTTAACACTCCAGCGCGGCGTAAATTTCTGCGTACCGAAAAAACCGAATTTAACCATTTAGAAGAAGTGGTTAAGCGCATGGCCCTAAGCCGTTACGATGTGTCATTTCAATTGCGCCACAATCAAAAAGTGATCCATAGCTTACGCCCGTGCACCTCTGAATTTGATAAAGAAAAACGCGTGGCCAGCTTGTTAAGTGCTCAGTTCATGAAAGAAGCGGTGAGCATCGAAATGGAAGGTGCAGGTTTAAGATTATGGGGGTGGGTGGGGTTACCAACTTTTAGTCGCAGCCAAGCCGACATGCAGTACTTTTTTGTAAATGGCCGGATCGTTCGCGATAAGCTGGTGGCTCACGCTATTCGCCAAGCCTATCAAGATGTGCTGTATCACGGTCGTCACAGCGCATTTGTGTTGTATTTAGAATTAGACGCAGCGTTGGTGGATGTGAACGTGCATCCAACTAAACATGAAGTACGTTTTCGAGATGGCCGTTTGGTCCATGACTTTTTATTTCGCTCTTTGCATAAAGCCCTTGGTGAAGTTCGCCCAGAAGCTCCTGAGCCAGATGCGCAATTACACAGCCAGCCACAAGTAAGTGGCATCGCCGCGGGTGAATTTGCTGGGCAAAATAATATACAGCTTCAACAAGCTCAGGTTGCCGGAAATCCGTGGCAAAATAATTATGCGCCACAAACTATTCAACCAGGGCAAGTCCAAGAACAAATGAACAGCTATGGTCAATTGCATCAAGGTGGCCCTGTAAATGAAGGCTCACCGTTTTCTCAGCCAGTGCCAAACAATTCAGTTATGCCAACCATGGGTGTAAATGGCGCTGGGGATAAAGTCATTCCACCTTTGGGTTATGCCATTGCTCAATTACACGGTGTGTTTATTTTATCGCAAAGTGAGCACGGCTTAATTGTGGTGGATATGCACGCAGCCCATGAACGCATTACCTATGAGCGTTTAAAAGTCGCCTATGATGAACAAGGCATTGCGTCCCAGCCTTTGTTGGTGCCTGAGACTATTCATGTGAGCCAGGAGCAAGCTGATATTGCAGAACAACAAGAGCAAGAACTATCAAAATTGGGTTTTCAGTTAGAGCGTTTAGGGCCGGAAAGCTTGGTGATTCGTCAAATGCCTGTGTTATTGCGCAGTGCCAACAGTGAGGCATTAGTGGTAAAAGTGCTTGAGGATTATCGCCAGCATGGTGGCTCCCGTCATATGACAGAGTTCCGCAATGAAGTGTTATCAAGTATGGCTTGTCATGGCTCAGTGCGAGCCAATCGTCAATTAACCATTGCCGAAATGAATGGTTTATTACGCGATATGGAAATCACAGAGCGCAGTGGTCAATGTAATCATGGCCGACCAACGTGGACGCAGTTGTCCATGAAAGAATTAGATAAACTATTTATGCGTGGGCAATAATGTCACAAACTTCATTACCACCAGCCATTTTTATTATGGGGCCAACCGCCTCGGGCAAAACGGCTTTGGCGTGTGCGCTTTATGATGAGTTGCCTTGTGAATTGATCAGTGTGGACAGCGCATTGGTTTATAAAAACATGAACATAGGCACCGCTAAACCCACGGCTGAAGAGCTTGCGCAATACCCTCATCATCTTATTGATATTCGAGACCCTTCTGAGCCTTACAGTGCTGCGGATTTCCGTGAGGATGTGCTGCAGGTTATGGCAGACGTTACGTCCAGAGGTAATATCCCTGTGCTTGTGGGCGGCACCATGCTCTATTTTAAATTTTTATTAGAAGGGGCGGCGGATTTACCTGAAGCGGATGAAGCTGTACGTAAACAAATTGAAGATGAAGCCTTAGAAAAAGGCTGGCCTGCTATTCATGAGCAATTAGCTCAAGTGGACCCTGAATCAGCTGCAAGGCTTAATCCTAATGACCCGCAACGAGTTCAGCGGGCATTAGAAGTATATCGTGTCACCGGTAAAACCTTGACTGAGCATTGGGCTCAACAGCAGCAAAAAAGCATTCCTTATCAGGTTGTGCAATTTGCCATTTGTCCCAAAGAGCGCAAAACCCTGCATGAACGGATAGAACTGCGCTTCGAACAAATGTTAAAAGATGGTTTTGTAGATGAAGTGCGCGCACTTTATCAACGGGATGATCTTCATGAAAATTTACCAGCCATTCGCGCAGTGGGTTACCGTCAAGTGTGGGAATACTTGGACGGGCAGCTGAGTTACGACGATATGATCTTCAAAGGCGTCGTTGCCACAAGACAGTTAGCCAAACGTCAGGTGACTTGGTTGCGTAGCTGGGAAAACCTAAATTGGCTTGAAAGCGAAGACCCCAAACTGGTTGAAACGGCACTCTCAATTCTAAAGTCCGAAATTTCATCACTCTAGGCAACATAGTGTTTTGTAATGAATGAACTTAATTGGGCTAATCCCGCCTAATAGTCTGTTATGCTGAGGCACATGCTAATAGTTGAAACTGGTAAGTTAACGTCTACTGTTTTGTGAGTAGTTGAATCCGAGGCTGAATAAATAGCTGGCTTAGTGCCACTGATTTATCACAAAAGCGTTAAGGTTAGCGCCTTTGGTTTTGGTGGTAGTTGAATC
>JAGDZK010000022.1:0-10650 GCA_049115935.1 Bermanella sp. | reverse complement strand
GCATCAAACTTATATTTGTTTAATGCCTGTTTTAAACCTTCGGTTTTCATGATGTCAGTGTGCTTACTAGAGCCATGGGTAAAAGGACCCACCCCTTGATCCACACCTTCTTGGTTAATATGAACCAAAAGTTCCATGCCAGACGTTTTGGCCATGTAATCACGGAATTGAATCATCTCTTTAAATTTCCACGTAGTATCAACGTGTAATAAAGGGAAAGGAGGCACACCAGGTGCAAACGCTTTACGGGCAAGGTGAAGCATAACGGCGCTGTCTTTACCAACAGAATACATCATCACAGGATTATCAAATTCTGCGGCCACCTCACGGATGATATGTATACTTTCAGCTTCAAGCTGCTTCAAATGGGTTAAATTGTAGTCCGACATATATAGGCTCTCTGTGATCAAGATAAATCTACAGGTATTAAATGTTGGCGCTACTATACCAGCGTAAAGGGGGTATAAGAAGAGATTGGCTTATACCAAAGCATAATAATGATATAGCCATTTAGAGGCTTTGGTATGAGGTAAGAGGCCCGCTATCAGTCGGCTAGAGCAGCTTTTTCGGCGTAATCCTTGGGAGCCTCAACTTTTAAAGAGCCATCGGCTTGTTCAAGAGCATCTTTTAGGTCCGCCAACGGCTTTTCTGTAAACTGAGACGCGCCTTTGGCAATGTGCTCATACAAGTCTTGATAGCTTTTTGTTAAGTTTTGAGCCAGGTCAGATGTTTGTGAATAATGTTGTTGCAGGGCATCTTTCATCGAAAGCTGTTCGCCCTTGAGTTTATCCAGTTCGCGTTCTAGTAAGGCAACATGGGTGCCACGACTTAATACATAACGTTGAACAAGAATGCCGATGCCAATACCCACGGCAAAAATAAAAATACTGGAGATTAATTGTGCGCTCATATGCAATCCTTAGCGGTCTGCTGTGGTAACGGTGAGATTCTCAGTCTATCTAGTTCTGCCGGTGAATCCTAGTGACGAAATAGCGGAAAACTCTATTTCATTGCAGTAAGCTTGGCTTTTTATTTGGAGCGATACCGACATGGAATCCTTAATGATCCAAGGTAGGCAAGGCCTGCTTGAGGCGGTACTACATGAGGATAACTCAAGCAGTACGTATGTCGTCGTGTGTCACCCACACCCGTTACACGGGGGCACCATGAACAACAAAGTTGTCACCATGACCACCAAGGCCTATGAAGATATGGGCTTCAATGCAGTGCGCTTTAATTACCGCGGGGTAGGTAAAAGCGAAGGGGAATATGGTGATAATAGCGGTGAGGTGGAAGACGCCATGGCGGTTGTGCATTGGCTATTAAAAAACCGTGACGTTCGTGAATTGTATTTTGCTGGCTTCAGTTTTGGCGCTTATATTGCGGCTCAGGCTGCTGCGAATACACAGGACTTTGCAAGCGTTGAAGTTGCTCATGTGTTGTTAATTGCCCCTTCAGTCTTAAACTCCCCTTTTCAAAAGGTGACGCCGTTTGGGGTTGATACCACTATCATAATGGGGGATGCCGATGAAATTGTGCCATACGACGATGTACACAACTGGGCGCAGCCACTATATCCTCCAGTGGAAATGATCACACTAGAAGGTGCTGGGCACTTCTTTCATGGGCGCTTAACCGAACTCAAGGGGCACATTAAAGGGCTATTTAGTCGCTAAAACTCGGTGCTAAGTTGCCTTTAGCTGGCGTAATCGGTACATTTGCGCCCCAAATTTAGAATTCTTCTATACTCCAATTACACGGATATAAAGCAACGGCCATGACCCCATTAGAACTGTACCGCAAAGACCTCGAACGAGATGATTTCTCCTATGACCCTGCGCAAGAAATGGCCGTTAAACATTTGCAGCGTTTATACGATGACTTAGTGTCCCAGTGGCAGGCGAACCAAAATCGCTCAGCGTTTAATAAAATGCTATCAGGATTGGGCAAAGGTAAACCGAAGCGTCCGGTACAAGGCATCTACTTTTGGGGTGGTGTGGGTCGAGGTAAAACTTATTTAGTGGATACCTTTTATGACGCGTTGCCGTTTGAGCGCAAAATGCGCACTCACTTTCACCGTTTCATGCAGCGTGTGCATAAAGATTTAACTCAGCTGGCGGGTGAGAAAAACCCTCTAGTCAAAATAGCTGACCAAATTGCCGAAGAGGCAGTTGTCATTTGTTTTGATGAATTTTTTGTTGTCGATATTGGTGATGCCATGATTTTAGGTGGCCTAATGCAGGAGCTATTTGCACGTGGGGTTACCTTAGTGAGTACGTCAAACATCATTCCTGATGGCTTGTATGAAAACGGCTTGCAGCGTGACCGCTTTATTCCCGCTATTAAATTGTTAAATGAATTTACCGATGTGATCAATGTAGATAGCGGCGTGGATTACCGTTTGCGTACGTTAGAGCAAGCCGAGTTGTATCATTACCCGCTAGATGACACAGCAGAAGCCAGCTTGCAAAAAAGCTTTGATAGCTTGATTCCCGATGCTGCACACATTGAAAAAAATGTAGATGTGGAAGTGCTAGGCAGAAAAATTCCTGCCAAAGCCATATGTGATGACATTGCATGGTTTGAGTTTGAAGCATTATGCGACGGCCCGCGCTCACAAAATGATTACATTGAACTGGGCAAATTATTTCATGCGGTGATCATTTCAAACGTGCCACAAATGGGCATAAAAAATGACGACCTAGGTCGCCGTTATATTAACTTGATTGATGAGTTCTACGATCGCGGTGTAAAAGTGATTATGTCCGCCGATGCTGCGATTCCTGATATTTACAGTGGCGGTAAGTTGGACTTCCCGTTTCAGCGTACCACTTCGCGTATGTTAGAAATGCAGAGTCATGATTACTTAGCCCGCGAACACAAAGCCTAATTCTTTGAGCTAGCTTACTCGTTATATTTTGTTGAAAGCACCTTTTTATATCGTTGTGTAAGAAAGACTACACGCCTCAATAAAAAAGTGCTTCCGCCTCGATCTAACTTCGCCGCTGAAGTTCAAATATCTATGAATGTATAAAGGTGTAGGGGCGTGTTTTACTGCACAGGCTTACTGATTATTAAGTGTTTTTTGGGTCGAACATATCATTCTGCCCATCCTTCATTTTTTGTGTGTGACGATGCCTTTTTCCTTGTGTTGTTTCACCAAATACACCTGAATGGACGTTTTCGAGAACAATGTCTACAGAATAGCCAGAAGTTACGACGTCACCAAGCTCATCCACTTTTTTATGTATTAGTAACTCACAAACAATCCCGTCACCATTTGTAAATGATAGCTGTTGAGAAACAACGGCCATTTTGAATTCTTTGTCATCCATAGAAAAACTTATAGGTTGGTCTTCATAAATACCTTTCCATTTAGCCTTTCCATTTGTTAGCACGGGAGCCACTATTTCTATATATGCATTGCTGTCTTTTAACGGCTTTAAATCTTGAGATGTGAGAATAAATCGAGAAAACTCCCTTCTAGCAATAATTTTCTCATTTGAAAGTGGTTTACCCTCAGAATTCAATTCATTATAGCCTACTTGAGTTACCTTCTCGTAGGCAGATAGTGTTTTATAAAAATTTGATTTTCTTGTAACAACTTTATAGCTTCTGGAGGCTATTTTTGATGCAGATTCAATGGTTTTAGAGGTGATATTATTATTTTCAAGGTCTTCTTTTATTTTACCTAGAGCTTTTTTACGCTGTTCAATAGAAAGCCGTAAATCTTCTTTCTGTAAATCAACTAGTTCCTGATCTGTTTTTGGGATCGCAGACCAGATAAAAGCAAGAGTCGAAATCACTAACGCAATCTGTGCGCTATTTTCTCCAAGGGCCTTCCATATCTCACGTATACCTCCTTCCTGAAGAGCTTCACAGTCTAGCTCTAATTGAATTCCAAGAGTTTCTGCAACATCTAATGCAACAGCGATAAATTCAGCTTCGCATTTGTTTTTAACTAAGGCGCTCATAGAATGACTATCGTCGGAAAAGTAATAGTGCATTTCGAATTTGCTAGGGAATTCCATCTTTTCAAAAATCCTTATATGTACCTAACAGTTCAGTATTTAGTCTGAATTGATCAAAATACTATAAGTGGTTACGAAGAAAGAGAAAAGTACTCTTTGCCTATCAGATAAATGGATTTTATTGTACTTTCTCGTAGCTAGTAGGCTCATTACAACGTAAGTGGTGAATTAACAGGAAAACTATAGGGCTGTATTAATAGTTAAACCAAGCCCGTAACGATAACATAATGCGCCATTTATCCGCGGCATAACCAAAGCCTAATTAAGTATACGAGATGCCGCCGTGGATAGTTAGGCGCGCCCTTCGACAAGCTCAGGGCAAACGGAGGGTACGGGGTGCAACCCCGAAAAGAGAAACCGAGCGGACTTTGATTGGCCAGTAATCGAAAGCCCTAGATATTTAACACAGCAAAAAAATGCACAGGCGTAATATGCAGGTTCACTGAAGCTGAATTAAAAACACAGGTTATCGGGCGCAGGGCACCCTCCTGCAATACTTCAAAACCATCGGAAGCCAAGCCCGTAACGATAATAAAATGCGCCATTTATTCACGGCATAACCAAAGCCTAAGCCTAATTAAATATACGAGGTGCTGCCGTGGATAGTTAGGCGCGCCCTTCGACAGGCTCAGGGTGAACGGAAGGGCCGGGGTGCAATCCCGAGAAAGGAAAGCGTGCAGGCTAAAGCGATGAATCTTGAGGATATATCGATCATTCACAGTCTAGTGGAACGCATGTGGGGAAAGTGATTCACCCGCAGGTGCGGGTTCGTACATCTTATTTCATTGCAGAGTTAATTAGACATGAAATGAGAAGTATCAGCTTGGTAGGGTGGGTTAGCGAAGCGTAACCCATCAATGCTCTGATTTAAAAACGATGGGTTACGATTCTCACTGCGTTCAAACCTAACCGCATCCTACGGTTAGTATTGCAGCAAATGACAGGTACAAAAAAAGGCCCATCGGGCCTTTTTCTCTTAAACGAGGTTAACGTCTACGACGACGTTGTGGCTGAACTCGTTGAAGCTGAGCCTGATCTTCTACCTTAATCTTAATTGGCTGAAGCGTTTGTTGTGGCTCAAGTAATTGTTGAATCATCGCCTTAAAAGCGTTTAGCCATGCTGTCATTACAAAACTCCTCTATCAATACACACAGTATAGTCAGTAAAAGCCAGTCTCTCCAAGCAGATTTTTATATTGGCATAAAAAAAGCCATGCAGTGCATGGCTTTGGTATGAAGCGGCTTTAACCACCCGTATTACATCGAACTTTTAATAACGTTCTTAAGTAATTTAGGGTTAGAAGCGATCATATCGCCTTCTTCATAAAGTGAGCCGCCGCTTAGATCTGTGATCAAGCAGCCCGCTTCTTTTGCGATCAAGGCACCCGCTTGGATAACGGTGCTGTCTACATCGCTTAACCATACTGCATCTAAATGGCCTGCTGCTAGGTGAGCAAGGCTTAGAGCATCGTCACCCAGTGCGCGAATCATACGCGTTTCGCTAGCAAGGTTGCTGATGCGCATGCGAATACGCTGGTTGCGGTCATTGTCAGCGATGCCTGGGAATTTAACCCCAATAACAGATTGGCTGATCTTCGTTTTATCGTTAGTACGAATACGACGACCACTCATTTCTGCGCCACGGCCACGGGTGGCGGTGAATTCTTGGCCGCTCATTGGGTTAACAATGATGGCATGTTCTGTTTTATCGTTTACTTGGCAAGCCAGTACTAGGCTGAACAAAGGTAAACCAGAACGGAAATTCTCATGACCTTCTAGTGGATTGATTAGCCATGCGGTGCCAGTCGGTTTTTCACGTTCTTGGCGGCCCGTTTCACGGCCTTGAAAACTATCGTCAGGGAAATGTTTGCGCAATTTGAAGATGATCTGTTTTTCAGTACCAATGGCACAATCGGCAATAAATTTGCTAATTTCTTGGTCTGAAGCTCGCTCAAAATCAAAGCGCTCTACTGCGTGGACTAGCTCTTCGCCGGCTTCCCTTAAAACACGCAGGGCAAGATTTACCATGGGTTGCATTGGATCTAAAACACTCATTAAGTAGGGAACCGCGCATTCTAGCAAAAACTTTTCGAGACTCGTAGCAAAACTGGGTACACTAGCGATATTTTTTTCATCTAAGCGAAAAAAGCCCTGTATTCACTGGGTTTGACGCTGGTTTAAACACTCGGAAGCCGTAAATGCTCGAACACGTTCGTATCGTACTTATTAATACTAGTCATTCTGGCAATATTGGTTCAGCGGCAAGGGCCATGAAAACCATGGGGTTGACTGACTTAGTGCTGGTGGATCCTGTGGATTTTGACCCACAAGCCCCAAATGAGGTCTCGGTTGCCATGGCCAGTGGCGCACAAGATGTGCTGCAGGGGGCTCGCGTAGTGAGTACTTTTGAAGAAGCCATTGAAGATGTGGCAGTGGTCATGGGTGCCAGTGCGCGCTCGCGCCATTTACCTTGGCCATTGATGCATCCGCGTAAAGCCACGGCCAAGGCATTAGAGGTCTTGCCATCAGGTCAGAAAGTGGCGCTGGTTTTTGGTCGGGAACGAACCGGTTTAACTAATGATGAGCTGGCCATGTGTCAGATACATATTCATATTCCAACCAATGAAGAGTATGCCAGCCTTAATGTGGCCAGTGCCGTGCAAGTGCTAGCCTATGAGATGCGCATGGGGATTTTGGCTCATCAAGGTGAGTTAGATGCGCAATATGACGGTAATTGGGGAGTAAGTTGGGATAATGAGCTTGCCAATCAGGGCGAAATCAATGGATTTATGGCTCATTTAGAGCAAACTCTGGTTGATATTGAGTTTTTAGACCCCACTAACCCTAAACAATTAATGCCAAGGTTACGCCGTTTGTTTCAGCGCGCCATGCCGGACAAGGTAGAAATTAATATTCTACGGGGCATTTTAAAAATGATTGGACGCTCGCAAGATAAGTAGTGCGCAGTGGGTAAATCCCCGCTTGCTCAGTTTTAATCGTTAGTTAAGTAGTAGAAGTACAGTAAACCGTTCTCGCCAACACTAGGAGATTTTGTGTTTAAACACATACGAGAAGATATCGCATGCGTCTTTGATCGAGACCCTGCGGCACGCAACACATTCGAAGTGCTCACGACCTATCCGGGCTTACATGCCCTGATACATTATCGTGTGGCGAATTGGTGTTGGAAGCACGGTTTGCAGTACCTAGCTCGTATGATTAGTTTTTTCAGTCGCTGGTTTACGGGCATTGAGATTCACCCAGGTGCCACCATTGGTCGTCGATTTTTTATTGATCATGGTATGGGTGTGGTCATTGGTGAAACCGCTGAAATCGGTGATAACGTGACCCTTTATCATGGTGTCACCTTAGGGGGGACTTCTTGGAATAAAGGTAAACGCCATCCTACTTTGCGCGACGGAGTGGTTGTCGGTGCTGGCGCTAAGGTGCTGGGTCCCATTGAGATTGGTAAAAACGGTCGTGTGGGCTCCAATGCGGTTGTCACTAAAGATGTGCCAGCGGGTGCCACTGCGGTGGGTATTCCTGGGCGTATCATTGTGAAGAAAAAAGACGAAACCGAAGAGCAGGGGCGCAGAAGAAAAGCCATTGCCGACAAGATTGGTTTTGATGCTTACGGTATGACCGATGAAATGCCGGACCCTATTGCCCGTTCTATTCATAACTTGCTTGATCATATGCAGGCGGTAGATGAAAAAATCGAGCGCATGAGTTGTGCGTTAGGTGAGCTGGGCCATAAAGAGTGCACGGGCCAATTACCTGAGCTTAAAACGGAACTAGACGAAATGGGTGATAGTAAATAACCCTTCTTGAGTATTGGTTTTGATATGCCAAGTGACCTAACATCAACAACCATCATGAACCCAGCTAATAGCTGGGTTTTTTTTGTGCATTTTTAGGCAATTGCTGTGTGTTCTGGTAAAATTCGCCGCCAAATTTGGTGCTCATGTCCATTTGATCTAAAGCCCAAGTATTTTACTCAAGTAAATAGTTGACTGTTTTAGTCGGGTTTACGATAATTCGACTCTAAGATCGCTGACTGTACATGAGGGGTACGGACAATGAGACTAACAACCAAAGGCCGTTATGCGGTGACCGCTATGCTGGACTTGGCCATTCATGGTCAAAATAAACCAGTAAGCTTGAATGATATTTCCAATCGCCAAGGCATTAGTTTGTCTTATTTAGAGCAGTTGTTTGCCAAGTTGCGTCGCAGTGACTTGGTGTCTTCGGTACGAGGCCCTGGTGGCGGTTACCGATTGGCTCATAGTGAATGCGAAATCAGTATTGCCCAAGTGGTGGATGCCGTTAATGAATCCATGGATGCCACCCGCTGTCGCGGTAAGGGTGATTGCCAAGAGGGAGACCAGTGTCTTACTCATCATTTGTGGCAGGACTTAAGTCAGCAAATTCATGCGTTTTTAGATGATATTAGTATTCAAGATTTAGTCAGTAAAAAAGAGATTCTTGATGTTGCGAAGCGCCAAGATGAGCGCGCACAGCATAAAATTGAAACGGATTCGTTGATTACCCTAACTTCAGCATAAGCGCTGTTAGCGTATCAAATCAATCATAGTAGTAGAGATGATATGACCCCAATTTATCTAGATTATGCAGCCACTACACCAGTGGACCCTCAAGTGGCCGAGGCTATGGCTGCCTGCTTAACTCTGGATGGTAATTTTGCAAATCCCGCTTCACGCTCCCACCGCTTTGGTTGGATGGCAGAAGAGGCGGTTGAAAATGCCCGTGTTCAATTAGCCAAGGCTTTACATTGTGACTCTCGTGAAATTGTCTGGACATCAGGGGCGACCGAAGCCAACAACCTCGCCATTAAAGGGGTGAGTGCGGGTAAGTTAAAAGGCCATATTATTACCAGTAGTATTGAGCATAAAGCTGTATTAGATGTATGCGCTTACTTACAACAGCAAGGCTACCGTGTGACGTATTTGCAGCCGCAGTCATCTGGTGTTGTAAGTGTTGAGCAGGTTGAACAAGCCATTGAAGATGACACGTTTTTAGTGTCGCTTATGTATGTTAACAATGAGCTAGGTTCAATTAATCCTATACCTGACATTGCTCAGCTTTGTCACGCTAAGAATATTTTATTACACGTAGATGCCGCTCAGGCTTTAGGCAAAGTTGAGATCAACTTAGAACGCGATGCCATTGATCTGCTTTCGATTAGCGCTCATAAATTTTACGGCCCTAAAGGCATGGGTGCGTTATTTGTGCGCCGCGGTGTGAAAGTGAGTGCACAAATTCATGGTGGCGGACACGAGCGCGGCATGCGCAGTGGCACCTTGCCCACCCACCAAATTGTCGGTTTAGGTTTAGCCGCACAATTGGCAACACAAACGTTTACACAAGAAGAAGCGCGGTTAAGCGCTCTTAAGCAAATGCTAATAGATGGCTTAAAGCCCCTAGATGGTGTTTGTGTGAATGGCGACAACACAGTGGCCAACATTACCAACATCAGTTTTGCTGATGTGGACGGTGAGTCCCTTTTATTATCCTTACACGATTTAGCGGTGAGCTCTGGCAGTGCGTGTAACTCTGCCACCATGGCACCGTCATACGTTTTAAAAGCCATAGGCTTAGATGATGAACTGGCCCATGCATCCATTCGATTTTCAATGGGGCGATTCACCACAGAAAATGACATTAATCAGGCGGTAGCCAGTGTGACTACCGTCGTACAAAGACTGAGAGCCATGACCGCATAGGTTATGACTAGGAGCAGTTTGATGAGCGAAGAAATTAATCAATATATCAAAAATGAATACGCAGCTGGATTCATTACCGATATAGAAAGTGACACCCTACCGCCTGGCTTAAACGAAGATGTGATTCGTTTTATTAGCGCGAAAAAAGGCGAGCCTGAATGGTTGCTTGAGTGGCGCTTAAAAGCGTTCGCCATGTTTTTGGAAATGGAAGAGCCTACTTGGGCTCATGTGCATTATCCAAAAATAGACTTCCAAGATATCTCTTATTATTCCTCGCCAAAGAGCATGGAAGACAAACCCCAGTCTTTAGATGAAGTAGACCCAGAATTATTACGCACCTATGAAAAACTAGGTATCCCTTTGCATGAGCAAGCGGTGCTGGCGGGTGTGGCGAATGTGGCCATGGATGTGGTGTTTGACTCGGTATCGGTTGCCACTACCTTCCGTGAAAAGTTATCAGAAGCCGGCGTTATCTTTATGCCCATCTCAGAAGCGGTGCATAAACACCCTGAGTTGATCAAAAAATACTTAGGCTCAGTTGTGCCTCAGCGTGACAATTATTATGCGGCACTTAATTGCGCAGTGTTCTCTGATGGCAGCTTTGTTTACATACCAAAAGGTGTGCGTTGCCCAATGGAGCTTTCTACTTACTTCCGTATTAATGAGCAAAATACGGGGCAGTTTGAGCGTACCTTAATTATTGCAGATGAAGGTTCACACGTGAGTTACCTTGAAGGCTGTACTGCACCTATGCGTGATGAAAATCAATTGCACGCAGCGGTGGTTGAGCTGGTTGCACTAGATAATGCTGAAATTAAATACAGCACGGTGCAAAACTGGTACCCAGGTGATGAAAACGGCAAAGGTGGTATTTA
>JAGDZK010000021.1:0-54199 GCA_049115935.1 Bermanella sp. | reverse complement strand
TTGGCCTCCAATTTAGGAGAGAAAATTTTAAGGGAGCAGGTGTCTCGCCTCCCAAGTCATCATAAACAATAGTTAAAAGGTATCACTATGTTAGACCAAAACATGAAAACCCAGTTAAAAGCGTATTTAGATAATTTAAAAAGTGATGTGCATTTAGTGCTTAGCCTAGATGACAGTGATACCGCACAAAAGTTACACGGTCTGGCTAACGACATTGCATCTTTAAATGACAAAGTAACAGTCATTAAAGATAACTCTGCCTCTGCGCGTAAACCGATTATGCAGGTAGTGAATCCAGAAAAACAAACCGCATTAGGCTTTGCCGGTTTGCCTATGGGGCATGAATTTACATCATTGGTATTGGCACTGTTACACAGTGGTGGCCACCCAATGAAACTAGAGCAAGACGTGATTAATCAAATTGCAGGTCTTGATCAAGAGATGAACTTTGAAGTGTTCATTTCATTAAGCTGTCAAAACTGTCCGGATGTGGTGCAAGCGTTAAATATGATGGCGGCCATTAATCCTAAGATTAAAACCACCATGATTGACGGTGCCGCATTTCAAGATGAAGTAACTGAACGCAATATCATGGCTGTGCCCAGTGTGTACCTTAACGGTGAAGTATTTACACAAGGTCGTATTTCTCTGGCTGAAATTTTGAAAAAAGTCGACACAGGTGCAGCCGCTAAACAAGCCGCCGCTTTAAGTGAAAAAGAGCCATACGAAGTATTGGTAGTAGGCGGTGGCCCAGCAGGTGCGTCAGCAGCCATTTACGCTGCCCGTAAAGGAATTCGTACCGGTGTGGTGGCTGAACGTTTTGGTGGTCAAGTGATGGACACCATGGCCATTGAAAACTTTATATCAGTGAAAGAAACCCAAGGCCCTAAATTAGCCATGGCCCTTGAAGAACACGTTAAAGAATATAACGTGGACATCATGAGCGAACAAAAAGCGGCGAACATTGTTCGTGCTGAAAAAACAGAAGATGGTTACATCCATGTTGAATTAGACAGCGGTGCCACTTTAAAAAGCCGCAGCGTGATTTTATCAACCGGCGCACGCTGGAGAGAAATGAACGTACCAGGGGAACAAGAATACCGTAACAAAGGTGTGGCGTATTGCCCGCACTGTGACGGCCCATTGTTCAAAGGTAAAAAAGTAGCGGTCATTGGTGGTGGTAATTCAGGCATCGAAGCGGCCATTGATTTAGCCGGCTTGGTTGAGCATGTAACCGTTTTAGAGTTTGCGGATACTTTGCGTGCAGATAAAGTGTTGGTTGATAAAGCTAATAGCATGAAAAATATTACTATTATCAAGCAAGCACAAACCACAGAGGTGATTGGTGATGGTACTCGTGTTACGGCGCTTAATTATACTGACCGCGAAACCGGTGATGCAAAACAAATAGAGCTAGCAGGGATTTTCGTTCAGATTGGTTTAGTACCAAACAGCGAATTCTTAAAAGACAGTGGTGTGGCCTTGTCACCACGGGGTGAAATTGAAGTAAGCGCAAAAGGGGAAACATCGGTATCAGGCATCTTTGCTGCGGGTGATGTGACCACTGTACCTTACAAACAAATTATCATCGCCATGGGTGAAGGTTCGAAAGCAAGTTTAGGTGCATTTGACCACTTAATTCGCACACCAGCACCTCAGGCAAATACGCAAGAAGTGGCCTAAACACTTTAAATAGTCCCTACAAGTACGGCGCCTTGCCGTCTTGTTTTTAACCCAACCCTTGAAAAAGGGTTGGGTTTTTTTATTAATCTAAACTGACTAGTTTTCTTTCATATTCTTCGTGGGTTTTTAATACCGACTCGGTTGCACCACCGGTGAATTTACTCACGGCAATGATAGCAATGCTCGCAAAAATAAAGCCCGGTACAATTTCATACAAATCAAAAATACCGCCGGTTAATTGCTTCCAAATAACGACGGTAACACCACCGATCACCACACCAGCTAAAGCGCCATTGCGGTTCATATCTTTCCAAAATAAGCTAAGTAAAAGTGCAGGGCCAAAAGCGGCGCCAAAACCTGCCCAAGCATAAGAGACTAACCCTAATACTGTACTATCCGGGTTCATGGCGAGTACCAGTGCCACAATGGAAATAAGAATAACCGCTAAGCGACCAATTTTTACAATTTCTTTTTGAGATGCTTCAGGGCGAAAGACTTTTTTATAAAAGTCTTCAGCTAATGCCGAAGACGACACCAATAATTGCGAATCGGCGGTACTCATAATGGCTGCCAAAATAGCGGCTAATAAAATGCCTGCAATCACCGGATGAAATACGGCGTTAACTAATAACATAAAGATTGTTTCGCCATCTTTTATATTACCGCCCAAATGCGCATCTACATAAGCAATGCCGACTAAACCAATTAGGATCGCACCCGTCATCGAAAGGGCTGTCCAACTTACCGCAATGCGTCGTGCTGCGGTGATATCATGGTTGCTTCGAGTGGCTTTAAAGCGCGCTAAAATATGCGGCTGGCCAAAGTAGCCTAGCCCCCATGCAACCAGAGAAATAATGGCAATGGCGGTGAGAGGTTCGCCTTTTGCGTCGCTCCAAAGGTTCATCAGCTCAGGATTTTTTGCACTCAGTGTTTGCCCTAGATCACTAAAGGAGCCTTCCATTGCTATAACCGGTACGATCAATAATGCCGCAGCCATTAACAAGCCTTGAATTAAATCGGTCCAAGATACGGCTAAAAACCCACCAAATAATGTATAAGATACAACACAAACGGTGCCGATAATCACAGCAGTGGTGTAATCAAAACCAAATACGGTTTCAAATAATTTACCACCGGCAACTAAGCCAGAACTGGTATAGAACAAGAAAAATAATAAAATAAATACCGCTGAAATGGATTGCAATAATTTTGATTTATCTTCAAAGCGTTGCGATAAATAAGCGGGTATTGTTAGTGAATTATTGGCCACGATAGAATACGTTCGTAAACGCTTTGCACATAGCAGCCAGTTTAACCATGTGCCGACTAATAACCCGCCTGCCAGCCATATAGATTCCATACCCGATGCATAAGCATAACCAGGCAGGCCTAATAAAAGCCAGCCGCTCATGTCTGAAGCACCAGCTGATAATGCCGCAGGCCAGGGCCCCAATGATCGCCCACCTAGAAAATAATCCTCAGAACTGGTTGTACGTTTATAGGCCCATAAGCCTATTGAAAGCATAACCACAAGGTAGGCTATAAATGTAAAACTGATTGCAAAACTATTTTCAATCATGGCTGGTCCTTTTTATTGTTAGTGACGCGTTTTGTTTTGTGGGTTAGTTTGCGTGTTAATCCGTGCTGCCTAGTTCAAGCAAGGTTGCGTTACCGCCAATGGCGGTAACGTTTATGGTTCGGGTGCGTTCAGTCATAAAACGTAAACATAAACTGGCTTCACTTAAGTGGCTGAAGTTGAGTAGGTCTGTTTCATAAATTAATTGCGCTAAACGGCCATCACGCTTTGCTAATATTTGATTGTAATGAATGCAGGTGCTCTCATTACCCGCCAAAGCGACACCTGCCAACAAGGGTTGTGCTGCTAATACTTCGCTATCATTACACGGTGCTTCTATGGCGACGCGATCAGGGCAACCGGCTTTTAATAACTCGCTCAATATTTCAGTTAATTCACATTGTGCCTCAGCATCGACACAGCAAATGATGGGATTACCGGCAACTAAAGCCGCACTCATCAACCCAACCATGGCAATGGTGTTAGCGTGTTGGTCACCGGTAACCAAAAAACTGCCCCGCCCGACACAATACAATTCATTGGACTCACCAGTGGGGCCGGGTAATTCATGGGTATTTGCAAAAAAGTGCAACGCTTGGCGACACTGAAATTCAATCATTTGTGCGGCTTGTGTGTATGTTGAGTCTCGCTGAACTAAGCGCTGGCCCCAAGTTGTTAATATTTGTGCGCGTTGTTCGATAGGATGTTGTTGCCATGATTCTTGAACAGCAAGGCTGTGTTTTATCGCATCCATACATTCATTCATGATGTAGCCTCCTGATTATTTTTCAGTGTGACCTGAGATTGAGCAAAGCGGTATAAATAATGGGGCCCGCCAGCTTTGGGGCCTGTACCAGAGAGGCCTTGCCCACCAAATGGTTGAACACCAACAACGGCACCCACTTGATCGCGATTAATGTAACAGTTACCCACACGAGCACGAGCTTCAATATGTGTATAAGTACGCTCGTTGCGGCTGTGTATGCCAAGGGTTAAACCAAAGCCGCTATCATTTATTTGATCGATTATTTGATCAAGCGCCTGCGCTTTATATTGAATGACATGCAGTATCGGGCCGAAATGTTCTTGCTGAAGTTGGTTTATGTTTTGTATTTCATAGGCACAGGGGGCGACAAACGTGCCCTTGCTGCATGCATCCGTTAAGTTTGCTTGTGCAATTAATTCGGCGTTATTGTCTAGCCATTTAACGTGCTTAAGTAAGCGAGTTTGTGCAACTTGATCAATGACAGGGCCGACATCCGTACTTAAATATTCAGGATTACCGATGCTCATTTGTGCCATGGCGCCTTTTATTAGTTGCATAATTCGCCCTGCAATATCTTGCTGCACATATAACACGCGCAAAGCGGAACAACGTTGCCCGGCAGATGCAAAAGCCGAGCGCATGACATCGCGTACGACCTGTTCAGGTAGCGCGGTGCTATCAACAATCATGGCATTTTGCCCGCCTGTTTCTGCAATAAATGGAACCGGTAGCGCATTGCGTTTTGCCAATTGGCGATTAATTATTTGCGCAGTAGGCGTCGAGCCGGTAAACGCGACCCCCGCAACACGTGGGTCGCTACTGAGTGTGCTACCAAGTTGAGCGCCGCTGCCAATCAACAATTGAATCACATTTTTAGGCAGGCCTGTTTCCAGTAATAATTCAATGCAGCGAAAGGCAATCACAGACGTTTGCTCTGCGGGTTTTGCCACCACAGTATTACCCGCCATTAACGCGGCAGATACTTGACCAATAAAAATTGCCAGCGGGAAGTTCCAAGGACTGATGCACACAAATACACCGCGCCCTTGATAGTGAGTTTGTTGAGTGCCACCGCTAAAGTGTGGTTGTACACTGGGCTGGGTAAAGCACTGCTTACCTTGAGTTGGGTAGTAACGCAAAAAATCCACGGCTTCGCGTACTTCATCAATGCTGTCGTGTATGGTTTTACCGGCTTCACGGTGACATAAGGCCACAAGTTCAGGAAGGTGTTGTTCTAATTTATCGGCAAGCTTAAGTAAATATTCGCCTCGAGTATTAATGGCGGTATCGCGCCAAGTTGCAAAGGCATCCGCTGCTAGTTTAATAGCGTGTTTAGCTTGATCAGCACTGGCCCATTCTTGCTCTGCCACGTGAATATTCTTATCGTAAGGAGCCGTAACCTTATGTTTTTCACCGGTTTGGTTTTCACCACCAATAATAGGGTAGGCATGCCATTGGTACGGGCCTAAAAAGGCATCCACTTTTTGTTTGAATGGAAGCCACTCACTTTCGATATCACACGCGATACCTTTTGAATTTTTACGTTTCTCGCCAAAAATATCAGGCGGGTTTTTAATATTTGGATTATGCAACGTTGATCGCGCCCGTAAGGTGTTAACTGGGTGTTCGGTTAAATCATCTACTGGACAGCGGGCGTCCACTAATCGATGTACAAATGAGCTGTTCGCACCGTTTTCTAAAAGCCGCCTAACCAAATAAGGCAATAAATCTTTATGGCTGCCCACCGGAGCATAAATACGGACATCGGTATTCAGTAGCGCTTTGGTATGTTGATAAAGGGCATCGCCCATGCCATGCAATCGTTGAAATTCAAAATCTTGATGGCTGGCCATGGTGGCGATGGCCGCAATGGTTTGTGCGTTATGGCTGGCAAATTGTGGGTAAATACAACCTCGAATGTGTTCGCTTAATAATAAACGAGCACAGGCAAGATAACTGACATCTGTGGCTTCTTTGCGAGTGAAAACCGGATAACCAGCGTGACCGTGTTGCTGGGCCAGTTTTAATTCGGTGTCCCAGTATGCACCTTTCACTAAGCGCATGGGAATGCAGTCACCTTGTTGTTTGGCTAAACCGGCAAGCCACGTAATCACAGCCAGTGCGCGCTTAGAATAAGCCTGTACCACGAGCCCAAACTTCCCCCAGCCTTTTATATCAGGGTGCTGGTAGAGTTTGGCAAATAATTTAAGTGAAATTTCTAAACGGTCTGCTTCTTCGGCATCAATGGTGATGGCAACATTATGTTGGCGAGCATGATTTAAAAGCGCTAACACTGTCTCAAATAATTCAGTTAGTACACGGGTTTCATTCGCCGCTTCATAGCGAGGGTGCAGTGCAGATAATTTAATGGAAATAGAAGGGGCAGGGCCAGTTGTATGTTTACTTTTATTATTTGCAACCTGACTAATGGCTTGAAAATAATCGTCATAATATTTTTTGGCGTCTTGGGCGGTAAGTGCTGCTTCACCAAGCATATCAAAGGAATAGGTGAATCCTTTACTGCGAGGGCCTTCTGCGTTTTTTAAGGCTTCATTTATGTCACGCCCTAATACAAACTGGTGTCCCATGACTTTCATTGCTTGGTGCATGGCTTGGCGTATAACCGGTTCCGAAAATTTATTGACTAAGTGATTGAGCGCCTTGCTGGCTTGGGCATTTTCTCGTTGATCAAAATTGATGACTTTACCGGTTAGCATTAACCCCCAAGTTGAAGCATTCACAAATAATGAATCAGAATTTTTTAAGTGGGATTGCCAATCCGCCACACTGAGCTTATCGCGAATCAACGCATCGGCTGTGGCCGAGTCGGGCACACGCATAAGCGCTTCGGCTAGGCACATGAGTAATACGCCCTCACGTGTATCTAAGCTGTATTCCAGTAACAGTGCATCAATCATATGCACGGCTTTTTTATCTGCCCTGACTTGTTTAATTAATTTAGCGGTAAGTTGGGTGGTTTTTTCTAGTTCTGTATCGTTGGGCTGGGCTAATGTGAGTAATTGTTTTAACCAAAACGATTCGTCAATGGAATAAAGAGGGGATATCTGCTGCCAGAGTTGTTCTAAGGGCTGATTAATACGGTCGGGTTGGGCAAGTTCTTGGGCAGAGAGTTGAGTATGATTGAGCATGCTTTGTCCTCTTATATCCATTCTTGCTAGCTCTAGAATGAGCTTTGATAAGTTTAAATGTCTATTGTCATTCGCTTTTTTTGTTACTCACTGCTTAGTATTGCTTAATGTCGTATATGCTTGTTGATCTTTATGGTCAGTAATCTTACGCCAAAAATAATCAGGTAATTTAAAATATTCAATGTTTGAATGAGATTGTATTCAATGTAGCAGTGATAGATGGCTGTTTGCAAACACTGGCTGGATAGGCGGGTTAGGTAGATTGGTTATTAGTCGCCATAACGCTTATTAAAAAACAGTTAATATCATTTCTTGAAAGTACATGCATATACAACTATATTTGCGTATATTGGATTTTATTGGTGACTTATGTCGATTCAGCCTTGTTATAACCTTGCTATGCGTCAGGCCGACCGAGTATTAACCGGTGTGTATAACGCGTACTTAAGTGAGATTGGTTTAAAGATTACCCAGTTCAGCGTATTGCGATCACTGCGTTATTTAAAGGCATGTTCGCAAAAAGAATTGGAAAAAGTATTGCTTTTAGAGCAAGCAACGTTAACCCGAAACCTGCAACCGTTATTACGTGATGGCTGGGTAAAACGTGAGCCCAGTACAGAAGATGGTCGTGTCTGGTTGATCTCACTCACAGATGACGGCTTCAAGTTATTTAAGCAAGGTGAGAAGCGCTGGCAAGCGGCACAGAAGAAAATTGAGTCAATTTTAGGAGAAGATACGCTATCTCAATTATTGGATGCCTCAGAAAGAATTGTAAAAATGCGTGAATAACCATGTTGTTTAAAACAGCCGCAGTGCTGTTTTTTAATAGCATATAGATGTATATGCATCTAATTTAAAAAGTAAGGAGAAATGTAATGAATGCCATAAAAATACTGCGTTTAAGTAATCAACTATTTGGGCGTATCGCACCTCACGCTACAGCCCATAAAATGGGTAAGTTATTCATGATTCCACGTAACCCACCGCTTAAGCAATGGGAGCACGAGCTAGAAAATGGCTGCAAGCGAGTGACGTTTTCAGGGAATTTACAGGCCGCAGTATGGGGCAGTGGCGAGAAAAAAGTGCTGCTCATGCATGGTTGGGAATCACGGGCCACTCACATGTACAATTTAGTTGAGCCATTGCTCAAAAGTGGTTTTCAAGTGGTGGCCATTGATGCGCCCAAACACGGACATTCAGGCGGTGATAAAGCAAATTTAGTGGTATTTTCTGAGGCGATTGTGGCCGCAGAAGTTAAGCTTGGGCCATTTGTTGCGGCCGTTGGACATTCACTAGGTGGCGCGGCACTTACTTATGCTCTTGAGCTCGGTGCGAAAGTAAATTGTTGCGTGTTGGTTTCTTCGCCTGCTTGTATTTTAGATGTGCTACATGGGTTTGCTTCCTTTGTGGGATTACCTAAAAATGCTCAAACACGATTTGTTAAATATGTTGAAAAAGAAACCGGTGTGCCCGCCCGCGAATTAAATATGGGGCGAATTTTAGCTGAGCAGAAAATTAAAACGTTATTAGTACACTCCCAAGACGATGCTGAAATCCCAGTAAGTGCACTCAATCAAATGCATGAAGCTTGGCCACAGGCTGAAACTTGCGTGGTGAATAATCTAGGCCATCGACAAATCATCCGTGACGATGGTGTTGCACAATTAGTGCAGCAGTTTGTACAGCGTTATCACTTGCCAGATGCTAATGATATGGTCATGTAGTTTGGCTTGTGTGAATAGTTTTCCATCTCTAGAAGTATGTCTAGAGCTATGGTCGGGCACTGCCCGACCTAGACATTCAATATCAAAAATAGCATGAGTGTTATTAAACTCTCTGACGCTAGCTTCAGTTTTTTATAAAGC
The DNA here is from genome assembly GCA_049115935.1 of Bermanella sp. Lineage (GTDB taxonomy): Bacteria > Pseudomonadota > Gammaproteobacteria > Pseudomonadales > Oceanobacteraceae > Bermanella. Next base: position 45,160 of record JAGDZK010000021.1, on the reverse strand, counting down.
TTGCTCAAGCATTTATTTTTCAGCGGCAATCACCGAAATCTCGACTAATAATTCAGGTCGCGCCATGCGTGCTTCAACGCAGGCGCGCGCAGGTGCATGCCCGTGGGGGATCCAAGCATCCCAAACAGTGTTCATTGGGGCAAAGTCCTTCATATCGCGAATGTAAATGGTGGCGCTTAAAATGTTTTCTTTATTAGAGCCCGCTTGCTCAAGCAGGGCTTCAACTTTATCCAACATGGTTTGGGTTTGATCAATAATATCTTTAGTGGCATCGGCCGCGACTTGCCCACATAAATAAATGGTGCCGTTGTGTTTGACGATGCGGCTCATGCGTTGGCCGGTTTCTAAGCGTTCTATAGGCATGGTGTGATCCTTATCAGGTTTAACACAAATGATAGGCACTCATTATAGTGAGGTTCGCGCAGTGGTTTCTGTTTTTCATTCATGGGTTTTTAGTGGATATGTTTGCCATATTCATCTTTACAGTGTATATATTGTTAATCTTTACGGTGTAAGGTTTGTGTTTTGACCGTAATTCGAACAATTAACTGAGTAAAAGGGTTTGCAGGAGACAGCAGATGAACGATTTTGATGCCATTGTCATTGGCGCTGGTAACGCAGGATTAACCGCAGCTACCGCCTTACAGCGCGGTGGAGCGAAAACATTATTATTAGAGCGTCATAATATTCCAGGGGGGTGCGCGACCTCATTTGTACGAGGTGAGTTTGAATTTGAAGTAGCGTTGCATCAGCTAAGTGGTCTGGGGACAGAAGACAAGCCGTTTATCATGCGTAAAATTTTTACCGAACTTGGTGTGATGGACAAAGTAGAGTTTGTGCAAGAGCACGAACTGTATCGCATGGCAGTCAAAGACGAATTTGATATTACCTTGCCTGCCAGTTGGACGGGTATTCGCGATGTGTTGATAGAAAACTTCCCAGCAGAAGAAGCCAACATTAAAGCGTACATGAAACTGTGCGAACAAGTGACCATGGAAAGTTTTATGGGTTTACCCATGGCGCGAAAAATGAACTCAGAACAAATGCTCATGACCAACTGCAAGCATTATGTTGAGTATGGTTTACGTGATGCAAAATCAGTTTTAGATGAGCATTTTGAAAGTGAGCAATTAAAAACGTTACTAGCGGCTTATTGGTGTTATTTAGGCATGCCCCCTAAAGACATTAATTTTTGTGATTTGGCGGTGATGCTATATGCCTACGGTGTATTTAAACCTTGGCACATAAAAGGTGGTTCACAAGCCCTTTCAAGTGCGCTACTTGAAAGCTTTTTAGAAGCCGGTGGCGAAGTACGGTTTAACTGTGCGGTGGATAAAATAGTCACGGATCAGTCTGGTGATAAACCTAAAGTCACTGGAGTCGTGACCGAGTTTGGTGAGACCATCTCAAGCGGCCAAGTGATTTCAAATGCCAGTACCGTAGTGACCTTTGGTGATTTACTCGATACCGATATTATGCCAGAAGGCATATCAAACGATTTTAAATCCCGTGACTTAGGCACCTCTGCATTTTGTTTATATTTAGGTATGGATAAAACACCTGAGCAGTTAGGTATTAAAAACGCATCAACGTTTTTATCCACCACTATGGATGAAAACCTCATGCACGACACCATGGGGACCATGAATCCACCGGTGGCGACCATGATGACCTGTTACAACGTAGACGACCCAAGTTTTGCGCCGCCAGGTAAAAGCCAAATATCATTGTTATGTTTGCAATACGGCAGTGTGTGGGAAGATGTTCCGGTGGAGAAATACGCAGAAACCAAGTACGCCTTTGCAGAGCATTTGTTACAACAAGCGGAAGAATTCTTTCCTGGCTTTAGAGCCAGTATTGAAGAAGTGGAAGTGGCAACGCCCCTTACCATGATGCGTTATTTAAATACACCTGGTGGAGCCATTTATGGCTTTCAACAAAATCCTGAAGACGGCCCGCTGCATCGTCCCCGTTATGATCAAGTGGATGGTTTACACATCGCAGGCAGTTGGCAGGGTATGGGCGGGTTTCAGCCGACGTATATGGTGGGTGTATCTACCGCTAAAGCCATTGTGAAAAAAATAAAAACGCAACGCAATGCATCACAAGCAACAGAAACAGGGGTGGCGTAATGTCTCAGTCAACTGAATTATTAAATAATATTGTGGGTTATTCTGACGGAGTTGCCCGTAAAGCTTTACGTGAACAGGAAGGTCATGACTTTAGTGATCAAAAATACAAAACCAAACACGACATTGCCAAACTACACCCTAAGCGTTTGCAATTAACCGTATCGGAAATTTTTCAAGATACCCCTTCTACCAAAACCTTTCGTTTAGTCAGCCAAGGTCAAGTGTTACCACCGTTTCAAGCGGGCCAATATATTAATTTATTCACCACTATTAACGGTGTTGAAACGGCCCGACCTTATGCTATTTCATCTTGCCCAACTCAACGTAATTATTATGACTTAACCGTTAAATTAGTGGAGGGTGGTTTTGTTACTCACTATTTATTAGGCGATGACGTTAGGGTCGGTCAAGAATTTAGTGCGACCAGTCCAATGGGGACGTTTTATCATAACCCGTTATTTCATGGGGATGATTTGGTATTTTTAGCGGGGGGCTCCGGTGGGGCACCTGCACGCAGTATGATTGAAAGTGTTTTAAACCGTGGTTTGAATATTAAGTTCCATTTGGTTTACGGCAACAGTTATGAAAATGATGTGATCTTTCAAGATACCTTTCGTGATTTAGCCAACAAGCATGATAACTTTACATTAAGTGAAGTGATCTCGCGTCCAACGGATAATTACACAGGTTTAAGTGGACATTTAAATAAGGATTTAATCAAAAAAATAGTTGGCGACGCGACTAACAAAACATTTTATATTTGTGGCCCAACACCCTTTAATGATTTTTGTGTTGAGCAATTAAAAGCATTGGGGGTTGAAGATAAACGCATGCGTATCGAATGTAACGGTCCGCCGAAAAAACCAAGCTGTTTAGATGGCTGGCCACAGGTTATAACCGAGCAAGATGATGTTACGGTGACGGTAAAAGGGCGTGGGCAGTTTGTGGCAAAAGCAGGGGAGCCGTTATTAAATAGTTTAGAACGTAACGGATATACGGTTGAAAATGCCTGCCGATCTGGTGAGTGCAGCTTGTGTCGCGTGAAAGTTTTACAAGGTGAGGTGTTTAATCCGCCTGAGTCACTATTGCGAAAATCCGATAAAGACTTTGGCTGGGTGCATTCGTGTGTGGCATTTCCTACCACTGATATTGAAATTTTATACTGATAAGCGTTAAGCAATTAATGAGAGGCCTTATCCCTAGTCACGAAAGTGGCTAGGGATTTTTATTGCTCATTTAAATCCAGTACTTGCATGGATGCTTTTGCTAAAAACGCTTTCATACTCATGCCTTTGGGGATATTCAGGTGCCCATCGATTAATAAAGAGGCAATGCCATGGACCATGGCCCAAGCCCCTTGTGCACGTACATTTTGTGCCTCTTTATCTTTACTAATTAACGCAAAGGCATTCATTAGCAGCATATAAGGTCGCTTGCTGGCGGTTTTGAGTTCATCTGATAAATGATTGCTAGTGCTCATATCTTGCTGCGGGCCTGTGACCTGGGTCTGACTCAGCATTAATCGATATAGGGGCGCGTTTTCAATGGCAAACTCTATATATTGGGTACCATAATCAAGAATCAAATAGGCCGCACTTTGATCGGTATTGACCGCCTCTTGGCGCTTAGCAAGTGCGTTAAAGCCACTGGCAGCGATGGCTTGAAATAATTCGGTTTTGTTTTTGAAGTGTGCATAAGGTGCCATATGACTGACACCAACCATGCTGGCAAGCGTACGAAGGGAAAGCGCTTCGATGCCTTTTTCTTTTAATAGGGCATTGGCTGCGTCGATGAGCGCGGCTTTTAAATCCCCATGGTGATAACGACTACTAGACACACTAAATTTCACAGTAAGACAATAAGCGACCAAAATAGCAGGTTGGGTGTATTTATCAATAATTGAATCTTAAGGTCACAAGAGAGCGTTAAGATTCAATTATCAGATGACCCCGCCTTAACGGCGCTTGTTCACCGTCGAGCCACGAGAGTCAAGACGAGCCATGATGGCGGCCATTTCGTCCGCTTGTTCCATTATTTGTTTGCTTTTTTGTGATTCGCGCATGGCTTTTTCTTCTGCCAGCTTTTCTTTGATAAGTTTTTCTTTCTTCGCATTACCAGTTCGACCTGTAGCCAGCTTAGCAGGTGCCGCTGCTTTTTTAACCGTACTGGCGGTTTTGGTAGTGCTTCCTAGGGTTTTACGCTTAGCGGTACCCACACTTGATTTAAGCGGCGCTGATTTTGCGATGCTGGTTTTGCCTAGGCTCGTTTTCACACCAATTAGGCTTTTGCCGTTATAGGTTTCCATGGCGTCATCAAAGATGTCCTTTAACTCTTCACGATCATAAGCGAGGGCGTAATCTTCAACGGTAAAGTTCTCTACACCGAAATCTCGAAGGTCTTTGTAGATCTTTTCTTTGACCCCTAAGGCCATGGCTTCTTGAAACTGCATAAAGCGCTCATCACTGCTGTCTTTACAGGTGCCAACCCAGACGTCGCCGGTGATGTTATTGGTTAGGGTGTATACAAGCATGGTTACCTCTGTACAACAATTTTGGCAAATGATGAATAAGGAGAAATCGCCAAAGGTCGCGCATTGTAATGATGAAAATATAAATGTGTAGGCTTGATTTTTAGTTTTTTTCTGCATTGGCTCAAATGGTAAAAATCCCTGTTTTTTCAGAGCCTTATCTGCTGTTGTCAAGCGCTGGCGTGTAAACATTCGTGAAAAAATGGGGCTATTTACATGAGGTAAAAACCGGTAAGTGAGCTGATCTATTTCAGATCTAGGCTACAGTTACAATAGGACTGCCAGACAGATGGACTGACATTGATTTATCGATCCAAAATTAAGCCCTTTTTAGGTTCGTTGGCTTTTAGGGTGCCTTTTTTGTTTGTCATCATGCTTTTGCTGATGATAGGGGCGTTTTTATGGGTAATGGAAACAGAAGGGCGCCCAGCCATAGAGAAAACAGAACGCCAATATATTCGTCAAACCGGTGAAGCCACCGTAGCCCTGCTTTCGAAATACATGGATAAATCAGCATCCCTAGCGCTTTCTATGGCCAATATAGCTGAAAGCCTGCCTCTGGATGAAAAAGTATTTAAACAAACCTTTAAGCACGCATTGAGCGAGGCAAGTGTTAAGGACTTTGTGGTCGGCGGTGGTATTTGGCCCGAACCCTATGCATTTGATAAGCGTCGTTCGCGATTTAGCTTTTTTTGGGGCCGCCAAAGCGATGGTCCTCTTGAGCAGTTCCAAGATTATAATGACCCTAAGGGCATGGGCTATCACAATGAAGAGTGGTATGTGCCAGCTCGATACGCCTCTGTTGGTAAGGTATATTGGTCTCGCTCGTATGTGGACCCTTATACACTTGAGCCTATGCTAACCGCGACGGCGCCTATTTACCGAAAAGGTAAGTTCTTTGGTGTCTCTACCGTAGATATTCGCTTATCGGCTTTTAAAACCTTACTGGCTCAACAGTCGAAACGTTTTTATGGTTATGGTTATGTGTTAGATCGCAGCGGTACTTTTTTATCATTTCCTGATGATCAAATAAGTAAGCGTGCGGTAATGACAGAAAGTAAAGAACAAAAACTGCAATACATCTCTATTCAAAAAGCAGCTGAATCAACCCCGTACCTTCCTAATGTAAACGATGTCATCGAAGCGATGGAGAATATGTCGCGCTCTAACAGAGGTCTAACTGAGCGGGCTAAATTATTATCGCAAAGCAGTTATCAAATTAGTCTTGAAGAAGGTTTTCGCATCGCCAGCATAATGGCTAACCCCTTGGCAAAAAAGACAATAGGCAATAGTTTTATCAAGCAAATAAACTTGCCTAATGATCCTATTATAAACGGGCCAGTTTCTATTCAGATATTTCATATACCAGATAGTTACGGAAAGTTGATTTTAGTGGTGCCAAAGACACTTCTCAGTGAAAAAAGTGAAAGTATTATACAGAGCGTATTATGGGCATTTACATGGGCGATTTTGGCGGGGTTAATATTTGGCCTCGTATATCTTGAATGGGTATTGATATCTCCCCTTAGGAAAATACGTGATCAAGTGATGGAGTTTGATCATTCCCATGCCATTACTGGTATTAAAGTGGGTGAGTTAGCTGATTTAGCTGATCAGTTTAATAACCGGAATCAGCAGCTACTGGATTTAAACCTAACCTTGTCAGAATCTGTGAAAGAGGCACAAAAAGCTACCCGTGCTAAAAGTCAATTTTTAGCGAATATGAGCCACGAAATACGCACCCCCATGAATGGCGTATTAGGTATGCTTGATATTGTTTTGCGAACGGGTCTTGAACAGAAACAACGTCATTTTATAAAGGTAGCAAAATCCAGTGCTGAAAATTTATTGGTTTTAATAAATGACATCTTAGATTTCTCAAAAATTGAAGCGGGTAAATTAGATATTCAATTTTTAGATTTTAATATTGAATCATTGTTGTCAGATATCGTATCTACTTTGAATCATGGTAATAACGACAGTAATGTCGAAATTATTTTGGATATTAATAGTTTAGAAAAAAGTTGGGTTAAAGGGGACCCTGCTCGTATTCGTCAAATATTCACAAATTTAATAGCCAATGCACTTAAATTTACCTCTGAAGGTGAAATATTAATAAAAGTTGGATTAAAGGATGTACCTGAGCGGGGCCTAATTTTATACGGTTCGGTTAAGGATACCGGTATCGGTATCGATAGTTCGCAAATAGATACACTATTTGAATCTTTCTCTCAAGCGGACGGGTCAGATACACGCCAATACGGCGGAACAGGGTTAGGTTTAGCCATATGTAAACAATTATGTGAGCTAATGAATGGTTCAATTAGTGTATTTAGTGAAGTAGGAAAAGGCAGTAGTTTTGAATTCACAGTTGTTTTAGAAAAGAGTGAGTTTGATCATAAAAAACAAGTTAGTTTAGACCTAGAAGATTACAACGTATTAATCGTAGATGATAACGAAAGTAATCTTTTAGTATTAAGTGAATTATTAAAAATATGGGGTGTCAATGTTATTCAATGCTCAAGCGCCCAAGAAGCATTAGGGATTCTCACAAGTCATCGTGATTACTTTGATGCGGCTATTTTAGATATGCAAATGCCCAAAATGGATGGGGCAGAGCTTGGAGTCAGAATTAGATCGCAAAGACATTATGATGATTTACCTTTGATTATGATGAGCTCATCAGGTGATGTAGAAGATGCCGAAAAGTTCGCAGATATGGGTTTTTCTTCATATTTAATTAAGCCTGTAATGCCTGAGGATATACATGATGCTTTAGCCATCTGTATTGAGGATGGGCCCTGTTTACATCAAGCTAAGCCACTATTGACTCAGCAACATATTCAATCACTAAGATCGGATAATGAAAGTGAGCCTCTGAATTTTGAGCAATATAAAGGTCATATATTATTAGTTGAAGATAATGAGATTAACCAAGAAGTGGCGGTTACACTACTGAATGAGCTTGGTTTAAGTGTAACAGTTGCGGCTAATGGGCAAGAAGCATTAAATATATTAGATAATCATGAATCCGATTTTGATATTGTTTTAATGGACTGTCAGATGCCAGTCATGGATGGTTACGAAGCAACAATCGCCCTTAGAAAGCAAGAGCGCTTTAAATACTTACCGATTATCGCGATGACGGCTAATGCCATGATAGGGGATAAAGAAAAATGCATTGACTGTGGCATGAATGATTATATGTCTAAACCTATTGATTTAATTGTGATTAAGAAAAAACTAAAAGAATGGTTAAATTAACACTGATTTTTATTTTTATATTTTTGACAGGGTGTTCAGGACCTAACCTCATTAGAGAAACTGTTGAGTATGATTATTTATTACCTGCCCCTTATCCATTAACGCCACAGCATAAACAGATACATGTCAGTATCGATGATAAAACGATTAAACGCCCTGAGCCTGCACTCAAATATGAAACATTAAAGCTTTCCTACAGTGCAATCCCAACTAGTGCTCAGCTGATCGTGTATGTTCATATACAGCCTTCGTTCTTGGTGCAGCGAGAACCAATATCACGCCAAGTAGTTGAATACGATGCCAATGACAAAGGTACAGTGGTTTATGTGGTGACAAACCGCGGTTATATTCGCACACCTTTTAGTATTGAGCTGGTGGATGTTTTAAATGATAAACTCATTTATCAAACTCAAGGGGCGGGTAATTTTTCTATCGATGCATCCCCCAAGCCCGATCACAACCAAACTACCAATGAATTATTACAAGCCTTCCATGATAATCGGGTACAAGCCAGACAAGAGCTTTTAAACACAATATGGCAGCGGTTGAAAGGACTGTATTTAAAAGAGATTCAGGTAAGTTTAGCAAAGATGCAGTTTAGATTGGTGAGCGAACATGAGGATGAACCTGACTTTAAAAAAGCATTTTTACTATTAAAGAAAAATGATAAAAATGCCGCCCAAAAAGCGCTTGCTATCTACAACGCCGCTCTTAAGCGCTACCAAAAGAAAGAAGATGAAGAAAGCAAGCGCATGTTGGGTTATATCAATGACGGTATCACGGCCGCCGCTCAAATAGCCAATGACCCTAACCCTCAGCGCTATCAAAATTAACTATTAAGCTTGTTCTAATGCTTGTAAGTCTTTAAAGAACGCAAGTGCCTCTGGGTTTTTAAGGGCGTCTGTGTTTTTAACACTGCGGCCATGAATGGTTTCACGTACCGCTACCTCAACAATTTTACCGCTCAGTGTTCTTGGGATATCAGGCACTTGAATAATAACCGCAGGTACATGTCGTGGTGTTGTATTTTGACGAATTGTATTTTTAATTTCTTTTGTTAGTTCATCCGTTAAACTTTCACCCTCACGCAAAATAACAAATAAAACCACTCGTATGTCACTGGCGTCATGTTTTAATGTTTGACCAACGGCTATGCTTTCAAGCACCGCATCGACTTTTTCTACTTGGCGATATATTTCAGCGGTGCCAATGCGCACCCCTCCTGGGTTTAAAATGGCATCGCTGCGACCATGAATAATTAAACTGGTATAAGGTTGACCATTAAATTCATGCTGAATTTTTTCAGCAAAATCACCATGAGCCCAGATATTGTCAAATCGACTAAAATAACTGCTTAAATATTTTTCATTGTTGGTGTCGTTATAAAAACCAATGGGCATGCAAGGAAAGGGGTTTTCACAGACAAGCTCACCACGCTCAGATGAACTTGCTGGAACTTCTTGACCTTGCTCATCAAACACATTTACCGCCATGCCTAAACCTAGGCACTGCAATTCGCCTTTATAAACCGGCAATATTGGGTTGCCTAGCGTAAAACACGAAACAATATCAGTGCCGCCAGCAATACTGCTTAGACATAAATCTTGTTTAATATATTTATATACAAAGTCAAAACTTTCATTACTCAGTGGTGAACCTGTTGACAGTATGGTTTTAAGTTTTACTAAGTTGTGCTGTTGATTTGGTAGGTAATTCGCTTTTTCGAGTGCGCTTATGTATTTTGCACTGGTGCCAAAAATACTGATGTTTTCAGCTTCTGCCATGTCCCATAAAACATTAGGCCCAGGGTAAAAAGGCGAACCATCGTAAATGACTAAGGTGGCGCCTGTCATTAATGTACTTACCATCCAGTTCCACATCATCCAACCGCAAGTGGTGTAGTAAAACAAGGTATCTTCTTGTTTCACATCCGTATGAAAGACCAATTCTTTGTAGTGCTGTAATAATGTGCCGCCAGCGCCATGCACAATGCACTTAGGTGCTCCTGTGGTGCCTGAGCTATATAAAATATAAAGAGGGTGATCAAAACTGTGTGCACTGAATTCAATTTCATTAGCATCATTGTTTAGACATTGCTGCCATAACGTCACAGATTGCTGGCAGCCAAGTTGAGCCTGGGCATGTTCTTGTGAAAGATCTTGATTAGCATAGGGCACCACAATTACATGATTAGTCTCATGGAGCTGCTCTAATATGGGGTTGAGTTTTTCTAAACTGTTGAGCTTTTTACCGCCATAAAAATACCCATCAGTGGTGATTAATATTTTTGGTTTAATTTGCCCAAAGCGATCCAGTACACCTTGAAGCCCAAAGTCGGGAGAACAGCTGGACCAAACCGCGCCTAAGCTTGTGGCTGCTAACATGGCAATAATACTTTCAGGCACGTTGGGCATAAAGGCTGCCACACGATCACCTGGCTCAATCCCCAGTGTTTTGAAATAGGCGCTCAGTTTGGCGACTTTGTTATATAGCTGGGCATAACTGAGTTGTTGCTGCTTGCCTCGTTCGTCATAAGCGGTAATGGCGATTTTATCGTGGCGAAACTTTAGTAAGTTTTCTGCAAAGTTAAATTGAGCCCCTTCAAACCATTTAGCCTCAAGCATTTTATCCCCATTGCTGAGTACTGTTTTATAAGGGGTATGTTCAGCGAACGAGCCGAACTCCCAAAGGTATTTCCAAAATAATTGGGGTAGGCGAATGGAGAAGTCATGAAGTTGCTGATACTGCTGAACGTTATGGCCATCTTGCGCAATATAGTTCATTAGCGCTTTCATGTTGCTTTGCTCAATACGCGCGGCAGAAGGTGACCATAACGGGGTGCTCATACACTGACTCCAAGTGATTCGGTAAAAACCCCAAGCTTGGGGTAAAAAAGGCTATTTGTGAAACTTATTATTTTAAGTGATTGATAAGTATAAGTGATTAAATCCCTCAAACCAAGCGCTTGCTTGGTTTGAGGGATTGCGATAAGGTAGGGATACGCTGCCAGTTTTAATGTGCATTTTGAATATCGGGGAAATACAAATGAGCGATAAAGTCGTTATTACCTGCGCCCTTACTGGGGTATTAACCAATCCTGAGCAACATCCAGTACCTGTAACGGCTAAGCAGATGGCTGCATCCGCTAAAGAGGCCTATGACGCAGGGGCTAGCTGTATGCATATTCACTTCCGTCAACAGACTCAAGGCAAAGGCCATTTACCGTGCTGGGAGCCTGAGGTTGCCCTTGAGATCAGTGATGCCATTCGCGATGCATGCCCTGGGGTGATTATTAATTACACCACAGGTACCATTGGCCGAGATCAACAGGGCCCTATTGACTGCATTAAAATGGGTAAACCAGAAATAGCCGCCTGTAATGCCGGTTCTCTTAACTATTTGAAAACTCGCTCAAACGGCACTTGGGCTTGGCCACCCATGTTATTTCAAAACACCGTGGATAAAATTCAAGAATTATTAGCGGTATGTAAAGAAGAAGGGTGTCGCCCCGAGTTTGAATGTTTTGATCTTGGTATTGTGCGCAGTGTGGGCATGTTTCAAGAGGTGGGCATGTGGGACAAACTGGATTACAACCTAGTAATGGGTGTGAATTCCGGTATGCCAGCAGACCCTGATTTGTTACCCATTATTCTTAAATACTTAAAGCCGGGCAGTCATTGGCAAGCAACCGTTATTGGCCGTGAAGAAGTTTGGAGTGTGCATAAAAAAGTCGCTGAGCTGGGCGGTAACTTACGTACCGGTCTTGAAGATACCTTTTATTTACCCGGTGGAGAAAAAGCCACAAGCAATGGTCAATTAATTGAAGCCATGGCAAAAGTGGCACGGGATGCAGGACGAGAAGTGGCGAGCCCTGCTGAGGCACGTGAGATATTTTTATAATATAAAAAGTGTTTATTCTATTTATGACTAAACAGGCTTCGGCCTGTTTTTTTGTGATTGCACGTCATCCGTTTTTAATAAATACCCGTATCTATATAGGTGAATATAAATCATCAGATATAGGTAAGTATCATGAAAATGACCATCAGTGAGCTTAAGCAACTTGATCATCCTGTAGATAAACTAATGTTGGTAAGTTTATGTAGTATGTCTTATCAACTATACGCTGAAGATAATGGAGAGCGTTTTGCTATCTACAGTAATGATGGTGATAAAATTATTAGTGATAGTTTAGAGCAAGGCAGGTCGTTGATTCATAAACTCAACTGTAAATCAGCAGTTTTATATCAGCAGCTGCCATATGATGAGGCTTGTGTGTCTATAGAGGGTGAAATGAGTCCGGCAATGGAAATCCCGATCTCGACCCATTAATCATTGAGGGGAAGATAATTAACCGTCAATCAAAGAATTGACGGTTAATTATGCTAATCATAGAAGTGATTATTTAGCTTTAAACTCGTGTTCATAAAAATAATTAGTGGCCTCAACAAAACCAGGAATACTACCGCAATCAAATCGTTGTCCTGCAAATTTCACAGCAATTACACGCTCTTCTCTCGCCACTTGTTTGAGTGCATCGGTTATTTGCACTTCACCATTCGCCCCTGGTTTGGTTTGTCTTAGGTAATCGAAAATTTGCGGGGCCAATACATAGCGCCCAATAATGGCCATATTGGTGGGAGCGTCTTCTGGCTTAGGTTTTTCGATCATGTCACTGACATCATAAATACCCGGCTCAATCTCTTTACCGCTGATAATACCGTAACTGCCGGTGTCTGATTTTGGCACCTCTTCAATGGCCACAATGCAGCACTGGTATTTGTTATACAGTTCAATTAACTGGGCCATGGCTCTTGGGGTGTCGCGACCATCTCTTGGCGCCACACATAAATCATCGGCTAAGATCACGGCAAACGGTTCATTACCGATAATTGGTTCACCAGTTAAAATAGCGTGACCGAGGCCTAACATTTCCCGTTGACGCATAAAAATAAATTGGCCGTTATCCATCACATTGTTAATGTCATTTAGATTGTCCGCTTTTTTACTGCCTGCAATTTCGTGTTCTAATTCATAGTTGTTATCAAAGTAATCCGCGATGGCCCGTTTACCTCGCCCAGTTATAAAACCCATTTTATTCACACCGGCTTCCATGGCTTCTTCAACCGCGTATTGAATGAGCGGTTTATTCACAACGGGTAGCATTTCTTTGGGCATGGATTTAGTGGCGGGTAAAAACCGAGTGCCATAACCTGCTACGGGAAATAAACATTTTTTAACGGTCTTAGGTAGTGACATATTGCTCTCCTAGGTTAAACGTTGGCTATCCACATCATTTGATAGGGGACTAAAGTAATTTCTTCATGGCTGTTATCGAAGGTGTTGCCACTAATGAGATCTTGCCAATTATGGGTAACCACCAAATTTAGATCTGATAACAATAAAGACTGGGTTTGATCTGTAATGTTAAAAATACAAAAGATACTTTGACGACGATCAATGCTTTGTCGCCAGAAGCCAAATAAATGATCACCAATATGCAACGTGAATTGAGTGGCGTTTGGATGAAAGGCTTTTTGCTGGCGGCGTAGTTGAATCAACTGACTTATTTTTTCATATACTTGTTTGTGATGACTGCTTTCGTCACTTAGTTGTTCAATTAAGGTGTCGTATTGCCATTCATGGCGATTAATTGAGCGATTATGGTCAGTGCGCTCGAGCTTGTCGTAGTCATTGCGTGTACCAAGAATGCTATGAATATAAAGGGCCGGAATCCCTTCTAAGGCGAGCATGACACCATGGGCACACAAAAAGCGTTCAAGTGCATAATTATCTTTACCTTGCTCAGTGCCTTGCAGGGCATCAAATAAAGTAATGTTAACTTCGTAGGGTTTTTTAACGCCGTTATCCCCAGCGCGCCATGAAATTTTGCCGCCAAAGTTTTGCATGGTGCTCACTAAGGTTGCTAACTCGGTGTCACTTAATAAACCTTCAGCGGGTCGTAAACCAATGCCATCATGGGACGCAATAAAGTTAAAGTATGTTGTGCCGTGTTGAGCGGGTGGCATACTCATCAACCAGCGTTTTAAATATCGACAGTTTCCGCTCACCAATGTGTACACGAGCAAAGGAGGTAATGAAAAATTGTAGACGCAGTGGGCTTCGTTTGCGTTACCAAAGTAACTGAGATTTTCAATATTAGGAATATTGGTTTCAGTGATGATGATGCTATCGGGTTGGCTGTGCTCGATTAATGTTCGTATTAGACGAACCACTTCATGGGTTTCATCAAGGTTTAAGCAGTTTGTCCCCAGTTTTTTCCATAAAAATGCAATGGCATCCAGACGGAAAATGCGGACCCCCTTATCTAAGTATTCACGAATAATATTAATGAACTCTTTTAATACTTGAGGGTTTGAGAAATCTAAATCAACCTGTTCGTGACTAAACGTACACCAAACATGCTCTAAGCCTTTTTCGGTTTGAGTTGGACGTAATAGTGGCGATGTACGAGGTCTAACCACTTGTGAGATGGGCGCATCTTTATGAGTGGTATAGAAATAATCATGTCCTACGCCTTCTCCCTTAATGAAGTTTTTAAACCATTGGCTTTGATCAGAGCAATGATTAATTACTAGGTCTGCCATTAATCGGTATTCACTGGCTATGTTTTCAATGTGTTGCCAATTACCTATGGTTGGATTCACCGCATAATAATCACACACCGCAAAGCCATCGTCGGCGCTGTAGGGAAAGAACGGCAAGATATGAACACTGTTGATGCTGTCTTTTAAATAGTCATTTAAAAAGGTGTGCAAGGTTTCAAGTGGTGCCTCATTTTCTTTTTGAATGCTTTGACCATATGTAATAACCGCCACATCATCTTCACTCCAATAATTATGATGAGGTGAGACCGCTTCATAGTGATCTTTGAAGCGCATAATATCGATAAGCTCTTGAGTCAACTCATTTAAGCTTTCATCGGACTGGGAGTCACCATAGATAGCTTGTAAATGGTGAAGTATTTTTGACTCGAGTAACACTTGAGCGTTTTTATCCATCATATTTTCGCCCTATAGTTGAGATGCAAACTCTGCGTGATCTTCTTCTACGGCTTGATAAAGGCGCTGAAAAATATCGGGTATGGCGCTTTGTACTCGGCTCCAGCTAGGTATGAATGGGGTTTCCATTGGGTTATCTAAAAAGCGTTTACCAGCATCCATAATGTTTTTGGCAAACATTTCAACGGCTTCTTCTTCTTGGTGAATATCAAAATTCAAGCCATTCATAATGGCATCATTTCGATAAGTCTCGACAAAATCTAATGCGATGCGGAAATAGCTGGCTTTAATAGTGCGGAAGGTCTCTTCATTAAAAACGGTGCCTTTAGTGGCAAGCTTTCTAAATAGGGCTTTTGAAATGTCGATGGACATTTTTGATAAACCCGCTTGCTGGTCACTTAAAGATAAATCTTGATGTTTGTGATCATATACTTTGGCAATATCCACTTGGCATAAGCGATTATTGGCATAGTTACGGTGCATTTCTGACAGTACGCCGATTTCTAGCCCCCAGTCACTTGGAATTCGAATGTCGTTTAATACATCTCTTCTAAATGAAAATTCCCCCGCTAATGGATAACGGAAGCTGTCCATATAATTTAAATATTCAGTATTGTCTTTAACAACGGATTTTAATGCGCGTAATAACGGTGTTACTAATAAACGGCTCACTCGGCCATTTAATTTGCCACTGGCAATGCGTGCGTAATAACCTTTACAAAATTCATAGTTAAAAGAAGGGTTGGCGACGGGATAAACCAAGCGCGCCAGTAATTCACTGTTATAAGTAACAATGTCGCAATCATGCAAGGCAATGGATTCAGTTTTTCCTGAGGCCAATATGTAACCCATGCAATACCAAACATTTCGGCCTTTGCCCATTTCTTTTGGTGCAAGTCCCATTTCTTGTAGCTGGGCATCTAATGCTTTTAATCTTGGGCCGTCATTCCACAGCACACGATGGTGTTGTGGTAATTTTGAAAAGAATTTAAGAGCATGTACGTATTGATCTTTATCTGCGCGATCTAAGCCAATTACAATCTCGTTTAAATACGGTACATGTTTAATATTTTCGATAATGTTAGGTAGTGCCTCACCTTCAAGTTCAGAAAAAAGTGAGGGTAAGAGTAAACCTATGGGCCTTTTTTTACTGAACTCAACCAAGTCATTTTCTAAATCCGCTAGATGACGATCCGTGAGGTTATGCAGTGTAGTGATGATGCCATTCTGATAAAAATCAGCCATGGTGTTCCCCTATTGTATTAATATGCACGTGAAAAGAGAGTATCTAAAATACTGTTGATGCCTTGAGCCCAGCCTTCAGGGCCATAAGCATCGGAAATAGTGACGCCATCTACTCGTGATAGTGATGGTATGTCATGAACAGGTGAGCGAATAATGAGTGCGTGATCGGCCATATCAAGCATTTCACAATCGTTATGGCTGTCGCCAATAGCAATGGTTGAATAGCTGGCGCTGAATAATTCTTGATAAGTATTGCTCAGCCATAACAGTGCTTTACCTTTATTGGCATCTCCGCATACATGTAAAAAGCGTCCGCCTTGTAATACGTTTACTTTGTGATCTTTCAGACGTTTTATAAAAGCTTGTTTCTCTGCTTGATTACCAAGCCATAATACAGGTTCACCATACTGTCGCTTAGCGGCCAGACCTGCTTGCTCTAAAGATAGATCAGTGGCTTGAGCGATTTCTTCAATGGTCATATCGCTAAAGGGTTTATATAAACCATTAAATTCATCACGCATTAAATTGAGTTTGCTAAGCCAATAGGCATGAGGTTCTACAAATTCTTTTACCCAGTAGTTTTCATTTTCAATAGTGTCATGAGGTTGATCTGCGAAAATGTGTTTTGGAATAAAGACTGCCGCACCGTTTTCGATAATAAATGGGTGTTGATTATTTAAATCTAAGCGCAGACTTTCAATTTCAGGCTGAGTTTTACTGCTGCAGGGGATAACGGGAATAGAATTTTCTTGTAAATACGTTAACGCTATATCGGCTGCTTGATGTGAATAACTGTGATGGTCTAATAACGATCCATCTAAGTCAGTAAATATAAGAGCGTTGATATCTAAATCGTTATAATGAATCTGTTTTTTTCGTGCTTGAATCTTTCGTTGTGCATTTAACTCAAACACATACTGTGCTGTTTTAGGTAAGGTTTCTAATAAGTGTTCTGTAATTCTTTGGTAATGCTGAATGAAGCGTTGAATCTGTGTTTCATTCATGGTGCGCGTATCTTTTGAGTGAGATACTTTTAATTTTCCGATGAGTTTTTGTTCTTGCTCCAAGCGCCAATTATAAACACATTGAAAGCTAGGAGCTTTAAGCATAATGATGCACTCAAGTCGATCAAATAACCCTTGATATTGAGTTGCAAGTTGCTGATTGACATAATGACGCCATGTACCTGCTTCATCTTCATGCTCTTCTAATGCATTGACCGGCTTTAAAAGTTGCGGTTCATTCTGTGCGCAGGCCCCAATGCACCAGCCCTCTAAAATAATAATGTCTGGTTTGTGTTTGATCGGACTCCATAGTGATGCCTCATATCGATCATCGGTTGCTTTATTAAAGCGTGGCACATGAATGGTTTTTGCCCCGTTGTGGTTCAGTAACTGGTCCAGTGTTTCATGAGCGAGCAAAACATCGTGGGTACCAGGTACACCACGGGTCGAAAATAATGGATGCACATTATGAGCGAGGTGCTGGCGTTCACTGTGTGTGTAATAAAAGTCATCTAAAGATAGAGTTACCGCATTAAGTGAGTATTGTGTTTCAAATAATTTCACTAGCAGTTCCGATAACGTGCTCTTTCCAGAACCTTGTGCACCGTTAATGCCCACGATAATTGTTTGTTTTTTATTTTGGTGCAGGTTTGCTAATTCTCTGGCCAACGGTGCAAAATAATCAGAAGTTTGCTGTGTATAACCACGGCCAAGCTGATGTTCTTGCAAAAATTGAGATAATTCTAATTGGCTCATATTGTGTTAACTGCCTGTATTTATTGAGGTTTTACTGGCTTAGTTAAATAGAGCAATTTTTGTGCCCTAAAAAAACAAGAGGTCGCTTTATGAATTTTCCCTGCCTATAATTACGGCATCTGATTAATGAAACCTTATGTATGACAAATATTACTTTTCGAAATGCTACGCCATCGGATTCGGCTGTCGTTGTTAATCTTGTAAATCTTGCTTATCGCACTGAAGGTGGTTGGACCACGGAGAGTCATTTAGTCATTGGGGATCGCCTTGTAGAAGAAGACTATTTACTTTCATTACAACAAAATGATCAGCTTATTTTGTTGGCTGAAAAAAGTGGCGAAGTAGTGGGCTGTATTGAAATTAAAATGCAAGGCATACAAGCACAGCTGGGTATGCTTGCCGTATTACCAGAAAAACAAGATCAAGGTATTGCATCAGATTTACTTGAGCAAGCTGAAAAAATAGCCAAGTCACATTTTAATGCCAGTGAAGCGTTTATGTTGGTGCTCGATGTGCGTAAAGATTTATTGGAATACTATTTTCGTAAGGGTTACGAACGTGCAAATGAATATGCCCCTTTCCCAATTGACCTAAACGTGGGTAAACCCATAAGTGAAAACCTCATACTAGAAAAAATCATCAAACAATTAAATTAGCTCCCTAATTATTTAATCCCCTGTATACAAAGTTGCAGGGGGACTGCCTCCTTCTTTATTCTCTTTTTATCTTAGTAATTTGCTTTTAGATGTATTCAATCTTGACGTTACATTTAATGGGACTTTATTCAGCGCTTGTGTCTAAACTCAAATATATATCCCCAAAAGGGATGGGTAGCACACCAGACTAAAATACATGTTGTCGTAAGCCTCAAAAGGGAGATCGGCGTATGTTTACTTCCATGCACACTCATACAGTGCAAGAGTTGCACTTTTGCCAAAAAGGGCCGCTCAATGCAGTTGTTGCTCTTCATAATTTACGTTTAGGTCCAGCCCTAGGCGGTTGTCGTTTTATAGAATATTCCAGTGAACTTGATGCCATAGAAGATGCTATGCGCTTAGCCCGTGGCATGAGTTATAAGGCAGCATTGGCCCGAGTCCCTCATGGTGGTGGAAAGGCGGTCATTATGAAACCCAAGGGTGAGTTTGATCGCCCAGAATTATTTAAGCTGTTTGGTCAGTTCATACAAACCCTAGAAGGGCGATACATCACCGCCATGGACAGCGGAACGAATGTATCTGATATGGATATTCTAAAAACCCAAACACCATTTGTGAGTAGTTCAAGTAATATCGGTGATCCGTCCCCATCTACCGCTCATGGCATGTTAATGGGGATTGAAACTGCCGTGCGATTTACAATGAAACAATCATTAAGCGGTATTACTGTGGCGATTCAGGGTTTGGGTCATGTGGGCTTTGCTTTAGCAGGTCATTTGCATGAAGCAGGTTGTAAGCTAATTGTTTGTGATGTTGACGAGAAAAAAACACAGCAGGCTCAAAAACAGTATTCTGCAAAAGTAGTGGGTATTAATGAGATTTATCAACAAACCTGTGATGTGTTTAGCCCTTGTGGGTTAGGTGGTGTGTTAAACGAAACCACAGTGTCATTACTCAACTGCAAAATCATTGCAGGTTGTGCCAACAATCAACTGGCTCATGATGATGTGGCTAAAACTATTCATGATATGGGGATTTTATATGCCCCCGATTATGTGATTAATAGTGGCGGTTTGGTGTTTGCCTCATCAAGTTATCGGGGGATGAATGCTCATCAAACTTTAACGGAAGTCAATAAACTAAAAGACACGTTAGATAAAATATTTATTTTATCTAAACAGAAAAATTTACCTTGTAATTTCATAGCCAATGAAATGGCCGAAAAAATTCTTTACGGCGCTGAACCAGCTAAAGACTGGGTGTTGGAGGCCATATGAAAGCAGTTAAACAAACACCAGTAAGTGTACAGGGCCATAGCCCGCTAATTCAATTTTCACTGCAACGTATTCAGTTTTTAGATAAAGATGGCAACTGGATTAACCAACGACCTGATTTTGCAAGTGACGAATGGTTGGTGCAATCCTATAAACACATGGTGTTGAATCGCGTGTTTGATAACAAAGCCATTGCACTGCAGCGCACCGGTCAAATGGGCACGTATCCATCGAGTTTAGGCCAAGAAGCATTTGGCACGGCTATCGGTATGGCGTTACAAAAAGACGATGTATTTGTGCCGTATTATCGTGATCACGGTGCCCATTTATTACGCGGCCATAAAATGAGTGACTTACTTCTATATTGGGGCGGCGATGAGCGAGGCTCCGCTTCAGGGCCCAAACAAGACTTTCCTATCTGTGTGCCCATCGCTACACAAATTACCCATGCGGCAGGTGCGGCGGCGGCATTAAAAATAAAAGGTAAAGAGCAATTAGCGGTCGTCACCATTGGTGATGGTGGTACTTCAAAAGGGGATTTTTTTGAAAGCCTTAATGTGGCAGGTGCATGGCAGTTACCCTTAGTCGTGGTAGTGAATAATAATCAGTATGCCATTTCAGTGCCTCGTGACATTCAATGTGGCGCACCGACGTTAGCGCAAAAAGCAATTGGTGCGGGTATTCATGGCGTTCAGGTTGACGGCAATGATGTGCTTGCGGTTTATCAAGCCATGCTTGAAGCCCGTGAGCGTGCCAGTGAACACAAAGGCGCCACACTCATTGAAGCCATCACTTATCGATTAGGTGATCACACTACCGCCGATGATGCGAGCCGTTATCGTCATAACGATGAAGTAAAAGAAGCCTGGTTAAATGAACCCATTAAGCGCTTACAAAATGCACTGGTTGCATTAAACCTTTGGGATAGTGAAAAGGAAAAAGCATGGCAAAGCCAATGCAGTGACCAAGTTGATATGGCGGTAAAAGAATATTTAACCATTGAACAAGAATCGCCAGAGAGCATGTTTGATTATTTGTATCAAGATTGGCCAGAGGTGATGAATGAGCAACTGGATTTATTAGCCGATAAAGTAGCGCGTAACTCTCATTGATCACTTTATATACCGGAGGGGCTTATGGCGACCAAAATCAATCATCAAGAAGCACAAACCGAACAAGTGGACTGCGTATTACTAGAAGCGGTGAATCTTGCACTGCACTATGAAATGCATCATGACGACAGTGTTGTGGTATTGGGTGAAGATGTGGGCACCAATGGCGGTGTGTTTCGCGCGACGTCAGGTTTAAAGGAAACCTTTGGTTTTAAGCGAGTGATGGATACGCCACTAGCAGAAGCGTTAATTGCAGGTATATCTGTGGGAATGGCGTCCCAAGGTTTAAAACCAGTGGCTGAAATTCAATTTATGGGGTTTATTTTCCCTGCGTTTGAGCATTTGTTTTGCCATGCAGCACGTATGCGTAACCGTACAAGAGGGCGCATGAGTTGCCCCATGGTTTTACGTGCCCCTTTTGGCGGCGGTATTCATGCACCAGAACATCACAGTGAAAGCACCGAAGCATTAATTGCACATACGCCAGGTATTCGAGTGGTGATACCGTCATCACCGGCGCGAGCCTACGGACTACTACTGGCGGCTATTCGTGACCCTGACCCTGTTGTATTTCTCGAGCCAAAACGTATTTACCGTGGCAGTAAACAAACGATTACGAATAATGGTGAAGCGTTACCATTAGATACGTGTTTTACCTTACGCCAAGGCACGGATGTGACGCTAATAAGTTGGGGAGCATGCATAGCCGACACACTGCAAGCAGCGGATGCATTGGCTGAAAAAGGGATTTCAGCAGAAGTCATAGATGTGGCCACCATTAAACCATTAGATATGCGCACCATGATTACCTCGGTGGTGAATACTGGTCGTTGTGTGATTATTCATGAGGCTGCACGCTCGTTTGCAGTGGGCGCTGAAATCGCGGCACAAATTAGTGAAAAATGTTTTTTAAATCTATTGGCGCCTGTGCAACGGGTAACGGGATTTGATACCCATATGCCTTATTTCAAAAACGAAAATTATTATTTGCCAAACAGTGCAGACATAGTAGCGGCTGTTGATAAGTGTTTTAAGGAATAGATGATTAACGTGAGACGTCCCTTCGACTGCTCGTTCCTCGCGCTCAGGATGATCGGGCTTGGCTTTAATTAGTCGTAACGCGTACCTGCGGGTGAATAGGTGTGAGTTTGTATACTTTGATTACTTTTGTGGGAGGGCGCTCGGCGTGCCCCTTGTGGGTATGCGCGCGATGCGTGAGATGTCCCTTCGACTGCTCGTCCCTCGCGCTCAGGATGATCGGGGGCTGGCTTTGATTGTTTTTGTGGGAGAGCACTTGCGCTTAGGATGATTGTTGCTGGCTTTGATTGCTGTTGTGGGAGGGCGCTCGGCGTGCCCCTTGTGGGTATGCGCGCGATGCTGTTACCAATATTTTATCGCGCGCAAGCGCCCTTAGAAAATATAAGGATGCATGAATGAAATATTTCAAACTACCGGATTTAGGTGAAGGCCTAAGCGAAGCTGAAATAGTTGAATGGCATGTAAAAGCAGGTGATACCGTCACGGTAGATCAGTTAATGGTATCGGTTGAAACCGCAAAAGCTATTGTTGAAGTACCGTCACCCCAAGCAGGTGTCATCAGTGCGTTATTTGCAGAGCCTGGTGACGTGGTGCACATAGGTGAGCCACTGGTTGAATATCAAGGCGAACAAGATGATTCAGGTACGGTTGTGGGGGATTTATCATTAAGTGCAAAGCACGAAAGTAAAGATGACTTTATTGTAGGCAGTGCCCATCACGCACACTCGCAACAATCTATTAAAGCCACACCCAGTGTGCGCGCGTTAGCAAAACGATTAAATGTGGATTTATCCCATATTAAAGCCAGTGGTGAAGATGGGCGCATTACCAGTTCAGATGTAGAAAAAGCCGCACAATTAAATTCAGATATGGGGCAAAGCGAATCACTAAAAGGTGTGCGCAAAGTCATGGCAAAAAATATGGCCATGAGTCACGCTCAAGTGGTGCCGGTAACGTTACATGACGATGTGGATATTCATAGCTGGTATGACGCAGGCGGTGAAACCACACAAGATATTACCATGCGTTTAGTCAATGCCATTGCCCATGCTTGTGCCAGTGAGCCTAATCTTAATGTATGGTTTGATGGGGAGCAGTTATCACTACGTTTGTTAGAACAAATTGATTTGGGCATTGCAGTAGATACAGAACAAGGTTTGTTTGTACCAGTATTACGCAATATTGGTAAACGAGATTTATCGGATTTGCGTCAAGGCTTAAATGCATTACGTAGTGCCGTAAAAAACCGAAAAATTCCCCCCCAAGAAATGCAAGGGGCCACCATTACCTTAAGTAACTTTGGCACATTAGCCGGCAAATACGCCAATCCTGTGGTTGTACCACCACAAGTAACCATTGTTGGTGCAGGGGGAATCCGACAAGAGGTTGTGGCATATGAAGGGCAGGCAGCGATTCATCCTGTGTTGCCGTTATCGTTAACGTTTGATCATCGTGCGGTCACAGGTGGTGAAGCCGCACGGTTTTTAAAAGCCTTAATGGATGACCTTAAGCGAGAGTCAGTTGATTAACCGGTGTTACTAGCTGTGTTTTTTTGTATGGTTTTATGCTTCTTTTCAAACTGTAAGATGCCATCATTGATGGTTTCTTTTAGTAAGGTTTTTTTATCCACTTCGTATTTATTTAATACTCGCCACGGGTGATTTTCCCCTTGGCGAGGTAATACATCTTTAGCCCGTTTCACATAACCAGCGGCCATTTCATCCATGACGGTTTCATTTAACGCAGTTTCGGTTTGGTTGTTAGCTAGGGCGACATGAACATCATGCTCATCCATATATTTAAATAGACGGCATAAATAGCTTGCAGCTAAGTCTGCTTTTAGCGTCCAAGGGGCGTTGGTATAACCAAAAATCCAAGCGATGTTAGGAATATTTTCAGCAAGTACCCCTTTGTAGGTCATATGTTTGCTTAAATCTAAAGTATTGTTATCAATACTAAGGGATATGCCGCCCAGT
Organism: Bermanella sp.; assembly: GCA_049115935.1. Classification (GTDB taxonomy): domain Bacteria; phylum Pseudomonadota; class Gammaproteobacteria; order Pseudomonadales; family Oceanobacteraceae; genus Bermanella. The sequence continues at coordinate 21,154 of JAGDZK010000021.1, read as the reverse complement.
ACCTGTAGGTTTAAACCAGTGGCACTAACAATAATATCGGCATCAAGATGCTTGCCCGATTTTAATTGAATACCCTGTTCAGTGAAGTGCTCAATGGTGTCTGTTTCCACACTGGCTTTGCCTGAATTAATGGCCATAAATAAATCACTATCAGGTACTGCGCAAAGCCGTTGATCCCATGGTTTGTAGTTAGGTGAAAAATGTTTCATGTCAAAGTCAGTTGCTAGCTGACCTTTCACCAAACGTAATAATAATCTTCGTACAGGATTCGGCCAACGTTTGGCCACTTTAAACATGGTGCGTTGTAAAAATATATTACGCTTGCGAGCCATAGAAAAAACCCAGCGTTTAGGTAAAAATTTATTTAAAAAATCAGAAAGAGCATCCACAGAGGGTACTGAAAATATATAAGAAGGGGAGCGTTGTAACATGGTCACATGAGCGGCCTGCTCAGCCATTGCAGGTACAATCGTCACCGCTGTGGCACCACTGCCAATGACCACGATTTTTTTATTAGTATAATCGAGCTGCTGAGGCCATTTTTGTGGATGTAACATTAATCCTTTAAAGGTTTCTGCATGTTTAAATTGAGGTTGATAGCCTTGGTCGTAATTATAGTAGCCAGTACAAGGAATCAAAAAGTCACAAGTGTAATAACTGTGTACTTGTGTTTGCTCATTTATGGCATCCACTTCCCATATTTGGTTTTGGCAATTCCAGTTGGCATTTATAATCTTTAAAGAAAAATGCACTTTGCCTTCGACACCAAACTCCTGTGCAGTTTGATTGATATACTGTCGAATAGATGTGCCATCGGCTAATACGCTTAACCCATCCCATGGGCGAAATTCGTAACCAAAACTGGCCATGTCGCTATCCGAGCGAATACCTGGGTAGCGAAATAAATCCCAAGTACCACCAATGGCTTGGCGGCGCTCTAAAATAGCGAATGATTTATTTGGGCAGTGCTGCTTTAGGTGACAAGCCATGCCAATACCAGAAAGACCTGCGCCAATAATCAGCACATCAAAATGTGTAGCGGCCATGGTGTTACCTTTATTGCTATTTGTATCTTACTGAACATAATGCAGGCTAACCATAATGTCTATGGTACTTTCAGTCAGGCTTGGTTTAAGCGCTATCGTATTTCCTCTGGTTTCAAACCTGCTTTACGTTTTGCCTTATATTCTAAGTAAGCTTTCACGTAAGTATTACCAAGATAACCATCTAGATAATTTAAAAAACCTGAGTAATTGCCTTTGAACTTTGCATGATGAAAATCATGGTAAACAGGGCCGTGGTAAATAATAAATAATTTTGCAGGATTCCATGGGATGTCATAACCCATGTGGCCATCGGCGGCTTCAAATTGACGAATGACGACCCATATCCACACCACGTACAAATGGCTACTTAATAAAATTGGTCCAATCAAAATCAGTCCTGATGTACACGCAAATTCAAACCAGTGCATATAGTTGCCATTGATGGCGCAGGTATTTCTTATTCTATGATGAATACTATGAACATGTTTTAACAACCATTTATTTTCATGGAATGTACGATGCATCCAGTAATACAAAAAATCATCTAACAAAATGAAAAATAAAATCTGTAAGGCAATCACCCAAATACTGGGCATATCTCCTAGGTGAATACCTGTTTGTTTTATTAAAGGCCATGCGACTACCAGCATGACAAACACGACGGCAGTATTTTTTACACTGTGGTACATAGATGGCCAAAAGGTACCTTTTACATCAATGGGGTTGGCTTGAATACGGTAGGGTTTTAGCCAGTTAGGTTCTAAGTAGGCGAGTAAAGTCCAAGGTAGCGCAAACGCCATAAAAGCCACAAAACTGATGGCAAGTGTGGCCGCAGGGAATTGCCAAAACCAAGGGTCAGTAAATACGCTGGTGTAATCTTGAATAATGGCATCAACAAAGTCAGGCATGGCACGCTCTTATTATTTTTTTATTTAATATACCCATGTGGAACCCTGGTGAAAGGGCATTTGCGGACACTGAAGCGGCAAATTTGGTCACGTTAGTGGTTGGCACGTCTAAAAACTTACCTTAGAATGGCGCAATGCTCACGGGGTGCCGCTTGAAAAAGTAGCTGAGATTTTACCCGTTGAACCTGATCCGACTAGCATCGGCGTAGGAATGAGCGTGAGGCACCTTTTGTTATAGCCCTATTTTATTGGGTTATGTGGGTGCTTTGCATCTTATCGATGGGTAACTGATTTCAATTTGTATCAGTTTAAATCGACTCCCGCACGTCCTTGTTAGTGGTGACTTTATTAATATAAAGGGTCCACTATGCAAAATTCAGAAAATACAAACACCATACAAACATCGCAACTCGCCGATGTGAATCCACAATTGATTACCCGTGAACCATTACCGGGCAGTGAAAAAGTCTATATTCAAAGCCCAAATCATGCAGATGTGCGTGTACCTATGCGTAAAATTAACTTAACGGATGGTACCCATATTCATGTTTACGATACCTCTGGCCCGTATACCGATGTCAACGCTGAGGTAGATGTGCATAAGGGAATTGCCTCTGATGTGCGTGCTAAATGGATAATGGATCGCGATGACTCTCAAGTGTACGAAGGTCGTGATACTAAGCCAGAAGATAATGGCATTGATGATGAGACCAAAGCATTTCAATTTTATAACCCTCATTTGCAACGTGAACCGCGCCGGGCAAAAGCGGGAAAAAACGTCAGCCAGTTACATTATGCTCGTAAAGGCATTGTCACTCCAGAAATGGAATATGTGGCCATGCGTGAGAATCAACAGCGTGCCGCTGTCGAGAATGAATTCACAACCCCTGAACGTGAAGCCCGTTTAAAAGGTAATCACATGGGAGCCAGTATTCCGCAAACTATAACGGGTGAGTTTGTACGCGAAGAAATTGCTCGCGGCCGCGCCATTATTCCTGCCAATATTAATCATCCTGAATTAGAACCCATGATTATTGGTCGTAACTTTTTAGTTAAAGTGAACGCTAATATTGGTAACAGTGCATTAACCAGCTCTATTGAAGAAGAGGTTGAAAAACTGGTTTGGTCGACCCGTTGGGGTGGCGATACCGTAATGGATTTATCAACCGGTAAACATATTCATAGCACTCGTGATTACATTATTCGTAATTCGCCAGTTCCTATTGGTACCGTGCCTTTGTATCAAGCATTAGAAAAAGTGAACGGTGTTGCTGAGGATTTAACCTGGGAAGTGTTTCGCGATACGTTAATTGAACAGGCCGAGCAGGGTGTGGATTATTTTACCATTCACGCAGGCATTCGCTTGGCTCATGTTCCATTAACGGCTGACCGTGTAACCGGTATTGTCAGCCGTGGTGGTTCTATTATGGCAAAGTGGTGTATTGCGCATCATGAAGAAAGTTTTTTATACACGCACTTTGAAGATATTTGCGAAATTATGAAAGCTTATGACGTGAGCTTTTCATTAGGGGACGGTTTACGCCCAGGTTCTCAAGCGGATGCAAATGATGCCGCACAATTTGCAGAATTAGAAACGTTAGGCGAGCTGACGCAGGTGGCTTGGAAACACGATGTGCAAGTAATGATCGAAGGCCCAGGCCATGTACCCATGCATATGATTCAAGCCAATATGGATAAACAGCTTGAGTGCTGTGACGAAGCGCCCTTTTATACACTTGGCCCATTAACCACAGATATTGCACCGGGTTACGATCATATTACATCAGGTATTGGTGCTGCCATGATCGGCTGGTTTGGTTGTGCCATGCTGTGTTATGTCACGCCAAAAGAGCATCTGGGATTACCCAATCGTGATGATGTGAAAGTGGGCATCATTACTTATAAACTGGCAGCACACGCTGCGGATATCGCTAAAGGTCACCCAGGTGCCCGTTATCGTGATGACATGATGTCCAAAGCCCGTTTTGAATTTCGCTGGGAAGATCAATTTAATCTCGGTTTAGACCCGGAAACTGCTCGTGAATATCACGATGAAACCTTACCCAAAGATAGCGCAAAGGTTGCGCACTTTTGCTCCATGTGTGGCCCCAAATTTTGTTCAATGAAAATATCACAAGAAGTGCGTGACTATTCAAAAGATGAAATCGTAAAAGCCATGCAAGATAAAAGTGCAGAATTCAAAGCGTTGGGCAGTGAAGTTTATGTGCCAGCCAACGCTAAAAATAAAAGTGAACAACCTGCATGAACATTGCGGTGGTGGGGGCCGGTATTTGTGGCAGTGTGATGGCCTACGAATGCATTCAGCTTGGCCATAATGTTACCGTGTTTGAACAGGATATGAGTAAGCAGTCTTGTTCATTCACGGCGGCAGGTATGTTGGCGCCCATGGCTGAATTAGAAAGCGCCAATACCCATGTATATGAATTAGGTTTACGCAGTTTAGCTTTGTGGCCCAATATCATTTCGCATCTCACCAAACAAAATCATGCAGTTTTTTATCGAGATAGCGGCACCCTGGTATTGGCTCATAAACAAGATGCCAATAGCTTGTCGCAATTTCATGATGTTTTACAACGCAAGTTGGGTAACTTTAATGAAAGTGTGTCTGTGGTGGACCCGCGCATTATTGAACCAGAGTTAATCAATTTTCACAGCGCTTTGCATTTAAAACAAGAAGCACAAGTGGACAGTCATCAAGTGCTGAATGCACTACATAATGTGATTGGAAACCAAGGTGAGTTACGATTATCTCGTGTTGATTCTGTGGCGTGTCATCATGTGAATGGTGAATATTTTGACTGGGTATTTGATTGTCGAGGCTTGGCAGCCAAGCAAGAGGTCAATCTATATGGGGTTCGTGGTGAGCGTATTTTATTGCATGCTCCTGAGGTAAACATTCAGCACATGATTCGTGTTATGCATCCCAAGTATAAATTGTATGTTGTCCCCCGTGAGGATCATCATTTTATAATTGGAGCCACCGAAATTGAAAGTGCCGATGATGGCCCTATGAGCGTGCGTTCAGCATTGGAGTTATTGTCTGCCGCATATAGTGTGCACAAGGGTTTTGCCGAAGCGCGCATTGTGTCTTTGAATACAGGTGTGCGCCCAACCCGGTTAGATCATCAACCCGTGGTGGATGTGAAAGGGGGCTTAACTCGCATTAACGGTTTATATCGGCATGGCTATTTATTGACGCCAGCGCTGGTTGAACAAGCACTGACAGCAGAGCTTTTTACTAAAGCATGTGGCCAACAGTTAGTGACTCATTAAAGGTTTTGTTATGAATATTCGTTACAACGGGGAAGTGGTTGAATTAAACGAAACCATGAGCTTATTGGCATTCTTACAAAATCGATTTGATGATTGGGAAGTTGTAATTGCTCGCAGTGTGGTGGCGGTGAATCAGCAGCTTGTGCCTCGGCAAGAATACGATGGCTATATATTACAAAAAGAAGATGACATTGAATTACTCACTGCAGTGGTAGGAGGCTAGATGAACACACAAAATATCAACCTCACTAATGTAGATGAGTTTGAAATTGGTGGTAAAAAGCTGGATAGCCGATTATTAATCGGCACGGCTATGTATGACTCTCCTAGTATTATGCAGGCCAGTATTCATGAGTCGGCTGCGCAAATTGTGACTGTGTCATTACGCAGGCAATTCGCCTCAAATGTAGCCAATAATGAGGCACAAGATAATCCTGTGTTTTGGCAATTTCTGCAAGACTTTACCCAAGAAAAGCGTTATCTATTACCCAATACCGCAGGTTGTTTCAGCGCAAAAGAAGCCATAGTGACTGCCCAAATGGCGCGAGAATTATTTAAAACCAATTGGGTGAAGTTAGAAGTGATTGGTGATGATTACACCTTACAGCCAGATCCGTTTCAATTAGTTGAGGCAGCGCAGGAGTTAGTATCACAAGGCTTTGAAGTATTTCCCTATTGCACTGACGATTTAATTTTATGCGAAAAATTATTAGAAGTGGGTTGCAATATTTTAATGCCTTGGGGGGCACCTATAGGGACAGGTAAAGGGTTAATGAACCCCTATGCGTTGACGTTGCTTCGAAACCGTTTTCCTCATGTGCCAATGATTATTGATGCGGGTCTGGGTAAGCCCAGTCATGCAGCGCAAGCCATGGAAATGGGATTTGATGGCGTATTATTAAATACGGCAGTGGCAAAGGCACAAGACAGTATAGCTATGGCGAAGGCTTTTAAGTTGGCGGTTGATGCTGGCCGTTTAGCCTACAAGGCAGGCTGTATGCAAGAGCAACAAAAAGCCGTGGCCAGCACACCGGTTTTAGGTATGCCGTTTTGGCATAATGACAATTAAAATATAAGTTCATCATGACTAATATGCCCAATATCGATGTTGAAATTAAAACCGCTGTATTATCCATATCAGCCCATGACCCGTTAGGTATGGCTGGTATCGCCATGGACCAGCGTGCGTTAACCTCATTGGGTGTGCATTGTGGCAGTTGTATTACGGCTAACACAGCGCAAAACCAAACAGATTTTTTTTCATTAAACCCCGTTAATCTCGATGTTTTTATTTCTCAGCTAGACGCGCTTTATCAGCAAGACCTATTCAGCGTAATTAAAATTGGTTTGATTCATGATATTGAGCAAGCTCAAGCCTTGGTTAATCACCCGATATTTTCAAATAAAACGATTATTTTAGACCCCGTATTGGGTGCGAGTAGTGATCAAAATAAATACTCTCAATCTCGCTTAAGTGCGTTACGTTTTTTAATCCAGCATGTTCATGTGGTTACACCTAATGTAGAAGAAGCAAACATTTTAATAACCTTGTTTGATGATTCAGTATCGTACATGGATGATTCTTTAGCCTTGGCAAAATTACTACACCAATCTACAAACAGTGCCGTGTTGCTCAAAGGTGGCCACGGCAAATATAAAGCTCAAGATGTATATTGTGATAGCGAGCGTTATTTTTATTTAGAGCATGACGAATTTCAACATGGTTTTAACCGGGGGACCGGTTGTGCCATGGCATCTTTGATCGCCGGCGCCATTGCCTTAGGTCATTCCATTTCCGATGCGATGGTCATTGCTAAAATGCAAATGCATGGGGGTTGGCAACATCCATTTTCGATTGATGAAAAAACCGGTACCTTGGGCTTTGTTGATTTTAATCAGACCAAACCACAGCACTTTCAGAATACTCAATTACCCCGAGTGTATGTGAGTGATAAGCAAAACAATCTTCAGTTTTTACCCTGCTCAACAGAGCTTGGTTTATACCCTATAGTGGACCGTGCTTCATGGCTTGCACGGCTATTACCTTTAGGTGTTAAGGTGATTCAGCTACGGGTGAAAGATTTAAGTGGTGAGTGTTTAAAAAATGAAATCATGCAGTGTGTGAAGCTGGCCAATGAATTTGGCTGTCAGTTATATATTAACGACCATTGGCAGTTGGCTATTGTGTGTGGCGCTTACGGTGTCCACCTTGGCCAAGAAGACATAGACGCCGCCGATTTAGCCGCCATTGCCAATGCAGGTTTACGCTTGGGTTTAAGTAGTCATTGTTTTTATGAGGTGGCTCGCGCGAAAACTATTAAACCCTCCTACATCGCATTCGGCCCAGTTTACGCCACTCAAACGAAAGATATGCCTTGGGTACCAAAAGGGGCTAATGGGTTGGCATATTGGCGAGTACAGTTGACGGATTTTCCATTGGTGGCCATTGGTGGTATTAATGAAGAGCGTTTTGAGAAAGTAAAAGCCCAGGGTGTTGATGCCATCGCTATGATCAGCGCCATTACTGAAGCAGATAACCCAGAGCAAGTGTGTGCGGATTTTATTACTCGCTGGGATGCCTAGAGGCTGATAGTTTGAATGAATAGTATTTCATACTAATAAAGATCAGTGCGTTTATAAGCACGGTGCCTTTCTTATCGGTGGCATATATTGCTCATTGAAGGGTAAATGCTCATAGCAGTCCTGCTTGTAAAAGCTCAGTGACTTAGATTCTTCTTCGACAAAGTCTCCGACGGCATTATGAAAACCTTCATGTTGTAAGTGGTGCAATGAACTTGTGTAAATAGGCTCAAAGCCTCGACTTATTTTGTGCTCACCTTGAGTCCCTGGATCAAAGTGCTTTAGCCCTTTTCTGATGCAGTATTCGATCCCTTGGTAATAGCATAATTCAAAATGTAAATTGGGCACATCAGCAATGGCGCCCCAGTATCGGCCATACAGGTTTTGATCATCTTCAAAATACAATGCACAGCCAATGGGCTTTGTTTGATGAAATGCCACTACGATATTGATTTGCTCCGGCATGCTGCGCGCCAATTCATGAAATGTTTTCAAACTTAGGTAACCCTGCATGCCACGCATGGCATAAGTGGATCGATAGCATTGATAAAAAAAAGACCAAAGCTCATCTGTCATTTCATTTGCACTGAACCATTTTATGTCGATCCTATTTTGCTTCATTGATGCTCGTTCTTTTATCACCGCTTTGCGCTTGCGGGATTTAAATCGAGATAAAAAATCATCAAAATTCTCATAATCATGGTTAAACCAATGAAACTGGACACTTTTGCGTTCATGCCAATTATGGTCTTTTAATAAGGCGCGTTCTTGTTGGTTACAAAATAAGATATGAGCCCCGCTTAAGTTTTGCTCTGCGCAATGGTCATGTATCCCTTGACTGAGTTGCTGACCAGATAAACGTGATTGATCGGGGCAAATGATTCTTGGGCCAGTAGCGGGGGTGAAAGGGGCCGCTATAATTAATTTAGGGTAATAACTGAGTCCATGTTGCTGATAGGCTTCAGCCCAGGCCCAGTCAAAGACGTATTCGCCATAAGAATGCTGCTTTATAAAACTGGGTAACAGGCAGGATTCTTGCTCGCTGTATAAAAAATGCCCTTGCCAGCCGGTTTGTTGATCAATTGAACCACCAACGGTCAATGATCGTATAAAATTTGGCTGTATAAAGGGATATGAGCCTTGCCAAAGACGCGCGGGGGCTTGATCAATTGAATTTAGCCATTGCATGTTTAAGGCCCTTATTGGTTAAATAGCCATAAGTTTTAAGGAGCAACATTATGTACAAATTAGATGAACAGCTTCAACAAGATACTGTGCGTTTAGGCCAGTTTAAGCTTTGCGATGTATTATTAATGAACGACTCGCAATTCCCTTGGGTGATTTTGGTGCCTCGCCGCAGTACCACCAGTGAGTTATATCAATTATCAACCGAAGAGCGCTACCTGCAATCTGATGAGTCCGCCTATGTCAGTCAGCGTTTAGATGATTACTTTGAAGCCGATAGCATGAACATTGCGGCGCTTGGTAATGTGGTGCCTCAACTGCATATCCACCATGTTGTGCGTAAGAAAACAGACCCTTGTTGGCCAAAACCCATTTGGGGTGCTATTGATGCTGTGCCATACAGCAAAGATGACCTACAAAAAATGGTGGACGAGCTAACGCTTTTATTCAGTGATAAGTTTGTTTTACCATCTGATAGCGATGGCGATTCACTTTACTAAATTGCCACTTGTTTAATCTATTTTACGCCGTAAATGCCTCAGTATTTGCGGCGTTATTTGTTCTGCCCAAGCGTGATAGCCTTTCTCGCTGGGGTGATACCCATCTTCTGCCATCATCTCTTTTTCAACCAGTAGTTTGCTGCCTACATACGTACAATCATGGGTTTGTTTGCATATTCGTCGTAACTCAGTGTTTAAGATGTGGGCACGTAACCCCAGAAAATACTTTAATGGTGCAGGCAGTGCAGGGAATTGCACCATAGGGGGAACTTGTGTGAAAAATATTTGCGTGATGCCTTTTTTATTTAACAGCTCAATGCTGCGGTAAATTTCTTCCTGCCAGTATTTCACATCCGTTAGCCCAGTGGTGTCGTTGACCCCCATGGTAATGATGGCAAAGTCCGCGGTTTCATTGTGTTGGGCTATTAGGTCGTTCAATGCTTGAAAGCGTATCCCGTTTTGCCCGGTGATTGAGCATTTAACCCGTTGCGGTGATGACTGGGATATTCCTACACTCAATGTTTGGCAAAGCTGTGCACTGAAACCTTGCTTGAATGTTTTTACCCCTACGCCTGCTACGGTTGACTCACCAAAATGTAGAAATGTTAAGGGTTTGCCATGTGAGCCGAAGTTTTCTGTTTTTTGACCTTTTGCTTCTGGCAGTCGCACGGCGGTGCGCTTGACATAAAGCGCTTGAGGAATGCACAGTAAAAAAACTGGGGTAAGTAGGTACCAACTTAACTGCAGTAAATAACGGGTCAATACCATAGGTACGCTTATTGTGAGAAAGTGACAGGCAAAAAAAAGGGCCAAACGGTGTTTGGCCCTTTTTTAAAAGAGAACGCTTACTCAGCCATTTCTTTTAGTTTTTTCAGTGGGCGAATTTTAACGGCAATAGAGGCCGGTTTCGCTTTGAAAACAGTTTCTTCGCCAGTGAAAGGGTTGATACCTTTACGGGCTTTTTTCGCTGGTTTTTTAACGGCTTGAATTTTAAGTAAGCCAGGAAGAACAAACTCACCAACTGCACGCTTTTTAACGTGGCGTTCGATTACGTCACCTAGGTTATCTAACACGGCTTGAACCTGTTTTTTGGTCAGCTCAGTGTTATCAGCAATTTCAGTTAGAATTTGAGTTTTGTTGTAACGTTCTGCAACGGCAGTCATTTTCTTTGCTGGTGTCTTAGCTGCGGCTTTTGCAGGTGCTTTTTTAGCGGCTGCTTTTTTAGCCACTGGCTTTTTAACTGCTGCTTTTTTTGCTGTTTTTTTAGCTGCCATAGCGATGTCCTTGTTGTTGTCGTGTTTTCGATAAAGGAATATACAAACAACTAAGAGAGGCAAGCAAGTAAAAAAGTAAAAAAACCCTATTTTTTAGCTTTTTTTATGTGAAGTCGTTTCACCGCTTGATTAAAATGCTCTACCCAGATAGGACAAAACAGGGAACCGGCTTGCTGGTTTATTTCCATAATGGCGCGAATCATCGGTCTTTGGTGACTTTGCTGGTAGGGGCGGGTTTGAGTAATGGCTTCAAATGTGTCGACGATGGCTAGTAATTTTGCGCCTTCAGAAATAGCGTTTTCTTTTAAGCCGTCGGGATAACCGCTGCCGTTTAAACGCTCATGATGGTGCAGAATAATTTCAGCAGCGGGTTGCCAAATATCAAATCCACTGATCAATTGGTGAACCAATTTCACATGACCTTTGACCCATTGCCAGTCGTGTTCACTCAGTGACGCTGACTGTTTGGCCATACCCTTGGGGAAAAACGCCATGGCAAGGTCATGTAAATAAAGGGCGGTCTGTAGCTGACTTGTTTCGATGGGGTTGCCGGCTAATTGATTCATGTTCATCGCTAATTCAAACATGCGCTCAGTGCGCCCTGGCCCGTGGGGGCTTCTTTGGTCGACTAATAAACTGATTTGCAGAAAAAAGGCTACTTCTTCGTTGATTTCGTCTTCATTGAGGGTCAGTGGGCTATCTTTTGTTTTAGCCGTCTCTTGCGTGGCAGTTTCAGGTGCTAAATGTTGTAAGACGCTTAAAATTTGCTGTTCATAATCATGACCGGGTAGGGTGGCCAGCTCGGTAATAAGCTGGGCAATCTCACCATATTCGTCTTGGTCGAAGTCATCGATGCCATTAATGAACTTGTCCAGTTCGTTAAAGGTGGTGTCCAGACTAAGCAGTAATACGTCACCTAATGCCGGTGTGTAATGATTTTGTTCTTTTCGTAGGGTGTCGAGAACGTCTTCAATGCCTTGAAGCAGAGGCAAATACTGGCTAATCCCCATAATCCCCAAATCACCTTTTACGGTGTGAACATCACGAAACAGCAGGTTAATGGTGCTTATATCACCTGGGTTACCCTCTAGATTGAGTAGATGATCGTTGCACCCTTGACGCTTTTCTTCCAGCTCATCTTTTAGGTCGTTGATGAGATCGGCGTCAAAATTCTCAATTTGTGGGTTTGCCATGGCATCTCCTTGTATAAATAAAGCATAGCAGGGCCACACAAGATGTCGGAATTTCGTGCAAAATGGGTATAATGCTCGCCTTTCAGTGGATCAGATTATATTGAGGCGGGTTTTGCCTTTCTATGAGAATGACTAGGGCTCAGCCCTGATAGAGGTCAATCTCCAGTTTCAGTGATGTTTCCTGTGGCTGGTAAGGGCAAATACCTCGTGAATGTCCATCATTCACATGCCCACAAAAATTAGCAGTAAGGGTTTAGCCCTTCATGCAATAAACATCGATATATTTTATAAGACAGATTTGGGAATTCAGTATGCGCAGCCATTACTGTGGTGAAATTACAGAGAAATTAGATCAACAGACCGTTACATTTTGCGGTTGGGTTCATCGTCGTCGTGACCACGGTGGCGTGATCTTCCTTGATGTTCGTGACCGTGAAGGTTTGGTTCAAGTGGTATTCGACCCGGATACGGTAGATGCCTTCAATACCGCTGACAGTGTTCGTAGTGAATACGTGGTGCAAATCACAGGTCTTGTTCGTACTCGTCCAGCAGGTAGCGAAAACGACAACATGACCACTGGTAAGATTGAGATTCTAGGTAAAGAAATCCAGATTCTGAACAAAGCTAACACGCCTCCGTTCCCTCTAGATGACTACAGCCCTGTGGGTGAAGACGTTCGTCTTAAGTACCGTTATATGGATTTACGTCGTGACGAGATGCAGCATAACCTGCGTTTTCGTCATAAAGTGACCATGCAAATTCGTAATATTCTTGATGAGCAAGGCTTTCTAGATATCGAAACCCCTATTTTGACCCGTGCCACCCCAGAAGGTGCGCGTGACTACTTGGTGCCAAGCCGTACTCACCAGGGCTCATTCTTTGCGTTGCCGCAGTCGCCTCAGTTGTTTAAGCAGCTGTTGATGGTGTCGGGTTTTGATCGTTACTACCAAATTGCGAAATGTTTCCGTGATGAAGATCTACGTGCTGACCGTCAACCTGAATTTACTCAGATTGATATGGAAGCCTCTTTTGTTGAAGAAAAAGACATCATGGGTGCTGCGGAAAGCATGATCAAAGCGATTTTTAAAGATCAGCTGAACATTGATCTGGGTGAATTCCCGCATATGCCTTACTCAGAAGCCATGAGCCGTTATGGTTCGGATAAGCCGGACCTACGTATTCCTATGGAATTAGTGGATGTGGCTGAATTCCTTCAAGACATCGAATTCAAAGTATTCGCTGGCCCAGCAAAAGACCCTAAAGGTCGTGTTGCGGCGCTTAAAGTACCTGGCGGTGCTGAGTTGTCTCGTAAGCAAATTGACGAATACACCAAGTACGTAAGTATTTATGGTGCCAAAGGTCTTGCTTGGATCAAGGTTAACGAAATTGAAAAAGGCGTTGAAGGCCTGCAGTCGCCAATCATTAAGTTCATCGGCGACGACAATACCATGAAGATCATGGAAAAAATCGATGCGAAGAATGGTGACATCGTATTCTTTGGTGCCGATAAAGAAGTGATTGTAAACGAAGCACTGGGTGCATTGCGTGTGAAACTGGGTCTTGACCTAAACATGCTAACCAAAGAATGGGCACCAATGTGGGTTGTTGACTTCCCAATGTTTGAAGAAACATCAGACGGCGGTTTAACGGCGATTCACCACCCATTTACCGCGCCTTCTTGTACACCAGAAGAGCTAAAAGCGGACCCAGCTAATGCCCTGTCTCGCGCTTACGACATGGTACTTAACGGTTGTGAGCTAGGCGGTGGTTCGATCCGTATCCACGATCAAGAAATGCAAAAAGTGGTATTTGAAATTCTAAATATCTCTGAAGAAGAGCAACAAGAGAAGTTTGGCTTCTTATTAGATGCCTTGCAGTTTGGTGCGCCGCCACACGGTGGTTTGGCATTTGGTCTGGACCGCATGATCATGTTGATGACAGGTTCTGAAAGCATTCGTGAAGTGATTGCCTTCCCGAAAACGCAATCAGCTGCGTGTGTGATGACCATGGCGCCGGGTGAAGTACCGGCTAAAAACCTGCGTGAAGTGGGTATTCAGGTGCGTGCTAAAGAAACCAAGTAATATCAGTGGCGCCTTACCGGCGCCTCTATATATGGTTAGTAAAAAAGAAGCCCTTGGGCTTCTTTTTTTTGGCCTTTAAATTTCTTCAGTATTAAATGTTAGCGCTGGAGGGTGGTTGATGAATACCTCTGGGATGAGGGTTTTAAATAAGCCTGCGTTCAGCGTCACTTCTTCATACTGCCAAAAAATCTCGTTGTTCTTTTCGATTCGATAGCGCCATTGATATTTGGCTTGAATCCAGCCGTTCTCTAATGGGCCAATATCAATAATCACACCTTCTTCGTCTTCATAGGAAAGATAAAAAGTTTGCTCAGCCTGCGAAATGATGAATCTATCCAGCTTCGCCGCACCATTATTAAGTAGAGCCTGTTTAATCGTGCGCCCAGCACCTTTGCCGCTGATATGTTCAAAGCTTGTTGCTTCTAGTGGTGCGATTGTGAAGTCCAGTGCCTGTTGGTCCAGTACACATGGGGTGTCAAAAAGCATGAATTGAGGCTGAGTGTGAACTGGGTAAGCACTCTCTGAGCTCTGAATTGCTGTTTGGAATTGGGTATTGCGCTGGCTTTTATCCCATTGCTTTAAAACGATTTGAAATACGAGTGTGGTCATTTGTATTGGATGGTTTTGAATTGAGGTATTTCTATTAGAGCACATCTGATCTATCTGATATATTCACCACTGTATATCTTTACACGTATTTCTTGGTTTAAAGCGGTTATCAATGAGCACAGTATGTCCATTATTCTAGGTATCGATCCCGGCTCTCGTTTAACCGGTTTTGGCGTCATTGAAGCCCGCGGTAGTAAATTACGTTACATAACCTCTGGCTGTATTCGAATAGATACCTCTCAAGATCTCGCCTATCGCTTAAAACAGATATACACCTGCGTCAGTCAGATTATCGACGAACAAAGCCCTAATGAGTTTGCCATCGAGCAAGTCTTCATGGGTAAAAATGTGGACTCTGCCCTCAAACTTGGCCAAGCACGGGGCAGTGCAATAGTGGCAGCCAGCATGCAAGATTTACCTGTATTTGAATATGCTGCCCGCGCGGTCAAGCAAGCCGTTACTGGGCGTGGCGCAGCTGATAAAGAACAGGTTCAGCATATGGTGCAAATTCTATTGAGTTTACCAGGTAAGCCTCAAGCCGACGCAGCAGATGCTTTGGCCATTGCCATTACACATGCTTATTCATCACAAAATTTAGTGGCCCAGGCCGGGGCAAGTAAGCAAAAGAAAGGCCGTCTTAAGGTGTTTTAGCCCCCATGGCTAGCCATCCCCCTAAGGATTGGGTAACCTATACTGATTATAAATACAGTATTCACAATAATAAGCAGCGCTTTCTATGATTGGTCGTATCCGTGGTACCTTGGTTGAAAAACAATCCCCTGAATTACTCATTGATGTAAATGGCATTGGCTATGAAGTGCTTGCACCCATGACCACTATTTACAAATTACCCGAACTTGGTCAGCAGGTTTCTTTGCATACTCACTTTGTTGTACGTGAAGATGCCCAGCTTTTATATGGGTTTTCTGATAAGCAGCAACGTGCTTTGTTTCGTGCGCTGATTAAAGTCTCTGGTGTTGGCCCTAAACTGGGTTTAGCTATTTTGTCGGGTATTGAAGCGCAGTCGTTTGTGCGCTCCATTCATGATGGCGATACCGCCACCTTGGTGCGTATTCCTGGTATCGGTAAAAAAACCGCAGAGCGCTTAGTGGTTGAAATGAAAGACCGCTTAAAAGAATGGCAAGTGGACAGCGATCTGCCGCTTATGGCCGCAGCGAATCCTGAGCCAATGGGAATGGAGCAATGGGTTCAAGAAGCAGAAGGCGCGTTGATAGCCTTGGGTTATAAGCCCACCGAGGCGGCTAAAGCCATTTCAGCCATTAAAGAGCCGGCCAACAGCGCTGAAGATTTGATTCGTTTTGCCCTAAAGGGCATGTTGAAGCAGTAATTTAAAGACGGTTATTAAGAGATACAGCCATGATAGAAAGTGATCGCTTTGTTAGTGCTGAACACGTAGAGCTCACGCCCACTGAAAGTCCGCAAGACCGGGCCATTCGTCCGACTAAGTTGGCTGATTATGAAGGTCAGCCTGCAGTACGTGAGCAAATGGAAATCTTTATTGGCGCTGCAAAAGCCCGTCAAGAAGCGCTGGATCACACGTTGGTATTTGGCCCGCCGGGTTTAGGTAAAACCACCTTGGCGAACATTATGGCCAACGAGCTGGGTGTGAATATTAAGTCGACTTCAGGGCCGGTATTAGAAAAAGCCGGTGACCTTGCGGCGCTGTTAACCAATCTTGAAGAAGGGGATGTATTGTTTATTGATGAGATACATCGCCTAAGTGCTTCAGTAGAAGAAGTTTTGTATCCGGCCATGGAAGATTACCAATTGGATATCATGGTGGGCGAGGGTCCTGCCGCTCGTTCTATTAAAATTGATTTGCCTGCGTTCACATTAATTGGTGCGACCACTCGTGCAGGGCTTTTGACATCGCCATTACGTGACCGCTTCGGTATCGTGCAGCGTTTAGAGTTTTATAATGTCACAGACTTAACGGGCATTGTCAGTCGCAGCGCGCATTTATTAGGTGTTGAGGTAGAAGGCTATGGTGCAAAAGAAATTGCCATGCGCTCTCGCGGCACCCCGCGTATCGCAAACCGCTTATTACGCCGCGTACGAGATTACGCAGAGGTAAAAGGCAACGGTGTGGTGACACAGGATATTGCGGATCTTGCTTTGAATATGCTGAACGTAGATACCCATGGTTTAGATCATATGGATAGACGCTTGTTACTAGCCATGATTGAAAAATTTGGTGGAGGCCCTGTGGGTGTTGACTCATTGGCGGCCGCGATCAGTGAAGAGCGCGATACCATAGAAGATGTGCTTGAACCTTATTTAATTCAGCAAGGTTTCATGATGCGTACACCTCGAGGTCGAGTGGTGACTGAGCATGCTTATACGCACTTTGGTTTGCCCCCCAATATGAGTGAAAGCAGTGAGTGATTTTAACTGGCCGGTACGGGTTTATTTTGAAGATACCGATGCTGGAGGTATTGTTTATCATGCCCGTTACTTGTATTTTCTGGAACGTGCACGAACCGAATGGCTGCGTGATTTGGGGTTTAATCAGTCCGAATTAAAACAACAAAATGTGATGTTCGTTGTTCGGGATATGAATATTAAATGGCAGAAGCCGGCAATGTTGGATGAGCCACTTGATGTAAGTGTTTCTATTGTCGAAGCTAAAAAAGCTTCATTAAAAATGCAGCAAATAATTAGCACAACCACTGAACAAAAAGTGCAGGCTGATGTCACTATTGCTTGTATCGATGCTATGAATAAAAAACCGATGGCCATACCTAGAGCCATTATAGACCTCATTACGAATCGTATTGAGCAAGGAGCCAAGTGTGAATGAATCCATGACCTTATGGTCTTTAATATCCAGTGCCAGTTGGGTTGTACAAGGCGTTATGCTGATATTGCTGGCGGCTGTGTTTGCATCTTGGATGATTATCATACAGCGCCAGCGTGTTTTAAATGCAGCAAAGAGCAGCTTTGCTGAATTTGAAGATCGCTTTTGGTCTGGGATGGATTTAAGCCAGCTGTATAAAGAAATTAATCAACAACCGCCTGCATTTGGCGTGGAGAATATTTTCATAGCGGGTTTTCGGGAGTTTAGCCGTTTGCGTCAGCAGAGTAATGCCGACCCTGAAGCGGTCATGGAAGGCACGCAAAGAGCCATGCGAGTGGCCACTACCCGTGAGTCGGAATTGCTTGAGCTGCACTTGCCGTTTTTGGCAACCGTTGGTTCAACCAGTCCTTATGTAGGTTTATTTGGTACCGTTTGGGGCATCATGAACAGCTTTAGAGGGTTGGCGAATGTGCATCAAGCCACGTTGGCAACAGTTGCCCCTGGTATTGCAGAAGCGCTTATTGCAACGGCCATTGGTTTGTTTGCAGCGATTCCTGCGGTAATCTTTTACAACCAGTTCACTACCAAGGTGGATCAAGTGATCAGTAATTATGAAACCTTCAGTGAAGAGTTTGTAAGCATCTTGCATCGACAGGTTTATAAAAAGAATAAAGTGGTACCTGAGTCGCCAGTACCTCCTGTTTCTTCATCGGTAGATAATAATGGCTAGGCAGAAGCGTCGCCCAATTGCTGAAATGAATGTGGTGCCTTACATCGATGTGATGCTGGTGCTATTGGTTATTTTTATGGTGACAGCGCCTGTATTGACTCAAGGTGTCCGTGTGGATTTACCAAATGTCGCCAGCGAGCCCATAAAGTCAGATAAGAATAAAGTCCCACTGATTGTGAGTATTCAAGCTAACGGCCATTATGTGATTGAGCGTGGTCGCGAAGAAAATAAGGCTGTGAATTTAGAGTACGTACAAAAGTATGTGGCGAAGATTTTGAAACAACAACCCGATACCGATGTACTGGTTCGTGGCGATGAAACCGTAGCTTATGGCAAAGTGATTGCACTTATGAGTACCTTACAAGCCGCAGGTGCACAAGGAGTTGGTTTGGTGACAGAAGCGCCGGAGCCAGGTCGCTAATGCAGCTGCACTTTATGGATCCAACCAGCTTTAAAATTCCAATGATAGGCTCGGCATGTATTATTGGGGTTTTGCTGTTTCTATTAACCAATGAATGGATAGGTGAGAAAGAAACCATTATTAAAAGGCCACAACATATTGCGGCTCGAATTGTTCAGATGGATAAACCTAAACCAAAAGCGGCCCCTGTAAAAGCGGTTAAAAAACAAGTCAAACCGAAACCCATTAAAAAAGTCACAAAACCTAAACCTAAACCTAAGCCAAAACCTAAGCCAAAACCGGTTAAATTGCCTGAGAAGGTGGTTGAAAAGGTGAAAGCAAAAGAGCCCGTAAAACCTTTACCGCTACCAGGAACGGATTTTTTAGACGCTTTAGAGCAAGAAGAAGCGCAAAATGCACGTGATGAAGCGATACAAAAAGAAGCTCAAGCCAAACAAGCAAAAGAACAACAACAGCAAGTGGCTGATTACAGTAGCCAAATAAATGCACTGATACAGTCTGTGTGGCGATTCCCTCCAAGTGCGAAGCATGATGAAGAGGTGATGCTGAGAGTTTACCTTGTGCCAACAGGTGAAGTGACTGAGGTTTTTCTGCTTCAATCAAGTGGTAATGCTGCGTTAGATCGCAGTGCGGAGCAAGCGGTATGGAAAGTAGCAACGTTTCCTGTTCCTCAAGATGCTGGGTTATTTGAAAAAGAATTTCGTCAAATTGTGTTAAAACTAAAACCGGAAAATGCCCGATTATGATGCAACGTTTATTTTTTATCGCGAGTTTGCTTTTTAGTGTATGCACTAAAGCGGAACTGACCATTGAGATAACTCAGGGAATTGCGTCATCAATTCCTATTTCAGTGGTGCCTTTTCAAACCGTCAGTTCTCAATCATCTGGTGATGTCTTAGATGATGTGATTCGTAATGACCTGGAGCGCTCCGGTCATTTTTCTGTGTTGTCCCCTGAAGATATGTTAAGCCACCCCCATACAGAAGATGACTTGTACTTTCGTGATTGGCGTTTATTAAAACAAGAGTATGTGGTTATGGGTGTTGTTACAGAGTTAGCGACGGGCCAATTTCAAGTACGCTATCAGTTATTCGACGTTTTTAATGAGCGAGAGCTGTTAACTCAAACTTTAACGGGTACACAGCAGCAAATTCGTGATGTGGCTCACCGCATTAGTGATGCAATTTATGAACAATTAACGGGGATACGAGGTGCTTTCTCAACGAAGATTGCTTATGTCACTACTAACCCACAACGGACTCGCTTTAATTTATCCATTGCGGACAGTGACGGTGCGAGAGAAAAGATTATTTTAACGTCAAAGTATTCAATTTTTTCGCCGTCTTGGGCGCCTGATGGTAAGCGGATTGCTTATGTCATGTTAGAAGATGCAGGTAGTCGTGTGTATTTGCAGGATATTACCACGGGTAAAAAAGAGCTTATCAGCGCAAATCGCGGTTTGAATAGTGCACCTGCGTTTTCGCCAGATGGAAACAAACTAGCGGTCACCTTGTCTAAAGATGGTAACCCTGAAATTTATGTGGTGGATTTGAATACCCGTAAGTGGCAGCGAATTACCAATCATTATGGCATTGACACAGAGCCAAATTGGATGCCGGACGGTAAACACATTATCTTTACCAGTGGCCGAAGTGGTAACCCGCAAATTTATCGTAAAAACCTAGAAACCGGTTATATCGAGCGCCTGACATTTGAAGGTCATTATAATGCTCGCGCTCGCTTAGCTCAGGATGGCCGATTCTTAGTTTTAGTGCACCAAGCTAAAGCGGGAGGGGATTTTCATATCGCTTCTTTGGATTTAACGCGAGGTCTGTTGCAAATATTAAGTTCGGGTACCTATCTTGATGAATCACCTAGTGTTTCTCCAAATGGAGTTATGGTAATGTATGCCGCAAAGCATAATAAAAGAAGTATCTTGGCCGCCGTATCGGTTGATGGTGATGTGAAGTTCTTGGTGCCATCTAAAAGTGGTGATGTAAGAGAACCCGCATGGGGCCCGTATCCGAATTAACTACACACTAAAATAAGGTAAAAAACATGCAAAACATGGGATGGAATAAATTATTCGCAGTATCTCTTCTTTCACTGGCTATTACGGGTTGTGCAAGCAGCGGTGGTACCACTGACGAAGCAGCAACAACTGACTCTGCGATGGAAGAAAGCCAAACTCAAGCGGTTCCAGGTTCTCCTGGTGTTGATGTGGTAACTGAAGAACAAGCGGCTATGGCAGCAAACCCATTGCTTGAGCAAACCGTTGTTTATTTTGGTTTTGATCGCTCTGAAATTCGTCCTGAATTCAAAGATATCTTAAACGCACACGCGGCTTACTTGGTGGCTAACCCACAAGCAAGCGTGACTTTAGAAGGTCATTGTGATGAGCGCGGTACCGTTGAATACAACCTAGCGCTTGGTGAGCGTCGTGCTGACACAGTTAAGCGTTACTTAGTGGTTCAAGGTGTTAACCCTAGCCAGCTAGAAAGCGTAAGCTTTGGTG
>JAGDZK010000020.1:0-99326 GCA_049115935.1 Bermanella sp. | reverse complement strand
AAGCTAAAGCCTCTCTGTAAGCACCAGCTGACAGTTCGACCTTTTAAAGATCGACAGTTACAAGAAATTTAATTTTTAAATTGTCTTGTCTCGAATAGGGGAAGCGCCATAGGCACTTTCCCTATTTTTGTTTAAACAAATTGAAAAATAAAACAATGGCAATGCAGGGCGAGAGCAAAGCCGTGTTTTGGCTGAAGCGTCATCCGTCTCAAATGTTTTATCTGTATCGCCCTCAATATTGTCATTGTGTGGCAGTGGCTTAAGGCCTAAATAAACAACACGTGTGAACGTGTTATTTGGAGCAGGAAAATTGGAAAACCTACAGAATTTGGTAACCGAAGCACTGGCAAAGGTCGATCAAGCACAAGACGTGCAAGTGCTGGATCAAGTACGTGTCGATTATTTAGGTAAAAAAGGTGTGCTGACGGCACAACTTAAAACCTTGGGTAAGCTAAGCAACGAAGAGCGCCCAGCAGCGGGTGCCAAAATCAATGAAGCTAAGCAGCAAGTAGAAGACGCTATTCGCGCCAAAAAAGCTGAATTAGAAAACGCGGCTCTTGCTGAAAAATTGAAGTCAGAAAGCATCGATGTGACCTTGCCTGGTCGTGGTCAGCAAGCTGGTGGTTTGCACCCAGTAACGCGTACACTTCAGCGTATCGAAAATTTCTTTAAACATGCTGGTTATAACGTTGCAGTGGGTCCAGAAGTAGAAGATAACTTCCATAATTTTGATGCGCTTAATATTCCTGCTCATCACCCAGCGCGTGCCATGCACGATACGTTTTATTTTGATGCGCAGCAGTTATTACGTACCCATACATCACCTGTGCAAATTCGTACCATGGAAGCGCAAAATCCACCGATTCGAATTATCTGCCCAGGTCGCGTATATCGCTGTGATTCGGATCAAACTCACACACCGATGTTTCATCAGGTAGAAGGTTTGCTGGTAGATAAAAAAGTAAGCTTCGCCGATTTAAAAGGCACAGTTGAGCAGTTTCTACGTACCTTTTTTGAAGACGAAAACTTAAGTGTTCGTTTTCGCCCATCTTATTTCCCATTTACTGAGCCATCTGCTGAATTCGATATTCAATGGGCATCAAGTAAAACAGGCTGGTTAGAAGTAGGTGGCTGCGGCATGGTTCACCCAAATGTTTTACAAGCCAGCGGTGTTGATCCTGAACAATATATGGGCTTTGCCTTTGGTTTAGGAGTAGAGCGTCTTGCTATGTTGCGTTATGGCGTAAACGATTTGCGTTTGTTCTTTGAAAACGATGTGAAGTTTTTAGAGCAGTTTAATTAATCGTAGTAAAAGAATAATTGGTAAATCGCGAGCAGGCTCGCTCGTACATCAAAGCCTGCTCCGATCATAATATTGTAGGAGCGAGCTAGTATGCCCCATGAACGAAGAGAATGTTTTGGGTACTGCTCGCGAAAGAATTTAGGAATTTAAGATGAAATTCAGTGAAAGCTGGTTAAGAGAATGGGTTAACCCAAGCCTTAAAACCGATGAGCTAGTGGCTCAGGTGACAATGGCGGGCCTAGAGGTGGATGCGGTTGATCCTGTTGCGGGTGAATTCAGTGGTATTGTGGTTGCGCAAGTGGTTAAGCGTGAGCAGCACCCTGACGCAGACAAATTAAGTTTATGCCAAGTAACAGATGGCACAGATACCTTTCAAATAGTGTGTGGCGCGCCCAATGTGCGTGAAGGCTTAAAAGTACCGATGGCAAAAATTGGTGCGATATTGCCAACACCGGATGGTAAAGGTTTCAAAATTAAAAAAGCCAAATTACGCGGTGTAGAAAGTCACGGTATGTTGTGTGCTGAAGCGGAAATGGGCATGGCTGAGCAGTCAGATGGCCTAATGGAATTAGCGGATGATGCGCCTTTAGGCCAGGATGTCCGTGAATATTTAAATCTAGACGACGCCATCATAGAAGTAGATTTAACGCCAAACCGCGCAGACTGTTTAAGTGTAAAAGGTTTAGCCCGTGAAGTGGGTACTTTAAATAATGTTGATGTTAAGCCATTAAACATTGAAGTGATGGCTGCACAGATTAACGATACCTTGCCGGTTACTTTGTCTGCGCCAACAGCCTGTCCGAAATATGTGGGCCGTGTTGTTAAAGGCGTGAATGTAAGTGCAGCTACGCCGTTATGGATGATTGAAAAACTGCGCCGCAGCGGTATTCGTTCAATTGATCCAATCGTCGATGTGACCAACTATGTATTGTTGGAGCTTGGTCAGCCTATGCACGCGTTTGACTTGGCCAAGGTCGAGGGCGGCATTAACGTACGTATGTCAGCCGATAAAGAAAAGCTGACTCTGCTAGACGGTCAAGAGATTGAATTAAATAGTGACACATTAGTGATTGCCGATAATACAAAAGCATTGGCAATCGCTGGTGTAATGGGTGGCGAGCATTCAGGTGTGAATGCCGAAACAAAAGACGTGTTCTTAGAAGTGGCTTACTTTGATCCAATTGCTATTGCGGGTAAAGCACGTAATTACGGGTTGCATACGGACTCTTCTCACCGTTTTGAGCGCGGCGTGGATTATCGTTTACAGAACGATGCCATGGAGCGTGCCACACAATTGATCATTGAAATTTGTGGTGGTCAAGCAGGCCCAGTTGTGAATACTGAAGATGAAGCGGCTATGCCAAAAGAGGCAACCGTTGAGTTGCGTGCTCAGCGTGTTGTGGATGTTTTGGCGTTGGAATTACCAGCCGCTGAAATCGAAACCATGTTGACCCGTTTAGGTATGACAGTAATCGCCAATGCAACTGGCTGGACAGTTAACGTACCAAGCTATCGTTTTGATATTAGTATCGAAGCAGACTTGATCGAAGAGATTGCCCGTATCCACGGATACAACAATCTGCCTGTAACCACGCCAATGGCTGCTTTAGATCTTCAAAGCGAGCCTGAGGTGATTACACCTATAAACACCTTAAAGCAGTTCTGGGTGAGCCGTGGTTACCAAGAAGCCATTACTTACAGCTTTGTAGACCCTAAAGTACAAAAGCTAGTTGATCCAGAAGTAGACGGTTTAACATTAGCAAACCCAATTTCAGCAGATATGGCGGTGATGCGCTCTACCTTATGGGTGGGCCTTATCAAGGCAGCTGAGCATAACCTTAAGCGTCAGCAGTCTGATGTGCGTTTGTTCGAGACGGGTTTGCGCTTTGTGCCAAAAGGCGATGAGTTAACGCAAGAGCCAATGCTTGCTGGTTTAGTATGCGGTAGTCGCTTCTCTATGGGTTGGGCTAATGGTTCAGAAAAAGTGGACTTCTATGACCTTAAAGGTGACTTAGAAGCCATGCTGGGCATCAATGGCGATGCAGAATATCGCTTTGTGGCTGGTGAGCACCCAGCTCTTCATCCTGGTCAGTGTGCAGCGATCCTTAAAGGCGACAAGCAAATAGGCTTATTAGGTGCGCTGCACCCTGTGCTACAAAAACAGTTAGGCATTAAAACCCCATTGTTTGTTTTCGAGTTACTGCTAGACGAAGTGACTCAAGGGCAATTGCCTGAATTTACCTCAGTGTCGAAATTCCCTGAAGTGAGTCGTGACTTGGCTTTTGTGGTTGAAGAGCATGTACAGTGGGCACAAGTAGAGCAGGTTATCCGTGAGCAGGCGGGTCAAAGCCTTACAAATGTCACACTTTTTGACGTATATCGCGGCCAAGGTATTGAAAACGGTAGAAAAAGTCTGGCTTTAGGCTTGACGTGGCAGGATCCTTCACGCACTCTTAATGATGAAGAAATAACCAGTTCTGTTGATAATATCGTCACTAAACTGGCTGAAGGATTAGGTGCACAACTACGAGGTTAGTATGACCGCGATCACCAAGGCCGATATGGCAGAGAAGCTATTTGACGAACTTGGTATAAATAAGCGTGAAGCCAAAGAAATGGTAGATGTTTTTTTTGAAGAGATTCGCACTTGTTTAACCGAGAAAGAGCAAGTTAAGCTTTCTGGATTTGGAAATTTTGATTTAAGAGAAAAACGTCAGCGTCCTGGACGTAACCCTAAAACCGGTGAAGAGATTCCAATCTCCGCCCGTTGTGTGGTCACATTTAGGCCTGGTCAAAAATTAAAAGTACAAGTTGAAGCCTATAACGAAGATTAATGTCGTTGAAGTTTGGTGAAAAAAGAGCAGCCTAGGCTGCTCTTTTTTTATGTTTAAAATTTAGAGTTTTGATTGCACTTGATTTTGGGTAGTCAGGTTTGAAATCCTGACTTGAAGCGGTGTATCAGTTAAAAACAATACGGATTATTAGTCGTCATCCCTGAGTGCTTTTATCGGGGATCCACTTTCGTTTTTTTGTGTGGATAAACGGGAGGATGATAGGCACAAAAAAACCAATTGATCTCTCAATTGGTTTTTTAACGTCACGTTAACTGAAAAAAATTAACGCCCTGCTTTTAAGTTAGCCCAAAAGCGAGTTTGTAGTTTGCTGATTTTTGGTCCATGAACAGTAAGAGGGAACAGTTTAGCCTGAACCTCTTCACTTGGGTAGATACTTGGGTTAGATGAAATCTCTTCATCCAAAAGTGCTTTAGATGCCGGTACACCGTTTGGATACCAAACATAATTTGAAATATCCGCCATTACTTTAGGGTCAAGTAAGTAGTTGATGAACTTGTAAGCGTTATCAGGGCTCTTAGCTTCTTTAGGAATGGTTAGCATATCAAACCAAACAGACGTGCCTTCAACCGGAATGGTGTAGGCAATTTCGACGCCATTTTCAGCTTCGTCAGCGCGGTCCATTGCTTGTAAAATATCACCAGACCAGCCGATTGCCACGCAGATATCACCATTGGCTAAATTGCTAATGTATTGTGATGAATGAAATTGGGTAATAGAAGGGCGGATGGCTTTTAAAAGCTGAGTCATTTTACTGTCTTTGTAATCTGATGCGGTTTTAGAGCCAGGGTCCATGCCAACATAGTGTAATGCCAGTGGTAAAATTTCATCCGCACTGTCTAGGACAGAAACACCGCAATCTTTTAATTTGGCTAAATTCTCCGGCTTAAATACTAAATCCCAGCTGTCAACGGGAGCATCTTTACCGAGGGCTTTTTCTACCATCTTAACGTTATAGCCAATACCCGTTGTGCCCCATAAGTATGGAATACCGAACTTATTACCTTCGTCGAGTCGTGAAAGTGTTTTCATTAAGCCTTTATCTAGGCCTGCATAATTCGGAATTTTAGAGCGATCCAATGGTTGGAAAACCCCAGCTTGAATTTGGCGTGCCATAAACGTGGCAGAAGGCACCACGATGTCATAACCTGAATTACCCGCTAACATCTTTGCTTCTAATACTTCGTTGCTATCAAAGACATCAGCCACCACTTTAATGCCGGTTTTCTTTTCGAAGTTGGCAATGGTGTCTTCGGCTATGTAGTCTGACCAGTTGTAGAAATTTAATGTCTGTTCTGCATGGGCAGAAAGGCTGCTTGCTAAACCTAATGCCAGTACGGCTGCTGTCTTTTTAAAGGACGGCAAAATTGGTGCTTTCATAGAGTTTACC
Source organism: Bermanella sp. (assembly GCA_049115935.1). Taxonomy (GTDB): domain Bacteria; phylum Pseudomonadota; class Gammaproteobacteria; order Pseudomonadales; family Oceanobacteraceae; genus Bermanella. The sequence continues at coordinate 93,781 of JAGDZK010000020.1, read as the reverse complement.
TCTTGGTTGTGTATGTTATATTTTTATTGATTTTTTATTATTATTTCACGAGGCCAAATTCATTATTTAAACATTCAATAGTAAAAATTCACGTTCCCATGAACTGATTACCTCATTAAACGTTTCAAACTCTTTGCGTTTAACACCAATGTACGCATCAACAAAAGATTTGCCCATTATATCGGTTATCTCTGGGCAGTCTTCAAGCATGCGTAAACCTTCTTCAAGGGTTCTTGCAATTTCAACTTCATCGTCAGGCGAGGTTGAGGTTGGCTCTGTTGGTTTTAATTTTTCTTTCATGCCGAGATAGCCGCAAGCTAAACTGGCAGCAATAGCTAAATAAGGGTTGCAGTCGGCACCTGGGAAGCGGTTCTCAATTCGTGTGGCTTCTGCCACTGCTTCTGGTACACGCAAGCCTGCTGTACGGTTATCAATGCCCCAATTCATATTAATCGGCGCTGCAATTTCAGGCGCGAACCGACGATATGAATTAACGTTCGGCGCAAAAAAGCTAATAGCGCTTCCTGTGTATTTTTGTAGACCACCAATGTAATTCATAAATACATCGCTGTAACTGCCATCTTCATTTGCAAAGATATTATTGCCGGTTTTCACATCTAATAGGCTTTGATGAATATGCATCGAGCTACCAGGCTCTTTTTGCATTGGCTTTGCCATAAAGGTTGAGTAGATGCCGTGTTTAAGTGCCGTTTCACGTAGCGTACGTTTGAATACAAATACTTGGTCGGCAAGGCTTAAGGCATCGCCATGGAGAAAGTTAATCTCCATTTGTGCTGCGCCTGATTCGTGAATTAAGGTGTCAACATCCAAGCCTTGTGCTTGGCAGTATGAATATAGGGTATCAATGACAGGATTGAACTCGTTAACTGCATCAATGCTGTAAGACTGGCGTGCATTTTCAGCGCGACCGGAGCGACCTGTAGCGGGTTTGATTTCGTAATCGGGGTCATGGTTTGGTTGAATAAGGTAAAACTCAACCTCGGGGGCGATAACCGGTTGTAAACCTTCTTTTTCGTAAAGTGCCAAAACGCGGCGCAATACAGAGCGACTAGACAAAGGGTGTAATTCGCCTTTGCTCGTGTAGCAGTCATTGATTACTTGTGCGGTGGGTTCATCTGCCCATGGTACCACCCTGAGTGTGTTAGGGTCGGGAACTAAGAACATGTCTTTATCGGTTGGATCAACAATGTCGTCGTGATTGCTGGCCCAGTCGCCGGTAACCGTTTGGACTAATAAAGTCTCTGGAATGCGGCCGCCTTTTTCAGCAAGGAATTTTCTGGTTGGATAAAACTTACCGCGAGCATTACCTGTCATGTCAGGTAGGGTTGATTCTACCTCAGTAATGTCGTTTTCTTTAAGAAACCTAGCAACGGCTTCCATAAATCACCTTCTTGGTCTTAGTTGACTGCTTAATAGTATTGCCGAATTCATTTAATTAGCAAACCTTGTGCCTACGCTCAAACTAAAGTGGGCAATGGCTTGCTAAAACAATACTCTGATCATAAATTTAATTCATATACCTAGTAGGAGGTATAGGCCTCAAGCTTGTAAATAATAAACCGAATTATTATTCGATTTGTAGATTATTTTAATGATTATAAAAAAGCAACGGTTGGTGGCTTTTTATTGAAATTTTGTTGCTTGTAGCTAAATTAAATTAGAAGTATTATTCGGTTTTATGAATATATGCGTTCCGCCTTAAAGTGGTGCAAACAGGAGAAGCAAATGCCTTATGTAGAGTCTTATTACTCAGCCACTGCTAACCAGCAATTCGACCTGCCAAGGCTTGAAGGTGAGCAGCAAGCCGACATTTGTATTATAGGCGCTGGTTTTACTGGTTTATCGGCAGCATTGCATTTGGCCGAGATGGGGTATGCTGTCAGCGTACTTGAAGCCGAAAAAGTAGGTTGGGGTGCGTCAGGACGTAATGGTGGTCAAGTGGCGCCGGGGCATAATATGGATCATGATGAGCTTATTCATAAAGTCGGTAAACCAATGGCGGATAGCCTTTGGGATATGTCGATAGAATCAGTCGATTTAGTGAAAGAGCTGATTACAAAACATGAAATCGAATGCGACTTAAAGGCCGGCATCTTACATGTGGCAGCCAAGGCTCGACATGAAAAACACATTAAAGAAAGCATTGATTACAAGCGTGATGTCTTGGGTTATAAAAGCGTTGAGTACGTCACCAAGCCAGAGGTAGAGCTCATGCTGGGCACTGACCGTTATCATGGTGGTGAATATGCAAAAGATGCGGCTCACCTGCATCCTCTTAATTACGCACTGGGGTTAGCGAAGGCAGCGATTGATGCAGGCGTAACCATTTATGAAAATAGTCGAGTAGTTGACTATAAAGGCGGTAATAATGCGTTTGTAAAAACAGATCATGGTTTAGTTAAGCCTAAGTATATCCTGCTAGCTTGTAATGGTTATTTGGGTAAGTTGGAGTCAAAAATTGCGGGCAAAATCATGCCCATTAATAATTTTATTATTGCTACTGAGCCATTATCAGAAGAGCTTTGTCGAAGAATAAACCGTGATGATGTAGCTGTAGCCGATTCAAAATTTGTCATTAACTATTTTAAATTGTCGGGTGATAATCGACTACTTTGGGGTGGCGGTGAAAACTACACCACAAAATTCCCAAGTGATATTCCTAATTTTGTGCGCAAATACATGTTGGAATTTTACCCTGAGTTGGCGAATGTGAAAATTGATTACGGCTGGGGTGGCACGCTTGCGATTACACTTAATCGTATGCCTTATTTTAACCGTTTAGAAGAAAACGTATTTGCCGCACAAGGTTATTCAGGTCACGGAGTGGCACTTGCCACACTAGGTGGTAAAATCATGGCGCAGGCAGTGAGTGGTAGTGCGGAGAAATTCGATGTGTTTGCCAGTGTGCCGACACCGACCTTTCCTGGTGGTACTCTGTTGCGTTTCCCTGGGCTAGTGGCGGGCATGCTTTACTATTCCATGCGTGATCGTTTCTTTTAGTGGGCAGGTATCAGCCTTGGTTTGATGCAATATAAATAGATTATGGGGTGATATGACCAGTTCAAATAAAGAAGTGACATCTAACGCTTCAAATACAGAGAAAACCAAAGATGTCACGCCAAGGAATGCACCTGTGCAAGGCCGCTCGAAATTGCGCTCTAAACAAATTATTGATGTGACTGGTGAGCTGTTAGAACGAGTTGGATTGGATGACTTAAACACTATCTTAATTGCAAAAGAAGTGGGTATATCAATTGGTTCACTTTATCACTATTTCCCTAATAAACATGCCATTTTATATGCAATGGCCATGCGTTGGTTAGATGAAATAGAAGCCGTGTTAAATGAGTTTGAAGCATGGCCTATTGAAACCATGGACTTCGACGAGCTGATTGTTAGGCTGCTGAAAACCAATTTAAAAGTATACAAAAAGCAAAAAGCCATTTTAACCTTGGTGCAAGCAATGTTCTCTGTGCCAGAGTTGCGTCAATTAGATGAGCAACACGATGAGCTTGTTATTAAAAAAATGGCACAAGTATTTAAGCGTATGGGTATTACTCATCATCTAAAGGAAAGAGAGCGTTTGGCTCGTGTGTATTTAGAAGCGACACACAGTTTATTTTTGGTGGTTGTTAATCAAAAAGGGGAACGCGCTAAGCGCAGCTTGAACGATTTAAATTTGATGATAAAAAGCTTGCTGAAGACTTATTTAGAAGATGAAAATCACAATCAATAAAAGATAGAGTAAAAGCAATGTCGGCCATAAAACTGTTAAGAGTGAGTTCTTCATTAGAAGGTCAAGAACAAACCCCTGTGGCAAAAGAGCGCTTAATTGCTGGTGCACCACTTGAGCGTTTAAATAATGTATTTACCAATACCAAAGAAAACTTTTTTTGCGGTGTATGGGAGTCAACCACTGGAAAATGGAATCTTAACTACACGGAAGATGAGTTTTGCTACATGATTGAAGGCAAGGCTATTTTGACTGACGCGCAAGGCAATGTTGAAGAAGTTAATGCAGGTGATGCGTTTATAGTGCCCGCTGGTTATCAGGGCACATGGGAAACCATTGGTGTGGCTAAAAAATTCTACTCAATTTATGAAGCAGCCTAGAGCTTGAAATTAGTCTATTAGACGATAAATGGGTTAAGTACACAAAAACGCCAGTCAATGACTGGCGTTTTTTTAGCTTTGCAAAAAGTTAATACCTCAAACCAATTTTTTTATAAATGAATGACATCAGCCACGCAGGGCCAATCATTAAAAATTGCACATCTTTAAAGAAAGAAGGCTTTTTGCCTTCTACTTCATGACCATAAAACTGTAACGCCCAAAGAGCCACAAACCAAATGACCGCAAACCAAAGTAAGTATCCAGGGAATGCCGCATCAAATGCCAGTACCGTGGCATAACAAGCGCCGGTAAACACAGCCATACCAATGGCAAGTGGCAGTGATAAACGCATATAAAATAAAATGGCACCCACAGATAGTACGCTTGCCCAATTTAAATGGGGGCTAATCTCAGCCATGAAAGTCGGGACAGGGATCACATAAATGGCGGCCATGACCGTCCAAAAAATTTGTGGCACACAAAACCAATGAATGCGTTTATTGGTTTTATTTTGGTGGCTTGAACCATACTCATCAAGCCATTGCTGAATACTTTTCGCCATAAGGGCCTCCTATATGCCTATTATTATGATGTTGGCAGGGTTTAACAGTAACAAATCTAAACAAATAAGCACTGCTATTATGGGCCTTGTTCATTGACCTTGCAGGCCAATTAGGCCTTAATTGCCAAAAATAATGATAACAAAGCTTGATAGAACATGAATGCAGACCATAAGCGAGTATCCATACATTGGGTTAAAGCTATTTTGGCGGCGGCTCAATCATTAGGGGTTGAGCCAAGCGTCATCTTACAAGAACTTGAATTGCACCTAGATTTAGACGCGAATGAGCCTGCTTACCTAAGCTTGGATCAGACCCAAGATATTTGGGCCAAAGCGGAAGAGAAAAGCGGCCATGATTTCTTTGGATTAATGATGGGCCAGCGGGTGCGTCCAGCGTATTTTCATGCAGTTGGCTATTTGGCCATGACCAGTGAAAACCTGATGCAAGCCTATGAAAATTTCATGGCTTATATGCCACTCATCAGCGAAGGTGCCGAACTGGGCATGTCATTTGAAGGGGAGAATGTATGGATTCATTTTTCGCCTAAACCAGATAACAAGCCCTTTAGTCGCCATCAACACGAATCGATTATTGCGTTGCTACTGGCGTTTAGCCGTTGGTTGTTAGGTGATGAGAGTGTTCAGCCTTTACAGGTCACATTCCCCCATGCGCCCGCACCGGATTTAGGTTTTTATCAGACAGTGTTTTCGATTATTCCTAAATTCAAGCAAACCCAAACGGCCATACAGTTTCCAAAAGTAATTCTAAAACGTACGTTGCGCGAAAGTGATGCTGGCTTGCATGCACTACATAAAGCCCATGCTGATCAAATGCTTGCAGCACATGGTAATACTAGCTGGCGAGCAAAAGTCATTCACTGCATTGTGGCAAGTGCACATTTTCAATTATCACGTGAGCAGGTGGCCGACAAACTCAATGTCAGTACGCGTACTTTGCAAAGGCGTTTACAAGAAGAAGAGACCAGTTTTCTCGAAATTCTTGATGAGCAGCGCAAACAAAAAGCACAAAAATTAATTTTTAATACCCATAAAAGTTTAAAAGAAGTGGCCATGGAATTGGGGTTTGCAGAATCATCGACGTTTTATCGTGCTTGCCATCGCTGGTTTAATGACACGCCTAGTGCCTTAAGGGGGAGGGTTTAGTTGTATCTTTAAAGAACAGGTTGTTTATTTAGGATTAGATATAAGTGAGGTTAGAGTTTTAATTAAAGTTAGTATGCTCACAATAAACATATAAAGTGTTTGATGAAGCTACCTATTAATCGATCTTGAATGATTTTAATCATCGATGAAATATATAATGGTCCATCAAGGTAGTACCGCCAACTGCACTAGCCTCTTAATTAGAGAGTTTTAAAGAAAAGCCAAGGAATAAATTTGTTGAAACCTCTAACCTTTGCAACACCAGCTGACCTTTATCAGTGGCTTGAATCACATCATGCAACTGAAACCGAATTGTGGATTAAGATATATAAAAAACACACGGGGATTTCCAGTGTGTCTTGGAATGATGTTGTAATCGAATCTCTTTGTTGGGGTTGGATTGATGGTATTAAAAAATCACTGGATGAACAGGCGTATCTTCAGCGGATTACACCTAGAAAAGCCAATAGCAGCTGGTCAAAAAGAAATACAGAACATGTGGCGCGCCTGATAACCGAAGGGCGAATGATGGAGCCAGGGATGATCCATGTTCGTGCAGCTAAAGCAGATGGTCGCTGGGAGAGTGCTTATGTTGTTAGTGAAATAGAAGTGCCGGATGACTTTTTAGTAGCACTGGATAAAACCCCTAAAGCGAAGCAATTTTTTGAAACCCTAACTAAATCAAGCCGATATATTATTGCTTATGGTTTATTAAGTGCAAAAAAGCCAGAAACCAGAGAAAGGCGATTTGAGAAATTCATGGATATGCTAGGCCGTGAAGAGAAACCTAATTGAGTTCACGAGCGTTAAATAAAGCAGTGATGGTTCATTACTATTAACTTTGTTTATTAGGAGGTTGTTTTCCAACGGCTTGTTTACGATACTCCGCAGGGGTTTGTGCCGTCCAGCGTTTAAAGGCACGAGTAAAGGCGCTTAGTTCAGAAAACCCAAGATCGTAAGCGATGACTGTGAGTGGTAATTGTGTTTGTTTGAGCAGGTAAAACGCTTTGTTTTGTTTGACCTCATCCACTAAGTCGCTGTATGACGAGTCATCATTTTTTAATTTTCTGTAAAGGGTTTGGCGGCTCATATTGAGCAACTTGGCCGTTTGTTCGGCATCAAAAGAGCCGTCACTTAAGTGTTTTTCGATGATTCGTTTTACTTTGCTGGTGATACTGCGTTTGAATAACCGAGATAATATTTGGTTAGCATAATTAAGCGTGGCAACGCGCATATGCGGGTTGCGACGTTTCGGTTTCATGTTGAGCATTTTACTGTCAAACACCACTTCACATTGCGCTTGGTCAAAGTTTACTTTGCATGGGAATACATCTTCAAATTTGTGGGCGTACTCAGGTTTACTGTGTTGAAAATTCACTTCGTAAAAACGACTTTCTAATCCGACGGCTTTGATGGTGCGCAGTACCACAATGGCGAGGGTGCGCTCAATATCTGGGATGTTATAGAATCCAGGGGATTTATAAATATAACGCAGGTGGCAGCGTTTATTGATGATCTCAAATTCGAGCTCGATGGCTTCATTCACAACACTAAATAAGCGAATGTAATGCTCTAAACCTTCTTTGAGTGTGGCGCTGTTGTACACCACGTGGGCTACGAGGCCTAAATCTTCGATGCCTTCATTCTGTGCAATGCTTAAACCTAATTCAGGGCACTGACTTTTTGTTAGTGCTAGCTCCCAAATAGCGTGATAAATGCTTAAAGGTAGGCGTTGGTCTGCTTCAGATAGCAGGGCTTCTTCAATGCCAAGCTCTTTTGCTAAGGCATGGGTGTCCATGTTGAATTGTAGGAAAAAGTCAATGATCGCTTGGGCTGAGGCTAACCCAACCGTGGGTTCAGATAAAGCATGCATGCAAGATAAAACCTAGCATCAATAAAAATAGTGGGGGCAATATAAGGGGTTATTAGAGACACCACAAGCCGCTTACGCTAAAAAGCATAACCTGCTAGAAAGCAGGTTATTTTCAGGGATTTTATCTGATTTCAGCCACGGTGATTTTCTCGTCAGCCTCTAAAATTGGCGTAATGTTCGCCAATGCAGCTTTGCGCTCATCGGATGATTGCCATTTCTCCCAAGCTTGGACTGATGTCCAGTTGATGACGATTAGGCGATGGTTTGGGCGGTGAATATCGGTGAGAGACTGGCTCGAAATATAACCTGGCGCCTCAAGTACCGCTTTTAATGTAGTGCGGATGGCATCTGAATAGTTTAACTCTAGGCCTTCGGCGATATTTCGCTCAATGATTACTTTGATCATGGTTAATCCAATAGCTGTGGATGTATCTTATTATTCGGCTTTGCCTTGCCCAAACTTAATACGTCTTGTGATGATATTCAAGGACTGGCTGAGCTGTGTGTTTTTGGTCGGACAATTTGCGGTGAAATCTAGGGTTTTAGGGGCTAAAAAGGGCATTACCATTTGATCAAATAGCCAACAAAGGGTACCCTTCGCGGCCATTTGTTTAATACTCATATCTTAGGTATCCAACTTGATTTCTACGGCTAACATCACCATGCAGTTCGGGGATAAACCCCTTTTTGAAGATATTTCAGTAAAATTCGGTGAAGGCAACCGCTATGGTCTAATTGGCGCAAACGGCTGTGGTAAGTCGACCTTCATGAAGATCTTAGGTGGCGAGCTTGAGCCAACCGCAGGTAACGTAAGTATTGATCCTAACGAACGCATGGCCAAGCTGAATCAGGATCAGTTCGCTTACGAGCAATATTCCGTCATTGATACGGTATTAATGGGCCACGCTGAGCTGTGGAAAGTAAAAAGCGAGCGTGATGCTATCTATGCAAACCCAGACATGACCGAAGAAGACGGCATGCGTGTTGCTGACCTTGAAACTGAATTTGCTGAAATGGACGGCTATTCAGCTGAAGCCCGTGCCGGTGAACTGCTACTGGGTCTTGATATCCCTATTGAGCAGCATTACGGCTTAATGAGCGCAGTTGCCCCAGGTTGGAAGCTTCGTGTGCTATTGGCGCAAGTGTTGTTTGCTGACCCAGATATCCTACTTTTAGACGAACCAACCAACAACTTGGACATTAACGCCATTCGCTGGTTAGAAGGTGTGTTGAATGATCGTAACTGCACCATGATCATCATCTCCCATGACCGTCACTTCTTAAACAGTATTTGTACCCACATGGCTGACTTGGATTACGGCGAGTTGCGCGTTTATCCTGGTAACTACGATGAGTACATGACAGCAGCCACTCAGTCCCGTGAGCGTATGCTGGCAAATAATGCGAAGAAACAAGCACAAATCGCCGAGCTTAAAACCTTCGTGAGCCGTTTCTCGGCTAACGCATCAAAAGCAAAACAAGCCACAAGCCGTGCAAAACAAATTGATAAAATTAAGTTAGATGAAGTAAAAGCATCTAGTCGTCAAAGCCCGTTCATTCGCTTTGAGCAAGAGAAAAAATTATTCCGTAATGCGTTAGTGGTTGAAGACTTAAAACAAGGCTACGACGACAATACCTTGTTCGATAAAGTGAACTTGATGGTTGAAGTGGGTGAGCGCATTGCCATCATCGGCCAAAACGGTATCGGTAAAACAACGCTTTTACACACCTTAGCAGGTCAGATGGAACAAAAAGCCGGTACGATTAAGTGGTCTGAGAATGCCAATATTGGTTACTATGCTCAGAACCACGCCAGCGACTTTGAGCAAGACTTAAATCTTTATGACTGGATGGATCAGTGGAAAAACGAAGGGGATGACGAACAAGTGGTTCGTGGTCAACTTGGCCGTATGCTCTTCAGTGCTAGTGACATTAAGAAGTCAGTTAAAGTGATTTCAGGTGGTGAGCAAGGTCGTATGCTGTTTGGTAAGTTGATGATGCAATTTCCAAATATCTTATTATTGGATGAGCCAACTAACCACATGGATATGGAATCCATCGAAGCCCTTAACTTAGCGCTTGAGAACTATGAAGGTACTTTGATGTTTGTCTCCCATGACCGTCAATTTGTAAGCTCGATCGCGACGCGTATTATCGAAATCACGGATAATGGTATTGTTGATTTCCACGGTACTTATGACGATTACCTGAAGTCTCAAGGTTTAGATGCTTAATTGGCACAAACCTAAGACATAAAAAAACGGCTTAAGAAGTGATTCTTAAGCCGTTTTTTATTTTTAAGGTGGACTATTTCATGTCTTCTTTCATGTCGTCGTACGCTTTTTCTGCATTTTGCTTGGCCCGTTCAGCGGCTGCTTGGCCATCATTTTTCGCTTTTTCAGGCATACTTTCGCATGCACCTAGTGCGAGCAAGGCTAATAAACTGATTGTGGTGGATAGTGTTTTCATGGTTTACCTATTTGTGGTGGTCAACGATAACGTGTTGTTCTAGCTTTCAAGTAATACATGGAAACCACCAAAAATCATGCGTTTTCCATCAAAGGGCATGTCATTGTTTTCCATGTCCATCACTGGGTCTTCCATGGCCGCCTGCATGCCTTTATCTCTGGTGGCCTTGTCTGGCCAGACCATCCAGCTAAATACGACGGTTTCATCGGCTTTGCATTGAACTGCCATGGGCATAGATGTCACTTTGCCCTCAGGTACATCGTCCCCCCAGCATTCTGTCATGCTGATCATGCCGTGTTTTTTAAATACCGGAACACAGCGTTTTGCCATGTCTAAATAAGCTTGTTTGTTAGCCGTTGGTACGGCCGCTAAAAAACCATCTATGTAACTCATGGTGCGCATCTCCACTTTCATAATCTATTAATATAGTGAATAAAAGCGTGAGCACCATGAACTGTTTAGAGTATTTTGGGCTAACTTACTTTATTTAAATGCAAAGCCTGAACTTGCCAACCTTGTTTGGATTTTACCCAATTTTCCTCAAAGTCGATTTCATGTAGCGCTGTGCCATTAGCTAGGGTGCGCCCATGGCCAGATACCTTGGCTTTACGGTCGTTTAATAAAAACTCTAAAGCATTTTCTTCAAGTACTATGTCGGTTTTAAACCACTTATTGTTATCCATTGCTTGTTTAATGGTGTCGTAGCGGGTGATGCGTTCTTCTTTGCCTTTTGGGCTTTTTACATAGAAATCAGCCGCTTCGATGCGTTTAAGTACATCGGTATCCCCTTGGAAATAAGCTTTATACCAATGTTCGCGTGCTTTTTTGATGTCAGTTAAATCACTCATAATAGTCCGTTACCTCGTAAGTAATTTGTAATGAGAGGAGCGTTAACCAATGATAATAAGGGTATGTTTAGAATTGGTTAACTGACTCAATTGAGTTTATTTATAACTTTGTTTGAGTTTTTTTATATTCATTAGTTCATTTAAATATAGTGTGTTTTTGGCAAAATAAAAGGCTTAATCATTGCTGATTAAGCCTTTAGTTTTAATTAGAGTTTGATGTGGGGGTTTACCACATTAAGTCATCTGGGATTTGATAGTCGGCATACGGGTCATCTTCGGCCACTTCTTGTTTACTGGTATCGGCTTGATACACAATAAAGCTTTCATTGCGTTCACGAATTTTGTCGGCCACAACGACTGGAAGCACAAAGTAGCTTTGCTCTAATTTGGCAATGGCCAGCATGCCACGGCTTAGTTGGTGCTGCAGTAAATCGGTGACTTGGATGCGTTTGATCTTGGTGCCGTCTTGGAAGTTATAATCCAGTTCGGCGCCGTCACGGCTGATGGCATGGTTTTCAATGAGTTGTTTAATCTGCGCGGCTAGTGCTTTAGTTTGCTCTTGTGCTTTGCGGTCTTCATTGAGTTTTTTATCTTTTGCGAGTTTTTCAAGACGTGCTTTTTCAGCTTGTTGTTTGGCTTCGTCAACCACGTTTTCGCCTTTGCGCACCTGTTTGGCGACTTTTTTCTTTGCGCGTTCGGCTTGTTGCATTTTTTTCTTGTTGGTGAGGCCTGCTTTTAATAGCTGCTCTTGTAACGATGCCATGACTAACTCACTAATATAGATGAAATATGGGCCTATTTTAGTGGTCTAAGGCTAGGTTGCCTAGTACTGGTTAGTCAAAAGGCTTTAAACCTTTATAGAGTGTCTCTTGGCCGTATTTGAGCTCAAGTGGTGTCTTGTGTGCCCGTGTTAGTTTGTGGGTGATCAGTGCATAGCTGTGATCCATGAGCCTGATGATTTCACTGGCGGGTAGGCTGCCGTCAAGTATTAGGGTATTCCAGTGTTTTTTGTTCATGTGATAGCCCGCAATAACGGCAGGGAATACATCTCTTAGCTCTTGAGCATGGAAGGGGTCGCATTTTAAATTCATTTGCGACACCTTATTTGGGTTACTAGGGCTTGTCATGCCGGTCGGGCTAATCAGTGCAAACATTTTATTGCATACTTTGTAGACGTATACATCTGGATCAAACGGGAAGCTGAGTGTAGCCTCGGGTTTATTGGCAAGGTATTCGCTGCATTCATCAAAATTCATTGCTAGGCCCGTTGGGTGTTATTAATCGTCTTAAATAGAGTGTTCTATTGATCCGCTAAAGTATTGCTTTCGTATGCTCATGAAGCAAGCTAGTCTTTGATTGGCGATAAAAACATTCAATCATTAAGGTAAGGAATCATCATGGCAACGGTTACACTTCAAGGCAATGCGTTTGATACACAAGGTGAGTTACCAAAAGCGGGCTCTCAAACACCTGCTTTTAATTTGGTGCTTGGGGATCTTTCTGATTTAACGCTGGCGGATCTAGCAGGTAAGCGCGTTATTCTTAATATTTTCCCTTCGGTAGATACAGCAACCTGTGCAACGTCTGTGCGTAAATTTAATGAAAAAGCGGCGGCTTTAGATAATACGGTTGTGGTGTGTGTTTCCGCTGACTTACCGTTTGCACTTAGCCGTTTTTGTGGGGCAGAAGGCATTGAAAATGTAAAAGTTGCCTCAAGTTTTCGCTCAAGTTTTGGCTTGGATTATGGGGTTGAATTTGTATCTGGCCCGCTAGCTAAGCTGTTATCTCGCTCGGTTGTTGTGATTGATGAATCCGGGAAGGTATTACATAGTGAGCAAGTAGCTGAAACCGTTGATGAGCCTAATTATGATGCGGCTTTAGCAGTACTTTAATCGTTCAGCTGTTTTATCAGTTATGAAACAAAAAAGCCGTTAACATCTAGGTGTTAACGGCTTTTTGTATTTTATGCTAGGGCTACTTCTTTTGCCCAGCTTGGCTGCGTAAACGTTGTTGCTCACGCTCTTGTTCTTTGGCTTTGCGATGGGCTTCGATGGCATCTTGCACATCTGAGCCAATATGCGCTTCGCCACGCTGTTTGGCTAGCTCAACTTGTTTTTCACGCTCAGCAAAACGCTTGCGTTGTTCGTCGGTTAACTTGTCGTAGCAATGAGGGCAGCTGACACCTTTTTGGTAGCGTGCATCCAGTTTTTCATCTTCGGTGATGGGTAAGCGACACGCATGGCATTGATCGTATTCACCTTTTTCGAGTTTATGGTTAACGGTCACGCGCTCATCAAATACAAAACATTCACCGTCCCAAAGGGTGTTATCTTCAGGCACGTCTTCTAAGTATTTTAAAATACCGCCTTTAAGGTGATAAACCTCTTCAAAGCCTTGCTCTTTCATATAGGCAGTGGACTTTTCACAGCGAATACCACCCGTACAAAACATGGCGACTTTTTTGTGTTTGGCTGGGTCTAGGTTTTCTTTTACGTATTGAGGGAATTCACGGAACGTTTCTGTATTTGGGTTAATGGCGTTACGAAAGGTGCCCACTTGGTATTCGTAGTCGTTACGGGTATCCACTAATACCACTTCTGGGTCGCTTATTAGGTCGTTCCAGTCTTTAGGGTCTACATAGGTGCCAACTACTTGTTTTGGGTCGATGCCTTCAACACCCATGGTGACGATTTCTTTTTTTAGTTTCACTTTGGTGCGGTGAAAAGGTGAGATGTCAGTATAAGATTCTTTGTAGTCGATATCGGCAAGACGTTCATCGTGCTTGAACCATGCAAGTAACGCATCAATGGCTTCACGTGAGCCGGCTACGGTGCCGTTAATGCCTTCGTTGGCTAATAGTAAGGTGCCACGTACTTGATGTTTCTCCATAACCTCTAACAGGCTAGGGCGGATCGCCTCGAAGTTTTCAAGGGTAACGAATTTATACATGGCGCACACAACGATGCTGCCAGTATGTTGGGACTGGGTCATAACTTCTCCTGCTGACCGAAGCGTAAGTTCGGCGCATTCTATGTATTAATTGCTGAAAAAATCAGCAGGGCGGAATTATAGGGATTTTACGCCATTTGTGAAGGCGTTGAGGAGGTTGATCCTGCTATTACGGGTGTAATAGCAGGAAGGCAGGCTGGTTTACTGGTATTTGGCGCTTAACATGTTAAATACCGCACGGATACCCATGGCTTCGCCACCAACAGGTCGACCCGGTAGAGCTCGGTTATTCCAAGCCATTACGTCAAAATGCACCCATGGGGTGTCTTTTTTAACAAATGCCTCAAGATAAAGTGCTGCTGTGATGGCACCGCCAAATGGGGTCGGTACGCTGTTTACCATGTCTGCGATATCACTTTTAAGCATGTCTTTATAAGCTTGATGAAGCGGCAGCTGCCAGACAGGGTCTTGGCTTTGTTCGCTTGCCATCATTAATGCATTGGCGGTGGTTTGATCGTTACAGAAAAAGCCTGGAAGCTCTGTACCCAATGCCACACGACAAGCACCGGTTAAGGTTGCAAAGTCGATGATCAGCTCAGGTTCATCATTATTGGCTTCACTTAGGGCGTCACATAATACTAAGCGGCCTTCTGCATCTGTGTTATCGATTTCAACGGTTAAGCCGTGACGAGTGGTTAATACGTCACCAGGGCGGAAAGCGTTATCAGAAACCGCATTTTCAACACTTGGCACCAATACTCGCAAGTTGATGGGTAAGTTGTGGCTCATGATTAAACGGGCAAGGCCTAAAACGTGGGCCGCGCCGCCCATGTCTTTTTTCATGTTGCGCATGGCAGCACCGGGTTTTAAATCTAGGCCGCCGCTATCAAAACAAACCCCTTTGCCAACTAATGTTACTTTAGGGTGCTTAGTGTTGCCCCATTGCATATCTAAAAGACGTGGCGAGTGACAACTAGCACGACCCACAGCATGAATAGTTGGATAGTTCTGTGTTAATAAATCATCACCGACAATTTCACTAAATTGTGCGCCAAATTCGTTAGCTAGCGCTGCCATTGTCGCTGACATATGTTGGGGCATCATGTCGCTGGCGGGTGTGTTAATCATGTCACGCACAAGGGTGGCAGCGGATACAAATTTCTCGGCTTGCTCTATGATTGCTTTGTCGGCAATGGCCAGTTTTGCTTGCCCTTGCGTGACGGCTTTATATTTTTCAAAGCGGTAACTGGCTAAACCAAATGCAATGGCGGTGTTTAGTTGATACTCGGCATTTGCTTTTAATAAAAACGTTTTGGCTGGTAATACTTTGGCAAGATCGGCGCTGGCAAAGAAGTTAGATAGATTGTCACTTACAAAAATAGCGGTTTCTAGTTGCCCGTCAGTGGCGGGTATTAAGGCCAAGCCTTGCTCTTTGTATTGGCTTTGTTCGAGCCAGTTTTTAACAAAAGCATTTTGTTGCTCTAGCCATTGTGAGTACTGGCTTTTGTCAAAAAGGTGTAAAGGGATGCCTGTTGAATTATGAATAATCGCGTTTTGCATAGTGAATCCTTATTGCAGTGCCATTAGTTTAGCATGGGGCAAGGTGTAATCGGCACTGCTTTAATTGAATCTTTTTTGCCAGAGGTGTTTGAATCATCTCAAGCACGCCTAGCTGATTTAAGAGGGCGTCAACAGTGGCCCTTTCTGTACTTTCAAGACCTTGATATACCTGCTGTAATCTTTGCCACATCCATAAAACATAACTTAAATTGAGTCGTTTAGACTGAACCCCATCAATATTGAGGGTAGTGCTACCAAATTTACGCGGTAGTAGGGTTTTATCTGGATAATACTCACACCAGTCATTGAATCCTTGAATGCTATTTTTAATTAAAGGCGCGTGGGTTTGGCTCCATATTTGTAATAGGGGAAATAAACTTAATGGCAGGGTTGACGTGTTTAGCCACTCACCATTAAGAAGATTAATGGGACCGTTTAATGTGTTGATCCATTTGATAATGTGTGGATACGTCTTGAGAAGTTTGTCGGGAAAGGGGTCTCGATGCAGGTGCGCATAGATAGGGCCGTATAGTGAGAAGTCGGCAAGACTTGGTCGCGAACCAAATAAAAACTCGTGTTGCCCTAAGTGCAGGTTTAATGAACTTAAAACTTTGTGGGTGTTCATTTCTAAAGGCTGTTGCATGGACTCATTAATGCCCAAAATGGGCAAGTAGCTAGCCATCTTGGCGCCCATTTTTTTTGCCACAAACTGCTGCATGAATTTAGGGTATTTGGGGAGTGCGCTGCGCCCAAATTCCCCAAAAATAAAAGACCGATTTTCAGGGTAGTTCCAGCGATAGTGCAGGGCCGCCAATGGCAGCCATTCATCGCCCATTAGTTCAAGAAGATAGGTGCATATTTTGTGTAATGGCTCATTAGGAATAACGGACTTAGATGCATATTTATCTTCAAAATAATCAATAATCAAACTGCTGTCTTGTATTGCGTTATTATCATCATAGGCCACGGGCATAATGATTTGGCCCACGTCTTTTTTGATTTTAAAGTTTAGTTGCAGTGCGGTTGGTTTAATGTAGACAGGATCAAGTTGTTTATAGGTTAGGTAGCTGTGCACCTTGGCGGTAAATGGGCTGACATCCCAACCGTAGATTTGTATTTTAGACATGTTGCGTTCTTATTTTATGACCCATGCTATTAACGTTAGCAGGGTAAGAACACTCATGGCAACTTTGTCAGGTAGATAAAAAAAGAAAGTGGCCTTTAGCCACTTTCAATTATGCCTGATTACTCAGGGATTACGTCTTCAGCTTGAGGGCCTTTTGCGCCATCAGTCACTGACATCGTCACTTTTTGGCCTTCAGCTAGGGATTTACGCCCTGATGCATTGATTGCGCTGTAGTGAACAAAAACATCTTTGCCACTTTCTTGTTGAATGAAACCAAAACCTTTTTCGTCGTTGAACCATTTAACGGTTCCGTTTACACGTGACATTTTTTCTACTCTCTTTCAGGCCAACTGGGTTGGCAGTTTAACGACTACCATTACATGATGTATTGGCAGTATCGGTAAGATTTATCTGGCGTATTCCAGTCATAAATCAAGCCTAATACTAGACCCAATTGTTTTTAAATAAAACAAAAAGTGTGTAAAAAAGCCAATTTTTATACCGACAAAAAGTGAACAGTTAAATTTAATATTTAACCTATTAAAAAAACTGAGTTTTTAAAAGTTGGTCATAAAATTGCAATACAATTAACGTATAGCGAATTACATATTTCGTCTGTATTCACCACCTGCAATATATAAGGCATGACTGATTTGGCCAAGAGAAGCATGTTTCACCGCTTCAATTAAACAGGCAAACGTATTGTTTCTTTCAATGGCGCAGGTTTGAAGTGTTTGCAGTGCCTGTTCCGTTTGGTTTTTATGGTGTAGGTGAAATTGCTCAATGTTGTTGATTTGTAGATGTTTTTCTTCGTCACTTGAGCGGGCTAGTTCTAAGTTACCGCTAATGTCTTGTGCGTCACTCCCTAAAAATGTATTCACCCCAATAATAGGCAGGCTGCCGTCATGTTTTTTATGTTCGTAGTACATGGATTCATCTTGAATCTTGCTGCGTTGATACATGGTATCCATAGCACCCAGTACGCCGCCACGATCACTTATGCGATCAAATTCTTGGTAAACCGCTTCTTCAACTTGGTCCGTTAACTGTTCAATGAAGTGTGATCCCTGTAATGGGTTCTCGCACATGTTCATACCCAGTTCGCGGTTAATAATTAATTGGATGGCCACAGCACGACGCACACTGTCTTCGGTTGGGGTGGTGATGGCTTCATCAAAGGCATTGGTATGTAAGCTATTGCAGTTATCAAATAGGGCATACATGGCTTGTAACGTGGTGCGGATATCGTTGAACTGGATTTCTTGGGCATGCAGGGAGCGCCCAGAGGTTTGAATGTGGTATTTGAGTTTTTGTGAGCGTTCATTACCTTGGTAGCGATGTTTAATGGCTTTTGCCCAAATGCGTCGAGCCACGCGTCCAATCACTGCATATTCTGGGTCCATGCCATTACTAAAAAAGAAACTTAAGTTAGGCGCAAAGTCATCAATGTGCATACCTCGGCTTAAATAGTATTCAGCAATAGTAAAACCATTGGCTAAGGTGAAGGCAAGTTGGCTAATGGGATTCGCGCCCGCTTCTGCAATGTGATAACCACTAATGGACACGCTATAAAAATTTTTAACCTTGTTATCTATAAAATATTGCTGAATATCTCCCATCATATGCATGGCAAATTCAGTTGAAAAAATGCAGGTATTTTGCGCTTGATCTTCTTTTAGGATATCGGCTTGTACGGTACCACGCACGGTTTCTAAGGTTTGTTGTTTGATTTTTTCGTAGATGTTTTTATCGACTAATAAGTCACCACTGATGCCTAGTAATGCCAAACCTAAACCATCATTACCATCAGGTAATTCACCGCTGTAGATTGGTTTGGGTTTGTTTTTAAAGTATTCATCAATGGTGGCCTGTGCTTGTGGCCATAACTGGTTTTGTTTTAAATATTTTTCAACCTGTTGATCAATTGCTGCGTTCATAAAGAATGCAAGAATAATAGGAGCAGGGCCGTTAATGGTCATAGACACAGACGTGCTGGGTGAACATAGGTCAAACCCGCTGTAGAGTTTTTTCATGTCATCAACACTGGCAATGCTTACGCCGGAGTTTCCCACCTTGCCAAAAATATCCGGCCGCGGCGCGGGATTTTCACCATATAACGTGACGCTATCAAATGCGGTGGATAAACGAGCCGCATCTTGACCGTTACTTAAATAGTGGAAGCGGCGATTGGTGCGCTCAGGTGTGCCTTCGCCTGCGAACATACGTATAGGGTCTTCACCTTGACGACGGTAGGGGAACACGCCAGCGGTATAAGGGAAGTAACCAGGTAAATTTTCTTTACCTAAAAATAATACCAAGTTACCCCAGTTGTTATCTTGCGGGGCTGCTACTTTGCAAATATCAAGCTGGCTTAAACTTTTTTGATAGTTGTCGCCTTTTAATATTTTATCTCGTACTTGGTATTCGTACTGTTGTGATGTGACAGACACTTTGCGTTGTGGCCATTGCTTTAGCTCAATTAATAATTGAGGCTCTATTGCTTGGAGATGTGTTTGATAGCGTTCTCTTAATAGCGAGTATTCATTGCTTTCTTGCAACGCTGCTTGGCTGTAGTACTCAAGTGGTGCGGGTAAAATTGGATCGTTTAGTTCATTGAGTGCTTCGTAACAGTGTTGAGCTTTGGTGGCGCTAATACTTTGTTGTTGAATAAGCGTTTCTTGCTGGCGGCCATTTTCAGAGATTTCAGATAAATAACGGCTGCGGCTTCCCGGAATAATAGCGGTACCTTTTGGCTCGATCGCGTTAAAGTGAGTTTGATAGTGAGCTTTGTTAGAAAAATTGTCGCTGACTGCTTGCAGCTTATGAACAAGGGATTCAAACAACCAGTTGACACCAGGATCATTAAACTGACTGGCGATACATGGGAAAACCGGTACCTGTGAATCATCAATGGCAAATTCATTATGATTACGGCGCCATTGTTTTTTTACATCGCGCAGGGCATCGCTGCTACCGGATTTTTCAAATTTATTAATGACAATACAATCAGCAAAATCCAGCATGTCTATTTTTTCTAATTGACTGGCCGCACCAAATTCACTGGTCATTACATAGCTGGAGACATCCACATAGTCGACAATCTCGCTGTCGCTTTGACCAATGCCCGCAGTTTCAACGATAACTAAATCTACGCCTGAACTTTTCAAAAAATGAATGGCATCCGCTAGCATTTCATTGGTTGCAGCATGCTGACGACGGGTGGCCATTGAGCGCATGAATATTTGCGGATTGCGCAAGCTGTTCATGCGAATGCGATCCCCTAATAATGCGCCTCCCGTGCGCCTGCGTGTCGGATCAACCGCTAAAACAGCTATTTTTATATGTGGTAAGTACTGGCAAAAACGATTGAGCAGTTCATCGGTCAAGCTGGACTTTCCTGCACCACCTGTGCCTGTAATTCCCAGTACAGGGGCTTGTGGTTGTGTTTGCCAGTGTGTGCGTAATTGATTGAGCTCTTCGGTTTGTAGTGCATGGTCTTCGATGGCACTGAGCATGCGAGCTAATTCTAAATCGGTTGAATGTTCTTTTTTAGGGGCTATGTGTTTACGGCGTTTATCTGCACGAATGACCACGTCATCAATCATGCCAAGCAGGCCCATTTTCATACCATCATTGGGATGATAGATATGTTCAACCCCATAGTCCTGTAGATGTTTTATTTCGTCAGGGGTGATTGTGCCACCGCCACCGCCAAATACTGCAATGTGTTGCGCACCTGCTTGTTTGAGACGGTCAATCAAATATTGGAAGTATTCAATATGTCCGCCTTGGTAAGAGCTTAAACATATGGCGTCAGCATCTTCTTGTAGGGCGGCATTGACCACATCATCCACGCTGCGATTATGACCTAGGTGAATCACTTCTACGCCTTTATCTTGGATTAAACGGCGCATGATATTAATGGCGGCATCGTGGCCGTCGAAAAGACTGGCTGCGGTGACAAAACGCAATGGCACAGTGCTCATATTCACCTCAATTAACACTTACTCAACAAGCAGTGTTGGTTGTTATTTTTATTATGATGAATTCAGTCTAGTCCTAACTGCGCACGGGCAATAGGGCCAATTTGGCCCTAGTGTGAAATAGATTTAAACGGTCAGTTTATTTGGAAGAAATGGTCATAAGTAGCAGCGAGTAAAAGCCGTCATTATGATGAACAGCTGATCTCTAAGGTTTTACCCCATTCGGGTGGCAACTTTGCATAGTCTGCATATTCAGCTTGCTCATCAAATGGTTTTTGTAAAACCGTAAACAGTTTTTGCACTTCACTGTAATCACCATTTTGTGCGGCGGTAATTGCATTTTGAGCCAAATAATTTCTAAGAATATATTTAGGGTTCACTTGATTCATGCGTGTTTTTCGCGCGTCATCGTGTTCGCTGTTGAGAGCTTGTTGATTTTGTTTTAATGCTGCTTTGTATGCGGTAAACCAATTATCAAACGCCGTAATATCTAAACATAAACCCCTAAGGTGTTTGTGGGTTTCAGGTTGATGAATATTGGCAAGCTGTCTGAAAAAATAACTAAAATCTAATCGACAGGTTTTCATCATACTAAGCGTGTTTTCGATGATGCTTTGATGGGTTTTGGCATCACCGGTTAAGCCTAGCTTTTGGGTCATTTTTTCAAAGTAACTTTGCTCAAAAATACTTGGGTAGTCTTCCAGAATATTTACCAAGCTTTCTTTGTCGGCTAACGGCAATAGTGCTTGCGCTAACACCGCAAGGTTCCAGTTTGCAATATTTGGCTGTTGATTAAACGCATAACGGCCTTGGTGGTCACTGTGATTACAAATAAAACTTGGGTCGTAATCATCTAAGAATGCAAACGGGCCAAAATCAAAAGTATCACCAATGATCGACATATTGTCGGTATTCATAACCCCATGGGCAAAACCAATGCTTTGCCAGTGGGCCATAAGGTCTGCGGTACGGGTTAACACCGCTTGAAAAAAGTCCACGTAAATATTGTCACTGTTTTTATTGAGTAGCTCACTAAAATGATGAGTGATCACGTGATCGCATAAGGTTTTCAGTAAATCGGTTTGCTGGGTAAAAGAGCAAAATTCAAAATGACCAAAACGAATATGGCTTTGGCTAACTCGTAACACGGTTGCGCCTGTTTCAACTTGCTCGCGGTACACTGGGGTTTCGGTGTCGACAACACACAGTGCACGAGTGGTGGGTACGTTAAGTGCGGCTAAGGCTTCTGAACATAAAAATTCTCGAATACTAGAACGCAATACAGCGCGGCCATCCCCTTGACGAGAATAGGGAGTTAAGCCAGCCCCTTTTAAATGCAGATCCCATATTTTATCGTCAGATTTCACTTGGCTTAGAAGCACACCGCGACCGTCACCCAAATCTGGGTTGTAATAACCAAACTGATGGCCAGTGTATTTCATGGCGATGGGTTGCCAATTACTCAGCAAGCTTTGACCGGATAATATTTTCAAGGTGACATCATCATGAAGGCTGGCTTCATCAAGACTAAATAACGCCGCACACGCAGGGCTAGCGGCTACAAGTTTAGGTTTGGTTAGGGCTTGGGGGGTGACTGGGCTGTATAAGCTGCTGGGTAACTGCTGAAACGTTTGAACGTAATTTAGCTCTAACCAATTATTCATAGGACTTCTCATGTGACAAGTTCACAGTATACCTGTGATCAAGATTTCATGCTTTGCTGGTAGCCACTATATAGCACCAAAAAAATACCCCCTAAAATCCCGCAACTGGCGAGCATAAAAGTAAGGGTGATGGCTTCTTGATTCCAAATCATGCCACCTATGGCTGCAAGCACAGGCACACTTAATTGCATTACCCCGGCACTTAATGACGTGAACGCAGGCAGTACCCGATACCATAACCAATAGCCCAAACCTGATGTTATGGCACCTGATGCGATGGCTAATATTGCCCCTTGTTTGCTAAGAAGAGCGGCTTCTTGAAACCAAAAAAGCGGTAATAAAAATACACAAAACAACAGGCTATAAAGAAAGTTTTGGGCGGTATCAAATTGTGGGTTAAGGCTGGTTTTCCCTGCGATGGTATAAAACCCCCATGCAATACCAGCAATTGCCATGAGCAGTACACCTAGTAGATCGGGGCGTTGTGCACTGGGGATCATCCAAGCTGCAAAACTGCCTAGGGCTAATAACAGCCCACATAACTCAAGTTTGGTGCTCTTTCGCCCTTGAATGTATTGCACCAATAACATGGTCAGTTGCACACTTACAAATAGAATCAATGCACCGGCGGCCGTGCCAAGCATTAAATAGGCAATGGAGAATAGGGCTGCATAGATAAATAAATAAGCCGCTTGTTTTAAACGAGGTTTATTAGGTTTTTCAATGCTAGCCTGTTTTTTATTCATCATAAAAATAAGGGCGATTAAAATCACAGCACCACTGAATAAACGAATAATGGTAAAGCTATTGGCATCGATTAAATGATCGTTTAGGGCTAAGCGGCACAGTACGCTATTGCCTGCAAAGGCTAATAAAGCCAACAGAGTTTGCAAGCCTAAAGAGACAGACGACACGGCTAGTTGTCTTTATTTAGGTTTTTGAGCAACTCTTTAAGCTCGCTGGCTTTTTTTGGGTCGCTCATGGCCTGCTTGAGCTTTTCGCGGGCGGCGTTAGTACGGTCATATTCTTTTTTACAGCATTCTTCGTAAAGCTTACCACTGCCACAAGGGCATAATTCATCGTCTTGGCTCATATGTTTCTCGATTATTAAATGACTAATACTTAGCTTGGGTAAAGTGGTTGTAAAGGTGATGACGGCTCACCTTTGTTTACTTTGATATTGCGAATCAATTGCCACAGGTATTCACCTTGCCAAGCACTGTTGCCGGTTGGCGAATATAAAGTGTAATCCAATTCTTGTAATGCCTGTTTGAATTCTGCACCGTCATCAAGTGATGCGACTTGTTGCAAACTGGCCATTTGGGTAAACCCTTGTGCATGGGCCCATTCAATAATGGCTTGGCGGGCAGCCGTTGCATCATTATTGCGACACGCTTGTTTGATTTTTTTAAGCCCAGCCGATGGCTTAAGTAGTTGGTTGTCATCTTGGCTACTATCAAGCGGTTTGATTTGGTATTGGCGCCATAAAAGGTAACTGGTGATGAGCCATAACAACATGAATACTAAACTTAATACTGGCCAAAGGTTTGATGCTGGCGGATTGCTTGAACCAATAGCAGGAACTTCAACCAGATTGTTATTTTCAAGTGTGTCTGTTTTTGTTTGGCTATCTTCTACAGCGCGGTTGTTTGTTTGTGGTGTAGTTGTATTTGACGATGTCGTCGCTAAAACGTTTAGAGTTTGTGACGGCATGACTGCGTACTCAATACGACCATCTTTAATATTAAACCAAGGAATTCGAATCTCAGGTAAACGTATGTCACCATTTTTAGTGACAACCACAGCGATATTTTGGCTGAGCACACCTGTGATGCCGTTATCGTCATTGATGTCTTGGGTTTGAGGTTGCTCAGGGTAATATTTAAGTTGTGGCACATCTTTTAAAATGAGTTTTGGTAACTGCGCCGCACTTAAACCCTTGGCTTTAAGTGACAACGATAATGTAATGGGCTCACCTTGTTTTAAGTTTTGTGTATTGCCTAACCATTTGTAATTTAAGCTCACATCTTGTGCCGGTAACCATGTGCTATTTTGCGGGTAATTGGCCGGTTGAGGTAAAACTTGAATACGAGTAGGTGGGTTGCTAATAGAAATAGGGCGACCAGGGCGCCAGCGACCATTGCTCACTTCACCTGTGTAGCGTGGGCCTGGAATAATGAGTTCACCACTGGTTTGCGCAAAAATCACATAGCGACGTTCATATACATCAAAGCTGCGACCGTTTAGTTGTGTGCGATATTGTTTGGTCTCTCCTAAAGGTTGAACCACCGCATCTTCAACTTCTACTTCGTTTAGTTGGCTATTATCAAGCGGTACGGCGAAATACAGTTTTTCACTGTAAACAATTTGGCCTTGTACATAGCTGGTTTTAACATCTGTTTCGGTATGAAAAAATACATCTTTTTGTTGGTTCTGTAAGCTAGGATCAAGTTTGCTTACCATGATTTGAATGGGTTTGGTGCGCTCACCTTTATACTCAATTGAAGGCAGAACTAAATTGCCTTTGCGTTTTGGGCTAATGGCAATTGTCCATACTGTCCATGAATCACTTTGACCATTGATGTATTGGAAACTATTTTTGCGTTGTTGATTAATAATTGTAAATTGCTGCTCAAGGGGTGATAAATCTGGGTCCCCTGAATACACATTACTGTTGTAGCGTAGCGTCAGCATAATGGATTCGCCTTCGCCAATATTGCTACGGTCAACGCTGGCTTCAAACGCCACCGCAAACGCATTACTGGTTAAAAAGCTTAAAATTAATAGACAAAATAAGTGTTTTACCACGGTTTACGCTCCCCATTTTGTTCGGTGTTGCCTTGGCGCTGTTGATATTGGTATAAAAATTTATTACGCAGTAAACCACCTGGATCATCCGGAATGCGTTGGATCCATTGCTTCATGGCTTGTTCTTGTTCTAAATCTGCTTGGCTCTTAGGTTGAGATTGAAGGCTGTTTTGTTCACCTTTATTCTCATCGTTTTGTTCATCTTGTGTTTGCTGTGCCATTTTTTCTTTCATGGCATCCATTTCTTCCTGTCGTTGTTTTTCTTCTTCGGTTTGTGTTTGCTCTAATGGGTTTTCACTTTGTTTGTCTGTATCGCTTTGATTTGTTTGAGACTCACTGCTGTCGCTTGATTGGCTGTCTTGTGATTGACCATCTTTAGAGTCACTGCTTTGTGATTGATTTTGTTGTTCGCTATTTTGAT
This sequence comes from Bermanella sp., assembly GCA_049115935.1. Taxonomy (GTDB): domain Bacteria; phylum Pseudomonadota; class Gammaproteobacteria; order Pseudomonadales; family Oceanobacteraceae; genus Bermanella. The sequence goes on along the minus strand of JAGDZK010000020.1, from coordinate 68,220 downwards.
CAGATGATTCACTAGAGTCTTGATTTTGTTCAGAGGAATCTTGCGAATCTGAACCATCTTGATTTTGCTGTTGGTTATTGTCTTGGTTTTGTTTAAGTTGTTCGAGTAATGCTTTGTTGGCCTTGGCATCTTCAAGGTCATTTTGTTTTTCAAGGGCTGCATCATAGGCCGCAATGGCTTTATCGATTTGTTGTAACTGTGCAAGGGCATTGCCTTGGTTATATAAACTTTGAGCATCATCAAATTGTTGCCAAATATCTAGCGCCCCTTGGTAGTCACCCGCTTTGTATAAACTGCTGGCTTTCCATTTTGGGTTGTTAAATGCCTCAGCGGCTTTTGCAGGGTTTTGCTCAAAATATTTTTCACCTTGTTGATCACTATTTAGCAGTACGTCGGGTAAGGTGATTTGTGCAAAGCTGTCACTTGGTTGGATGAGAATTAGTAAAGCGATGCTTAAAACAATGCCTTTTCTAAATGCACCTAAACATAACGCCAGTAGCGGTAATATAAGCCAGTAACCACTATCTAACCATTGGTCAAATTCCATGCTTTCATCTTCATCTTTTTTAAACTGCTCAAGTTGGCTGAAACTTGATAGTAAAGCTGTAATGTCGCGGTCATTGTTGCTTAAGCGTTTAATTTGAGCACCGGTTGCATTGGCAAGCTGTTGTAAATTATCCCATTCAAGAGGGGGCATAATGACTTGGCCATTGCTGTCTTTAAAAAAGCGGCCATCCGGTTGCACCATGGGTGCACCTTGCTCGGTGCCCACGGCTAAAATGGCAAGACGAATATTTGCGCTATTAAGTATTTGGGCTGCAGTTTGAATATCACGGGTTTCAACCCCGTCTGTGACCAATAACAGTGTGCGTGGTGAGCTACCAGCTTGTTCAAATAAATTGGCGGTTTCGTTAGCCAGTGATACAAGGTTGCTGCCTTGGCTAGGCATGATGTAAGGGTCAAGTGGTGTTAATAGAGATTTAACTGTGTTGGTGTCTTGGGTTAATGGGCTGACCACATGAGCATCACCTGCATAGGCAATTAAACCAATATTTTGACCGCGTTGTGCTTTTAGCACATCCATAATTTTGTATTTGGCCCGTTGTACACGTGAAGGGGCAACGTCTTGTGATGTCATAGAAAGTGACAAATCAAAACCAATGATTAATCCTTGCTGTGAGCGATACACTTCTGAGCTTTGCTTTTGCCAACTTGGCCCACTTAGTGCGAGTATGGCAAGTAAGGCGGATAGCCATAACACAACTTGAGTAAAACGCTGACTGGTTTTTTGTTGGGTGTTCGATAGCACGTATTGCTGTAATTTCGGTGAAATAACAGACTGCCAGTTGCCAGCTTTTAACGGCTTAATTTGTTTAAAGAAAAACAATATTGCCAAGGGCAAAATTAACAAAATCCATTCTGGGCGCAAAAGGTGAAAATCAGACATTGGCTTTCTCCTTTTGAGCTAAGAAAATCTGTGTTAACCGAGTAAACCAGCCTTGTTGGTGTGCAAAGATTAAAAATGCCAATAGTAACGATAATGCTAATGGGTAATGAAATAGGGATTTTTCAGGGCGAATCATTTGTTGTTCAACTTCGATTTCTTCAAGGTCATCAAGCAAACTGTAAATTTGATTAAGCTCGTCTAGGTTACGGGCACGAAAATATTGACCACCTGTGCTCTTGGCGATTTCAATTAACGTGGGTTCATCTAGATCACGGCTTGGGTTGACGCGGCGTGGGCCAAAAAAACCTTGTTTGATTAATTCATCCGCACCAATACCTATGGTGTAAATTTTTACGCCAGCTTGTGCGGCTAATTTAGCCGCTTGTAAGGGCTCGATTTCCCCAGCGGTATTTTGACCGTCGGTTAATAAAATTAATACGCGGTTTGATTCAGGCAGAGACTGTAAACGTTTCACCCCTAACCCAATGGCATCACCAATGGCGGTTTGCTTGCCTGCAAGACCAAGCGCCGCTTCATTTAAGAGTTGCTCAAGGGTGGTTAAATCAAACGTGAGCGGGGTTTGTATATACGCTTTTGAGCCAAACAAAATCAAACCAAGGCGATCACCTTTACGTTTGGCGATAAAGTCGGTTAACACCACTTTTACCGCTTGCAGCCGGTTAATTAATCGCCCACGTACCGCCATATCTTCTTCGGCCATGCTGCCTGAGATATCAACCGCTAACATCATGTTGCGGTCGGTTTCAGTGATGGATTGTGGTTCGCCTACATAAATAGGGCGCGTGCAAGCCAGTATTAAACAAGCCCAAGCAGCGGCCATTAACACGTAAACAAACCAAGATGGTTTTTGTGAACCTAAGGTTTTTTGCTCAGCAAGCATCATCAAACTTGGGGCAAACACTTGGCTATGACTTTGTTGGTGAGCGGGCACCAGCCAATACACTAATAAGGGTAACGGGAGAGCAAGGAGCAACCAAGGCCAGTATAAACTTAGCATTTAACTTTCCTTATCCAGCGTTTTGTTGCGGCTTTTAATGCCAGTGGCTCCATCTGAATATTGGGTTCATCAAGTATGTGAGCAAATGGTTTTAATTCGGGCATAAAAATAGGCTGTTTAATTTTTGAATCTAAAAAATGAAGCCATGTTTCGCCGCTTAAGCTGGCACATGATTTATCAATTTTATGAATGCAGATTTGTTTGAGTAATTTATTCACATCACGGTAAACATGATTGGGGTGCTCCCAATTAAAGCTTTCTAACTGCTGTATTGCATGTTTACGCCAAGCTTGACGTTTTTTATGCCAAATGATGAATGCGCATGCGGCAATAATGGTTAAAATTAAAACCCACCAAGGCCATGCCGGTGGCCAGTATGAAACCGTTTGAGGTAGGTGAATATCTTTTAGTTGATCTAGCGGATTCATTTTGCACCCCGCTGTTCAAGTGCAATTTTTAACGCCATATAGGGAATATCAGTGGCATCAATTTGATGATGATTAATGGCAAGCTGTTTAAAGGTTTGCTCAATACCTTGCTGAAATACATTCACCGCTTCTTGGTAAGCGCTTTGTGATTGTTTGCTTTGGGTATCAAGAAACCCTTCATTGATGCCATCGGTCACGGCATACATACCAGGTGGTGGCATTTTACGTTCAAGGGCATCGTAAACTTGCAGTGCAACAACATGGTTGTGACGTTTTAAATTAAATAAAGCCGCTTTGTCTTTTTCGCTTAAATCAAAAAAGTCACTGATGATATAAATGGATGTACCGGGTTTGACCCCTTTGTGTAATTTTTTTAGGCAGTCACTTAGGCTGTTTTTCACCGTTTTATGCTGCTTTAAGCGATGATTGAAATCATTGATCGAGCGTAAAATTTGCAAAACGTGTTGTGCGCGCTGTTTAGGGCGGAAATCTTGTTCGTCATCGTCACCTAAAATAAACGCACCCACTCGATCCCCATGATCAAGGGCAGCCCAAGCAATAATGGATGCACATTGTGCTGCCACCACGGATTTAAAGCTGCGTTGTGAGCCAAATGCCATAGGGGTTCGTTGATCGCACACAATTACAACCGGGCGCTCGCGCTCTTCTTTATAAACACGGGTATGGGGTGTTTGTGTGCGAGCGGTTACGCGCCAGTCGATGGTGCGAATATCATCACCGGGTAAATATTGGCGTAACTGGTCAAGATCTAACCCGCGGCCTTTTTGTTTACTGGCGTGACCACCGGCGAGCATGCCGTGAATTTGTGGCAAACTGGCTAAACGCAAACGCTTAGCCAACATGCGCAGTTGCGTCAGCTGGTGCTCATCGGTAAAGGCACTACCTGGGAAAAAACCTTCAAGGTAGTTGGTATCACTATTGGCTAATTGAGTCATGGTGATTCCGTTATGGCACCGCCACACGCATGATTAACTCGTTGATGACTTTATCTGCATTCATACCAGTGGCTTCTGCATCAAAGCTCACCAATAAACGGTGGCGCAATACTGTGTGCAATACGGCTTGTACATCATCAGGGCTGACGAAATCCTTACCCGCCAACCAAGCATGGGCACGAGCGCAGCGGTCTAATGCAATGGTGCCTCGTGGGCTTGCGCCAAATTCAATCCAACTGGCCATGTCGTTGCCATAAGCTTGTGGCTGACGAGTGGCCATAATCAGTTGCACTATGTACTCCTCAACACGCTCACTTAAATGCATGGCCAGTACTTCTTGGCGAGCTGAAAAAATACTGTCAGCACTGAGTTTTTCAGTTGGTAGTGGGGTGGCGTTGTTTTGTGCCTCACCGCGAGCAAGACGCAAAATCTTGGTTTCAGACTCTGCACTTGGGTAATTAATGCGCACATGCATTAAAAAGCGGTCAAGTTGCGCTTCGGGTAGCGGGTAGGTGCCTTCTTGCTCAATTGGGTTTTGCGTCGCCATCACTAAAAATAGTTTATCTAGATCATAGGTGGTGCCCGCCACACTCACTTGACGCTCAGCCATGGCCTCTAATAAAGCGGACTGAACTTTAGCCGGTGCACGGTTGATCTCATCGGCTAACACCAAATTATTAAATAAAGGGCCTTTTTGAAAGGTGAATTCACCGGTTTGAGCGCGGTAAATCTCACTGCCGGTAATATCCGCAGGTAGCAAGTCGGGGGTGAACTGAATACGTTGGTAATTGCCCTCGATACAGTCGGCAAGGGTTTTAATGGCTTTTGTTTTGGCTAGACCAGGTGCGCCTTCAACCAGTAAGTGTCCATCGGCTAACAGGGCAATTAATAATGCGTTGACTAAATCAGGCTGACCAATAATGTGTTCTTGTAAGCTGGTTTGTAACGCTGTGATGTACTCACGATTTGTCATGTGACCATTTCCAAGTTTTTGTTTTTGCTAGCATTTTAGAAATATTCCCTTGCGGGTCAAGTATAGGATTACAGGAGTTTAAAAGAGTTCCAATACACACAAAAAATTGCTTTGTGTCATCAGTGCGCGTTTTTGGATGATTAAACTATCATTTATTTATAGATAAATCCCCATAGGATCCATCATGAACAACCTGTTGAATAAGGAAGTCCACCCTCAAGTCGCCCTTTTGATTGAAAGACTCGTATCTGAGGTGCCAAAAAACCATGTTGCTGGCATTGAGCAATTTACTAAAACTTATTATGCCGCCACGCCAGAGCAAGAGCTTGAAAACCGAAAAGTAGAAGATCTATACGGAGCTACTTTGGCGTGCTGGAATTTCATGCAAAAGTGCCCTAAGCAAAACAAAATCCGAGTATTTAACCCTGATTTTGAAGAGCACGGCTGGCAGTCAACCCATACAATTGTTGAAGTTTTGCACAAAGATGTGCCGTTTTTGGTGGACTCGATTCGCATGGAATTGAATCGCCGCGAGATGTCGATTCATTTTATCAACCATGCCGTGATGCATGTTGATAGAGATAGCAAAGGGGATTTAGACCTTAATTCCCCGTTAGATCATACCGATAACCCAAGGGAAGCCATTATTTATGTGGAGGTGGATCGCCACACAGATAAAGACGTGTTGTCTGATTTAGCAGAGTCCCTTAGTGAAATTTTGGATGAGATACGCCTTGTTGTAGATGACTTTTCTTTGATTAAAGGCAAGTGTGAAGAGGCCGTGGGCTGGATTAAAGAGAGTAAAGGGCCATTTAATAAAAAGGATATCAGTGAATCTACGGCCTTTATGGAATGGTTGGCAAATGATCATTTTACCTTTTTAGGCTGTGAAGATATCGCCATCGAGAAAAAGGGTGATAAAACCTTAGCCATTCGCGATAAAAGCAGTGTAAGTGGTTTGTTTAAAAAAGAAGTGCATGGGCCAGATAAAGTCGTGGTGGATGATTTATCTGAAAGTATGAAGGCCTTAATACTGGCGCCGCAATTAATTGCATTAACCAAATCAGGTCGTCGCTCGCGTATACATCGTCCTGCGTATCCTGATTATATTACGATTAAAAAAGTGAATGAACAGGGTCAAGTGACCGGTGGGCGTCGTTTTTTAGGTATGTTTACTTCAAACGTGTATAGCGAAAGTTCGTTTAATATTCCGATTGTACGTAATAAAACCAAGCAGGTTATTAAGCGTTCAGGCTTGCATGCGGGCAGTCATCACAGCAAAGAGTTGCAGCATATTCTTGAAGTGTATCCGCGGGATGAATTATTCCATACTGATATTGATCATCTTGCCCGATCTGCCATTGGTATTTTAAATATTCAAGAACGTCGACGTACTCATATTTTTATTCGCCAAGATCAATTAAATAAATTTTTGTCGTGCTTAGTTTATGTGCCAAGGGATTTATACAATACTGAGCTGCGTCATAAGATGCAAAATATCTTAAGTGATGCGTTTGATCCGGTAGATGTGGAATTCACTACATACTTCTCTGAATCAATTTTGGCTCGTACTTTATTTACTTTAAAGCTTGATCCTGCAAAAACAATAGAATTTGACGAAAAACAAATTGAAAGAGAAATTCAATCGGTGGCCCGCTCTTGGCAAGATGATTTGATGTCAGCTTTGATTGAAGGGGTAGGAGAAGAAAAAGGTAATCAGTATTTCCAATTGTATCGCAATGGTTTTGGCTCAAGTTATCGTGAAGAGTTTTTACCACGAACCGCGGTGGTGGATTTACAACACATTGTCTCTATGACCTCGCAAAGCGATATAGCAATGAGCTTGTATCGTAATGTGGCGGATACCGGTAATAATTTTAAATTTAAACTATTTAATCCCGATAAACTCTTGCCGTTGTCTGATGTCATTCCTATTTTAGAAAACCTAGGTTTACGTGTCATTGGTGAGCACCCTTATGGTATTACACGTAATGATCATAAAGAATTTTGGGTGCACGATTTTAGTTTGATTTACACTTTTAGCGATAATATTGACCTGCATGAAAGTAAAGAAAATTTCCAAGATGCATTTAGAGCAATTTGGTTTGGTAAAGCTGAAAATGATAGCTTTAACCGTTTATTATTAGGTGCAAACCTTGGCTGGCGTGATGTTGCATTATTGCGCGCGTATGCTCGTTATATGAAGCAAATTCGCTTTGGTATATCCGAATCTTTTATTGCTGATACCTTATGTAAGTACCCAGAAATCGCCTCTTATGTGGTAAAGTATTTTAATACTCGTTTTAATTTAACCGATATTGATCTGGGTATTCGTAAAAAGCACCTAGAGATGATGCAAGAGAAGTTCTCTGAGATGCTCGATCAAGTTGAAAGCCTTAACGAAGATCGTATTTTTAGACGCTACATTGAATTAATGGGCGCCACACTTCGAACAAACTTTTTCCAAAAAGAAAGCGATGGCGAATTAAAGCGCTACCTTTCGTTTAAATTTAGTCCCCGTGAAATTAGTGATATTCCGTTACCTAAACCCTTGTATGAGATTTTTGTGTATAGCCCAAGGGTTGAAGGGGTGCATTTACGCGGCGGTAAAGTTGCCCGTGGTGGCTTGCGCTGGTCGGATCGCTTTGAGGATTTCCGTACTGAAGTATTAGGCCTTGTGAAAGCACAACAAGTGAAAAACTCGGTCATTGTACCTGTGGGTGCAAAAGGTGGTTTCATTGCTAAGCAGCTTCCTGAAGGGGATCGAGATGCGTTTTTAGCAGAAGGCATCGAGTGTTATAAAACATTCATTTCGGGACTACTCGACATAACCGATAACCTGCTAGAAGGGGAGGTTATCCCACCTGAGCACGTTGTACGTTTTGATGAGGATGACCCGTACTTGGTTGTGGCCGCTGACAAAGGTACGGCAACCTTTAGTGATATTTCAAATGGTATTGCACAAGAGCGAGGCTTTTGGCTGGGGGACGCATTTGCCAGTGGTGGCAGTGTGGGATATGACCATAAAAAAATGGGCATTACAGCCAAAGGCGCTTGGGTTTCAGTGCAACGTCATTTCCGTGAATTGGGTTTGGATGTGCAAAAAGAATCCATCTCCGTTATTGGTGTAGGAGATATGGCAGGGGATGTATTTGGTAATGGCATGTTACGCAGCGAATACATTAAGTTAGTGGCTGCGTTTAATCATTTACATATTTTTATTGACCCGAACCCTGAAGATGTTAAAGAAAGTTTTAAAGAGCGTGAGCGCTTATTTAATTTGCCTCGTAGTTCGTGGACGGATTACGAACGTAAATTAATATCAAAAGGTGGGGGTATTTTTAACCGTTCAGCTAAGTCCATTGATATTTCACCTGAAATGAAAAAATGTTTTGGTCTCACTGCGGATAAAATGTCACCGAATGATTTAATTCATGCGTTGTTACAAGCACCCGTGGATCTAATCTGGAATGGCGGTATTGGTACTTATGTGAAATCCAGTAGTGAGTCCCATGCCGCAGCAGGTGATAAAGCTAATGACAGTTTGCGCATCAATGGCAAGCAGTTACAAGCCAAAGTGATTGGTGAAGGTGGTAACTTAGGTATTACCCAGCGAGCTCGAATTGAGTATGCACTTAAAGGTAAAGGGGCTTCATTCACCGACTTTATTGATAACGCGGCGGGGGTGGATTGCTCTGACCATGAAGTGAATATCAAAATTCTGCTAAATGGATTGGTGCTGGCGGGTGATTTAACCACTAAACAGCGCAATGAGTTTTTAGAAAGCATGACAGAGCAAGTGTCGGATTTAGTGTTGATGAATAATTATCGACAAACACAAGCCATTGCACTTGCCTACCGTGAAGCGAAAACTCGCATGGATGAATACAAGCGTTTAATGAATGATTTAGAGCGACAAAAGAAATTGAATCGCGAATTGGAGTTTTTGCCAAGCGATGAAGATCTTGAGGAACGTAAAAATCAGAAAAAAGGGCTGACACGTCCTGAGTTGTCTGTGTTGATCAGTTATACCAAGGGTGATCTTAAGGAGCTATTAAACACCCAAGAAATATCACAGGATGAGTACTTAGCAAAATCCGTTGAAGATGCCTTCCCTGAAATGCTGATAAAGCGTTTTCCAGAGGCCCTTTATGGGCACCAATTACGCAGCGAAATTGTTGCCACGCAGCTGGCCAATGAGATGGTCAATCGCATGGGGATTACCTATGTTAATCGCATGCGTGACAGCACAGGTGCGGATATAAACGCCATAGTCAAGGCCTACGTTACAGCCCGTGATGTGTTCCGTATGAATGAGTTGTGGCAGCAAATTGAAGCGCTTGATTATAAAGTCAGCTCTGATATTCAAGAGTTTATGATGGCCGCGCTAATGCGTTTAGTGCGCAGGGCATCACGTTGGTTTTTACGTAACCGTCGTCGTGAACTCAATATTGCTGAAGAAGTGGCGCGTTTTCGTGAGCGCGCCGCCAGCATCAGTGCGCGATTATCTGACCTGTTGGCAGGTGAAGGTAAGCAGGTGTGGCAGGGCTTTTACGATAAGTTGGTTGAAGCCAATGTGCCAGAAGAATTAGCGGCCACTGTTTCCGGTGCCAATAATATGTTCTCGGCGCTAAGCATTATTGAAGGGGCTGAGCAAACCAACCGTAATGTTGAAGATGTGGCGGCAACTTATTATCAAGTGGGTTGTAATCTTGATCTTGAATGGTTCTTGGAGCAACTTAATAAAGTATCCGTGCAAAGCCATTGGCAAGCCCTTGCCCGTGAGACGTACCGAGATGATCTGGATTGGCAACAGCGCACCCTAACGGCGAGTATTATTAATACTTTGCCAGAAGGGGATATTGAAGCTCGTATGTCTACTTGGCTTGAACAAAGTGAACCTATGATTGGCCGCTGGCGTAAAACCGTTGATGAGCTTAGAGAAAGTGACATTAACGATTTTGCCGTGTTCTCTGTGGCGTTGCGCGAGTTGCTGGATTTAGCGCAAGCGAGTCGCTTAGCGACACAAGGAAATTGTTAATTACGAGTAATTAAGTCACTGATAACCAGTCAAGCATTGAGTGTTGGCTGGTTGTGAGATAAAACCAACCTTTAAGAATAATAAAGCGTGGCGTAATGGACATCATAGACGTTGATATTCATTTGTCTCCTGAAGAAGTACAGCGAGCATACGAAGGGGTTGATCAGGTATTTGCCGTCGCCCTTGATGGCCGTAGCTTGCGTTTTCCTGTGAGAATTCTATGGCAATTTATCGGCCATGACGGTATTCATGGTCGTTTTCGTATTCAGTACGGCACAAATAAGCAGTTTGAATCGGTCACACGGCTGCTTTAATCAATAATTAGCCAGTTTTTTGTGAATCCATAAGCAAAAAGAGACGGCTTTCTATATAATATGCCGCAAATTTTCCCGAGGGTTCACCTGTGTACAAACTGCTGCGTAATTGTCTGTTTAAGTTCAATGCTGAAACGTCCCATGAATTAACATTGGACTTGCTAGGTGCAGCCAAGCGTTTAGGTTTGTTGGGCTTATTTGCCCCGAAAGTGCCCAATCAACCGGTTGAAGTGCTGGGTCTAACCTTTAAGAACCCAGTGGGACTGGCCGCAGGCCTTGATAAGAACGGTGATTACATTGATGCACTAGGCAGCTTGGGCTTTGGTTTTATTGAAATTGGTACCATTACACCTCGTCCGCAGCCGGGTAACCCGCAGCCACGTTTGTTTCGCTTACCTGAACATCAAGCAATTATTAACCGTATGGGTTTTAACAATAAAGGTGTTGATCACCTTGTGGCGCAGGTTAAAAAAGCCAAATACAACGGTATTTTAGGTATTAACATCGGTAAAAACTTTGATACATCGGTAGAAGATGCCAACAGTGATTACCTAATTTGTTTAGAAAAGACCTATGAGTACGCTGATTACATCACGGTCAATATCTCAAGTCCTAATACCCCAGGGCTGCGCTCTCTTCAGTTTGGTGAGTCACTGACATCACTCTTAAGTGTTTTAAAAGAAGCACAGCTTAAACTTGAAAAAGAGCACGATAAGTACACACCTATCTTGGTAAAAATCGCCCCAGATATGACAGAAGAAGAAACTCAGCTGGTGGCTAAAACCTTGATCGACACTCAAATGGACGGTGTTATTGCGACTAACACAACACTGGAGCGAGACGCGGTTCAAGGTCATCAGTTTGCCAATGAAGCGGGTGGTTTAAGTGGTCTGCCAGTGCAAGCGGGCTCTTTACAGGTACTTAAATGGTTAAGTGCAGCGCTTGATGGCAAAATGCCGATCATTGGCGTGGGTGGTATTGTAGATGGGGCGTCAGCGGCTGATAAAATAGCTGCAGGTGCTGATCTTGTGCAAATTTACTCAGGCTTTATTTATGAAGGGCCTAAATTAATTGCCCAAGCAAATGATGCCATTGCAGCGATTAAGAGCCGCTAATTGAAGGTGGTTCGCTAGAATTGAAAAGGGCCCGTGCAGGGCCCTAATAGAGTTAAGTAAGAGTTTGTAAGTGTGAGTTATACCGGAAGTCGATGTACACCAGCTACACCTGAGTAGCCGTCCCAATGATCAGCTCGACCTTCACGCCAGCCACTCATCCAATTAAAGTGGGCAGTGCCTTCTGGGCATAGGTCTTTAGATCGACCTTGTACACCTGCCATGTAACCTTTTTGGAATGCTCGGCGATCCATATCACGCTTCTGTCTTCTCATACGTCGTTGCCTCTGTTTGAAAAACTTTGAACCTGTATTAGGCATTAAAAATGGCCTAACACAGATCTCAGTATGGATAGGTTACAGCCTCCTGTTAATGATTTAATTGTTCTCTAAATCATTTTTCTTAGATCTATAAGTTATTAAATTCTAAGTGGTTGATCTGTAAAACGTTTTAAATGATACAAATATCGCCAGTGTGGAGCCTATGCTCTTAACTTAATGGCAAAGCCCAAATTAGATATAAAGTTGATGCCAGCATGAATGAAATAGAACACCAGCCAATGGTGCTGACTTGCCCAAAAGGGCTTGAGTCATTATTAGCGCAAGAAGTCACCGATTTGGGCGCTCAAAACGTCAAGATAGGTGTGGCATTTGTTAGCTGCGAGCCGGACCATGTGCTTGGTTATAAAATTTGTTTGTGGTCCCGTTTGGCCAGTCGTGTGCTGTATCCATTGGCGCATTTTCCTGTGGCCAATGCGGACGACATGTACAAGCAGCTGCTTGAAATCAATTGGTTAGAGCACTTAAGTGATCGCCAAACGTTTCGTGTTTATTTCTCTGGTACCAATGACGATATTCGTAATACACATTTTGGTGCATTAAAAGTTAAAGATGCAGTGTGTGATTATTTTCGTGATAAAACCGGCACCCGCCCAGATATCTCAGATCAACCGGATATCAGTATTCATGTACGTTTGAGTCGTGATGCGGTTTCGGTTTCGTTGGATATGGCCGGTGAGTCATTACACCGTCGTGGTTATCGTCAAAGCCAAGGTGTGGCGCCACTGCGTGAAAACTTAGCCGCCGCGTTATTAATGCGAGCAGGTTGGCCAGAACTTATGAAACAAGAAGATGGAGCATTGTTAGACCCCATGTGTGGCTCAGGTACATTATTAATCGAAGCCGCATTAATGGCCGCAGATATTGCACCTGGGTTATTGCGCAGCAGTTTTGCATTTGAAAAATGGAAAAATTACCAGCCAGAAAAATGGCGTGAAATAAAAGCCGATGCCCAAGCGCGTAAGCTGGCGGCGCAAGAATCGGAAGCCGAGCTTACTCTTATTGGTTATGACATGGACGAGGCGGTTTTAAATAAAGCCCGTGACAATGCTCGCCGTGCCGGTGTGATGCACTTTATTCACTTCAAACAACAAACCTTAAATGAATTGCATAAAGAAAAGGGCTTGCCTGAAACGGGCCTTGTGTTGTCGAACCCACCTTACGGTGAGCGTTTAAGTGATGAAGTGGCAATAGGCTCTTTGTATAACGCGTTTGGACGTTTAGTAAAACAGCATTTCGCCAATTGGACGCTGGCGATTTTCACAGGTAACCCAGGGCAAGCCTATCAATTTAAAATGCGTGCTCATAAGCAATACCAATTTTTTAATGGTGCTATTTCATCAAAGTTATTTTTGTACACGATTTCGCAAGGCTCTAGTGAAAAAGCTCAAGCACAAGCGCAATTAGAAGAAACCAAACCTAATACCGCAGGTGAATACGAAGCGGCCACCTTGGGTGAAGGCGCGCAAATGATTTGCAATCGTTTGCAAAAGAATTTGAAAAAAATTAAATCGTGGGTGAAAAAACAAAACACCAATTGTTATCGTCTATACGATGCTGACATGCCGGAATATTCTGTTGCCATCGATGTATATGATAAGTGGGTGCACATTCAAGAATACGCGCCACCAAAGTCTGTTGACCCAGAGAAAGCCGAAAACCGTTTGCGTGATGTGTTAGATGCTGTGCCGGTTGCATTAAAAATTGATCGCAGCCAAGTGGTACTTAAACAGCGCATGGTGCAAAAGGGCAAACGCCAATACGAAAAACAAGACAAGCAAGAGCAGTTCTTTGAAGTGCAAGAAGGGGATTGTCGTTTTTACATTAACCTAAAAGATTATCTCGATAGCGGCTTATTTTTAGATCACAGACCTATTCGTACCGATATTGGTAAGTGGGCTAAAAACAAAGACTTTTTGAATTTGTTTAGCTATACCTGCGCCGCCAGTGTGCATGCGGCTGTAGGTGGCGCACGTTCAACCACCAGTGTGGATATGTCACACACTTACCTTAACTGGGGTCGTAAAAACCTAGCGCTCAATGGGTTGGCTGATACACATCATGAGTTTGTGCAGGCTGATTGTGTTGCTTGGTTGGAAGAGGCTCAAAGCGGTAAAGATCGTTACGATTTAATTTTCATGGACCCACCCAGCTTCTCAAACTCAAAACGCATGCTCGATATTTTTGATGTACAGCGTGATCATGTGAAGCTCATTACATTGGCAATGGGCTTGTTGCGCCCTGGAGGCACATTAGTGTTCTCAAATAACCTAAGGCGCTTCAAATTGGAGCATGATGCACTAAAGAAGTTCACGATTGACGATATTAGTGCGCAAAGTATTCCTCAGGATTTTGCGCGTAATCAAAAAATCCATCAGTGTTTTTTAATTAAAAACCCTTCCTAATACCGATATAAACTGGGCAAATTCGTTTTTTGCCCAGTTATTGATCAAAAACATTCCTTTTATCTGCATTAAAATGATGCGCTTGGCATGCTAAGTGCATTAATTTGAATCATTATTAAGCGGTGAACTAAGCAAGTCAGCTTTAATCACTATTAACTATAAGACGACACCTTATGAGCAACGGCTCTTGCTTATATAAGGTGCACAAAAAGAGGGGATTGTTGTGGAAAACATCAACAGTGCTGTAGAAACCCTAGTTAGCAGCTCAAACACATTCTTTATTCTAATGGGCGCCATTATGGTGTTCTTCATGCACGCCGGTTTCGCATTTTTAGAAGTGGGTACCGTGCGCCATAAAAACCAAGTTAATGCCTTGGTAAAAATCATTACGGACTTTGCCGTATCAACCGTTGCTTACTTCTTTGTGGGTTATACCGTTGCGTATGGCGCGGACTTCTTCGCTAATGCTAACGAGTTGTCACAAACCAATGGTTATGAATTAGTTAAGTTCTTTTTCTTGTTAACCTTTGCCGCAGCTATCCCAGCTATTGTTTCTGGTGGTATTGCTGAGCGTGCGAAGTTTTACCCATTTTTAATTGGTTCTGCTTTGATCGTTGGTTTGGTTTACCCATTCTTCGAAGGCTTAATTTGGAATGGTAACTTTGGTTATCAAGATTGGTTAGAAGCGACTTTTGGTGCGCAATTCCATGACTTTGCTGGCTCAATCGTTGTGCATGGCATGGGTGGCTGGATTGCACTGGCGGCTATTTTATTATTAGGCGCGCGTACTGGTCGTTACCGTGAAGGTCGTCCTGTTGCGTTTGCACCATCAAGCATTCCTTTCTTAGCACTAGGTGCTTGGATTCTAACCGTAGGTTGGTTTGGTTTTAACGTGATGTCTGCGCAAACCATGGATGGCATCAGCGGTTTAGTTGCAGTTAACTCATTAATGGCCATGGTTGGTGGTACATTGGTGGCCATGCTAATGGGCAAAAATGACCCAGGTTTCATTCATAACGGCCCACTAGCTGGCTTAGTAGCCGTATGTGCGGGTTCTGATTTATTCCACCCAATGGGTGCGTTAGTGGTAGGTGGTGTTGCAGGTGCGTTGTTTGTTTACACCTTTACCTTGTTCCAAAATAAATTCCCACGTATTGATGACGTACTAGGTGTTTGGCCTTTACATGGCCTGTGTGGTCTTTGGGGGGGTATTGCTGCTGGTATCTTTGGTCTAGAGTCTTTAGGCGGAATGGGTGGTGTTACCTTTATGTCACAGCTTGTCGGTTCATTAAGTGGTGTGGCGGTTGCCTTGATTGGTGGTTTTGCTGTTTACGGTTTAGTGGGTGCTATTGCAGGTCTGCGTCTTTCACAAGAAGAAGAGTACAACGGTGCGGATTTATCCATTCATAAAATCGCATCAACTTCAGACGATTAATCACGTCTAGATTAATTTCTAAAGTGAAAACAAAAAAAAGCGCTTACTTATGTAAGCGCTTTTTTTATGAGAGCAGCTTGGAAAGTCCTTATAAAATTGGCATATCCAGCCTAAGAAGACTGCCCTAAAGCACTTTGCTCACCAGCGTTAAGATGCGCATGTTTGTATGTTTTAGCAGTATTTGGGAAGCGGAGCTTACAGGGGGAATGTGAAAAATTATGCCGATAAAGCCATTTGTAATTCATTTGCGATAAAATCAAATACCCTGCGAATTCTAAGGTTAGTACGTAGTTCTTGATGGCAAACCAGCCAAACAGGTAGCTGAATTGCAGGCCCTGTTTCTTCACAAACTCGGCTTAAATTTGGCTGCTCATCAATCATACCTTCGGGGAAAAATATCACCCCTAAGTCTTGTTTACATAGTTCTAATTGCATCATTTGGCAGGATGTCACGAGTTGAAAGTTGTGAGGCGTTAATTGCCAACCTTGTTTGTTGAGTAATTCAACAAGGGCATTGCTGTTTTCAAAACCAATGATTTGAATGTCACTAGGAATTGAAGCGGCTGACAACTGAGGCAGTTGGCTTAGGTAGTTTTGGCTGGCGTAAAGCCAAATATTCTCATCTCCTAATTTTTTTGCGATTAAGTCAGGCTGCTGGGGGCGAAAATTGCGAATGGCAATATCCGCTTCTCTGCGTTTCAGATCGCTTGAGTCATTGGTCACCACCACTTCAATATCAATGCCGGGTTCGGCTTTTCGTAGCTTGGCAATCATACTAGGCAGGCGAAATACGGCATCTAGCTGGCTAGCGGAAATCACCACTGAACCTTCTAGTTGTTGTGAATGGCCGCTGGCGGTTAATGAAAATTGTTGAGCGCTATGACACATGGCTTTAGCATACTCAAGTAGCTCTAACCCACTGTTTGTTAATACTAAGCGCTGGCCTAACCGTTCAAATAAGGTGACACCTAGTTGAGATTCAAGGGCCGCCACTTGGCGACTTAGCGTGGGTTGGGTAAGGCCTAGTGCGTTAGCCGCGGCCGAAAGCGTGCCTTCTTCGGCGGTTACCAAAAAAGCACGGGCGTGATTCCAATCAAAATTAATAGATGTCCACTTCATACGTATTTGTATATTAACTATGCATATATCGGTAATTTATCTTTGATATTTGCATAAGTATAGTCTTACTTATTAATTAAACGGGACACAGTCATGACAACATTAGTAGTAGGCGCCAGCGGTGCCACGGGTCGCTTAGTGGTTGAGCAGCTATTAAACGCCGGTGAAGCGGTCAAAATCATCGTACGTTCATTGGATGCCATTGGCGAAGATATGCAAAACAATCCGTTGTTAACGGTGACTCAAGCTGACCTATTATCATTAACGGATGCGCAATTGATAGAGCAGGCTAAGGGTTGCCAAGCGGTGGTGTCTTGCTTGGGTCACAACCTCACGTTTAAAGGCTTGTTTGGGAGTCCTAGGCGCTTGGTGAGGGATGCCGTTATGAGGTTGTGTCAGGCCATTGAACACCTGCCATCAAGTGAGCCCGTAAAATTTATATTAATGAATACGACGGGCAATCAAAACAAACAGGCAGGGGAAACCATTAATGCTAAAGAGGCGTGTGTGATGAGTGTGCTTCGATGCTTGTTGCCACCACATGTGGATAATGAACAAGCCGCTGCATTTTTACAGAATGAAGTTGGGCTAAGTTCTAAAGCCATTCAATGGGTGGTGGTGCGCCCCGACGGTTTAATTGACGAGCAATCCGTATCGCCTTACAAAATTTACCCATCTCCCATACGCAGCGCCATTTTTGATGCAGGGAAAACCTCAAGAATTAACGTGGCGCACTTTATGTCTCAATTAGTATTAGATGATGAATGTAGCGATAAATGGCAGGGCCAGATGCCCGTGATTTATAACGCATGAGTTTTATGGCAGTAATGGGTTGTTAAATTAAGCACCGATAACGTTTATATTGTGTGTTGTTGCTGTAAATTCATGACTTATATCTGATGGCGTTACGTGCGTTTTAAAGGTGAAAACTATGTTTGCAAAAATATTAATATCGTTAGGTGTTTTAGTGTATTTAGCTTTGATCCCGTTTTTAGAGATCAATGAATCCCATGTGTTTAATGCGCAGTGGCCTGCGCATGCTAGGTTCCATGAAGTTTGGCAGCTCACAACGCATATGATGTTAGGTGTGATGGCGCTGTGGTTAGCTTGGTTTAAACAGCAAATTATTATTTCGGCAGGTATCTCAATTGCCATTATGGGTGGGGTATTGTTTGCCCATATTATTGAAGCCAGTTATGGCGGCAGCGTGTTATCTGGCAACACAAGTCAAACCGTTATGGGTTTAGAGCTGGCTGCCTTTGCCGCTGCCTTGGTCATCGTTATGTCAGTAATTGCTATTGTGTTAGATCGTGGTTTGTTTAATAAATAATGTTTGCTTATCACCCGCATATCCAATGCGCTCTCTTCGTTCGCGGGGCACTCTGGGTGCGGGTTCGTACAGTTTGAGTTTATTTAAAAATATGTAGGAGCGCGCACCTGCGCGCGAATAACAATTGGCGGATCATCCGAATATGCAACACACTCACTTCGTTCGCGGGGCACTCTGGGTGCGAGTTCGTACAGTTTGGGTTTATTTGAAAATTTGTAGGAGCGTGCACCTGCCGCAAATAACCGCTTGCTGTTTTATTTTAAGAAAGCTCAATATCCTGCAAAAAAGCACGAAACCATTTACTGCTGGCGTCGTTGTCGTGGGTGGCATGCCAGTATAAATACACATCAACACTGCTAGCTGCAAAGGGCAGTTCGATGAGTTCTACGTGGTCAAATTTCTCGGCCAATATATGAGCGTACCGTTTTGGCATGGTTAACCAGTAATCGCTGCTGGCCACTACCTGGCAGGCGGCAAAATAATGCTGGCAGCGCAGTGCAATGTCACGTTTTAACCCTAATGCACTGAGTGAGTAGTCCACCAGGCTTGGGCCAGAGGGTCGTGAGCTAACAACGATGTGTTGGGCATTTAGGTAATCCTCTTGGCTCATTGTGCCTTTGTTGGTTTGATGGGTGCGGCGCAGTACCACTAATTCATCTTCGATGAGTTTTTGTTGTTTGATGCTGGCAGGGCTTGGGCGCAATACATCTACAGCAAAATCCCATTCGCCACTGGCCAGTTTGGCATCTAGGTTTTTACGTTCCATGGTGACGCTGGCAACAGATATGTTGGGCCCCAGTTGGTTTAATTGACTGACTAATGGCGGCAGTAAGGTTGCCTCAATCACATCACGCATGGCCACGGTGAAGGTTTTATTGGCCAGAGCCGGGTCAAAACCGTGTGCGTGTTGCAGTGCTTGGTTGAGTTGCGCTAACGCGCTTTGAATTTCAGGTAACAGATTTTGCGCCAGCGGGGTTGGGCGCATTTTGTGGCCGTGGCGTATAAATAACGGGTCATCTAGACGATCACGCAGGCGGCCAAGGGCATGACTTATGGCTGGCTGCGTTAAATTTAGGCGCGCAGCGGCACGGGTTAAGCTGCCTTCGCTGTAGATGGCTTCAAATACGGTGAATAAATTTAAGTCTATTTTCATAATTTATTGGGCCTAATGCGCTGTAAGCCTTAGCTGTGATGGCTGGTTTTTACTATTAATACCATTAATAAATAAAAATTCAAAATATTCATTAGATTTATAGATGATAGGGTTTTACTGTAGAGCCATATAAATCAAACGAATAAGGCTTTCATCATGGATTTTAACCCGTCTGCTCAAGGGGCTGAGTTACTTAAAAAAGTAACTGACTTTGTTAATAACGAAATCATCCCCATTCAAGATGCTTATTATGAAGAGCTGCGTGCCTTAGAAAACCGCTGGGTGGTTTTGCCTATTATTGAAGAGTTAAAAGCCAAAGCAAAAGCCCAAGGTTTGTGGAATCTATTTTTACCAAAAAGCGAATACGGCGCAGGTGTCAGTAACAGTGATTACGCCTTGATGGCCGAACAAATGGGTCGCAGTTTTATTGCCCCTGAAATTTTTAACTGTAATGCGCCAGATACCGGCAACATGGAAGTATTGGTGCATTACGGGTCAGAAGAACAAAAACAACAATGGTTGATGCCATTACTCGAAGGCAAGATCCGCAGCGCCTTTTGCATGACAGAACCAGACGTTGCCTCAAGTGATGCGACTAACATGGCGGCCACTGCCATCATTCAAGGTGATGAGGTGGTATTAAATGGTCGCAAATGGTGGAGCACAGGTATTGGCCACCCTGACTGTAAAGTGCTTATTTTTATGGGTTTAACCCACCCTGATGCGCCTAAACACGCGCAGCATTCTATGGTGCTTGTTCCTAAAGATGCACCGGGCGTAAAAGTCGAACGCATGCTGCCTGTATTTGGTGAGTTAGATGAGCCTTATGGTCACGGTGAAGTGAGCTTTGATAACGTACGCTTGCCACTAAGTGCCATTATCAAAGGCCCTGGTGCGGGTTTTGAAATTGCCCAAGGCCGTTTAGGGCCTGGCCGTGTTCATCACTGTATGCGTGCCATTGGTGCCGCTGAGCGCACATTAGAATTAATGATTAATCGTGGTATTGCCCGTGAAGCGTTTGGCAAACCCATTATTAACTTAGGTGGCAACCGCGATATTGTTGCCAATGCCCGTATGGCCATTGAGCAAGCGCGTTTATTAACGTTGAAATGCGCATGGCTACTCGATACCAAGGGGGTGATTGGTGCCCTCAGTGAAGTATCACAAATTAAAGTGGTGGTACCTAACATGTTGCAAACCATTGCTGACCAAGCCATTCAAATGCACGGCGGCGCGGGAGTGAGTGATGAGTATTTGTTAACGGGCATTTTTGCTTATGCCCGTTGTTTGCGTTTGGCAGACGGCCCAGATGAAGTGCATCGCGGCATGGTGGCGAAGTGGGAATTGAAAAAATATTCTCAGGCCATTAAAAATCAAGCCAAATAATAACAAACCATCAGTTTAGAGGGTTATCATGAAAAAAATTATTATAACCGGCGCCTCCAGTGGTTTAGGTGAAGCGCTGGCAAAAGAATACGCCAAACAAGGCTGGTCTGTGTGTGTGGCAGATATTCAGCAAGAAGCGGGTGAAGCGTTAGCAAAAAAATTATCAGCTGATCATGGTACAGACTGCTTTTTCTATTCATTGGATGTGACCAGTGAAGATCAATGGCAAGCACTGTACAACGAGGTTGCACAACGTTGGAAAGGGTTAGATGCGTTAATTAATAATGCAGGCGTGGCATCCAGTGGTGACATTGATGATTTACCATTAAGCGATTTTCAGTGGACAGTGGATGTGAATTTAATGGGAGTGGTGAAGGGTTGTTATTTCTTTACTCCGCTTCTTAAAAAACAAGGGGGCTACATTGTGAATGTGGCGTCCATGGCCGGTTTATTACATGTACCGGGTATGTCTGCCTATAACGTATCAAAAGCGGCAGTGGTTGCGTTAAGTGAAACCTTATGTGCAGAGCTTGAAAGTTATGGCATTAAAGTGTCGGTTTTATGCCCTGCGTTCTTCCAAACCAATTTAACCAAAAACATGCGTGCGACTCACCAAGGTGGCATCAAGGTAGCAAATCGCTTAATGGAAAAATCATCCATTAGCGCCGCAGACATTGCCGCAAAAGTGTATAAAGAATCGCTGGCGGGTAAGTTTCATATTTTAACCCATACCCGTGAAAACATGTTTTGGCGCTTAAAGCGTTTTTTACCCAAAATTTATATGATGCAAATTAAGCGCACTGGCAAAAAAATGCATAAAAAAATGACGGAGAAAACAGCATGAGTTTAGAAGATAGCGCTGGTTCTATTCGCCAAGGTGAAGAGTTAGATAATAAAGCGGTTAAACAGTTTTTAGCCAAACACATTGAAAACTGTGATGGTGAGTTAGAGATTACTCAGTTTCCAGGTGGTGCCAGTAATTTAACGTACCAATTGTCGATTGCTGGGCAATATTATATTTTACGCAGACCGCCGTTTGGTAAAATTGCAAAAAGTGCTCACGACATGTTGCGTGAAGCCAATATTATTGAAGCGCTAAAGCCCGTGTATCGATATGTGCCAAGCATTATTGCCAAATGTGGTGATCATGATGTACTAGGCTGTGATTTTTATATCATGGAAAAACTAACGGGCATCATCCCCCGTCAAAACATGCCCAAAGAATTAACAATGAGTGAAGCGGATACCCGCAGCTTATGTATAAACGTGATTGATAAGCTGATTGAATTACATCAAGTGGATGTGAAAGCGGCAGGCCTTGATAGCTTAGGTAAAGGGGATGGTTACGTGGCGCGCCAAATTAATGGTTGGAGCGACCGTTACCTTAAAGCCAAAACCGATGATGCAACAGATTTTCAAACCGTGATGGATTGGCTAAAAGCCAATATGCCAGAAGATGTTGGCCAATGTTTAATTCATAACGACTTCCGTTTAGATAACGTGGTACTTGAAACCCAGAATCCATTAAATGTCATTGGCGTATTAGATTGGGAAATGGCCACCATAGGCGACCCATTAATGGATTTAGGTAATAGCTTAGCTTATTGGGTGCAAGCGGATGATGAGCCGCAATTTCAAATGATGCGTCGTCAACCTACCCATCTTGCTGGCATGTTAACTCGTGATGAAGTGGTGGCGTACTATCTTGAAAAAACCGGTCGCAGCTTAGATTCATTTGTCTTTTATGAGGTGTATGGCTTGTTCCGTTTAGCGGTCATCATCCAACAAATTTATTACCGTTATTACCATGGTCAAACTCAAGATAAACGTTTTGCCGGTTTTGCCCATGCAGCACGCTATCTTGAAACCCGTTGTTTGCGTTTAATTAAAGGCGAAGGGTAGTCACGTGGCCCAGTTGTATTTAATTCGCCATGGCCAAGCCAGTTTTGGTAAAGCAAATTACGATGCCTTGTCTGAGCTGGGTGCTCAGCAAGCGCAAGTAATGGGCAAATGCTTGACAGCATCCATTGAGCCTACGCAATTAATTTGTGGCTCGCTTAATCGCCAACAACAAACCATGGATAATTTGCTGGCGGGTTTTGAAAGTGCCACCCATAAAAAACTGGCTTTGCCAATAAAGGTTAACCCTGATTTTAATGAGTTTGATCATGAAAATGTGCTAGAGGTTTTTAATCCTGATTTTAAAGATCGTGCATTTATGACTCAACACATCATGGCGCAAAAAAATCCGGAGAAAGCATTTCATAAGCTCTACCGTCAAGCGGTTTTGCAATGGTTGGACGCAGGCAGTCAAAATGAAGCATTAACAGAGTCCTTTGATGGGTTTTATCAGCGTGTTAACCAAGCCATAGATGACATTGTACAAAATGCTCAACGCAAAGAGTGCATTGTGGTGGTCAGTTCAGCTGGAGCCATTTCTATGTGTTTGCAAAAAGTGCTGGGAATCAGCGCGGTCAAAGCGTTTGAATTAAATGAAATGATGGCTAATACCGCAATTACCCGTTTGGTTTTTAACGAAGCCGGTAATGTGAACTTATCCTATTTTAATAACTATCAGCATTTAACTTTAAGCGATACCAAGGTAACGTATCGTTAAATAAAAATAAGGAGAACAGTATGTCGACAGAATTATTCAATTTAAGTGGTAAAGTGGCATTAGTAACCGGAGCCAGTCGTGGTATTGGTGAAAGCATTGCAAAACTACTGGCACAACAAGGTGCTCATGTCATTGTATCCAGCCGTAAGTTAGACGGTTGTCAGCGTGTGGTTGATGAGATAACCGCAGCAGGTTACAGCGCACAAGCCATTGCCTGTCACATTGGTGAAATGGAACAAATCGCCGCGGCGTTTGAGCAAATTAAAGCGGAACATGGCAAGCTGGATATTTTGGTGAACAACGCAGCAGCTAACCCGTATTTTGGCCATATTTTAGATACCGACTTAATGGCATTTCAAAAAACCACCGATGTAAATATTCGTGGTTATTTCTTTATGTGTGTTGAAGGTGGCAAACTTATGAAAGCCAATGGCGGTGGTAGCATTATTAATGTTGCCTCTGTGAACGGTGTGATTCCTGGCTCGCTACAAGGTATTTACAGCATTACTAAAGCTTCGGTGATTTCAATGACCAAAGCCTTCGCAAAAGAATGTGCACAAATGGGTATTCGTGTGAATGCGTTATTACCAGGTGCGACCGATACGAAATTTGCGGCAACACTGGTGAAAAACCCGGCTATTTTAGAAAAAGCCCTTGAGCATATTCCAATGAATCGTATAGCAGAACCAGATGAAATGGCCGGTACGGTTTTATACTTGGCCAGTGATGCATCAAGTTATACCACTGGTGCCTGTATTAATGTGGATGGTGGATATTTGTTGGCCTAATAGTCAACAAATTATGAGAGTAAGCTGATCAAGCGCATTTAACTTTTATCAAGTTGGTAAGCTTGTTCAGTTTTTACTTTTCATATTTAAAAGCGTTGAATGAAGATCGCCCGTTTCTTTATTCAGCGCTTTTTTTATGCACAAAAAGTGTTACCTTGTGTGCATAAAAATAAAAACCTAGGACCCCGTATGAAAAAAATTATAGTAAGCGCCGTTGTAGTGTTAACTGGCTATCTTGCTTTATGGCCGGTAGAAATTGAACCCGTTGCGTGGCAAGCGCCAAATGATCAAGGTTACACGGGTGCGTTTGCGCAAAATCAGCAATTAAGCCAGGTCAATAGAATTGAATTAAACGGTGATATAGGCCCTGAGGATTTAGCATTAGACGCTAAAGGTAATCTCTATTTTTCTTTATTAAGTGGCGACATTAAGTTTCTTGATAAAAAAGGCAGCATCCATGCTTGGGTTAATACAGGTGGTCGCCCACTGGGGATTGAATTTGATAAACAAGGCAATTTATTAGTGGCTGATGCCATCAAAGGCTTATTGAGTATATCGGTGGATGGCACCATCACCACCTTAGTGGATACGGTAGATGGTGTGGCAGTTAATTATGCAGATGATGTGGATGTGGCCAGCAATGGCAATGTGTACTTTTCAGATGCCTCCACTAAATTTCATGCTAAAACCTATGGCACTTACGGAGCCAGTTTACTTGATATTAACGAACATGGTGGCCATGGTCGCATCATTGAATACAATCCAGCCACGAAAGTATCCACCGTACTGGCCAATGATATTAACTTTGCCAACGGTGTGGCATTAAGCCATGACGAACAACATGTGTTATTTAATGAAACGGGCAGTTATCGAGTACTGCGTTTAGCGCTAAATGGCGAACTACGGGGCACGTTAGATGTGTTAATTGATAACTTACCGGGCTTCCCTGATAACCTGGCCAAGGGTAATCATGGTTTGTACTGGTTAGGTTTGGTCAGCCCTCGCAGTAAGCCATTGGATATGCTGTCAAATTCGCCAACGTTACGCAAAGTGGTGCAACGTTTACCGGCTTTCATGCGTCCTAAAGCTCAAAACTTTGGTCATATTGTTGCGATTAATGATGCAGGTGAGGTGGTATTTAACTTACAAGACCCACTGGGTATGTATGGGCAAACCACAGGGGCGTTAGAAGTGGGTGATAAGTTGTATATTAGCAGCTTGCATGAAACCGCCTTGGCCGTGACACAAAACATTAATTTGGCCCAAGGCAAAACCTTAAATGTGAACCATGATTTATAATTCTCAATTATAAATCCGCTTGTCATTTAACTGTCATATTTCATGGTTACTGTCCTTAAAAAAAGGACATGACCATGAAGCCTCACATTAAACATTTCTTATTTACCTCTTCTTTGTTTTTAAGTGCACAAGCACTTGGACAAACATCTTCTGAAATAGATACAAAAATTCTAAATGATCTTGCTGAGCAATATAATGTGAAGCTATCTGTATTAGAGGATTTTAGCCAAAGTTATAACTTTAAATGCCCACAAACACTATCAGCCAATGACCTTGTCTCCATTTTAAATACCGAAGAAGAAGATACCGAGCTGGGCGTTATGATTGAAAGTGACCGCCTAGAGTGGCGTGATATTTATGTAGAAGCCCGCTCAGGTATTAGCTGTTTGCATGATGGTTTGGTATCAAAAGGGTATTAAGTGGCATCATTGTTAGGTAAATGATTTTTAATGATCTCGTATAAGGCGGGTCTGCCTGTTGCGATCTCTTCATTGGTTAACCCTTCAAGTGAATGAGGGTACTTCAACCACGCTTCGGTTTCATGAATATAAAAGTCCGGCACTCTTGCTGTTTTATTGCGCGAAGGTTTGTAATAGGGCACCGCGACACGCACATCTTCAGGCATATTTAAGCGGGTGCGGCGCTGTAACTCATCAATAATGGCCTCAATTGAGCGCCCTGTATCAAATACATCATCTACGATTAATAAACGATCATTGTGTCGAATATTCTTCATTAAATAATTTAAACCAAATACCTTAACCTCCCGGGATTGCTGGTCAATACCAGCCGCATAAGATGAAGTGCGTATGGCTATGTTGTCCGTTTCAACACCGTGGTATGCCAAAAACTCTTGAACGGCAATGCCAACAGGCGCGCCGCCACGCCAAACCGCAATGATGAATGTTGGGCGAAAGTCCGAAGCCAGTACCTTTGCCCCTAGAGCGAATGAGTCATCAAGTAAGCCCTGTGCGCTTAAATATTGTTTTTCACTCATAAAGACTTCCTGTAGTGTGATGCGGTGGAACTGCTCGAAAATAGTGCATAAAAAAGACTATTGAGATTCACAGTAGCCTATGGCCTAATTAAAAGCTGACCACTTGGTTATTTTCTGTGTTTATTGATTCAATCACTTGTCAGCGTTGGAGGCAAGATGGAAAAGCGTTTTTTAGATGAAGAAAGCTTGATTCAAGATGCTTTTCGTTTAGGTGTGAGTATTTTAGAAAGTGGGTTTCGCCCAACGTTTATAGTGGGCTTGTGGCGTGGTGGCAGCTCGGTGGGGATTTATGTGCAAGAGTGTTTGCAAACATTAGGCATTAAAACCGATCATATTTCACTGCGAACGTCTTATAAAGGTCAGCCAGCTTATCAAAACATGGTGGATAATCCTGAAGATATTCGTGTACACGGTACCCAATATTTAGTTGAAAATTTAAATGCGGATGACGGCTTGCTGATTGTTGATGATGTGTTTAGTACCGGACAAAACATCAGTGCTGTTTTAAAGCGCTTAGAAAAACATTTAAAACGGAATTTACCTAAAGATATTCGTGTGGCGACCTTGTATCAAAAACCAAAGATGAATCAAACCAATATTAAACCCGATTTTTGTTTATATGAAACCGATGACTGGCTGGTGTTTCCATATGAGTTAGCCGGTTTAAGTGTTGACGAAATAGCGCAGCATAAACCGAATGTTTCGCCGCTGTTGCAGCCTCAATATTTAAAATAATGGATAAATGGTTTTTACTAATTATCAAAAATGGGCCTGAGCACACTGTTGTCCCATAGTTTGAAAATCAACAGAAATTCAACGTCTCCCCCGCGGACGCGGGGGTCCAATCCTATAAACTGACCGATGAAACACTCAAATTTTTCACATAAAGTAGAAGTGGATCCCCGATCAAAGCGCTTCGCGCGTCGGGGATGACGTTTTTGGTTAAGCGTTGTTCAGTTTTTTTTGTGGGGCAGCCGAAGCCTAAGCCCATTTTTTATTTGTTTTTTAAATCATCACTGATCGGCACGTTTTGAGTTTGCTCAAAGTGCATCTCAGTGAGTTGCCACTTTCCTTCGCTGCGTTTAAGTCTTACCTCTACTGGCAGTTCAGCATGTTCACCTATGGCGACTAAAATTAAATGGGCATGACCTGAGTCATTGTGTGTTTCTATGCTGCTAGTATTCCCAATTTTAATTTCGCTGATAGAGCCGATGAGTTTTTCAATGGCAGGCTGTTCATATAAAGATTGCTCGGCAACCTCATATGCTTGTGAATGTTTGATAATATATTGTGAAATATCATTAAAGTCTTGGCTGGTAAAATCAATGTTTGGCAGGTTGGGTGTAAACCAATAAAACCCCATTAACACAATGGCGGCAAGGCCACGGTACGAGCCTGATATTTTTAGATCCCGTTTTACTTTTGTGCCAGCTAGGTGATCTCCAAGACGGCGTTTTTTTGAGTTGAGAATAATAGCGATGGCTTCGACGGGCCAAATTAATAATGTAAGATTACGCAGCACTGCACTGAAAAAATCCACGGGTTTGCCCGACGTTTTGACAGTTCGAATGCCCATTAAAAGCTTGCCAATACTTAACCCGTTTAGGGTGTCTTTACATAGAAAAATGAATAAACCAGTGAGGCCCATTGCTAAATGTAAACTGATCACACCTTCAATGAGGTCGGTGTCCCAGGGTGTTTTGATGACAAAAAATTGAATGTAAATGCTTAAGGACGTTAAATACCCGATTAACCAAAAATCAATCAATACAGCAATAATACGGCGTTTTCTGGAAGCGATTGGGTTATCCATTAAGGTATCCTGATACAAATACTAATACTAATAAGCAGGCATGTTAACGGATTTGTAGCAGAAAACCATACATCACATACTCCAATAGGGGAGTATGTGATGTGTATTTAACCTTACTCCGTTACTTCTGCGTAACGTACATATAAGTTGCCACTTGCAAGTGTGCCATCTTCACCATAGTTGCTGACCACTTGTGCTTTAAAGAAACGATCGCCGTCTTTAAACAAGTAGGTGGTGAAAGTTGGCCACATGTTGTGTCCACCGGCTACACCGTATTGGAATGCACCGTAGTTACCAGGAGCCGAAAGAGCGGTTTCAGCTGAGTCAGTGTAAAATTTATAAATGTCATCACCACTGGCTTTAGGGTTGGTGACATCAAATGCAGAACCGGAATCCACTAATACATGACCAATACCTGCGGTGCCATTACCTGATACAGCTGCATTTACTTGAATGTTCCATGCTTGGCCGGCGCGTTCAATGCTTAGCTCCCAGTCATCTGCTGAGGTAACCAGTGTGTTGGTTTCCATGTCCCAGTATTGGCGCTCAGTTGTGAAATCAATGGCATCTGATTCGGTTGCGGCTACAAATACTTGCGCGTTTTCATCCCATTGCTCAACTGAGAATTTTAAGCGGTAGCTCACACCTGACTCGTAAGCAAGATCAGAAACTTTTACACGGCCATAGTTATAAAGACCGTTGCCATCGGCACTTGCAGATTGAACGATCCAACCGTTTTCGGTGCCTTGGTTAAGGGTGATAGCGTGTGTAGTTGGGTTGTAGCTGGCCCAGTCGCCAAATTCAATATAAGTTTTAATGGCGTCAGTGATGAAGTTGTCACAGCTTGTTTTAGTGACCGCATTAAATGCTGCTTCTGTGTTATCACGGGTGAGCGCTTCAAATGCCGCTTGAACCGCTTTGCCGTCAGCGTCATATAAACCATCAGGGGTGTGTGCGGCACAGGCGCTAACACTGCCGCTACCTGAAATGCCACCATTCACGGTAAAGCCTACGTATTTTTGATATGAAAAATGCCAGTTTTCATCTTTGGTAACCGTCGTGCCGGATTCTAGATTTAAATAAGCCGGTGCCGAAATCGCATTAAATGCTGCGTATTGGTTTTCTATATCGCCGGTTTTTGAGTTACCTGAGTCATTGTCTGAGCTGCTGCCACATGCTGTTAGCAATGCGCTTAATGCTACCATGGAAAGAGTTGAGGTGTGTTTCATTGTGTTCTCCAGTTGTGTTGTGTTTTGATAGTTGATTTAAAAAATTATTTTATTCAGAGCAATGCCTAAATACACATAGCGTCCTTCTTCTGGACGAAGATCGCTGCCCACCGAAAAGTCGCGCTGTACATCCGTTAGGTTGTCGATGCCTGCAAAAAGATTGATGTGGCTGGTAGGGTAATAATTCCACTTAAGATCAAATTGAGAATAAGCAGGTGTGACTAATAAATTGTCTTCGTCAGAAAACTGCTTTGAATAATATTGATATTTCAAAGACACTTTATTTTTATGGGTCAGGTAAAAATCCAAACTGGTTTTTATATCGTGTTCAGGTCGGCTGGTTAATGCTTTGCCGGTTTCCTTGTTGATAGCATCTAAATAGGCATACCCCAAATTGGTGGTTAACCAAGGTGCGACTTCATACGTCAGTGAAAACTCAAGCCCTTGTGTGCGCGCACGGTCAATGTTGCCATAGACATTGGCGACCACTTCGCTGCCATATTCGCTGGATAATTCATTGGTTTTATCTTGGTTAACATAAAAATCGATGAGGTTTTTAATGTCATTTTTATAAATGCTGATATCAAAGTTAAGTTGCTTTTGGTTACTGTATTCAAGGCTTGCTTGTATATTGACGGATGACTCAGGCTCAAGGTTTTCATCACCAAGCAATACATACCCAATGTGGCTGTGGTCAAAAAAGTGGTAAAGCTCTTTTAGGGTAGGGGTGCGATAACCATGACCGCCACCTACGCGAACGTTCAGATAATGGCCATTGCCTACAAACGGGGTGTATTGCAGGTTTAACATGGGCGAAAACTCAGTGCCGTAGCGAGAGTTATTATTAATACGGCCGCTCAATAGCACTTCTATATCTTGAGTGGCTTGTGTGCCTAACTGAAAAAAACCATTGGTATTTTTAAGAGTTTTATCGTCCACCTCGGTTTCTATTGTTGCAGTTGTGCCATCGTTTTTATGGGAAGTGGCATTCATGCCGTCGTGTAAATATTCAACGCCTGCCACATAGTGCGAAGTATAATTATGATTATATTTGTATTGGGCGGTGATACCTTGATGATCAATATCGGTAATGCGGTGTTGTTCTATATGGGATGTGCTGATTAAATCTTGGCGTGATTCGTTTTGATAATCTTCAAAACTGTATGTCATTTTTAACTTGCCTAAGTCACCGTTGTCTTTTTCAAAAACACTTGTCAGTGAATTTTTTTCAGTAATATCAATCTTTTCTTTTGGTACATTGCCAATACCACCAATGAAATTATCGTTGATGGTTTTAATGTCTTCACGGTAAAAGCGAGGGGAGAGCATAAGCTGGCTGCTGGCACTAAGTTGCGTCATGCTTTTTGCACTTAGGTTATTTTTATAGCCTTCCCAGCCTTGGGTTTCAGTGGTATCTGGGGCGCGAAAGCCGGATGAAATTTGTGAGTCAGCAACCAGTTGCAACGAATTTGTCTCGCTTGCTTGGCTGATGTTGGCGGTTATATGTTGTTTACCAACTGGTACGGTATCGTATGGTAAGTCTTGGCTGCCCCAAGAGCCGCCTATGTAACGTAAATTAGCTTGGCGTCCTTGTTCGGGTTTTCGAGTTATAACATTGACAACACCACCCATGGCGCTGGTGCCATAAATGGCGGACATTGAGCCTTTACTGATTTCTATGCGTTCAACGTCACCGATGGCAATTTGTGTAATGTCCACACTGCTGCCGGTACCCGCTGCAACTGGGTTGCCATCAATCAATACCGCAACACGATCGGAATCATAACCCTGCAGCCATACGCCCGTTCCCGATTTGCCCGTTATGGGCTTCAGCTGTACACCGGCAGAATACTCTAGTGCCTCGGCTAAATTTAGAGCATGGCTTTCTTCAATTGCCTCACGGCTGATGAGTTCGACCCTCACAGGCTGCTCGCTTAAATGAGGGTATTGTTTTGTATGACCCGTAATCTCTTGTGTGTCTAACTCAACGGCACAATAGGCATTTGTGGCAAGAAGGCTGGTGATTAATAGAGAAGAAACGCAGTGGGTTTTCATAAATGATATTTATTCGCAAATAGTAATTATTGCTAATGCTATTGCATATGCGAATCATTCGCAATAGAATGCAGTAAATAATTATGAGCTTTGTATGAAAAGTAATCATGCGAGGTTTGTTGAACTTAAGCACTTCCCGGAAAAAATCATGATCTCCTCTATTGAATTTTTTATGTATCGCATCAGCGATCTTTTACTTGCGCCAGTGTTAGTGGCAATTCTGTTTGTTTTCTTTTTGGGGTTTTACAGTTTGGGTCGAGTGGCCATTCAGGCGTGGCAGCGTCGTGCAGGGCAAAGCAAAACGGTAAACCGTGGATTCGAACTGCATTATTTTCAGGCGCAGGATCGTATTCAGGATTTTGATGAGTTGGAATTATTTGCATTTAAACGTTTAGAGTTTTTAAAGCTGGTTACCAAGGTTGCTCCAATGTTAGGCCTAATTGCCACCATGATTCCAATGGGGCCCGCATTAAAAAGCTTGGCAGATGGCAATATTCAAGGGATTTCAGAAAATTTATCCATTGCGTTTGCTGCGGTTATTTTTGCTTTGGCAGCGGCTTCATTAACCTTTATTGCGGTATCAATTAAAAAACGCTGGTTAGCCCAAGACTTAGTGGACTTAAAACAAGCATTGCACAATGAACAGCCCATTGGCGTTGCTTTAAAAGCAGTAAAAGAGGCTTAAGATGAAATTTTTAACTGATGAAGATGATCTAGATCCCATTACAACCGCCGTGAATTTAGTGGATGTATTTTTGGTCATCATAGCCGCTTTAATTATTTCCATTGCGCAAAATCCGTTAAACCCGTTTAGCAGTGAAAATGTAACGGTAATAAAAAATGAAGGTGAGCCCAATATGGAAATCATTGTGAAAGAGGGCAATGAAATTAAACAATTCCAATCTCAAGGTGATGTCGGTTCAGGCAATGGACAAAAAGCAGGCACCGCTTACAAGATGAAAGATGGGTCCATGGTGTACGTACCAGCCGATGAAAAACAGAGCAACCAATAAATGACTTTTATGAAACACAACATTATTAATTACATAATCGTGATGGCGATTACCCTGTATGGGGCTGTATCGCACGGGAATACCGCCCCTGCAAAAGATATTTTATATATAGGGGATAGTCATTTAGCTTCGGCCAAAATTAAAATTTTAAAAGAATCTGCCGAGCCTTATCAATTAAATTTAGATGCGTTTAGTACGCGCAGTTTTAGTAAAAAACCGGGTTTGGCTGTGCTGTGTGACTATAAAGTGGTGATTACTCAGGCTGTTAGTGCGGATGCTGCTGCGGGACAATACCCAGAAATTGCCAATGCCATGAAAGCCTGTCAAAACACGGCAATTTCAGTTGGCTTTAGTATGAATGGATTAAATCGCGGTTTCACTAAGGCGCAATATACACAAGCCCATGATTTTTTAGAAAATGGGATGCGTAAAAACTATGAAAATTTATTTGCTTTTTTAGGTAATGAATTTTTTAAACAAACCAATAAAGTAGGCGCATTGCATGTTGTGCCTACCGTGGGGGTGTATCACCCTAACTTTGATGGATTAATTAGCTCCGATGCACAAGGGTTTTTTAGCTGGTTAAAACAAGATCAGACAAAACCGGTAGTGGGTGTGTTAATGCACCGCAGTGCCGTTGAAAATGAGCAAACTAGCTTAATTGATGCCACAATTTCAGCCATTGAAAAACAAGGAGGCCAAGGATTTGCGATGTTTTTTGATGGTACAGATGCAAGTGAGGGCTTCCGTAAAATTGCCACAGGCAATGTGCAAGCTTTGATTAACTACCGCATGTTGCACGAAGCTGAAAAAACCAAACAAGATTTTATGGCAGTGGGTGTGCCTGTGTTACATGGCTTAGTGTATCGCGATGGTGACCGTGAATCATTTGATCAAGCGCAAGCGGGTATTAATGCCATGATGTCTCCTTACTTTTTAATGATGCCAGAAAGCGCAGGTGTGATTGACCCAACCATGGTGGCAACCATTGATAAAAGCCATAATCAGGTACCGATGCTTGATCATGTGGACGCCATTGCTGAGCGTGCCATTAAACAAGGTATGCTGTCACTCAAAGCAAATAAAGATAAAAAATTGTCGTTATTTCTGTGGAACTACCCTCCGGGTGATAAAAACATGGGTGCGGCATTTTTAAATGTGCCGGACTCCATTCGAGATATCGCAAAGACTCTTAAAGCGCAAGGTTATAGCATTGAAGAAAAAACATCCGATGAGCTGATTGAATCGGTTGGTCAATTGTTACGCCCGTTTTATACGCGCTCTGGTTTAGAGTTATTAATGGAAAAAGGCTTAAGTGATTATCTGCCTGTGAGTGATTACCTGACTTGGTTAAACACCTTACCAGAAGCGGTACGTCAGCCAATCCTTGAACGCTGGGGTAACCCTGAAAATAATATTTACGTGCGCACAGTAAATGGCGAAAAAGCGTTTGTTATTCCACAAATTAAAATGGGCAACTTGGTTGTCATGCCACAACCGAGTCGCAGTGAAGATGAAGATAAAAATGCGGCGCTTTATCACAATACATCTAGCCCCATTAATCATTATTACTTAGCGGTTTACCTGTATGCCAAACAGAAGCATGCATCGGATGCGTTTATTCATTTAGGAACTCACGGTTCTCAAGAGTGGTTAACAGGTAAAGAGCGCGGTTTAAGCATGTACGATGCACCTCAATTAACCGTTGGTAATACGCCGATTGTTTACCCATTTGTGATGGATAACGTAGGCGAAGCCATGCAGGCTAAACGCCGTGGTCGAGCGGTTATGTTGTCACACATGACACCAGGTTTTGCTGAGTCAGGTTATTACGGCGACTTTGCAGAACTTGAGGAATTACTTGAGCAATACATGACTTTGTCTGAGGGTAAAACCAAGCAAGTAGTGCAAGACAATATCAAGCAGTTGTCAATCACACTTAAAATCTTTGAAGATGTGGGGTTTTCTGAAGCGCGTATCGAAAAAGAATTTGATGCTTATATGCATGCCGTACACGATTATATGCATGAATTAGCGGAAGAATCCCAACCGTTAGGTGTTCACACTTATGGTTCAACATTAAATGATCCTCATTTAATGACCACGGTTGCACAAATGCTTGGCCATGAATTTAAAGAGCAAGCTGAAACCTTTGAGCAAAAAACAGCCATTACATTAAAACAAGCACCTGATGTATTTTCGCAAAAACTAGAAGATAACAAGGTAGTGCAATTAGACGACACACCTGGGTTTAAATTGTTATGGGCACACATTGTTGAAAAGCAAACGCTAAAAGTAAATGCTGAATTGGCTGGTTTTTTAACGCAAGCTGAAGACTTTGCACAGCGTATTCGCGGCCAACAAGAAATGGAAAACATGTTAAAAGGCCTCAGCGGGCAGTTTGTACCTGTGGGTTACGGTGGTGACCCAGTGCGCGCCCATGATTCAGTACCGACCGGTGTGAATTTATTAGGCTTTAATCCAGCTAAGGTACCGTCAAAAGCGGCTTGGCAAGTGGGGCAAAAGTTAGTTGAAGATTTAATTGCCAATCACTACAAAGAAAAAGGCCAGTATCCAGACAAATTAGCGTTCTCGTTGTGGTCACTTGAAACCATGCGTCATCACGGTGTACTAGAAAGCCAAGTATTAGCGGCCATGGGTGTGCGCCCAGTGTGGGATGAAAACGGCTTCTTAAAGGGCACAGAAATTATTCCTTACGCTGAACTTAAGCGCCCACGTGTAGACGTTGTGGCGTCGGCGACAGGTTTGTATCGTGATGCGTTCCCTAATGTCATGTTAATGATTGCCAAAGCCATAGAGCAGGTGGCAAAACTTAAAGAAGATAATAATTCAGTATATGCAAATACCTTAGCACTGAAAAAATCTTTATTGGCAGAAGGCGTGAGTGAAGATGAAGCCGAGTATTTATCGACAGTGCGTTTGTTCAGTAACGCTTCTGGCAGTTATGGCAGTGGTTTAGCTGATACCGCATTAGCCAGTGATACTTGGGAGAGCGATGGCAAACTGGCGGATTTGTATCTTAAACGTATGGGTTATGCATTTGGTAGTGATGCAAAACGCTGGAGCGATCAAGTGGAAGGGTTGTACTCAAAAGCGTTATCAGGCACCGATGCGGTATTGTTTAGTCGCTCGTCAAATTTGTATGGTATGAACACCAGTGATGACCCATTCCAATATTTTGGTGGCATGGCGTTGGCGATTCGTAATATTGATGGCGCTAGCCCACAAATGATGATTTCAAACTTGCGTGAAAAAAATGAAGAGCGCAGTGAAAGCTTTAATCGTTTTATGGCACGTGAATTAAGAAATCGCAGTTTTCACCCTCGTTGGATCGAAGAAGCACAAAAGGAAGGGTATTCAGGTGCCAGCATGATGTTGGACCGTTTGAATAACTTTTGGGGCTGGACGGTGATGTACCCTGAAGGTGTGACCGATGCTCAGTGGCAAGAATTTGCAGAGGTGTATGTAAAAGATAAGTACAACATGGATATGCGTGAATTCTTTGAGCAATCCAACCCAACCAACTTAGCGCAAATGATTGAGCGTATGTTAGAAGCACAACGTAAAGACTATTGGGAAACCGATGAGGAAACACTTAAACAACTGGTTGAGACTTACCTAGAAATCAAACGTGATCATAATGTATTTAGTGAGAACGAAATCTTTTTAGAAAACCTATCTCAACAAGCAAAAGGTTTTGGTTTAGAAGCATTATTGGCCAGTGCAAATGATGCAATTGCGCAAGAATTAGCACAAGAAGCCGCCGCCTCACAAGCCAATGAAATGGTAGAAGGGCAAAAGCTAGAACAAGTTGAGCAGTCACAAACCAATGATGAATTGGATTGGCAAACCCTAGGTTTTGCAATGTTGTTATTGTTAGCCTTTATTGCAGGTAGCTTGGTACAGTTGCGTCCTGTACGGGTACAAAGCACTTAATATTCATTAATACCTAAGTGAAAACGAAAAGGCACGCCACCCAGGCGTGCCTTTTTTGTATTGGATAATGCAGTATTATAATGCGTATCTTAGTTGCTTTAGTCGTAGTTGCTTTAAGATTAGGCTGTTTGACCTAGGTACTTTTTTATCATGGGCTCTTGTAATGCGTTCTTTTAATAGGCGTCTGAGTTATTTGATATCCATTATGCCCCTAAACTATTACCTTCAACGATGAATATATTCCATAAGTCACGGTAGTTGAATTAGATTTAAATGAAGTGATTAAACAATCATATATCGTTTAAATTTCTCTATGGGTTACGCTGCGCGCTAACCCATCCTACTTCTTTGTGGGTGCTGCATAGATTCAATGCTGTCATACTCGACGCGAGGAACGAGCAGATCGGGTATCCATTGTTTTTAAGTTGGTACTGCATCGGCTTTACTTTATTTGTACGAACCCGCACCCAGAGTGCCCCGCGAACGAAGAGAGTGCTTTGGGTATGCGGGTGAATAATGATAGCAATATCAATAACATTCGCTTTAGATAATGAAGCATGAACGTCATCCACCATTATCAGCCTCAAACACGTCATGGTGAGGCCAATTTAAGTGCTAAATATGCGGTCAAAAGTATTGGGTTGATATGTTGTTCAAATTCAAAGGCTTAAGTGGATAAAAATATTTTAGTGCGACGTCAAAAAAGGGATGGCATATTTGCCAATATTGGCTGTATGTAGCATGATGGCTGGCTTATAAGAAATAACAGGGTGAACGCGCCCCGTAAAACACGTCACGTGACGGCATATTATTGCATTTTGAAAGGTATATTCCTCAAGAGAAATGGATTGAGGCTTTCGAAGACTATAAAAATAGCAAGGGTTAACAAAGCCTTGTTTGGGATAAACCTAAGAAGGCGGCGTTAATTTTACAAACAATATAGGAAACTGATGAATATTTTTAAATCCACTGTATTAGCAGTATCTGTCCTTAGCGTTACTGCTTGTGGAACGATATCTTCAAGATTCACAGAAACAGGTGACCATCGTTTTGATGCATTAAGTGAAGATTGCCAAGTAAATATTTATACAACTAGACCAGAGAAGAAATTCTATGAACTAGGAGTCGTTGATATTAATCTTAGTTGCGCGCCTTTTGGGTGCCCAAGAGAGACAATTAGTAGTGCGGGGGCTACCAGAGACTTTATTGCCAAAGATGTGTGTAAAGCTGGCGGAAACGCTGTGCTTTTATGGGAGTCAACATTTGACCTATATATGAAAGCGACTGTTATTCGAGTTGAAGACTAAAGTTAACAAGGCCATCTACGGGATAAAACCCGTAATGGTGGCGTTATACCCTACATATAGTTGGACGAATTTATGGATAAATCTTTTAACCTTTTACTAACACTCTCAGTAGCATCTATGTTGTGTACGGGCTGTGATTTCGACTCTAGAAATGAACCTACAGGTATTGATTACTCACTAGAGAATAAAAAACTTTTTCATAAAGATAGCTCTGGTACTTATTGCTATGCATTCAATACCGATAATAAACTTAAAATAACAACAAGAAATGAGTTTGATTTAGTAGAAAGTATAGAAACAACTTGGTCTCAAAACCGTGAAGAAGTTGGCTTTGATGAATCGTCCAATAATTGGACGCTAATGAGTATCAGCACTAACTTACTGACCGTGAATGTTAATGGAGACTCATCTGAAGAATTACATTTTCAAGTTGCTGATAGTTTTGATGAAATAAGTTTAGGTCTAACTAGTGAGTCATTAGGCTGCATTGAAGTTATAGGAGTTCCAGATAATGATAATGATGGGATACCTAATAATATTGATAGCGATGATGATAATGATGGGGTTATAGACGCTATAGATGCATTTCCATTCGATCAATCAGAGACCCTGGATACTGATGGAGATAAGATCGGTAATAACTTGGATGACGATGATGATAATGACCATATTCTGGATGATCAGGATCAATTTCCTCTGGATCGAACTAAGTCAATAGAATTAGTTCCTTTGAAAAACAATATTCTAGCATCAGGTAGTTATCATAACTGTGTCTTAGATAGTAATGGTGTTACATGTTGGGGGAAAAATGATAAAGGACAAACGGATGTTCCTGAAGAACTAATTAATCCAATAGCTATTGCATCTAGGGGGGATCACAATTGTGTTATCGATGATAATGGAATAATTTGTTGGGGGAATAACTATTCAGGCCAAACAAATGTGCACAATCATTTGCTGAATCCGATAGAAATAGGTGTAGGGTTGGACTTCTCCTGTGCTTTAGATGATAACGGTGTTCATTGCTGGGGAAATAATTCATTTGGACAAACAAGTGTCCCCGTACTTTCTAATCCAACTTCTATTAGCGTTGCTTATGGTCATAGTTGCGCGATAGATGATAGTGGTGCAGTTTGCTGGGGAACGGATTTTGGATTTAATAGTGCAGATTACACAATAGCAGGCGCGATAAGCGTTAAGGTTGGAGCAAGGTTTAGTTCTTTTAAGCTTAATGAAAACCATAGTTATTATGGTCGTTTTTCTGGGCAGCATGGAGATGCCGATTTTAATTGGGGGCTAATGAGCGCTCATGCTGTTGCGGGCGGTATAGATCATACCTGCAAATTGAATGTATATGGAATTGCTTGTGCAGGTGAAAATAGCAACGGACAAACAGATGTTCCTCTTGATATATACACTCCTTCTGCAATTACTGTTGGACGCAAGCATAGCTGTACATTGAATGAAACTGAAGTTCTATGTTGGGGAGATAATGAGTACGGTCAAATAGATGTGCCTCTATTGGTTTTTGACCCACCTTCATCAAACTAAAAAATGGTATAACAAAAGCATCAAGGTCGCCCATGAAAAGACTGTGGGTTAGGACGCGCTAGCCGCGCGCCCTTTATGCTCGATGTTATTCAGCTCCGCCGTAAAAAGATCAAGAGATGATACCTAGTATTGTTTATTATAATGGGTGTCTCAATTCAGTTTTTTAAGTTTGCTAATGGCATACTTAAATCTTTCAAAAAATAAAAAATAAAAAATAAAAAATAGAAGTGGATCCCCGATCAAAGCGCTTCGCGCGTCGGGGATGACGCTTTTTGATTTGATTTTATGTGTGGGGCGGCAGCGCCAGTGATATCCGTTAAATTTT
Organism: Bermanella sp.; assembly: GCA_049115935.1. Classification (GTDB taxonomy): domain Bacteria; phylum Pseudomonadota; class Gammaproteobacteria; order Pseudomonadales; family Oceanobacteraceae; genus Bermanella. The sequence goes on along the minus strand of JAGDZK010000020.1, from coordinate 28,814 downwards.
AACTGCGCTGTGAATTTACAGCGCTTTTTATGCAATACCTTTATATTGCTTTAATAATATTTTAGCTTGCGCGTTAGGCTGTTTTTCATAGTGACGAATCATGGTGTCACGATAGGTGACATGTTCTGCATTTGATAAGTCCCACATTTCACGGCCGACAATACTGACTGGTTTATTAGACTGGTTGCTTACCTGTAAGACTTCATAAAATTGATGGTTATCTTGAATGATTTTTTCTGTGATTAATCCAAGATTAAGATCATTAAGGCCTTGTCTAACTTTATGCAATTGACGAACAGGGCATAACAGAAAATCTAAACGCTTATTGCTAAAAAGCGATGCATGGCGATTATAAATGGTATCAACCATTTCAATTAATAAGTCACCACCTACACCAGCAATGATTACTAGGTGATTCTCTGTTTGATCAAGTGAGAGATCGGCAGCATCAGCACAATGGGTGCGCCAGTTTTGCTTTGAATTATGAGAAAGTCGCTTTTCAACTTCTTCTATCAAGTGAGGCATTACATCAATAAAATGAATGGTGCTATCTGGGTGTTCAGCCATCAGCTGCTCGCCAAGGTAACCATGATCACAGCAACAATCCCAAATATGCTGGTATGTGTGTTCAGGGATGGCTTGGCAAAGTGCAGTGAGACGAGTACTTAACTTCATTATGTTGTTTTAAATATATTCGATCGAAACCGGGATATTAGCATCTTTGAATTTCTGCCTTAAGCGAAATAAAGCGACACCGTATGTTGTGATCGGTAATCCCTCGAATTCGGGGTGTGCATTGAGATAGTCTTCTTCTTCGATGTAGCGGTGTAACGTCACCTTGTCTTGAGGCGTTTTTTGAAATTCATCAAAGGCAAGATTGGCGGTGTCGGTTAGTAGTTGATCAATGGCAACAACCGCTTTAATGACATCTTCGGGTAATTTTTTCTTGCCTGACTCCCACTTACGGATAGAGCGCTCGTCCACATCAATGACTTTAACTAATGTGGAGATTGAAAGGCCAACCGCTTCGCGTAAGGTTTTAAATTCAGCAGGGTGCATGGGGCTACTCTAAGTGGTGGCAGAATGAATATCGATTATAACAAATACCACTGTTTAGGTCCGTTTTAACTGGAATTGGCTCATTGGTTTGTTGATAATAAGGGATTTTTTGTTAATGAATTTTAGATTAAACCAGTAATAAGGGTATTTTGTGAAAATTGTATTAATCGGTTTTTGGGTATTATGGATATCAGGTTGTTCAAGCATGTATGTGGCAAAAGAGAGTGATGAGCCTCATGGTTATTCTGAGGTGAAGCTTGATGAAACAAGTTATTTGGTCAGCTATCAAACCTATAAGTCAGTCTCTTATGATGAAATGTTTGAATATGTCACCCAACGATCGGCTGAGTTGGCTTTATTGGATGGTTACGAGGATTTTAATCTTTCGAATCGTAAAGATGAAATGAGCATCGAATTAATTGAAATGCCACTTGTGACCACGACGTCAACCCAGTCAAATTTATTAGCCGGTGGCGTGACAGTGATGAGCTCTCATGTTGATGTGGTATCACCAGGTTATACCAGAGAAGTGAAGATCAAAAAGACAACAGCGACGCTTGTGCTTTCTAGGGAAGATACAACTGGGAAGCGATTTTATACAGCTGACGCTTTAGCTAAATAAACTATTTAAAGTTTAAAATACAAAAAATAGCCTAGTAATGGCTTATAGTCGATAGGTATAAATAAATAGATTCATATCTATATATGTTACAAGGCTTGTTTTAATTTTTATGCCTGATGAGTACATCATATGGCGCTTTGCAGATTTGAGGTTAGACTTACTACATGATTTTCTGCATATTTAGGTTGCCAAATGTTAAAACAAAGTATGCTTTTCATTGTACTGCTAACGGTTTTAACGGCCCCTCAGACATTGGCTTCTGGTTCTAATCCCCCTAGTAAAATCATTCTGGCCACAACAAACTGGTGCCCGTATGCCTGCCCGAACTCAGAAGAGTTACCTGGTATTGCTTATGAATATATCCAAGCTACTTTGAAGCAGTTGGATATGGATGTTGACATTAAGTTTTACCCCTGGACCCGTGCTATTAAAGAAGTTGAATCGGGGCGTGCTCATGGGCTATTAACCGCTGTCCGTGAAGAGGCACCTGATTTTGTATTTACCAATACCCCGACAATGTCATATCGCGTTTGCTTTTTTTCTAATAAAGACAGCCAATGGCGTTACAAGGGTGTTTCATCCCTTAATACAGTAACGCTTGGTGCAATCAAAGGTTATGGTTACGACTCTGATATTGATGAATATATTCGTAATGCAAAGTCTAACGAAGCCGTTCAACTGATCTCAGGTGGTAAAGAAATCCCTAGGTTTATTAATATGTTGGATTTAAACAGAATTGATGCGTTTTTAGATGATCAATATGTAGCAGCCTGGGAGGCTAAAACACATAGAATTGATTTGGCCGATTATCAAAATGCAGGTTGTTTGAGTGAAAACCCTTTTTTTATAGCATTTAGTCCAAAATTTAAATGGGCATCAGAATTAGTTGAAAAACTTGATGTGCAATTTTCAAAAAAAGAACATCAAGCATTACTAAATGAGATAATTAAAAAATACACCAATAAATAATTATTTTATTGGTAATGCTTATTTTTAGACATGCCTCCAATTCCGGCATTCAATGTGTTTGTTGGGTCTAGCTTTCTGTAGTTATTTTCCAGTTCAGGTTTGGCTATGTAGTGATGACCAACATTATGTTCAGCAGGGTATTGCGCTCCACGGGTTTCTAAAATTTTTAATAAAGATGCCTTTATTGCTTTGGTATCCTCACCTTTTTTGACTAAATAGTCTTGATGAAAAACGTGGCACAAAAAATGGCCATAATATAACTTCTTAACAAATTTATTATTGATCTGCTCTGGCAGGGTTTCAAACCAATTTTCATCGTTACGCTTTAATGCAATATCCAGTGCAATAATAGGCTCTACATTCTTATTGTGGATAGATGCATATTGCACAGCAGCCCCAGCTGCTGCAAAACGTAATAGATAGGCTGATTTTGCTTGTTGTTCGCTGCATTGAAAATAGCCAATGTCGTGTTGTTTTTGAATGTGATCCAATATCTCTAATGTTTCATTAATATACTCACCCTTCACGGTTAAGATGAGTTGGTGTTCGTATAAACTATTCCATCGATGTAGCTGTTGGGGTGTTTGGCTGGGAAATAGATTCGCTATTTTGTATATAGTCTTGTCTATGAAGCCTTGTTGAATAAACGGTATTTTTCGAGATATAGAATCTAATTGGCGTTTTATTTTAAAAAATTTAGGCAGCCAATTTGTACCTAGGTGTTTAATTAATAATACGGTGTCTCGTCCGTATTCATCGGCTAATTCAAATATATCTCGATGCAAATATTCAGCATAAACCGGTAAGCTTGTTGCTTTCTCAAGCAGTATTTTTCTAACCGACTGCAATGCATTCGTTGAGTTTGTGCCTAGATAGAAGGTTTGCTCGTGATCATTTTTAATGAATGTATCCACTCTTACTGCAAAAACCGCAAGCTTTCCAGCGCAACCACTTGCTTGGTGTAATCGTCTTGAGTCTGCGTTGTAACGAGCAGGGCTGTCGGCATGTGTTTTTCGCACCCAATTAGCGTATTCGCGATCTGATGCTAATTTAGAACTGCTCAAAATATTATCTTCGCAATACTGCTTGTTTTGTAAGTTGGTTAATATTTCTTGTGGCGTATTGCCTAGTTCGATATCTAGATTGTTGACTAATTCCAATGTGCCGTCTTCATTCACTTGGCCATATAGGGCAAGCTCGGTGTAAGCAGGGCCTCTTTCTACCAGCGCACCGCCTGAGTTATTGCAAATACCTCCGACAATTGAGGCCCCAATACATGAAGAGCCAATAACAGAATGAGGCACTCTTCCATAAGGGGCTAACGTTTTTTCTAATGAAAATAAACTGGCACCAGGGAATGCTACAATTTGAGCTTGGGATTCTAATACATGAATATCTTTAATGCGTGTTGTATTAATAATGACAGTGTTGCGATCACAGCCCTGTGTTGGGGTGGAACCGCCGGTTAAACCAGTGTTGGCCGCTTGCATAATGACGATGACATTGGCTTTTACGCATGCTTCTAAAACCTGCCATTGCTGCCACAGCGTGCCTGGGCGAATAACGGCTAATGCAGGGCCTTCACCTTGGCGAAACGCTTTTCTAAAAGGCGCTGTAGCACGTTCACTGGTGAGAATATGGCGCGCACCAACAATCTTTTTACATGCACGAATTAATGTTTGTTGCGCCATGGTGACTTCTTAAATTAATTAATGGACGGTTTTTGATGAGAAAAATTAAACATGGCTTTGCGTTCTTTTTTGCGTAAAGCCTCTTGTTCAATAATATGTTTAGCGTCTACGTTTTCTAGGGGTGTCTGTGTTTTTCGCGATAAATCACCATCAGCGATCAGTGATAGATAACGTGAACAACACACTCGTAAAAAAGAGGTGAAGTTTCCGATATCATGATCCGCATCTAAGGACTCTAAATACAATTTTGTAATAATTTGATTTACCGTCATTTGATCGCGAAATGATATTTCTTCAAGAATATCCCAGAAAAACACTTCTAATCGAATGGATGTGACAACCCCTTGAATACGCAACGATTTAGTTTTGGGTGTCCATAACTCGCTGTCTGCACTAATAAAAAGTTGGCACATATATTTCTCGATTTAAAGGTAATTAAAATAACGCTACGAATTGTTTCAGCATAGCAGGGTGCGCAGGCCATGCAGGCGCTGTCACCAGCTTACCATCTGTAATGGCGTCATCCATAGATAATACAGCGTACTGTGCACCGGCCATTTCAATTTCTGGTTGGCAAGCAGGGTAGGCTGATACGTTTTTACCTTTTATGACGCCAGCGGCCGTTAATAGTTGTGGGCCATGGCAAATAGAAGCAATGGGTTTTTCGTTGTTTGCAAAGTGTTGAATAATTTCTAGCACCTTGGCATTTAATCTAAGGTATTCAGGAGAGCGGCCGCCGGGTAAATAGAGCGCATCATAGTCGGCTGGGTTAATGCTTGAAAATGAGGCGTTTAACGTAAAATTATGTCCACGTTTTTCGCTATAGGTTTGATCCCCTTCAAAATCATGAATCGATGTGGCTATGCTGTCACCTGCGTTTTTATCAGGGCACACTGCATCGACATCATGACCCATGGCTAAAAGCGCTTGAAATGGAACCATGTTTTCATAATCTTCAACAAAATCACCGGTAATCATTAATACTTTAGACATATCACTCTCACTGATTAAAAAGGTTTTATTCATGTGCTTAAAAAAGCCTAGGTATGATTACACCATGAATAAATTTGAGTGAGGTAATAAGCGAATACTACAAAGGGAAATGACTGATTGATATTACAAATAACTAGGATGGTACTGAAGAGGCTTATTTCGCAAAGCGCACAAACTAAGGGAGGGTATTAATACACGCTTAATATTATGAATATTAAGCGTGATGAACATTTGATTATGAGTGTGAAGCGTTAACTGCTAATAGTTGCTGTATTTTTGCCCCTGCAAACATAGCGCCTACAAAAATGAAGACTTCATGGTAACCATAACCAATTGCAGCTATTGCTGGCCCTGGGCAATAACCGACTAAGGCCCAACCTATACCAAACAAGGTTGCGCCGAGTATTAACGGCTTATCTATATTCATATTTGTAGGCAATGAAAATTTGGCTGCAAATAAAGGTTTGCCTTGTTTTTTCATGAGTATTTGAAAACACGGCACCGCGACAATCAGTGCGCCCATCATGACAAACATCAAGCTTGGATCCCAATTTAATAAATCTAAAAAGCCTTGAACACGTTCTGGGTTATTCATATCCGAAGCGGCTAAACCTGCACCAAATAAAACACCTGCGAGTAGGGCGGTTAATTTTTGCATGTTAAATACTCCAACCTAATACGTGACGGGCGATAAACATGGAAACAATGGCCGCAGCCATAAACGTCAGTGTGGCAACGATGGAGCGAGCAGAAAAACGAGAGAGTCCACAAATACCGTGACCGCTTGTGCAGCCGTTACCCATGGCGGTACCAAAGCCGACTAATAGGCCACCAATAATTAATAGTGGCAGTGAGTTGTCTGGTGCCGGTGGAAAACTCTGACCGCTGATAGCGTGGAATAATAATGACCCAGCAATCAGGCCCGCTAAAAATAAAATACGCCAGGCTTGTTGGCTAATGGGGGCCGCTAATAACGAAAAGGCAATGCCACAGATACCCGCAATGCGGCCAACACCTGCAAATAAAACCACCGCGGCTAAGCCAATTAAGGCGCCACCACCTAAAACATGAATAAAAGAGACAGAGTCAAACATGATGATCTTTCAAGTGAGAAGTTGGGGGTAGTTTAGCGAAAGGTAATATAAAGGCCGAATATCATTAACTTCTAATATTAGAAGTTAATGATATAAGAGCAGCAAATGAAGATGCTGGCTTAATCTAAGTCTTGTTCTTTTTGGTGTTTGCGTACAGCCCAGTCCCATCCACCCATGTGATTCCATTGGTTTACGATAAGAGCAAACAACTCAGCGGTTTTTTGTGTGTCATAAAGGGCGCTGTGGGCGGCTTTATTATCAAAGTCGATACCTGCCAGCATGCAAGAGCGAGCCAGTACAGTATGACCTAAAGCTAAGCCAGCTAGAGTGGCGGTATCAAAACCAGAGAACGGATGGAACGGATTGCGTTTTAAATCATTACGTTCAACGGCTGCATTGATAAAACCTAGGTCAAAATGGGCATTGTGACCCACTAAGATGGCGCGCTTGCAGCCTTTGATCTTAATAGCCTTACGAATGGTTTTGAACATGGCGTCTAACGCGTCAGCTTCGTGTTCGTCTTCACGGTCTGGGTCAAAAGGGTCAATGCCGGTGAAGTCCAGTGCGCTTTGCTCAATATTGGCGCCATCAAATGGTTTGATTTTGGCCGACATTTCAGGCCCTGGTGTCATTAGGCCTTTGTCGTCCATGTCCATGATGACCATGCCTACTTCTAAAAGTGCGTCTGTTTGGGCGTTGAATCCTGCGGTTTCCACATCTACGACAACAGGTAGATAACCACGAAAGCGGTTTGCCATTGGATTGCTATGAAAATCAGCCACGGATTCCCTTAATGTTTCCGTTAAAAAAAGCGATTGTACCCCATGGCGGAAGGTAAGCCTACTTTAACGCCATTACAGGTGATAACAGATGCTTACCAAACAAATACGGACTCTCCAATTTTAACGATTAAGCTTTATAAAAGGGTTAAGAGTCGGCGTTATTGGCCGATAACCTATGCAGATATCTTAAGTTGGGTCTGAGCTTTGCAAATTATTGTTTATACCGCCTTGTTGTTGTGGGCCATAAATAGCCATGGATTAACCTTTCAAGCATCGGTTGACGAAACCGAATGGCGCCTATCGCCTTCTATTTTTGAGTGCGAATTTGTGCAGCCTATTCCTAATTACGGCGAAGCAGTTTTCTACCACGAAGCCGGTGAAGATTTAATGTTTCACCTAAAAACCAAAAAGAACCTAATGGGCCAAGGTGAGGCCGCGTTACACATAGAGCCACCCATTTGGGGGCCAAGTCGTTTTGCCTTGGACTTGGGGTTGGTGGCCATTCGCCCATCTAATGTGCCATTAAAAGTGGATCCGGGTCGGGCCAATCATATGATGCAGGCCCTGATGAAAGGCATGCAGCCAACTTTTACCCGTAAAGCCCGCTATGATGAAAACGAACCCATCAGGGTGTCATTGTCAGCGGCAAATTTTAACAGTTTTTATAAAGACTACTTAGGCTGTGTGGCGGGCTTGTTGCCGGTTAATTTTCGTCAGGTGGCCAAGAGTAAGGTGTTATTTAAGAGAGGTGACTACCTGGATGCTGAATCTAAGAAAAAGTTAGATCTGATTATCTTGTATGTAAAAGCAGACCCCAAGGTCAAGGCACTTTACATTGATGGTCATAGTGATTCATCTGGTAGGCGCTACAATAACCGTCGTTTATCTGAGTCTCGAGCGTTAAAAGTAACGGACTACATGGTTAAAAAGGGCATAGACTCTGGGATGTTAACAACCCGTTATCATGGTGAGCGCTACCCTGTGGCCAGCAATAAAACCCGAGCAGGTCGCGAGCTGAACCGTCGTGTCACCATTCGCCTTGAAAAAGAAGATGAAGACATGGAGGTTGGGTTTTAATACTTAAGTAGCGCTAAAATATAAGGTTTATCGAGTTAACACTACCTTCGACTAAATGAGAATAATTGTAGTTATCTGCTAATGTTAAAGCTTAGCTGGGTTGTTTAACATTTGAACGTGACTGTGAATTATTAGAGAGCCAGTTTATATAAGTAATAGTAATTATAGTTGTAATGAATTGAGATCATTCTTGGAAATTAAGGGTTTTTCGATAACCGTTAAGGTCGTTTAGCCTTAACCTCAATGAAGATTATGAAATGATAAATAAAGGTGTGCTAAATAATCTTAAATTTAGCCATAAATTATGGTTGCTAGTATTAGCCCCTGTTTTGATCATGGTTATTTATGCGGCCGCTTTTTGCTATGAGCGGCTAAATGAATTGAATAATGCAAATAGTGCTTATAATCTAACTAAAGTAACAGCAATGCTTAATATTGTGCATAGGTTGCAATATGAGCGGGGTAAAGCCATAACTTACGTGGTTACCCAGGAATCAGAGCCTTTACTTGATTGGTTGGCCGCAGTTAAGCGAAGTGACACAATAATAAGAACTCTAGCGAATATAAAAAAAGAGTTTATTGAAAAAAATGCCGATCAATCGATAGTTGATACTTTAAGTGTTATTGAAAACAGTATTGATGAAATAAAGAAACTGAGACTGCAAGTTGAGAATGAAAAGCTCATAAAATCTAGCGTAGTAGAAAATATTTATACACGTGTCATAGGCAGTATCCACACTAATATCTCTAATTTGATGGTGTCTATTCCTGGCAGTAAAACCTATCAATTAATCGATTCACTTATTTCAATCGCAGACTTAAAAGAATTAACAGGTTTAGAGCGAGGGCTAGGCAGTGCAATTCTTAAACGTGGGTCGGCTAAGAAAGATGAAATCCGTCGGCTTATTGGTTTGAATTCAAAGGCTGTAATTTATAGTGAAAAATTCATGACGCTGGCTCCTGTTAAATTTCAAGAAAAGTATTTGAGTTTAGGGTTAGATAATTATAGTGATGAGCAAAAGAAAGTATTCAACAATATTATTAATTCCACTGTGAATAAGAAATTAATCGGTGATTCAAGTGAGTGGTTTAATATTACAAGCGAGCGTATTAATAAATATCGGCAACTCGAAGACAGTATTAGCGAAAGTCTAATTAGTGAAGCTGAATTTAAAAAGCAAAGAGCAAATCAACTTCTTTTTACTACTCTTTTTATAACACTACTTATGTTCATAATACTCTATGTGGTGATATTTCTATCGACTCGAAAACTAACAGAAGGTTTTTTTAAATTACGAGACTCGGCAGTTAAGTTCGTTAGTACTGGAGAATTATGTGAGGTTGATGTAAGTAGTAACGATGAGCTAGGAGAGGTCTCGTTGGCGTTTAATTGCCTTATTGGTGAATTAAAGGGGGTGAGTAAATTATTGGAAAAAATATCGGGTGGAGATTTTGAGCAATCAGTGATTGAAAAAGGAGATAGTGATCAACTGTCAAAATCACTTAATCATATGGTTAAAACATTAAAAATTTCTGTTGAAAACCTGAAAGAGCAAAATTGGCTTAAAACCGGACAAAGTGAATTAACGGCTCAGCTAAATAGCGATCAGAGTATTCAAGCAATTGCGAATCGATCGGTTAATTTTATCGCAAGTTATTTGAATGCCGCTGTTGGCGCAATCTATTTGGTTGATGATGAAGAGAAATCGTCACTGTTTGCAAGTTATGCTTACTCAAATAGAAAAGATGGGAAGAATATATTTGAAAAAGGAGAGTCACTAGTAGGGCAGGTAGTGCTGGAAAGAAAAATGATCACGATTAAGGAAATACCAGCAGGTTATATTGATATTACATCAGGTTTGGGGAAGGCAGAGCCAGATACAGTGATTATTTTTCCACTGATATATGCCAATAAAGTGTTGGCCGTTATGGAGATTGCAACGTTTGAAAACCTTAAGGATATTGAATTCGAATTTATAGAAAAAATATCAACTGATTTAGCGATTGTTATTCATGGCGCTAAAAATAGAGAGAAAATGATAAGCCTGCTTGAAGAGACGCAGGCTCAATCAGAAGAACTTAAAACTCAGCAAGAAGAGCTTGAAAGTGCGAATACTGAACTAAGTGAACAGGCAAATCAGTTGTTGCTATCTCAAGAAGAGTTGAAGCAACAAAAATTAGAGTTGGTTTTTTCAAATGATGAGTTAAAAGTAAATTCTGATGCATTAGAGAAGAAAAATAGAGAGGTAGAGCTTCGCTCAAAAGAATTGGCTATGGCGAGTAAGTACAAATCAGAGTTTTTGGCCAATATGTCGCATGAATTACGATCTCCCTTGAATAGCTTGTTGTTGTTATCCCAAACATTGAAAGAAAACGATGAGCAAAACTTGTCGGCTGAGCAAGTTGAAGCGCTGAGAATTATTTATGGCTCAGGAAAAGACTTGTTGTCCTTAATAAATGACATACTGGATTTGTCTAAAGTTGAAGCGGGGAAGCTCATAGTAGATAAAGAAGAGCACGATTTACATCAAATGTTGGGTCAAATAAAAGCACAATTTCTACCGCTAGCTAAAGAAAAAATGCTGGAATTTAGCGTAGAGATTAAACCAGGTGTTAATTCAAATGTTTATACAGATAGCTCTAGATTACAACAGATATTACGAAATTTAATTGGCAATGCAATTAAATTTACAGATCAAGGTTATGTGCGAGTTTCCGTCGAAGCGGATGAGCATGAGAATATGGTATTTAAAGTTGAAGATTCGGGCGTAGGTATACCTGAGAAACTCAAGCATGCAATATTTGAGGCTTTTCAACAGGGAGATGGTTCTACTAGGCGGAAATATTCGGGGACAGGGTTGGGTTTAACGATATCACGAGAGATGGCGCATTTGTTGGGTGGTGAGATTGTATTGGATTCAAGTGGTAGTGAGGGAGCGGTCTTTCAGCTGGTTATTCCAATAGGAGCTTTGACGGCGGAAGATAATAAGAGCATTGGTAAGGTTACAGGGTCTTTAGTTTCTAAGAAGGCATTGAGCAAGGATATAATTGAATCGATAGTTCCAATAAATAGAGGTGATGCACACAAGAAAAATTCCATTTTAATAGTGGAGGATGATGAGGCTTTTTCTGGTTCTTTGAAAAAAATAGCGGGTGAAATGGGGTTTGAAAGCTATGTGGCTCCAACTCTGAAGAAAGCAAATGAAATGTTAGAAGGAAATATACCGGATGCCATTTTATTAGATATGATTCTTCCAGATGGTAGTGGTGGGGATTTTATTGAAAACCTAAAAAGTAAGCCAGCTACCTCTTCTATACCTTTTCATATAATTTCGTCTATGGATAAAGATACTATTAATGGCCAAGGGGCCGTTGGTATTTCAACTAAGCCTATATCGAAGGAAGCTATTGAATACTCGCTTAAAAATATTCAAAGGTTAATCAGCGATTCTACTCAGTTTAATATTTTAGTTATAGAGGATGATAAGAATACTCAAAACTCTATTGAGTTACTTTTAAGGAAAAAAGGTGTCAATGTTATACCGGCTTTTTCGAGTAAGCAGGCTTTTTTGTTGCTTGATAAAGAAAAGGTTGATTGTATTATTCTTGATTTGAATTTACCTGATGATGAAAATAAAAATACTCTGAATAGAGTGACGGACTATATAAAAAATAATAATTCACATTTGATCATTTATACAGGGGAAGACCTGGCTCATGATGAATATAAAAATCTTAGGCAATATACGGATGATATTATTGTTAAGGGTGAAGTCTCCCAAGCAAGGCTACTTGATGATGTTACAGGATTTCTTTCTGGGGTGGATAGAAGTGGTATGCATAGTTCTATTCCTGAAGACAATAATATAGAAGTAATAGGTAGTTCCGAATTTAATTCTAAAGGGGATATCACAAATGAGCTGGAAGGTGTGAAGGTATTAGTTGTTGATGATGATATGAGAAACACATTTGCATTGTCTGGCCTATTAAAGCGTTATGGCATGGAGGTAATAATGGCCGACAATGGTCATTTGGCTCTGGAAAAACTTAAAGAAAGAGACGGTATTAAAATCGTATTGATGGATATCATGATGCCTGTTATGGATGGGTACGAGACAATTAAAAAAATTCGTGAAAGTGAAGGTAGCTATAGTGACTTACCTATAATTGCATTAACAGCAAAAGCAATGCCTGAAGATAAAGAGAAGTGCTTGAACGTTGGTGCGAATGATTATTTATCCAAGCCTGTAGACTCTAATCGACTTGTGTCAGCAATAAAGATGTGGGCGAGTTCTTAATGGTTTGAGTTTGGAGTTGCTGAGTTTATAGCTTGTATAGAGAGTTTTATGAATCAGTTCGAGTTTTATAGTAGAGCAAATATAGAATCTAAAGAGAAAATAGAGCGGGCATTATTCCTTAGTGCTGTTAAACAGGCTTATGGGTATGACTTTAGTCAGTATTCAGAAAGCATGCTGGTAAGAAGGCTTGACGTTTTCAAGTCAAAAATGAACGTTAAATACTTGTCTGAACTCATTCCTATGATTCTTTATAGAAAGGAGTTAATGGATCAACTATTGTTTGCGTTGTCGATAACAGTAACAGAATTTTTTAGAGAACCTGAGTTTTATAGTCGATTTATAGAGGGCGTGATACCTAGATTAAAGACTTATCCGTTTATTTCTTTGTGGTGTGCAGGGTGTGCAACGGGTGAAGAGGCTTTTAGTTGGGCTATTTTGCTTGAAGAATCTAATCTTCTAGATAAGGCGACAATTTATGCGACTGATATCAACAAAGAAGCGTTGAGTTTTGCTAGTAAAGGGCGATATAAAGTGGCTGCGTTACCACAGGCAAAAGATAATTATTCTAAAATGGGTGGTAAGTATAATTTTGAAAATTATTTAAAAATTGATGGTGATTATTTTGAAATGCTAGATAGATTGAAGAATAAAATTACGTTCTCCAGTCATAATCTGTCTCATGATCGAGTATTTTCTGAAATGCAAGTTATATCTTGTCGAAATGTAATGATTTATTTTAATAAAAACTTAAAAGACTCTTGTGTTTCATTGTTCTTTGAAAGCTTAACTAAGAGTGGTTATTTTTGCATAGGGGAAAAAGAGTCGATCGTTAGAGATGATCTAAGTGTTGATTTTATAGAGGTAGATAGAAAGTTTACTATTTTCAAGAAAATTTCAATGTAAGGTATTAATTATATATGTTATGGGATTCATATTAAAATCACATATGGAATGAGTGCTGATTATGACTAGATTTAATGAAAAGCCTAAGGTTTTAGTCGTCGACGATCTTAAAGAAAATTTAGTTGCCATGCGTCATGTATTAAAAAAAATAGATGGTGATATTGTTTGTGTTGAAAGCGGTAATGAAGCATTAAAAGAACTTATTAGGAATGAATACTCGGTGGTCCTGTTGGATGTTCAGATGCCTGAAATGAATGGATTTGAGACGGCAGAGTTAATTAGATGCAATGAAAAGACGCAGTCACTTCCTATTATTTTTTTAACCGCTATAAGTAAGGATGACCAATATGTCAGGCAAGGATATGAATTAGGAGCAGTTGATTATCTTTTCAAACCATTTGATCCAGACATATTGCGTTATAAGGTTTCTGTTTTTATGGAGCTGGATCGTCAAAAAGATTGCTTGTTAAATTTGGCAAATAAAAATCAATTGATACTGGATTCTGTTAGTGAAGGTGTATTAGGAGTTGATGTTCAAGGAAAAATAATATTTAGTAATCCTGCTGCTTCAAGTTTCTTAGCGCTTGATAAAGAAAGGCTTAAAGGGCTTGAATTTTCCAATTTTATTTTAGATTACAATAAAAAAGATTGGGAAGACGGAGATCTTTATAAAGCCTGTATACAAGAAAATGATTGCGCAAAAAAAAATCTACGGTTTTGCAATCGATTAAATAAACAGTTTCCTGTTGAGTGTACGATAACAGCAATGCGAGATTCGAATAAAGCCTTGGAAGGGTTTGTTTTAGTTTTTGATGATATTAGCGCTAAATTAAAAGCAGAAGAACAGCTTGTTGATATGGCAGAAAGAGATTCATTAACAGGTTTGGCTAATCGGCGTATGTTTTATCGTTTGTTGCCTTCTGCAATAGCGAAAGCTAAGCGCTTTAATCATCAGGTGGCTTTATTGTTTATTGATATTGATCGATTTAAAGAGGTCAATGATTCGCTTGGGCATATGGCCGGTGATATGCTGTTGACACTTTTTTCAAAAAGACTCGATGCGGCTACACGTGAAACAGATACTGTAGTGCGCTTAAGTGGAGATGAATTTACAGTTATATTGGAAGGTGATCTTGATAAGAAAAAATTATCTAAATTGCTGTCGAAATTAGTTTCTATTTTGAGTGAGCCATATGAGATTAATGAAAAAAAGATTAAATGCACGGTGAGTATTGGCGCGGCTATATTCTCTGAAGTGCCCGGGGGTGTTAATGACTTCATTCGTGCAGCGGATGTTGCTATGTATAACGCAAAAGAGAGTGGTCGGAATAACTTCCAGTTTTATGATAAAAACTTAAAACAAAAAACAACAATGCGTACAAAAATCGAATCAAATTTAAAGCTGGCTCTAGAGAATGGGGAGTTTTATTTGAACTACCAGCCTAAAATTGATTTTTTATCAGAAAAAATAGTGGGTGTTGAATCACTTGTGAGGTGGAACTCTAAGGTGCTAGGTCATATTTCTCCTGATAATTTTATACCTATTGCTGAAGATAATGGTCTTATAAATGACATAGGGATTTGGGTTTTAAAGAAATCTTGTGAGCAATTTAAGGCGTGGCAAGCTCAGGGTGTAATTGAAAATGAATTCTGTATTTCTGTTAATTTATCAACAAAGCAATTGAATGATGCTAATTTCTTGCTGAAATTAGATAATATTCTAAAGAAAACAGGTATAGATCCAAAAAATTTAGATGTAGAGATAACGGAGACAACGCTCATGTCTGATCCAGAGGCGGCTATTCCGTTACTTCGTATATTAAGCCAAATGGGCATTACTATATCAATAGATGACTTTGGTACGGGATATTCTTCGCTGAATTACTTGAAAATATTACCAATTAATTTTTTGAAAATTGACCAGTCGTTTGTTCGAGATTTATTTACAGATAATAATAGTAATATTATTACCTGTGCGATTATTAATTTGGCTCATAATTTAGGGTTAGGGGTTGTTGCTGAAGGGGTGGAAACTAAGGCTCAAGTTGACTTTTTGAAAGAATATAAGTGCGATATTGCTCAAGGTTATTTTTACAGTAAACCTGTTTTAGCTAGTGAGATAAAAAGCATTGGTGCCGTGTATCCTCAGCGGTAAGCTTTAAAAGGGAAAGGTCTAAGTCAAACCTTTGTCGTGATGATGTGTGTAATTGAAAGCACTGTAAAGAAGATATGTTGATATTTTAATAGATGACGCCATAATTCACTGTATATATTAACAGTGTTGTGAGTATTGGGTGATTAGGCAAGTTCTCCATGTTGATTGTGACTGCTTTTTTGCGGGGGTTGAAATGCGTGACCAACCTCATTTACGCAATGTGCCCTTAGCTATCGGGGGGGCAAGCGACCGCCGGGGCGTAATTTCAACTTGTAACTATATTGCGCGTCAATACGGTGTACGCTCGGCTATGGCCAGCGCGCAAGCTAAAAAACTGTGTCCAGATTTAGTATTGGTACCTGGGAATATGCAAAAGTACCGTGATGTTTCTCATCAGGTGATGGATATTCTTAAGCAGTATGCATTGCAGTTTGAAGCCGTTTCAGTTGATGAGGCCTATTTAGAAATTGCCCCAACCAGCAATGGTCAAGTGGTTGCTCAGCAAATACGCCAGCAAATCGAAGTTGAATTAGGCATAACGGTCTCGGTAGGCATTGCGCCTAATAAATTCTTAGCCAAGGTAGCCAGTGACTGGCGCAAACCTAACGGTCAATTTGCGGTATTACCAAGTGAGGTGGATGAGTTTGTAGCGCGTCTTGAGGTGAAAAAAATTCCAGGTGTTGGGCCAAAGAGTGCAGCAAAGTTGCATGAGATGGGGATTTACACCTGTGGCCATGTACGTGAAGTACCTGATGAAACCTTATTGAAGCGCTTTGGTCGCTTTGGGCAGTTATTAATTGAGCGCTCAAAAGGGCTAGATAACCGAGAGCTTAGCCAAGGTCGGCAACGTAAATCCATTAGTATTGAGCGCACGTTTGCAGAGGATTTATACCGTGAATCTCAAATACACGAAGCGCTGACGGCCATGTGGCCAAAATTTTTAGAAAGGGTAGAAGGGGCAAACTTAAAACTTGACCAACTTGCCCCGTTTGTAAAAGTAAAATTTTCAGACTTTCATGTCACAACACTGGCTAAACAAAGCTCACACGCCAGTTTTGATGAGTATCTTGATTTAATTCTGGAAGCCAGTAAACGTGATAACCAAGCGATCCGTTTGTTAGGCTTAGGTGCTAAGTTATTACAACCCAGTGCTCAGCTTGCATTATTTTAACTAAGCCTTATTTAAGCCACTTGGTTTTCCATTAGGTCGTTAATGGCATCTTCTTTTAAATCTTGGTATTCATCTTCACTAATGTGTAAATATTCAAGGGCTGCTTTAATGCATTGAGTGTTAAATTTATTTTCTTCTACTTTCCAATAGTGCTGGTATTCGCCGCTAATATCTTTTGCAAGGGTTAGTACAGCGAGTAACTGGCAGATATCTGCAGGCATTTCTTTTGAACCGTCTAATACGCTTTGGGCAATGGGCTGATAGCGAACGGTTAGTGAAATGTTATTACCCATGTACCAAGCCTTGGCTAACAAAGCCCCTTGTAAGTAATGGTCGGTGTTAAAGGTTTGACGTTCGTATACACAAAGCTCGTTCGCTGGCTTGCGATTGTGGGTGTTAAGAAACTGATTATAGTCTTCAAAGTTGGTTAGCATGACGGCCACACCTGCGTTGTGAAGCATGCCCACACTATAAGCATCATCTGCTTTGGCATTGGTATATTTCGTAGCAAGTGTTTGGCAAATACCGGCAACATCTGATGCCGTATCCCAAAAGCTATCTAATAATGGTGCTCCTTTGAAACAAGAGCGTATGATAACCGCTTGCAATAAACTCAATACACGCTCTAAACCCATAAGTGAAATGGCGGTTTCAACAGACTTAACTTCTTGGCGTAAACCCAACCATGGGCTGTTTACGCTGGAAAGCAAAACCGCGTAAAGTGCCACATCTTGTTTGATTAAGCGTGTAATTTTAAATAATTCAACATCTTGTTGCTGCATTAACGCTTGTATCTCAAGTAAGATGCCTGGCTTAGGCGGTATGATCAGTTGATTAGGTTTCATGTTTTTACCAATAGGTTTGATGAAGCGCACTATACTGATATCAAAATGAGAGGTAAGTCTCATTTTTGTTGGAGTTTGTTACGATAGGTAAATTCTGGTTGCCAAGTGTTTATGGGTAGTTGTGTGGTTGATTTTTAAGCTAAGGATATTTTATGCGCTCCATGGGTTCAGATTTTGACCCTGATAAGGCAATCGATTGGTCGGTTGTTAAACAGATTTGGCCTTATTTAACAGAATTTAAGCGCCGTGTATTTTTAGCATTGATGTGTCTTGTGCTGGCTAAATTAGCCAGTGTGGGGATGCCTTTTGTTTTAAAGCAGGTAGTGGATGGTTTAGATGCGCAAATGAATGGCGCAGCGAGTTTGGTGATTGTGCCCATTGCGCTGATCTTAGCGTACGGCTTGATTCGTTTGGGTAATGTGTTGCTTGGGGAAATCCGCGATACGCTGTTTGGGCGGGTCACCGAGCGTGCTATGCGCCGCATAGGTTTAACCGTATTTAAGCATTTGCATGCGTTAGATTTATCCTTTCACTTATCTCGCCGCACTGGCGGGTTATCTCGTGATATTGAACGCGGTACCAGTGGCATTAGCTTTTTGATGCGCTTTTTGGTGTTTAACATTGTGCCTACATTTTTAGAGCTGTTTTTGGTGATGGGTATTTTATGGCAACAATATCGTTTTGAATTTGCTTTGATTGTGTTTGTTTCTGTGGTTTCGTATGTGTGGTTTTCTAAAAAAACTACAGACTGGCGCACCCAATTTATTCGTGAAGCCAATCAGGCTGATAGTCGTTCTAGCTCACGTGCGGTAGATAGCTTATTAAATTTTGAAACCGTTAAATATTTCACCAATGAGAAATATGAGTCAGGTTTATATGATGTTGAACTTGAACATTGGGAAAAAGCCAAACGTAAAAATCGATTAACGCTGTTTTTATTAAATGGCGGTCAAGCCTTGATTATTTCGGCGTCCATGACGGCCATGTTACTGCTTGCCGCTAGTGAAGTGAGTAATGGACGTATGACCATTGGTGATTTTGTATTGGTGAATGCGTTTATGATGCAAATTTTTATGCCGCTTAATTTTTTGGGTTTTGTGTATCGCGAAATTAAAAGCTCCATGACAAACATTGAAAAAATGTTTTCATTGTTAAGAGTGGTGCCAAAGGTGTCAGATAAGGAGAGCGCCGAAAGCTTAACGGTCAGAGAAGGTTTAATTGAATTTAAAAATGTGTGTTTTTCTTATGATGAGCGCACCATTATTGATGATGTCAGTTTTACCATTTTACCGGGTGAAAAAGTCGCATTAGTGGGTAGCAGTGGTGCGGGCAAGTCCACACTGGGTAAATTACTGTTTCGGTTTTACGATGTAAGCGGCGGTGAAATTTTAATTGACGGTCAAAATCTGCAAGATGTGAGTCAATATAGTTTGCGCCAGGCCATTGGTGTGGTGCCCCAAGATACGGTGTTGTTTAACTCCACGCTGCTCGAAAACGTACGATACGGCCGACCAGATGCCAGTGATGAAGATGTAAAACAAGCCATAACCATGGCCCATTTAGATGATTTTGTATCTCGCCTGCCAAAAGGGTATGACACCGAAGTGGGCGAGCGCGGCTTGAAACTCTCAGGTGGTGAAAAGCAGCGTGTGGCCATTGCCCGCACTATTTTAAAGCAGCCAAGTATTTTGTTGTTTGATGAAGCCACCAGTTCGTTAGATAGCGCCTCAGAAAAAGCGGTACTGGATGCCATAAACGAAGTGTCACAAGGTAAAAGCAGTTTGGTGGTGGCCCATCGGTTATCAACCATTGTGAATGCGGATCGAATTTTAGTGCTGGATAACGGCAAAATCGTTGAGCAAGGTGATCATAAGGCGTTAATGGCTAAAAGCGGGCGTTACGCCGCGTTGTGGCAAATGCAACAGCATAAGGATGACGCATGAACCTACTGCTAATTGATGCCATGAATTTAATACGTCGTATTTATGCGGCTCAGTCCTATGGTGGCACTGAAGCCATTGAGCAAACACTGCTGCTTAGCCAAAACGCCATATTAAAAGACTTAGAAAAAGTAACAGCTACTCACGTGGCTTGTGTGTTTGATGGTAAAGGCCCAACTTGGCGTCATGAATTGTTCCCAGCTTACAAGGCGGATCGCAAACCCATGCCAGATGAATTGGCCGGTGCCCTTGAAAGTTACATGACCCGCTTTGAAAAACTGGGTATTGCCAGTATGGTTTACGACGAATTCGAAGCGGATGATGTGATTGCCACATTGGCGGTTAAAACCAGTTTAAAAGGTGGGCAAGTGACCATTGTTTCCACCGATAAAGGTTTCATGCAAATCGCTAATGAACATATCCGTTTGTACCATCACTTTGATAAGCGTTTTTTAAACCCAGATGATGTGCGCCAGCAGCTAGGGCTAGAGCCTCATCAATTGGTGGATTTTCTAAGTTTAGTGGGCGATACCACTAATCATGTGCCTGGGGTTTCGGGAATAGGGCCAAAAACAGCAGGCCAATTATTAGATGAATACGGTGATCTGGATTCGATACTGATTAATAGCCAGCACATCAAAGGCAAAGTAGGGCGAACTTTACAAGAGGATTACCGCATCGCACTGATGGCCAGAAAACTGGTGAGGTTGAAAACCGATTGCCAGTTAGAATTGAATTTAAAAGACTTTAGATACCGCAAGCCAGCATAGGGCGATTGCAACCCAAACTGGCAACAGGGATAATCCCCTAATCACTGATCTAGGATAGACACCATGGCTTGGTTTAAAACGTTTATTAGCTTTGTAATTGCACTGGTTGTTATTGGTTGTGGTATGGCGCTAACGTTACGAAATGCTCAGCTGGTTGAAATAGACCTCTTCTTTTGGCATAGCCCATCTTTTTCCCTGGGCACACTCTTGGTCGTGAGTCTGCTGATTGGCTGCTTATTAGGTATGCTCATTAACAGTGTGTGGTTATGGCGAGTGACCCGTAAAAGCCAAAAGCTGCAAAAACAACTGGATCAATCAATCAAGCGTCTTGAGCAAATACAGTAGCAACTATGGACCTAGAATTACTTCTTGTATTGGTGTTAGCAGTGGCCCTTGGCTGGCTGCTAGGGCGCTATGAAGGGCGAAAAAAATACAAGCAAACACCTTTCCCAAGCTTAGACATGCTCGCTGGCGATCGACAGTCTGAAACCATGCAGGCTATTTTGAATATGGCCGAGCGTGAAGAAGCTCTGGATTTACAATTAAACCTCGGCACGTTTTATCGTCGTCGTGGTGAAATCGACAAAGCGATCTCCATTCACCAAAGCTTATTTGCACGCCCAGATTTAGATAAAAAACTATCCGCTGAAATTCAATTGGCACTAGCATCGGATTATTTAAATGCAGGCTGGTTAGACCGTGCTGAGCGCTTATTACTTGAGCTGCTAAAAGGTAATAACCACTTAAAAGCAAAAGTACTGGCTAAGCTAGTGACGCTTTATGAAGAAGAGCAAGACTGGAGCAGCATTTTATCGTTAGCGGGTGAGGCTAAGTTTTTAAAAAACAATAAAGCCATTGCCTACGCTTGTTGCGAGCTGGCGGATGCAGCCATCAAACAAAAAAATTGGCGTGATGCTCAGCGTTACATACAGCAAGCCCTAAAGCTAGATAGCCATTGTGTGCGTGCGTTGCTGCTAGAAGCAGAAATGGCCGAAATAGAAGGTTTCCCGAATAAAATGCTAGCAAGTATTAAAGAGGCGTTAAGTTACGAGCCCAGTATTTTATATGTGGTGCTACCTAAGTTACAGGCGCTGTTTGAATCTCGACACCGTCCAGATGAATTAGAGCGTTTACTAGAGCAATTATGGCAAGAGCATCCAATGCCACTTACACTGCATAGTTATGCTGAACATGTAGCTAAATATGAAAGTCTTGATGCCTCCATAGAAAAATTGACCCATTTTATTGCCCAAGTGCCCACGTATGAAGGCTTTAGTTTATTGCTAGATCACCTAATTGAAAAAGGCGACACATTATCGTTGGATTATATGCGAAGCCTTAAACACATCATGCTGCAACTGCAGAAATCGTCAGACGAGTTTGCTTGTCGCCAATGCGGCTTTGAAGCCGATAAACACCATTGGCGCTGCCCGAGTTGTAAGGAGTGGGAAACATTTGTGCCCAAATTAGCTTACACCCAACGCAGCAAAGCCAGCTCACCATCAAATGTTAGGATTCCCCATGCCAAATAAATCCATTGTTGTGGCGCTTGATTTTGATAATCGCGCACAAACTCTTGAGTTAGTAGAACGCCTTGACCCTGCCCGTTGTCGTTTAAAAATTGGTAAAGAGTTGTTTACCAGTGAAGGCCCGCAGCTAGTTGAAGCGGTTCAAAAGAAAGGCTTTGACGTCTTTTTAGATTTAAAATTTCACGATATTCCAAACACCTGCGCAAAAGCGGTAGCGGCTGCGGCAAACATGGGTGTATGGATGGTCAACGTACACGCCAGTGGCGGTGAACGCATGATGGTTGCAGCACGCGAAGCGCTAGATAAGTTTCAGCAAAAGCCGTTATTAATTGGTGTGACGGTTTTAACCAGCATGGAGCAATCAGACTTAGCGGGCATTGGTCTGGATGTAGAGCCACAAACACAAGTTAAGCGTTTAGCGCAACTAACAAAAGCAAGCGGCCTAGATGGTGTGGTTTGTTCCGCGCAAGAAGCGGTGATGTTAAAAGAACTGTGTGGTCAAGAATTTAAATTAGTGACCCCAGGCATTCGTCCAAGTTTTGCCGTACAAGGTGACCAGCGACGTGTGATGACGCCAAGTGATGCCATGAAGGCAGGTGTTGATTACATGGTGATTGGTCGTCCCATTACCCAAGCCAATGATCCAATTGAAGCACTAACCTTAATTGAAAAAGAGTTACGGGTTTAATCCATCATGCTTATTTCGTAAGGATTTAAGTGACTCGCATTTTGCTTACAAGAATGTAAGAAAAATCCTACGATGCCTTTGCAACCTTCTTGTTACGGTTAAACCCCAACAAGGAGGTTTCTATGAAAACAACTCAAACCATCAAACATTTATTGGCCGGTATCATTGCATCAATGTTATTTGCCTTGCCTGTGCTGGCTGATGTTCAAAGCATTGGTGAGCAAGGGCAGCTCGAGCAGTCGCAGGATAGCAAAATCGATATCAACACGGCCAATGAAGGGCAGTTAGCCCAGTTAGCGAAAGTAGGGCCTAAAAAGGCACAAGAGATTGTTCGCTACCGTGAAGCCAATGGCCCATTTAAAAACGTTGATGATTTGGCCAAGGTCAAAGGCATTGGCAAAAAAACTGTTGAGCAGAACCGAGAGCGCCTGTTAGCTGGCCAGTAAGCGGTACGGCAATCAAGCCTGATACACCCTTAAAACAAACCCAGCTGCTGCTGGGTTTGTTTTGTCTACGATATAAGCACTAAATACAGGTTTGCATTCTATTAAAAACAGAAACCCCCGTAACTGTTTGAAAACTACACAGAAGTCGCTAAGTGCTTGCAAAATATGAAAAAAATATCGAAAAGGTGATTGACACATGACTAAAGTTATATAAAATGCGCTCCACGCTTTCGGGGTGATTAGCTCAGCTGGGAGAGCACCTCCCTTACAAGGAGGGGGTCGGCAGTTCGATCCTGTCATCACCCACCAAATTCTCTTTGAGAAAATGGTACGAAGCGTAAATAGTTAATATCGTAAGATATTAATGCTGGACTGGTAGTTCAGTTGGTTAGAATACCGGCCTGTCACGCCGGGGGTCGCGAGTTCGAGTCTCGTCCAGTCCGCCAACTTTAGCCTTAGTAATAAGCTCATCTTAATCAGGATGTAAACTTGAGTATTTGAGTCGGGTGATTAGCTCAGCTGGGAGAGCACCTCCCTTACAAGGAGGGGGTCGGCAGTTCGATCCTGTCATCACCCACCAATCTTCCCAAAGATTGGCGATGTCTGTTTGACATCAATTTAAAGTGGACTGGTAGTTCAGTTGGTTAGAATACCGGCCTGTCACGCCGGGGGTCGCGAGTTCGAGTCTCGTCCAGTCCGCCACTTTAGTTTTATTCTATATTCCTTTCTTGATTTATACTCTTTATACAAAAGCTTTTAATTTCTTATTTCTTGCTTCATTTTATTTCATTCAAATTTAAATTCTCTAGCGGACTTTGTGTACCTGCAAAGTGTTGCCCGATGACATGTGTGTATATTTGAGTGGTCGACACATCCTTATGGCCTAATAACTCTTGAACGGTTCTAATATCTCTACCACTGCGTAAAAGCTCTGTGGCAAAAGAATGTCTAAATGTATGGCAGCTAATTCGTTTATTAAACAAACCTGTTTTCTTAACAGCTTTTGATAATGCCTTTCTAGGAACGGAATCATGCAGGTGGTGACGACAAGTGATACCTGTATAAGGATGTTGGCATAAAGCGGTTGAAGGGAAAAGGAACATCCATGCAGCTTGCCTATGAGCGCTGGGGTATTTTTTACCAAGCATGTGAGGGAGAGAAGGGCCAACTTGATTTTTATTATCTTCTTTTTGCAGAGTTAAGCTTTTTTGTATCTGTTCTTTAATCGCTGGAATAAGCGAATAACTAAGTATGGTTACCCTGTCTTTATTGCCTTTCCCGTTTCGAACAGTAATTGAGCCATGGTCAGATTGATATCCTGAACTCTAAGGCGTAGGCATTCCGTGATTCTCAATCCAGACCCATACAATATTGAAAATATTAATCGATCACGACAATTAAGTGCGGCTAAAATTTGGGATACTTCTGATTGAGATAAAACAATGGGTAATCGGCGACCTTGTTTAGCGTATTGAAACTCTAAGTCACCAAAAGGTTGCTTAAGTATTTGATTGTATAAAAAGGCGATGGCGTTTAAGGCTGTTTTTTGAGTGTTGATCGCAACATTTCGTGAATTTGCCAAATACGAAAGAAACATTTTTACTTGCTCCGCCCCTAGCTCAGATGGATGCTTCCTGCCATGGTATCGAATGTAGTGCTTAATCCACCCGATGTATGTTTTCTCTGTTCGAATACTGTATCCACGCATTCTCATTGTTTGTCGAATGTGATTTAAAAATGGGCTTTTAGACATGATATTATCCGCAGTAAATATACTGTATAAATAAACAGTATATTTTCAATAAATCAAGGAATCTATGCGTGTTTTTACTGATAAATAAGAATAAAGTGCGTGTTTTTACTGGAAGCATGAAATATAGTCATGCAATATCAGTGGTTTATAAAAATGCCCATGGATAGTGTGAGAACTCGCAATTTGGGTAATACCATGCATGCGCGTTTTTTCTTAGAAACCGAAATGGAATTTGGTCTGTAGTCGGCTAATGGCTTGCCTTCTAACTAATTCCCTCTTAAGTTTTGAAACTGCAAAAACGCGCATGCGCACGATTAAAATGTTATACGAAGGAGAAGGTATGAGCTTCCTTGAAGAATCGTGGGGAGAACGAGAAGAAAAATCATACAAAGAAATATTTGGTGATACTGGGCCTGGCATCTATCCGTTATCAACAGAAATCTTTGATCGTATGAATGCTAAAGGAGTCGATCCTCGCTGGCTTACACATGGCGTATTTAAAAGCCAGCCATCTGAAACAAGGAAAACTTGGGCCTACGTTACATCTGGTATGTCAAACCCTTGGGAGAGCGAAGTACCAGAAGAGTATTCTGGTCTAGGCGTAGAGTTTGTAATGGAAACAGACGAAGAGGTAGATTGGGCAATTGAAGTTTTACAAACATTAATGGCTTATAACCTACTTCTGGCCACAGGCCAGATGGGTGATTTTCCGACTCTAGATTATGGCCATCGCGTTCCTCTTGCTTTGTCACCATCGATAAAGACTATGATGTTTACACATCCGGTAAATTTCCCTGAAAACTTCACTATTAAATCTGGGCTAGTCGATTTAATTCAGGCTGTAGGTATTACTCCGTCAGAATTAGAAGTGGCAAAGGAAACATCTTCCGAAGAGATTAAAGAAAAAATTATTAGTGAAATAGGTAGCTTGGTCACCCGTAAGGAGCGTGACAGTGTGGCATAAATCGTATAACAAACGGCTGCATCGGACAAATTTCCGCTGTCACCTTTTGTGCAAAAATACGCACAAAAGCCGCCATCAAAAATTTGCTCGGTGAGCCGGGCGTTCTGTGCCTTTAGGTTCCTATGTATAGCAAGTATTTAGTAGATGGCGAAATTAAGCCTGAATATACGAAGACATTTATAAGCATCTTTGATGGTTGGCTTGGAGAAGCAAATCTCCATAAACTTGATGAAGTTACTGCTAAAGACTGGAGTAAATTTAATGATTTAATCCGTAAGGTAGCTCAAGTTTATAAGATTCAGAGAGTGGATTCTGAAAAAGAAATCTTTGTTCCAGTTAATGACGTAGAGAAACTGTTATCTAATTATGAAGAGGCTATGAATAAAGATTCGTCTGAATTTACAAGAATATTTATACCTAGCTTAGATTGCCTAATTAGCGAAGACTGGGATTACACATATATACTCTGGTGCAGCAACTCTGAGTCAGTAGAAAAATTAAAACCGTTGATTGAAGAAGCAGGTTTGTTTAGCTTTCGAGATTGATCACAGAACAAGGCGTTGGTGGATTAGCCCCTACGGGGCTTGGACGCTTTCAGCGCCCCACAACTTAGCGTTAGGTGTATAAATGAGTTGGTGGAAACTAGACAATCCATATCTTTTAAAATGGCATGAGCCCTTTGCTTACATAAAATCTTTTTCAGCTGAAAGGCGATCACCGGTATTTATTTACATTTTATTTATTGCTGTCTTTAGCATTGTTTCAATTTTAAATATTATTCATGGTGTTAACGATTACTTTCCTATTGGCCTGCTAATTAGCTTCGGGGCAGGTATCGGATTAAGCGCCTTTGCATGGCTCATTAGCTTCCTACCCCAAAATGGGGCGATTACAAATGAAGGTATCCTCATAGTAGGTACTTACATGAAGTTTGAAGAGATTAAATTTGTATCGATAGGAAAGAGAGTTAAAGACGATAAAGAATATAATGTTCTTACGGTTGTTTGTAAGGATAATATTCAAAGTGAAATCGCAATTAATAACGGTGAGTTTATTGATAGATTGTCTCAAACACTTGCGAAGCTACCTATTGAAGTCAGATGAGTACACTCACCTAACAAAGCCAGCCAATTCGCCAGCAAGCTGGCTGGACTCGTAAACTCGCCCTTGCTGGCAGGCGTTAAGGGGTAGTATGGATAAGTTGATATTCTGGGTTTCAATTGCTTTGGCTTTTTCTTTTAGAGCCGAAGCACTTACAGACCCTGTTAGTGTAGTTATTACTGATTCAAATATTTTAAGTGAATATAAAAAAGAGCTAAATAAACTTAATGTAGAGTTTGAACTTGGAAATGGTGACTGGGTTGTAATTTCTAGAAGTGACCTTAATCATGCAAAAATAGCGGGTAACACTATTTATAATAAGTTTTTAACACCCGATATAGCAGCAGGTTTCACGAAGTTTATGAAAACTGAGGTTGAGTCATATCTAATTCAAGAGAAAATTGAGTTTAGAAATATATGCTTTCTTAATGGGGTATATACATTGTGGGAGCCACAGGACTATCCAAAGATTCAATTAGCTCAGTACAATGCAATGCAGAAAATTAGAGATATATGGGCAACTACACCAAAAAGTGAATGGGGAGAAAAGATAGATGACTCAGCAGTAACCTGCCCTTAACAAAGCAAGGCAACATCGCGCAGCAAGCTGCGCTGGACTCGTCGCTGCGCTCCTCGCCATTGCTTGCGGGCGTTAGATTTTTATTGGATATATAGGAATTATGAAAATAAATAACTTAGACACCCATAGTTAAATTTATTTACTTTTATTAAAAATCACGCTTATTTATTAAATAAGTCAGACACCCATAGTTAAATTTATTTACTTTTATTAAAAATCACGCTTATTTATGATTTACTGCCATGAATAAACCTTGAAATTAATCAGCTAGATATTAATTGAATGGATATTGATTGGCTGAATCTGTGAAATACAGAAATGGAAGGAAGCCGAAAGCCGTATACTTCAACAATATAGTATTAGTTTGGGAGTTTAGTTTAAGCTAGCAGGGTTTCGCAGTTTTTAAAAGCAGGTCGTCGTTTACGGTTAAGTAGCTTGACAGTTTTCTCCAAAGTATTGGGGTTACCTACCAAGTCTTTAAATGTTGTTTCGAATTCTTGCGTCATAGTTAACCAATTTTTAGGCTCGATGCCTAAGCGAGTTAAAATCTCCGGTTGGTTCTTTTCAATATGGCCACGTTTATCTTCACGAATGGCTCGTCCGGTTAAATCTATTAATGCTAAATAGTCCGTCAAACGGAAGGGTAAACCCTCAGGTATGTTTTCTCTTGGGTTGCCAACAAAGGGCATTAGTTTATTTTCTTGTTGATTTGGATGGTTAGGCTGATATGAGGTTTTAGCTTTTTCTGCTCGCGTTTTTGCTGATGTATGCTTCGAGGTTTCAGGTGTTTTGGCCATTTTTGCACGTACAGGATTTAAATCAACATAGGCCATGCAAGCGGCTAAGGCCTTTTCATCAAGTAGGGCTTGTGATTTAAAGCGACCCTCCCAGAATCGGCCTGTGCATTGATCTTCATGATTAGCTTGGCGTGCTATTTTTTCGTTTAAGCGGCCGATAAACCAACCAATATCCATTAATCGTGTACGCCAAATCTCTACAAATTCTTTTAATTTATCAAGTTCAACTTGAGAAAAGTTCGGGTTACTTAAGTATCGCTGACTAAGCACGTTCCCCTTATAAAGAGTATGCCAACGTTGGATAATTTCATCCATTCCCCAGCTTTTGGCTTGGTTTTGATTGATATGCAAAACCACATGATAATGGTTCGACATAATAGCGTAGGCGGCTATATCAACTGCAAACACCTGAGCTTGATTTAACAGTTCATTTTCAAGCCAAGCGCGCCTATGCTCGTAGCTTTCATTGGTATTTATGTCAACACCACACAGAAATGCTTTACGCACACAGCGGGATACGCAGTGGTAATAGGGGGTGGCTTCAAGACTAACCTGTTCCTTCCTTGGTTTAGGCATGGCGTTCTCCT